>NZ_BCWY01000286.1 GCF_001894825.1 Rhodococcus jostii NBRC 16295 | reverse complement strand
ACCAACCCCTCCACACCACCTACCCCCTCCACCACGGACACCCCACCCAACACATCCACCCCCACCCCACCACACCACCACTCACCCCCACCCCCACCACCCAAACCCAACTCCCCCAACACATCACCCAAGACACCACCCAACCCTTCGACCTCACCACCGACACCCCCCTCCACACCCACCTCTACCAACTCGACAACACCCACCACACCCTCACCCTCGTCCTCCACCACATCGCCGCCGACGGCCACTCCCTCACCCCCCTCACCCACGACCTCACCACCACCTACACCGCCCACACCCACCACCAACCACCCCACCTCACACCCCTCCCCCTCACCTACACCGACTACACCCACTGGCAACACCAACTCCTCGGCACACCCGACCACCCCACCCCCACCACCCAAACCCAAACCACCTACTGGACCACCACACTCACCAACCTCCCCGACACCCTCCCCCTCCCCACCGACCGACCCCGACCCACCCACCGCACCCACCACGGGG
>NZ_BCWY01000285.1 GCF_001894825.1 Rhodococcus jostii NBRC 16295 | reverse complement strand
CGCCGGATCCCAGGACGCGTACGACTCCGCGTACGACCGCCTGTTCGCTCGTCTCGACTGGCTCGAGGAACGTCTGGCCGACCGCAGGTTCCTTGTCGGCGACACGATTACCGAAGCGGACGTGCGCCTGTTCACGACCCTCGCACGGTTCGACGCGGTCTACCACGGACACTTCAAGTGCAATCGGAACAAGCTCGACGAGATGCCCGTGCTGTGGGGCTACGCCCGCGATCTCTTCCAGACACCCGGGTTCGGCGACACCATCGACTTCACCCAGATCAAGCAGCACTACTACATCGTGCATACCGACCTCAATCCCACCGGGATCGTGCCGAAGGGCCCCGACCTGTCCGGCTGGCTCGCGCCGCACGGGCGTGAACAGCTGGGCGGCAGGCCGTTCGGGGACGGTACACCGCCACCACCGCCGAAGCCCGGCGAGGAGGTCCCCGCGGAGCACGGGGCGTGATGGGGCCGGTCTACGCGCCGGTGTAGGTGCCGAAACTCCAGAACACGCCCTCC
>NZ_BCWY01000284.1 GCF_001894825.1 Rhodococcus jostii NBRC 16295 | reverse complement strand
AGCTTGTCGGGGAGGATGGTGCGGATCAGGCGGGGCCGTTCCTCGTCGGATCCGGCCTGGACGGTGGTCAGGCCGGTCAGGGCCTGGATCAGCGAATCGTAGACCCGCTGGCCGGAGGCGGGGCCACGCTCGCCGAATCCGCTCATCGAGAGATAGATGAGCTTCGAGTTGAGTGGGGCGAGGTCGTCGTATCCGATGCCGAGGCGCTCGACGACGCCGGGCCGGAAGTTCTGCACCACGACATCGGCGGTGGAGACCAACTTCTTCAGTACCGCAACGCCTTCCGGAGTCTTCAGGTCCAGGGTCAGGGACCGCTTCGACCTGTTGACGTTGACGAACATCGCCGACATGTCGCCGGAACGATTGGGCAGGGAACGGACGTGATCGCCCTTGCCGGGGACCTCCACCTTGATGACGTCCGCGCCCTGGTCGCCGAGGATGTCCGTGGCCCAGGGGCCCGACATCATCGAACACAGGTCGACGATCTTGATTCCGGTCATGGGGCCGCTCATGAAGGGCACCTTTCA
>NZ_BCWY01000283.1 GCF_001894825.1 Rhodococcus jostii NBRC 16295 | reverse complement strand
CCAAGCCGTCGTCGTCCGGAAAGCTCGGCATCGAGTACTCGCGCCGGTGGTGGGAGACGGAGGACCGCATCTACGGCGGCGCATCCAACACCGACAAGGACATCTCGCAGATCATGTTCCCGTACGACCACTACAACTCCGATCGCGGTGTGGTCGTCGCCTACTACAGCAGCGGCAAGCGGCAGGAGGCGTTCGAGTCCCTCACCCACCGCCA
Source organism: Rhodococcus jostii NBRC 16295 (assembly GCF_001894825.1). GTDB lineage: Bacteria > Actinomycetota > Actinomycetes > Mycobacteriales > Mycobacteriaceae > Rhodococcus_F > Rhodococcus_F jostii. The sequence continues at coordinate 313 of NZ_BCWY01000283.1, read as the reverse complement.
GCGGCTCGCCAAGGCGATCGCGGAGGGCTCGGAGATCCACGGCGAGAAGTACACCCGCGACATCTCGTCGTCATTCTCGGGCAGCTGGCGGCGCACCAAGTACTCAGAGAGTGCCTGGGCGAACTGGGCGGGCAGCGGCGGATCGCACGGCGGGGCGGCCACCCCCGAATACGAGAAGCTGCTCGAACCCGTCGACAAGATCTACTTCGCCGGCGACCACCTGTCCAACGCCATCGCCTGGCAGCACGGCGCCCTGACGTCCGCCCGCGACGTCGTCACCCACATCCACGAGCGCGTGGCCCAGGAAGCCTGA
>NZ_BCWY01000282.1 GCF_001894825.1 Rhodococcus jostii NBRC 16295 | reverse complement strand
ATGTCTCTGGAGGCGCTGGCATGGATCGCCGCGGCCGACCACCTAGACCGGCGGGCCGCCGTCCTGCTGGGCGCCGCCGCCGCGCTGTCACAGACCGTAGTCGGCGCCACGATCGCCGTCCCGACCCTGCTCGCTTACCACGACGAATGTGTGCGGCAAGCGCGTCGCACGTTGGGGATGCAAGTGTTTGACGAGGAGGTGCGGCACGGCGAAGCCATGACATTCGAGAACGCGCTTGCCTACGCACTCGACGAGCACCGGACGGCATCGCGGACTCGCGCCGACACCGCGACCGGGTTGACCAAACGCGAGCGGCAGGTCGCCGGTTTGGTCGCCGAGGGCCTGACGAACAAGGCGATCGCCGCCCAACTGGTGATCTCGCAGCGCACCGCGCAAGGGCATGTGGAGCACGTCCTCGCCAAGCTCGGCTTCACCTCGCGTGCACAGATCGCCGCCTGGGTCGTCGAGCATGGGGAGACCGAACGTACGGGCTCAACAAGCCCCACAACCTGATGATGGCCTCAAGCCACCCGGTGGTTCTCCAGTACGACGG
>NZ_BCWY01000281.1 GCF_001894825.1 Rhodococcus jostii NBRC 16295 | reverse complement strand
GAGCGTCGGGTGGCGTTGGTGCCGAAGGTCGTGGCCGCGTTGATCGCCAAGGGCGTCGACGTGGTGGTCGAGTCGGGTGCCGGGTTGGGCGCGCTGATTCCGGACGAGTTGTACACCGAGGCGGGGGCGAAGATCGCCGATCCGTGGTCGGCGGATGTGGTGGTGAAGGTCGCGCCGCCGTCCGACGAGGAGGTGAGCCGCCTGTCGTCGGGTCAGACGCTGATCGGGTTTTTGGCGCCCCGCAACCAGGACAACCAGGTCGCCGCGTTGAAGGCGGCGGGGGTGGCGGCGTTCGCGGTGGAGGCGATCCCGCGGATTTCCCGCGCCCAGGTGATGGATGCGTTGTCGTCGCAGGCGAACGTGTCCGGGTACAAGTCGGTGCTGTTGGCGGCGTCGGAGTCGACCGGTTCTTCCCGATGCTCACCACCGCCGCCGGCACGGTCAAGCCGGCGACGGTGCTGGTCCTCGGTGTCGGGGTCGCCGGTTTGCAGGCCCTGGCGACGGCGAAGCGGCTCGGTGGCCGGGCCACCGGCTACGACGTGCGCCCGGAGGTGGCCGATCAGGTTCGCTCGGTCGGTGCGCAGTGGCTCG
>NZ_BCWY01000280.1 GCF_001894825.1 Rhodococcus jostii NBRC 16295 | reverse complement strand
GAGGGCCGGGACCTGTGGTGGCACGAGACCGTCGACAAAGCGTCCGACACACATCAGGCGCAGCCGTTCGACTCCGAGCACCCGCTGTTCATCCTCTACACCTCCGGCACCACCGGAAAGCCCAAGGGCATCATCCACACCTCCGGCGGGTACCTCACCCAGGCGTCGTACACCCACCACAACGTGTTCGACCACAAGGCGGGCGAGGACGTGTACTGGTGCACCGCCGACATCGGCTGGGTCACCGGGCACAGCTACATCGTCTACGGACCCCTGAGCAACGGTGTCACCCAGGTGGTCTACGAGGGCACCCCCAACTCCCCCGACGAGCACCGCCACTTCCAGATCATCGAGAAGTACAGCGTCAGCATCTACTACACCGCACCCACACTGGTGCGCACCTTCATGAAGTGGGGCCGCGACATTCCGGACGCCCACGACCTGTCCTCGATCCGGCTCCTCGGCTCGGTGGGCGAACCGATCAATCCCGAGGCGTGGAAGTGGTTCCGTGAGGTGATCGGCGGCAACACGGCCCCGATCGTCGACACCTGGTGGCAGACCGAGACCGGCGCGATCATGATCTCCCCGCTGCCC
>NZ_BCWY01000279.1 GCF_001894825.1 Rhodococcus jostii NBRC 16295 | reverse complement strand
CGAGCACGAGAAGCGCACCGGTACAGAGGATCCGAACTGGCCCGACTGGTACGCCGCCTACATGATCGCCGAACAGGCTGGGACGGAGCTGCCCGTCTAACTGCCCTCGAATCCCCCACCGGTCTACCCCTCACCCCGCACAATCCATCAAGGAGAACACGCCATGTCCACGATCCGCCTCCACCAGACCACCACCGCAACACCCGAACAATTCCTCGACGCGCTCACCGACTTCGGGCCGGGCCGCGAGACGCTCTTCGGCAACAGCGCCGACGACTACCTCCAAGTGCACGAACTCGGCACCGACCACGCCGACGTCACCGAAGGCTCCGGCGGGGCCTGGGAACGCCTGCACTACGACTGGACCGATCCCCATCGCATCGTCATGACCACCACCGACTCCAACCTGTGGGGCGGAAACTCGGGCCACACCTACACCCTCACCCCACGGCCCGACGGGACCACCGACGTCGACGCCGTCGTGGTCCGCGACGGCAAGAATCTCAAAGGACGAGCGCTCGGGGCCGTGCTCGGCGTCTTCGGCACACGTGTCCTGGGAAAGGCGTTCGACAAGACCGTGCAGGCCATCGAAGCCCGG
>NZ_BCWY01000278.1 GCF_001894825.1 Rhodococcus jostii NBRC 16295 | reverse complement strand
AGGTTGCCGAGTTGCTCTGTGGTGTACGGGGCAGGCCCGCCGTCGAGGTGGGCGAAGATCACCCGCTGGGTGATCAGGTCCGACACCCTGCGCAGCGGCGACGTCGCGTGCGTGTACGCCGCCAACCGAAGCCCGTGATGGCCGTGCACCGTCGGGGCGTACGTGGCAGCACGATACGACGATTGCAGACGCGAACGCAGCTTCTCGAACAGCACCGGATCCGTCATCGCCACCGCAACCTCCGCCGCGAGGTCCTCCGTGCTGCCCGCGGTCACCGCGCTGCGGTGATTGCGGAACAGAACCGGAAGATCCTCCTGCACGCACCACATGGCGATCGCCTCGTTCGCTGCGATCATCAATTCCTGCACAAACACGTATCCCACCGTGCGCTCGTCCAGCGGGATCGGCACGATCCCGCCTTCCTCGGTGGAACCCCACCCGTGCGCGAGATCGTAGAGCGCGAACGCGCCGGACCTGCGACGTCCCCGAAGCAGCACCTGCGCGGCGTCATTCGCGGCTCGCACACCCTCGTGCAGCGGGTCGTCAACCGACCCGAGAATCCGTGTGATCTGCGCATGATCGACCGCGACGCACCTCCCGGCCGGT
>NZ_BCWY01000277.1 GCF_001894825.1 Rhodococcus jostii NBRC 16295 | reverse complement strand
ATCCGCCAGCAGAGCGGCGACCAATCCGGCACCGACCGCCGGCCCGTTGATCGCCGACACGATCGGTGCCGGGCATTCGATGATGTTGCGGACCAGATCTCGCGCCTCGTGCATGACACGGGTGCGGGTGTCCCAGTCCTTGACCATCGCGTCGATGAGATCGAAGCTGCCGCCCGCCGAGAAGGCGCGGTCACCGGCGCCGCGGATCAACACCGCCCGCACCGACTCGTCCCGGGCGATCGCCGCCCACACATCCGCCAACTCCCGGTGCATGTCCGCACCGACCGCATGCAGATCCGGCCCGTCCAGCACGATCCGCAGCACCCCCTCCGACGGACGATCGATCGCCAACGTCGGGAACCCGTCATACGTCTTCACTGAAGTGTTGTGCAACTGAACATTCTGAGTGTCGTTCTGGCTCATCGCCCTAACCCTTCTTCAGTACCTGTGGGTGCGGGATATCTTCGAGTGGTGTCGCCGGGTCGAGTGACGACATGTCCCCCACCGGGTCCCCGAGGAACCGCGCCCGGATGGCGCGGCGCATGATCTTCCCGTTCTTCGTCTTCGGCAGCGTCGCAACCGTGTAGACGGTCGGAGCGAACGATCT
>NZ_BCWY01000276.1 GCF_001894825.1 Rhodococcus jostii NBRC 16295 | reverse complement strand
TTCCCGGTCGGAGTAGTCGCGGGGGCGGGCACTGTGTGCGGTGAGCACACCCCACACCGTGTCGGCGCCGATGGGAACGCAGACTCCGCTTCGTAGCCCTCGGGTATTCATGGCTTCGGTGGAGAACCGGTGCTCGCCGTACCGGTCGGGGCAGATGATGATCTGATCGGTGGCGGCCGCGTATCCGGGCTGGGAGTCGGTACCGGGGGCGAAGGTTTCCGGGACGGGTGGTTGACCGCGGTAGGCGAGCACCCGTAATGCACCGCCCGGCTCCTCGGCCCGGGCCACCGAGGCGCAGTTGACTCCCACCAACGCGGCGGCTGCGTCCGCCGCGGCCACGAGGACGTGGTCCAGGTCGCCGTCGACGGCGAGCCCACTCAGGTCGGCGAGGGCGCGTTGTTCGCGGACCCGGTACGCGGCCGCCTCCAAAGCGGTGTGCAGGCGCTGTTCGTGCTCCTGCGCAGTCCGTAGGTCCTGGGCGATGCATGCGATCACCGCAGGGCGGTTCTCCGGACTGTGCTCGATCACGTAGGTGGACAAGGTGACCGGGATCGGTTCACCGGTGAGGAAGTGCCGAAACTCCGACCGGCCCTCCCACCGGCCCTGTT
>NZ_BCWY01000275.1 GCF_001894825.1 Rhodococcus jostii NBRC 16295 | reverse complement strand
GGCGTACTTTGCGGCACAACATCAGAAGTAGAGCGCTTCGAGCTGATGGCCATGGAGTGCGCCGACACCGAGATTACCCGTATGACGCGCCTGCTGGGTGTGTCGACCTCCGGATACTACGAACACCATAAACGTTCCACTGCAACCGAATTGACTCATCGAAGGCAACGGCGAGCGGACCTTGCCGTCAAGATCGTCGACTTTCACCGTGCCTCCGATGGTGTGTACGGTGCCCCGCGGATCACTGCAGACCTGCGTGCCGCCGGCGAAGTCGTCACGGAGAAGACGGTGGCCAAGGTCATGGCCGAGATCGGCCTCTCGGGGATCAGCCCCCGGACTTTCCATATGGCCACCACTGTCGTCGACCCGAACGCCTCGTTCCCGCCCGACCTGGTCCAGCGGAAGTTCGATCAGGGCCGGATCGACGTGGTGTGGACGTCCGACATCACCTATCTGACCTGCGGCGAAGGCGATATGTACCTGTGTGCGTTCAAGGATGAGCACTCAAAGAAGGCGCTCGGCTGGGGCGTCGATGACCATATGCGGACCGAGCTGGTCACCGATGCGCTCGAGCAGGCGGTCGCGGCTCGCGGCGGAAAATGCGAAGGAACCATTGTGCACTCCGACCGCGGCGTG
>NZ_BCWY01000274.1 GCF_001894825.1 Rhodococcus jostii NBRC 16295 | reverse complement strand
CCGACGAGGTGACGGTGACCACGATCGTCACGTTGCTTCAAGCCGGGGAGAGTTGGGCGCCGATCCGCGACGAGGTCTTCGGCTGGGCGTCGCAGTCGCATCCGGAGTTCGGGCCGAGTGTGGTGTCGATGTGGCTGCAGGCGCATCCCGACCTGCCCAGACCCGAGATCGACGGCGATCACCGCGGGCCCTCGCACACACCGGTGTTCGCGGCCCGGTTCCGGGTCGGACAGGTCTGCGGGCCCTGGTCCACCGCGGGCAGTAAGAAGCGCGCCGAGCAGGACGCTGCGTGGGGCCTCACCAAGGCCGTCGCGGCAGGGGAGAGCCACCCGGAGACCGGCTCCCCGCTGCGGGACGAGCCGCACCCGGTGCCCCCGAGCACCACGCACGCGGGGGTACGGGCGCGGCCGGCATCCGCGCGCAGCGGTCCCCAGGATGTGGAGTCGGGACGGGAGTCGAGAAGGCGGGAGCGCGCGCACAAGAACCCGATCGCGTGGGTGATCAGCCACGCCGAACACCACGGACATCCCTCCCCGCAGTGGGAGGTGAGGATGGAGGGCGCCGCCCACGCGCCGGTGTTCACGTGTGAAGTCCGCTACCTGGGCCACTTGGCAACCGGGTGCGGGACAACGAAGAACCTTGCGAAAACCGCCGCGG
>NZ_BCWY01000273.1 GCF_001894825.1 Rhodococcus jostii NBRC 16295 | reverse complement strand
CGCGCCGCCGGCACGTGCCGCGTCAAGGATCCGGTCTCGCATCCACACGTCGATGCGTTGGCCGGCCTTGGCGGCCGCAGCTACGCACAATGCATGTTCTGCGTCGGTCAACCTGACGTTGGTGACGTGTGTCGGCCCCAACCCCAGCTCTGCGGTGAGCCGGTGCTCGGTGACCTGTCGGAGGATGTGCTGACGCAGTTGGTCGAAGTCCACCGAGAGGACCTCGCCGAGCAACCGTGCGCCGGTGGATTCGCGGTCGTCGTCGATGATGGCGAGGAGGATCTGTTCGGTGCCGATGCGCTCGTGGCCGAGCAGCGAAGTTTCGCGCATGCTCTGTTCGAGGACCTGTTTGGCGTGCCGGGTGAACGGGATGTGCCCGGATCGGGCCTGCTCGCCCTGACCGGTGGTGAGTCGGCTGTCGATGATGGCCGCCGACACGCCGAACGATTCCAGCGATCGCGCCGCTGCCCCGTCACCTTCGCGGATGAGGCCCAGCAGGATGTGCTCGGTGCCGAGGTAGTCGTGGTTGTGGGCCCGGGCCGCTTCGGATGCCAGGACGACGGAGCGCCGTGCTTGGTCGGTAAACCTCTCGAACACCGTTGCTCCCATCGGATTGGCCGCTGCAAGCGGTCCCGTTGTTGACACCAATTGCGGGCTCGGGCGGGTGTCT
>NZ_BCWY01000272.1 GCF_001894825.1 Rhodococcus jostii NBRC 16295 | reverse complement strand
TGTCCACCGTATTGGTCGTCGGTGCCGACAAAGGCATCGCACACTCGATCGTCCGCCAGTTGCACGAACGCGGCGATAACGTCATCGCCGCCTGCCTCTTCGACGGCGCCGACCTCATTTCCGACGGCATCACCGTCGAGCCGAACGTCGATGTCACATCGCAGGAATCGGTCGAAGCGCTCGCGTCACGGCTCACCGAAGCGGGTACCACACTGGACTCCCTGATCCACGTCGCCGGCGTCATGTGGCTCGACGACCTGGGAACGATCGACTACGACCTCGTCCGCAAACAGATCGAGATCAACACCCTCGGACCGCTGCGCACGATCGAAGCAGCGCGTCCCTTGCTCAACGAGGGCGCGAAGGTCGGCATCGTCACCAGCCGGGTCGGATCCCTCGGAGACAACACCTCCGGTGGCATGTACAGCTACCGGATCTCCAAGGCCGCCGCCAACATGGCCGGACTGAACCTGCACCACGACCTGTCCAAGAACGGCATAAGCGTGCTGATGCTCCACCCGGGCATGGTCGCCACCGACCTGACCAAGGACTTCCCCGGCGAGCACACCTACATCACCCCGGAACAGGCCGCCGCCGGGCTGATCAAGAACATCGACAACCTCACCCCCGAGAACTCGGGCCGATTCCAACACTCGGACGGAACCTTCCTCCAGTGGT
>NZ_BCWY01000271.1 GCF_001894825.1 Rhodococcus jostii NBRC 16295 | reverse complement strand
CCACCGGCCCCGGCGTGCGGATGGACTCCGGCGTCGAAACCGGCAGCGTGATCGGCGGCCAGTTCGACTCCATGCTCGCCAAGCTCATCGTCACCGGCGCCACCCGCGACGAGGCCCTGGCCCGCGCCCGCCGCGCCCTCGCCGAGTTCCAGGTCGAGGGTTTGGCCACGGTCATCCCGTTCCACCGGGCCATCGTCTCCGACCCCGCGTTCATCGGCGACGGGAACGGCTTCGACGTCTACACCAAGTGGATCGAAACCGAATGGGACAACCAGGTCGAACCGTTCACCGGTAACCAGCCGATCGACGAGGACGAGCAGCTGCCCCGGCAGAACGTCGTCGTCGAGGTCGGCGGCCGCCGCGTCGAGGTGTCGCTGCCCGGCCAGTTCACCCTCGGCGCCCCCGCCGCCGGCGGCGCCGGTGCGGTCCGCAAGAAGCCCAAGGCCCGCACCCGCGGCGGCGCCGCCGGCGGCGCCGCGTCCGGTGACGCCGTCACCGCACCCATGCAGGGCACCGTCGTCAAGGTCGCCGTCGAAGAAGGACAACAGGTCGCCGAGGGCGACCTCATCGCCGTCCTCGAGGCGATGAAGATGGAAAACCCCGTCAACGCCCACAAGGCCGGCACCGTCACCGGCCTGTCCGTCGAACCCGGCGCCGCCATCACCCAGGGCACCGTCCTCGC
>NZ_BCWY01000270.1 GCF_001894825.1 Rhodococcus jostii NBRC 16295 | reverse complement strand
GTCGGCGAGCATGATGCGCCAGACGTGATCGGACAGGTGCCGCTTGAGGCTGCGGGTCGCGGCGCGGGGGCTCTTGCCCTCGGCGATCTTCTTGTCGTAGTACGCGCGCCCGGCGCTGGCGGGCATCCGAATCTGGACCATCGCGATCGTGTAGAGCGCGCTGTTGAGTTGCCGGTCCCCGTACCGGGACAGGCGGTGGCGGTCGGTGTCGGCGCTGGCGATCTGCACCGGCGCCGAGCCGTTGTAGTTCGCGTAGGCCGCGGCTGTCGGGAACCGGCTGACTCGTCCCGTTCGCCCGATCAGGCGGGCCGCGGTCACCGAACCGATCCCGTCGACCTCACGCAGACCGGTGCCCTGCGCGTCGAGCGCACGGGTCATCTGCTTCTCGTTCTCGGCGAGTTGACCATCGAGGCGGCGGATGTCGGCGATCAGGTCGCGGCACAGGCCGACGCGAATCCGGTCCACCTCGCTGCGGGCGCGGAAGCCCCGCAACAGTGCGGTGGCCGCGGCCGCGGTCAGCGATGTCGGCGCACCGCCGGCCAGCAACTGTCGCAGCAGCGCGTGCAGCTGATTGACGATGCGAGTGCGGCTGCCCGACAGGTTCGTTCGACGTTCGTCGAGCAAGGCCAGGACATCGGTCGGACCCTCGGGGGCGACCGGGCGGGCGTCGCCCTGCAGGGCGGCCACACACGC
>NZ_BCWY01000269.1 GCF_001894825.1 Rhodococcus jostii NBRC 16295 | reverse complement strand
GGATGTGGGAGATCGTCGAACGCAACGGTGTCACCGTGCAGGGGATCGCCCCGACGGCGGCCCGTGCGTTGATGGCGGGCGGGGGCGGGGCGGTGCGTGAGATGGCGACGCTGCGTTCGTTCGTCTCCACCGGGGAGGCGTGGGACGAGCCGACCTGGTGGTGGTTGTTTCAGGAAGTCGGGCGGTCGCGCCGGCCGATCATCAATTACAGCGGTGGCACCGAGGTCGGCGGCGGCATCCTGATCGGGTACCCGTTCCTGCCCTCGGCCGCTGCGGCGTTCAACGGGGCGTTGCCCGGTGTCGACGCCGCCGTGCTCGGGGAGGACGGTGCACCCCTCGTCGACGAGGTGGGGGAGCTCGCTGTCCGGAACACGTTCCCGGGCATGACCCACGGTTTCTGGCAGGACCGTGACCGGTACCTCGAAACGTATTGGGAGCGTTGGGATGACGTGTGGGTGCACGGTGACCTCGCCAGCGTCGACGCGGACGGGGTGTGGCGGATCCACGGCCGGTCCGATGACACGATCAAGCTGTCGGGTCGTCGGGTGGGTCCGGCGGAGATCGAGGCGGCGCTGCTGCGGGATCCGCGGATCGGGGAGGTCGCGGTCATCGGGGTTCCGGACGAGCTTCGGGGGCAGCGGGCCGTCGCGTTCGCCGTGGTGCGCGAGGGCGGTGTCGATCTCGATGATCTGCGGGCGACGGCTCTGCGGAACGCCGGC
>NZ_BCWY01000268.1 GCF_001894825.1 Rhodococcus jostii NBRC 16295 | reverse complement strand
TAGTGTCTTTCCTTTCAGACAGTGACGCCGACAACGGCGCCCTGCTCGGATCCGATAATGCTGGTTGCCGCAAGTTCGGCGATTTCTTCAGCCGTGAACCCCGATTCGGCAAGAATCTCGGCGTTGTGCTGGCCGAGCAGCGGTGCACCCCTCGGCGCATCCGGAACGGTGCCGAGGAACCTCGCGGGAACCCGGGCTTGCCGCACGCGTCCGGCTACGGGGTGAGTCGATTCGACAATAATCTCGGCGGCCTTGACCTGCGGGTGTTCGATGACCTCGGCCCGTGTGAGGATCGGAGCGGCCGGCACGTCGAAGGTGTCGAGCACGGTCAACCAATCAGCTGAAGTCCTGGTCAGGAGTACTTCCTGGATCATCTCGAGGCGCTCGTTGATGTGCTTCGATCGGCCCACCGGGGTGGAGAACCGCTCGTCGTCGATCCACTCCGCGTGATCGAGGGCTCTGCACATGCTCTGCCATTCACCGTTGCTGTTGGTGGCGACGGTGATGTAGCCGTCCGCGGTCTGGTAGATCAAGTCGATGAAACTCCCGCCCTTCTCCAGCGGGACGGGCTGGTCCGGGAATGTGTAGGCGCCCATGTCCGATGCCCACAGGAACGAGAGCACCGCCTCGAGCATCGACAGGCGAATGTGCTGCCCCTCCCCGGTGCGTTCACGGGCGAACAACGCCGCCGAAAGGGCCTGCGCTGCGACAATTGCGCTG
>NZ_BCWY01000267.1 GCF_001894825.1 Rhodococcus jostii NBRC 16295 | reverse complement strand
CTGTCCAGCACTTCCCTTCAGGCCAGGGCGCCGGCGGTGGCGTCCTGTTCGGTTCCGATGATGTTCTGTGCAGCGAGCGAAGCGATTTCGTCGTTGCTGTAGCCGATCTCCGCGAGGACCTCGGCATTGTGCTGCCCGAGCAGCGGCGCGCCCTTGGGGGCATCCGGGACGGTGCCCAGGAATCGGGCCGCCACTCGTGCCTGCCGCACGCGTCCGGCTGCGGGGTGCTCGGATTCGATGATGATCTCGGCGGCCTTGACCTGCGGGTGTTCGATGACCTCGGCCCGTGTGAGGATCGGAGCGGCCGGTACGTCGAAGGTGTCGAGCACGGTCAACCACTCGGCAGAGCTCTTGTCCAGCAGCACAGATTGGATGAGTTCCAAACGTTCGTTGATGTGCTTCGATCGGCCCACCGGGGTGGAGAACCGCTCGTCGTCGATCCACTCCGCGTGATCGAGGGCTCTGCACATGCTCTGCCATTCACCGTTGCTGTTGGTGGCGACGGTGATGTAGCCGTCCGCGGTCTGGTAGATCAAGTCGATGAAACTCCCGCCCTTCTCCAGCGGGACGGGCTGGTCCGGGAATGTGTAGGCGCCCATGTCCGATGCCCACAGGAACGAGAGCACCGCCTCGAGCATCGACAGGCGAATGTGCTGCCCCTCCCCGGTGCGTTCACGGGCGAACAACGCCGCCGAAAGGGCCTGCGCTGCAACGACTGCAGTC
>NZ_BCWY01000266.1 GCF_001894825.1 Rhodococcus jostii NBRC 16295 | reverse complement strand
CCGCGGTCAGCGATGTCGGCGCACCGCCGGCCAGCAACTGCCGCAGCAGCGCGTGCAGCTGATTGACGATGCGAGTGCGACTGCCCGACAGGTTCGTTCGACGTTCGTCGAGCAAGGCCAGGACATCGGTCGGACCCTCGGGGGCGACCGGGCGGGCGTCGCCCTGCAGGGCGGCCACACACGCGGCCGCGGCCGCATCGATGCGGTCGTTCTTGCGCCGCCCGCCGCGGGAGAGTTGCCGGACCCGGGCGGTGGCGGTGGCCGGAACGTCGAGCACGATCTCCCCAACAGCCAGCAGCCACTGCGCCAGGTGATGGCCGAGCCCCTCGGCGTTCTCGACCGCCCACTCGCGCGTGGGCCAGGCCTTGGCCCACGCGATCAGCTTCTTGTAATCGGCGAGGGTTGCGTCGATGCGGATCGAGCCGAGATCGGTGTTGGTGACCGGGTTGACCGCGGTGGCGGTGTGGCTGGACTTGTGGGGATCGATACCGATGACGATCATGGACGACGGTTCCCTTCTCTGCCGGGATGGGGGATCCGCGGAGGACAGTCCGACTTCAAGTACCTCTCACAGCAGCTTGGGGTCACGCCTCTCTCCAGTCACTCCGCGAACGCAGACCGGAAGGGGCGACATACCCCCGCAAAGTCAACCCCCGTTGGATGGGGGTGACAGGAAGATCAGGAGTCAAACCTTCCGGTCTGCTACGGCACGTTACGGGCAGCTAACCCGACCACGGACCGCT
>NZ_BCWY01000265.1 GCF_001894825.1 Rhodococcus jostii NBRC 16295 | reverse complement strand
GAATATTCAGGGAACCGCCGCACTGGTCACCGGAGCCGCCTCGGGCCTCGGTGCCGCCACCGCCAAGCGTCTCGCCGGCGCCGGAGCCACCGTGTTCGGACTGGACCTGCAGCAGTCCATCGAGCGTGCCGGCGACAACGTCCCCGACGGCGTCACCCTCCTCGCCACCGACGTCACCAGCGGTGACGAGGTCCAGGCCGCCATCGACACGATCGTCGAGTCGGGACTGCCGCTGCGCATCGTCGTCAACTGCGCCGGCGTCGGCTGGGCCGGACGCATCCTGTCGAAGAAGGGCCCGCACGACCTCGAACTGTTCCGCACCGTCATCACCGTCAACCTGCTCGGCACGTTCAACGTGATGCGCCTGGCCGCCGACGCCATCTCCAAGACCGACACCGTCGACGAGTCCGGGCAGCGCGGCGTCGTCATCAACACCGCGTCCGTCGCCGCGTTCGAGGGCCAGATCGGCCAGATCGCCTACTCCGCATCCAAGGGCGGCGTGCACGGAATGACCGTCCCCGCCGCCCGCGACCTCGCGCAGTTCGGCATCCGCGTCAACACCATCGCCCCCGGCATCATCGACACCCCGATGCTCGCCGGCGTCACCGACGAATACCGCAAGGGCCTCGAGGCCGGTGTCCCGTTCCCGTCGCGCCTCGGCCAGCCCGCCGAGTACGCGCAACTCGCTCAGATGATCGTCGAACACGACTACCTCAACGGTGAGACCATTCGTATGGACGGCGCCCTGCG
>NZ_BCWY01000264.1 GCF_001894825.1 Rhodococcus jostii NBRC 16295 | reverse complement strand
AGCTGACCGCCAGCCGGAAAGACACCCAGTCCCCCGTCGTCGACGTCGAAGACACCGACACCGCCGAATCCTTCGAACTGCCCGGCGCCGACCTGTCCGGCGAAGAACTCACCGTCCGCGTCCTCCCCAAGCAGGCGGACGAATTCACCTGCACGAGTTGCTTCCTGGTCCATCACCGCAGTCGGCTCGCCGACTCCGCGCAGCTGATCTGCCGGGACTGTACCTAACCGAACACCGGAACCCCTGGGTGCCTCGGATGCCTCCGGGTAAGTCCCGGGGGCGGGGAGAACCGACACGATCAGAGCTTCGTCGCCGTCAATACTCACGATCGTGAACACCGAGGTTCCCTCAGCATGAACCTTGACCGTGTCGCCGACATTCAAAAGCGTGCGAGTTCCGCGATTCTCGGTCATACACCAAGAGGAACTTGTACGAGTTCCTTGCGTAATCCGCAGATATTAGCCGGGTTCGATTCGATCTTGCTCCGACTGCCGCATCGGGGCGCGCCAGCGCTGTGCCGATAGCCGATCGGCTACATGCAGCAGGGTCACTATCACCTGCCCTGGTGGATCGCTACTGTGCCAGGTGTGAGGGAACCAGTGCTGGATCGGCACGTCGACGTTGCACAGCTGTGGCAACTGGCCAGTGACGCGGCCCGGAAGGGCGAGAAGTGGGGGCAGCGCAAGAAGTCGGTGAGCGA
>NZ_BCWY01000263.1 GCF_001894825.1 Rhodococcus jostii NBRC 16295 | reverse complement strand
CTTCGTCGGTCAGCCCCATCAGGTGCATTCCGGCGGGGTTGAGGTAGCGCAGGCGTCCGGTGTCGTAGTCGGCGATGGCGACCAGGTTCTGGGCATGCTCGATCACCGACAGCAACATCCGAGCCTCCGCTGTTTCCGGTTTCATCCTGGCCGTTCCTTCCAGCTTCGACGACGGGCATCAGCATGCTGTCGACCCGCTCAGGTCGAGCAGTCGTATTGCTTGTGCTGATTCGAGTGAACACCGTCGAGGCTCGATCCGTCGATGGGCGCGATGAGTCCAAATCCCTGGTCGTTCGTCAGAGGGGGTATGGGCGATGTGTGCAGCGCTCAGGCAGGCCCTGGTCCCTTGATTCTGGTGGGCTTTCCCGGTCACGTGCGTCGCAGCCTCGGTGATGTCGGCGATCGTGCCCTGCGACCTACTCGTCGTCGGTGTCGAGTTCGACGCAGTCCCACGTCACGGTCCTGTCCGGCGGCACCTCGCCGCGTTCGGTGTAGGTAGGCGGTCCCGAAGGGTTCACCGAGTAGCCCCCGTGTGGGGTCGGGGTGCGGTGTGCGTCCCAAGTGATGCAGGCGTGGCGAAGGATACGACCACGGGTCGTCGGCGCAACGTGGTGGAGCAAGTGCAGGTATCTGTCGTATATCAGGCAGCCGGAGATCGCGGTGGGTCCCTCCGTTTCTTTCCAGGCCGAGAGCAGCGCGGAGACGTGTTCGTTGGTGTGGGCTACCCAGTCGTGCTCACCGGGAAGGTCCGTGGCGACGCGTTCGACC
>NZ_BCWY01000262.1 GCF_001894825.1 Rhodococcus jostii NBRC 16295 | reverse complement strand
AATTCCTGGACTCGGACGGGTTCACCGCCTTTGCGCATGGTGAGTCGCCGACGGTGCACATCGTCATCGCGTCGCTGTTCGCGGCGATCATCGGGTCGATCTCCTTCTGGGGTTCGGTGATCGCGTTCTTGAAGCTGCAGGAAACCCTGCCCGGCCGGCCGATCGGCATCGGCCGGTTGCAGCAGCCGCTGAACGCGGTGTTGCTGATCGGTGCCGTCGCGCTCGCGGTGATCATCGGGGTCAGGGCCATCGACCCGGCCGGCCCCACGTCGCAGTGGTGGATCGTCGGGGTGCTGGTGTTGGCGGCGGTGCTGGGGTTGATGGTGGTGCTGCCGATCGGCGGCGCCGACATGCCCGTCGTCATCTCCCTGCTGAACGCGTTGACGGGTCTGTCCGCGGCGGCGGCGGGTCTGGCACTCAATAATCAGGCGATGATCGTGGCCGGGATGATCGTCGGGGCGTCGGGTTCGATCCTGACGAACCTGATGGCGAAGGCGATGAACCGGTCCATCCCGGCGATCGTGGCCGGCGGGTTCGGTGGCGGCGGTACCGCGGCGGCGGTGGGGGACGGCACCGCCCGGACGGCGAAGTCCACCTCGGCGGCTGATGCGGCGATCCAGATGGCGTACGCGAATCAGGTGATCGTGGTCCCCGGGTACGGGTTGGCCGTCGCGCAGGCGCAGCACGCGGTCAAGGACATGGCGAAGATGCTCGAGTCGAAGGGCGTGGAGGTCAAGTACGCCATCCACCCGGTCGCGGGCCGGATGCCGG
>NZ_BCWY01000261.1 GCF_001894825.1 Rhodococcus jostii NBRC 16295 | reverse complement strand
GCCCGCTCCGCCATCCCGATCGCCCGCATGCAATGGTGAATCCGACCCGGACCCAGACGCGCCTGCGAAATCGCGAACCCCTCCCCCTCACCCTCGAGGACGTCCTTCACCGGCACCCGCACATCCGCGAAATCGATCTCCGCATGCCCCTCCCGATCCTGATACCCGAACACCGGCAACCCCCGCATCACCGTCACCCCCGGCGCATCGATCGGCACCACCATCATCGACTGCTGCCGATGCGGCGCCGCCGACGGATCCGTCTTCCCCATCACGATCAACACCCGGCAATTCCGATGCAACGCATTCGACGCAAACCACTTCCGCCCGTTCAGCACATACTCGTCACCGTCCCGGACCATCGACAACTCCACATTCGTCGCATCCGAACTCGCCACCGCCGGCTCCGTCATCGCGAACGCAGACGCCATCGTCCCCTCCAGCAACGGCGTCAGATACTTCTCCTTGTGCTCCGCCGTCCCGAACAGCTCGAGCACCTCCATGTTGCCCGTGTCCGGCGCATTACAATTGCACGCCTCCGACGCAATATGGCTGCGCCCCATGATCTCCGCCAACGGCGCATACTCGAGATTCGACAACCCCGCACCCGTACCCGGATGCGGATGGAACAGATTCCACAACCCCCGACGCCGCGCCTCCACCTTCAACTCCTCCAGCACCGGCGGCTGGAAATGCGGATCACCCGACTCCCGCATCTGCTCCTCGTACACCGCCTCCGCCGGATACACATGCGAATCCATGAACTCCAGCAGATCGGTCTGG
>NZ_BCWY01000260.1 GCF_001894825.1 Rhodococcus jostii NBRC 16295 | reverse complement strand
CCTCGGCGGCCGTGACCAGAGCGCCGGAGGAGGCGAGGGCGACCGCGGCCTCGATCTCCGGCGCGAGGTGACGGTCGGTTCCCGGCCCGGCGACGTGCTCGCGGATCGCGTCCCGCACCGCACCCGTCGCGGGCGACGGCGCCAGCGGTGCCCGCAGGTCCAGTGCCCGGGCAGCCGTCAACGCCTCGATCGCCAGGACCCGGGTGAGTCCGTCGATCGCGCGGCGCAGCTTCCGGGCCGCCGACCACCCCATCGACACGTGGTCCTCCTGCATCGCCGACGACGGAATCGAGTCGACGCTCGCGGGCGCCGCGAGCCGTTTGAGTTCGGAGACGATCGCGGCCTGGGTGTACTGCGCGATCATGTGACCGCTGTCGACCCCGGGATCGTCCGCCAGGAACGGCGGCAGCCCGTGATTGCGGGCGACGTCGAGGAAACGGTCGGTGCGGCGTTCGCTCATGCTCGCCACGTCCGCGACCACGATCGCCAGGAAGTCCAGCACGTAGGCGACCGGCGCCCCGTGGAAATTGCCGTTCGACTCCACCCGCCCGTCCAGGGTGACCACCGGGTTGTCGATCGCACTCGCCAACTCCCACGACGCCACCAACTCGGCGTGCGCGAGAGTGTCCCGCGCGGCCCCGGCGACCTGCGGGGCGCACCGCAACGAGTACGCATCCTGCACGACGGTGCAACTCGGATCGGCGTGACTCTGCACGATCTCCGAGTCGGCGAGCAACCGGACCATGTTCGCGGCGGCGCGTGCCTGGCCGGGGTGCGGGCGCAGC
>NZ_BCWY01000259.1 GCF_001894825.1 Rhodococcus jostii NBRC 16295 | reverse complement strand
TGGATCGTTTCATGCCCGGCAGCAGGTTCAAGAGACGGAACATGCGGCGTACGTTCGCGGGCGCCTTGGCCATCAGCACCGGTGAGTCGTTCATCGGCGCCTCGTCGACGTATTCGAGCCGCGGGTGCCAATCGGCCAGCGCGGCCGGATCGTCGAAGCCGCAGTGGAATTGGGTGTCGTACTTGCGCAGCGTGGGGTCCCATTTCGAGGTGCGCCACGCCCAGACCGCCACCGTGTCGAACTGTATCTGGCCGGTGGGGAAGGCGTCGACGACGCTGGCCAGCAGCCGCCGGCGGTCGGCCTCGGTCAGGTAGGGCACCAGTCCTTCGGCGATCATCAGCACCGGCCGGCCGCGGAGGATACGGTCCAGCCAGGTCAGCTCGGTGACACTGGAGCCGATCAAGGTGTAGTGCTCTCGCGGCGGCAGAAATTGTTGCCGCAGTTCGATGATGGACGGGTAGTCCAGGTCGTACCAGTCGACGGTGGTGGGCGGGTCGATCCGGTACACGCGGGCGTCGAGGCCGCAGCCCAGGTGCAGCACCACCGCGTCGGGGTGATCGGCGAGGTAGCTTCGAGCCCAGTCGTCGAGGACCTTGGCGCGCACCACGGCGGCGAGGCCCATCTGGCTGGTACCGAATCTGCGCTTGTCGTAGTCCGGGTCGAGGCGACGCATCGCCTGCTCGGCGTATTTGTCGCCGAGGATCGGGTCCGGCAACCGGTTGTCCAGTGCTTTGGCCCTGAGGACCGGGCTGAGGGTCTTCTGCACTCCGACAAGTCCGGTGTCTTGCACACCAACGACGCTACT
>NZ_BCWY01000258.1 GCF_001894825.1 Rhodococcus jostii NBRC 16295 | reverse complement strand
GCCGGCCGGGAGGTGCGTCGCGGTCGATCATGCGCAGATCACACGGATTCTCGGGTCGGTTGACGACCCGCTGCACGAGGGTGTGCGAGCCGCGAATGACGCCGCGCAGGTGCTGCTTCGGGGACGTCGCAGGTCCGGCGCGTTCGCGCTCTACGATCTCGCGCACGGGTGGGGTTCCACCGAGGAAGGCGGGATCGTGCCGATCCCACTGGACGAGCGCACGGTGGGATACGTGATTGTGCAGGAATTGATGATCGCAGCCAACGAGGCGATCGCCATGTGGTGCGTGCAGGAGGATCTTCCGGTCCTGTTCCGCAATCACCGCAGCGCGGTGACCGCGGGCAGCACGGAGGACCTCGCGGCGGAGGTTGCGGTGGCGATGACGGACCCGGTGCTGTTCGAGAAGCTGCGTTCGCGTCTGCAATCGTCGTATCGTGCTGCCACGTACGCCCCGACGGTGCACGGCCATCACGGGCTTCGGTTGGCGGCGTACACGCACGCGACGTCGCCGCTGCGCAGGGTGTCGGACCTGATCACCCAACGGGTGATCTTCGCCCACCTCGACGGCGGGCCTGCCCCGTACACCACAGAGCAACTCGGCAACCTCGCCGCTGATATCAACCGGCGTATCGCCGCGGACCGGGACGAGAAGGCAGCGCACTTCAAGGCCCGCGACCGGAGGGTGACCGCGCAGGTCGTCGCCGCCGGCGAACTCGAGGGTCTCGACTCGAAACGGTGGGCGAAGGTGCTGGCGGCCGCGGCGGCACGTGACCCGATCGGTGAGGTGGTCAGCGAGCTGCACCGCCGAGTGCGGG
>NZ_BCWY01000257.1 GCF_001894825.1 Rhodococcus jostii NBRC 16295 | reverse complement strand
ACCGAGTGCGGGAAACGGAAGTGGTGCGAATCAGTCTGCCGGGTTGACGACCCTGACCGGGGCGGAGCCGTCCCAGTACCTCGCGGCCTCTTCGAAGGCTGCGAACATCTCCGTCACGCCCGTTCCGCCTCCGACGTCACCGATCTCGACGGCAAGGTGCTGACCCGCCGTGTCGAAGTAGGCGAACCGACCGAACCCGCTGATGCTGCCTGTGAAGGTGGCCGCCTCGCCCGACGCCTGTGCCTGCAGAACCGTGTCGTCGAAGTCGTCGGCGAACACCGCGAGGTGATGCAGTCCCGGGCCGTACTCAGCGATGAAGTCGCGGTAGGGCGACGGGCCGGCGTCGTTCTGCTGGATGAGCTCGATCTGCATGGATCCGCTGTAGGCGATCGCGACGGTCAGGTCGATCTCGACGCTCTGTCCGAGGTAGTGAACCTCCTCGAACGGGGCATGCTCGACGACGAAGAACGGGCCGACGCCGCGCTTGTTCGTCCAGTATTCGAGTTCGGCGTCGATGTCGGTGACCGCGTAGCCGAGCTGCCGGACCGGCCCGAGCGAGCACTTCACTTCGCGGCCTCGGGGACCATGCTGTGCATGCCGACCGACGGATCGGTCGCGTAGTCGACGAGCTGAGTGTGGCCGACGGCGTCGTTCGCCGCAGCGATGTAGTAATGCAGGCGGGCGTCCGCGATGGCGCCGAGCTCGCCCTCGGGCGCGTAACCGGCGATCGGGCCGTCGACCATGGCGAGCATCGTCGTGCCCTGCGGCGACGTCGGAGAGTGGACGGCACCCGCGACCTCACACGTGTACATCCCGGTCTCGCCCTTGTCGT
>NZ_BCWY01000256.1 GCF_001894825.1 Rhodococcus jostii NBRC 16295 | reverse complement strand
TCCCCGATTTCTCGGACGAGGTCCTCGCCGCGTCCTGCGTCACCCGCGACACCAAGGAAACGTCATGATCACAACACTTTTCAGAACACTCGCGACACCGCTGGCGGTGTTCCTCGACCGTGTGATGGTGCCCCGGCGGGCGTATGGCTTCGTCGACCTGTCCGAGGAACTCTACGACGACACCGATGTTCGTCCGGACACCAAGGCGGCCGTCTGATGTATACCGAATTGTTGGCGAACATCGCGATCCTGGTGCTGTCCGGGTTTGTGGGGTTCGCAGTGATCTCCAAGGTCCCGAACACGTTGCACACCCCGCTGATGTCGGGCACCAACGCCATCCACGGCATCGTCGTGCTCGGCGCCCTGGTGGTGCTGGGGAAGGTCGAGAACCCGCCGTGGGGGCTGCAGGTGATCCTGTTCGTCGCCCTGGTGTTCGGCACGATCAACGTGGTCGGTGGTTTCGTGGTCACCGACCGGATGCTGGCGATGTTCAAGTCCAAACCCACCGCACCCGTTGCTGCTGAGAAGGGTGGGGACAAGTAATGGAATACCTCGTCAACGTGCTCTACATCGTGGCGTTCGCGATGTTCATCTACGGTCTGATGGGTCTGACCGGCCCGAAGACCGCGGTCCGCGGTAACCAGATCGCCGCCGCCGGCATGGTCGTCGCCGTGGTCGCCACCCTGATCGCGATCCGCGGCACCTCCAACTGGGTGCTGATCGTCACCGGTCTGGTGATCGGTGTGGTGTTGGGGGTGCCGCCGGCGTTGCGGACGAAGATGACCGCGATGCCGCAGCTGGTGGCGTTGTTCAACGGGGTCGGCGGCGGCACCGTCGCCCTGATCGCGTACGCCG
>NZ_BCWY01000255.1 GCF_001894825.1 Rhodococcus jostii NBRC 16295 | reverse complement strand
CCTGCTCCGGCACCGTCCGTGCCGCAGACCGACGGCGGCGCCGCGATCGCCAACACCATCGTCGGCGGTGCCGGCGCGGTGGGCGACACCGTCACCGGAGTGGGCGACACGGTCGGCGGTGTCGTCGGCGGCGTCACCGGCCTGGTCCCCGGCGTCCTCGGCAACGGCGGATAGGGCGCCGGTGTCCTCGCTGCCCTCACCGCTTCCTCCCACGGAACTCGCGGAGCTCGACGCCCCGCAATTGTCCACGCTCGCACTGGTTCTGCTCGGCAGCGACCTCGACGAGACCGTGGTCGCCCGAGTTCTCGACGTCGAACCCGACCGTGCCCGTGCCGCCATCGATGCGCTGCGCGCGGACGGCTGGGTCGACGATCGCGACACCCTCGTCCGCGCCGACGGGACACATCTCACGACGACGCTCGGCGAGAACCGGCTGCACACGCTGGCCCGCCGGCTGCTCACCCATCACGTCGACGGCGGGACGCTCACGCTTCCCATCGCCCGAGCGGTGGCCGCGACCGGAACACCGAGCGCGGAACTGAGCCAATTCCTCTGCGCCCAAGCCGAACTCGCCGAACCAGCCGCCGCAGTCGCGCTGTATGCGGAAGCCGGCCGGGTCGGCAGTCTCGGCGACACCGCCGTCGTCGCGTACGCCGAGGCCTGCGCGCTGAACGGCGACCTCGATACCGCGGTAGGCCTCGCCGATTCGGTCCTCGAACGGTCCACGTCCGTCGCCGGTCCGGAACTTGCTGCTGCCGTACGCATCTCGGCCGCCGGAGCCGCGTACTGCGGGATGATCGACCGCAGCGCCGAACTGTACGCGTGGCTCGGCGCCGACCGCGCCGGCGCCGACGCCTCCCTCGCCGCCTCGGTCCTGGTGGTCGCGGGCCGGCTCGACGACGCCGAGACCGT
>NZ_BCWY01000254.1 GCF_001894825.1 Rhodococcus jostii NBRC 16295 | reverse complement strand
AGGCGGCGACGCTGAGCGAGACTGCGGAGAGGTCCACGCTGCGGGTACGTGCCGATGTGTCCGCGGACGGGGTGGTGTCCGGGGTGAGTGTCGATCGCGGGCGGGTACCGGCCGGGAGGTGCGTCGCGGTCGATCATGCGCAGATCACACGGATTCTCGGGTCGGTTGACGACCCGCTGCACGAGGGTGTGCGAGCCGCGAATGACGCCGCGCAGGTGCTGCTTCGGGGACGTCGCAGGTCCGGCGCGTTCGCGCTCTACGATCTCGCGCACGGGTGGGGTTCCACCGAGGAAGGCGGGATCGTGCCGATCCCGCTGGACGAGCGCACGGTGGGATACGTGTTTGTGCAGGAATTGATGATCGCAGCGAACGAGGCGATCGCCATGTGGTGCGTGCAGGAGGATCTTCCGGTTCTGTTCCGCAATCACCGCAGCGCGGTGACCGCGGGCAGCACGGAGGACCTCGCGGCGGAGGTTGCGGTGGCGATGACGGATCCGGTGCTGTTCGAGAAGCTGCGTTCGCGTCTGCAATCGTCGTATCGTGCTGCCACGTACGCCCCGACGGTGCACGGCCATCACGGGCTTCGGTTGGCGGCGTACACGCACGCGACGTCGCCGCTGCGCAGGGTGTCGGACCTGATCACCCAGCGGGTGATCTTCGCCCACCTCGACGGCGGGCCTGCCCCGTACACCACAGAGCAACTCGGCAACCTCGCCGCTGATATCAACCGGCGTATAGCCGCGGACCGGGACGAGAAGGCAGCGCACTTCAAGGCCCGCGACCGGAGGGTGACCGCGCAGGTCGTCGCCGCCGGCGAACTCGAGGGTCTCGACTCGAAACGGTGGGCGAAGGTGCTGGCGGCCGCGGCGGCACGTGACCCGATCGGTGAGGTGGTCGCCGAGCTGCACCGCCGAGTGCAGG
>NZ_BCWY01000253.1 GCF_001894825.1 Rhodococcus jostii NBRC 16295 | reverse complement strand
GCTTCTACGCGGGGACCTCGCCGCGGAGGGTGATGCGGTTGAGCACCCGCTCCCGGGCACCGTAGCCGTGAATCGCGTAGTGCATGGTGCACCGGTTGTCCCACATCACCAGGTCCCCTTCCCGCCAGGTGTGGCGGTAGACGTTGTCCGGGGTGACCGAATTCCGATACAGGAACTCCAGCAGCGGCTCACTCTCCTCCCGGGTCCACCCATCGATGCAGGCGTTCTCCCGGTGTCCCACGAACAGCGCCTTCCGACCCGTCTCGGGATGCGTGCGCACCAGCGGATGCACCGCGGTCGGTGTGTCCTGCTCGGCGACGTTGAGCATGCGGCCCAGCCGGATACCGCTGAATCGCACCATCAGACCGTTCAGGGTGTCTTTCATTGCCGGAGACAGTCGTTCGTAGGCGAGATACTGGTTCGACCACATCGTGTCCCCGCCCACCGGGGTCGTGATCGCCGAGAGCATCGTGATCTTCGGCGGTGCCGCGGTGAACGACCCGTCGTAATGCCAGGCCTCGGTGGCCGTGGTCTCCTTCTTGACGTTCGCGACCTGGAAGATCTCCGGGTGCCCGTCCAACGGATTCAGCATCTCCGTGACCACCGGCTCACCCCACAACCGGGCAAACTCGATCTGCGCCACAGGCTTTACGTACTGATCCCGGAACACCAGCGTGCAGTGCTCGGCGAACGCGGCACGCAGCGTCTCCAACGTCCGATCGTCGATGGGCTCGTCCAGACGAACGCCGTCCACCGCGGCGCCGATGGATCCGGTCAGGGGGGTGACACAAAGCTTCACGAGGGCTCCTCGATTTCGGCGGGTTCTTCACGATTCGAATGACCGGCAAAACGCCGGATAAGTGGTGCCAGTCACAACGTAACAGGAATCACAATTTATGTCGACAACAATTTTGGGCAGTTTCTCAGCCCACCGACCGGGCACACGACAACACCCGAC
>NZ_BCWY01000252.1 GCF_001894825.1 Rhodococcus jostii NBRC 16295 | reverse complement strand
TCGGCCCTAGGGCATGTCTCCCAATAGTTTGAGCCATTCGACGATGCCGGCGAGGAGGAATCCAGCCCGGTAAGTCAGGGCAAGCTTGTCATACCGGGTTGCCACCGCTCGCCACTGTTTTGCCTTGTTGAAGGCCCTTTCCACCACGTTGCGGCCCTTGTACGACTCGGCATCGAAGTTCGGTGGCCGACCGCCCGCGCTGCCCTTGTTCTTGCGGTTGGCCACCTGATCGGACTTCTCGGGAATGACCGCCTTGATGCCCTTGCTGCGTAGCAGTTCTCGATTGGCCTTGGATGTGTACGCCTTGTCGGCACGGACCTCGTCCGGGCGCGTGCGGGGTGCGCCGCCACCGATGCGCGGCACGCAGATGCCCTCCAGGAGCGGGCCGAACATCGGGCTGTCGCCGGCCTGGCCAGGACCCACCAGCACCGACAAGGGACGTCCGTCGCCATCGCACGCCAGGTGGACTTTGCAGGTCAGCCCGCCGCGGGACCGGCCGATGCCGTGATCGACCGGTTCGTCAAGCAGATTCGTGTAATTCGGTAGATCCCCCTGTGTCACGCGCGGCGTTGGCGCCGTGCTGGTGCACCCGCACCACGGTGGAATCCACCGACACCGCCCAATCCAGGTCGCCACCGGCATCGGCCATCGCCGCCAGGGCTATGAGTACCCGATCCCACGTTCCATCCCCGGCGTAGCGTCGGTGCCGTTTCCACACCGTCTTCCAGGGGCCGAAATGCGCAGGTAGATCCCGCCACGGGAGCCCGGTACGCAGCCGGTAGAGCATCCCCTCCACCACGAGCCGGCTGTTCTGGAACTTCCGCCCCCGCAGCCCATCCGAACTGGGCAACAGCAGCGCAAGCAACTCCCACTGCTTGTCCGTCAACACCTCAAACCTATTAACAACGTCTGCCACAGCGAAGAGTCTGCAGCACAACACCCCAAATCATTGGGAGACACGCCCT
>NZ_BCWY01000251.1 GCF_001894825.1 Rhodococcus jostii NBRC 16295 | reverse complement strand
ATGATTGATTCCTTGAAGGTGTGTCGCTGCGAGGCTGGTAGGCGGAGGGTTTCCAAGATCAAAGCGTGACCAAAGAACTGGAAACCCTCCTGACCGAACTCTATGTGCTCATCGACGATCATGTCGTCGAACCCCGCACCGGGCGGGGCCGGCGCCCGCTGCTCTCCGATGCCGAACTGCTCACCCTGACCGTGGCGCAGATGCTGCTCGGATTCGACTGCGAACGCCGGTGGATCCGGCACGCCCACCACAGCGCCGAGTTGCGTGCGCTGTTCCCCTACATTCCCGGACAGTCGGACTACAACAAACGCGTCAGGGCGGCACGAGGGTTGCTGTGCAAGACAATTCGACTCCTCGCCGAGGTGTCCCCGTCATGGTTCGACGACCTGTGGATCACCGACGCCACCCCGGTGCCGTGCGGGATGTCTCGGGAAACGGTGAAGCGGTCGGACCTGGCCGGGCACGCGGGATACGGCTATTGCGCCTCCCATTCGCGCTTCTACTGGGGGCTGAAGCTGTACCTGGTCTGCGCCGGCGACGGGATGCCGATCATGTGGTGCCTGGCGAATCCGAAACTCGGTGAACGTGAGGTGGTGACCGCGCTGCTCGAACGCGATCACCACCTGATTCGGTCGGGGCAGATCCTGCTCGCCGACAAAGGCTTCTCCGGCGCACAGTTCGCCGCCACCACCGCCGCGATGGGCCTGCAGCTACTGCGACCGGACCGCAAGGACGAAACCTACAAGAACGGCAATCTCGGCGGGGTACGGCAGTGGATCGAATCGGTCAACCACACCTTGAAAGGGCAGCTTGGCCTGGAGGAACACGGTGGCCGCACCACGCACGGGGTGTTCGCCCGCGTCGCCCAGCGTGTGCTGGCGATGGCCGCCGGCATCTGGCACAACTGGAATATCGGCGCCACCGCCAAGCGATCATTTATCGCCTACGACCACTGACCCGTCCAAGGAATCAATCATCTAG
>NZ_BCWY01000250.1 GCF_001894825.1 Rhodococcus jostii NBRC 16295 | reverse complement strand
ACCGCCGAGGGCGACTTCGGCGATGACGTCGCCCGTAGCGGGATCGCGGGTGGAAAAGTACTTCCCACTCTTACTGCGTTCGTCGTGTCCGCCTACGAACGTTTCGTACCGCTCTCGCATGGTGCTTCCTTTTCCGAGTGGTGCACCCGGGGGCCGGGCGCACCGCGTCTGTGCCGATTGTCGGCACGGTGTTTTCTGTTGTTAGCGTGGGTTGTTCCCGCGATTCCTGTCAAGGCCCGGTCGGGCCGCGATACCCGGTCGTGGGGTGCCCGAAAAACTCCGGCGTGCGGGCTGGGTGTGTGTTTCCTCCATTGGAGTACCACCCGGCCCGCACACCGGGGATCGGCTACGGGTGTGGCTGCGGTCGGGCGGGTTGGTCGCCGCCGTGTGTGTGGCCGTAGCTTTGCTTGGGTACGAGGACTTTGCGTCGGAAGATGCAGACGATCTGCCCGTCCTGCTTGTAGCCGCGGGTCTCGACGTGGACGACGCCTCGGTCGTTCTTGGACTTTGAGGGGGTGACGTCGAGGACCTCGGTTTCGCCGTAGATCGTGTCGCCGTGGAATGTCGGTGTGACGTGCCGCAGCGATTCGATTTCGAGGTTGGCGATCGCCTTGCCGGAGACGTCCTGTACGGACATTCCGAGTAGGAGTGAGTAGACGTAGTTGCCGACGACCACGTTGCGGCCGAATTCTGTTGTTTGTTCGGCGAAGTGGGAGTTGAGATGCAGCGGGTGGTGGTTCATCGTCAGCAGGCAGAACAGGTGATCGTCGTATTCGGTGACGGTCTTGCCTGGCCAGTGCTGGTAGATCGCTCCGACTTCGAATTCCTCGAAGTACCGACCGAACTGCATGTTCTGTACTTTTTCCGTGGTCGTCATCGTTCACACACCACTCTCTACGGTCTCGATGGGAGTTGGCGGGACGAGCATCGTGGTGAGATCCACGACCACGACGTCGTTCAGTGGCCCGGTGGCCGGGAACCTCATCTT
>NZ_BCWY01000249.1 GCF_001894825.1 Rhodococcus jostii NBRC 16295 | reverse complement strand
GACTGCGGGACCGCTACGACGACGCCCGCCTGGACGCGGCCTGCGCCCGCGCCCTCGAGGTCGGTGACCCCAGCTACCGCACCGTCAAGGGCATCCTCGCCGCCGGCACCGAACACGACGGAGAGCCCACACCGGCCCCCACGCCGGCGCCGGCGTTCCTGCGCGGACCCGACGCCTTCGACACCGAACGCACCGCCTGAAGTGTTGAACGCTGCACCGACGCATGCTGCACACCAATTACTTTCATCAGACCACTAGGAATCGTCATGACCATTCACGACCCCAGCCTGCGGGCTGCGCTGAAGACGTTGAAGTTGACCGGGATGCTCGACACGCTCGACGCCCGGCTCGCTCAGACCCGGGACGGGCAGCTCGGACACCTCGAGTTCCTGCAAGTGCTGTGTGAGGATGAGATCGCCCGCCGGGAAACCGCGGCGCTGGCCCGTCGGCTGCGACGAGCGCGGTTCGAGCAACCGGCCACCTTCGAGGACTTCGATTTCACCGCGAATCCGAAACTTCCCGCGGCGATGCTGCGGGACCTGGCCGCCCTGCGCTGGCTCGATGCCGGCGAGTCGGTGATCCTCTACGGTCCCGTTGGAGTAGGCAAAACCCATGTGGCACAAGCGCTTGGGCATCACGTCGCCCGCCGCGGCGGGGACGTGCGGTTCGTCAAGTGCTCCCGCATGCTCGCCGATCTCGCCGGCGGCCATGCCGACCGCACCATCGGTCAGCGGATGCGCGAATACACCCGGCCGCTGGTGTTGATTATCGATGATTTTGCGATGCGTGAGCACACCACCACCCAGTCCGACGACCTCTACGATCTGGTTTCCGATCGCGCCATCGCCGGCAAACCGCTGATTCTGACGAGCAACCGCGCCCCGAAGGACTGGTACCCGCTGTTCCCGAACCCGGTCGTCGCCGAGTCGCTCCTCGACCGGCTCATCAACACCAGCCATCAAACCCTGATGGACGGACCGTCCTACCGG
>NZ_BCWY01000248.1 GCF_001894825.1 Rhodococcus jostii NBRC 16295 | reverse complement strand
GGCTGCGGGACCGCTACGACGACGCCCGCCTGGACGCGGCCTGCGCCCGCGCCCTCGAGGTCGGTGACCCCAGCTACCGCACCGTCAAGGGCATCCTCGCCGCCGGCACCGAACACGACGGACAGCCCGCACCGGCCCCCACGCCGGCGCCGGCGTTCCTGCGCGGACCCGACGCCTTCGACACCGAACGCACCGCCTGAATTGTTGAACGCTGCACCGACGCATGCTGCACACCAATTACTTTCATCAGACCACTAGGAATCGTCATGACCATTCACGACCCCAGCCTGCGGGCTGCGCTCAAGACATTGAAGTTGACCGGGATGCTCGACACGCTCGACGCCCGGCTCGCTCAGACCCGGGACGGGCAGCTCGGACACCTCGAGTTCCTGCAAGTGCTGTGTGAGGATGAGATCGCCCGCCGGGAAACCGCGGCGCTGGCCCGTCGGCTGCGACGAGCGCGGTTCGAGCAACCGGCCACGTTCGAGGATTTCGATTTCACCGCGAACCCGAAACTTCCGGCGGCGATGCTGCGGGACCTGGCCGCCCTGCGCTGGCTCGATGCCGGCGAGTCGGTGATCCTCTACGGTCCCGTTGGAGTAGGCAAAACCCATGTGGCACAAGCGCTTGGGCATCACGTCGCCCGCCGCGGCGGGGACGTGCGGTTCGTCAAGTGCTCCCGCATGCTCGCCGATCTCGCCGGCGGCCATGCCGACCGCACCATCGGTCAGCGGATGCGCGAATACACCCGGCCGCTGGTGTTGATTATCGATGATTTTGCGATGCGTGAGCACACCACCACCCAGTCCGACGACCTCTACGATCTGGTCTCCGATCGCGCCATCGCCGGCAAACCCCTGATCCTGACGAGCAACCGCGCCCCGAAGGACTGGTACCCGCTGTTCCCGAACCCGGTCGTCGCCGAGTCGCTCCTCGACCGGCTCATCAACACCAGCCATCAAACCCTGATGGACGGACCGTCCTACCGA
>NZ_BCWY01000247.1 GCF_001894825.1 Rhodococcus jostii NBRC 16295 | reverse complement strand
AGTTCGGTGAACCCGTCGGCCCGCCGCTGCCCCGGGGTGCGCTCGTCCTTCGTTCCATCCTGCGCCGGCCGCGGCTTCGACAGCCCGGACAGCGCCGAGAGCAGCATCTCACCGGTCACCGCATCCAGGTCACCCTTCACCGCGACCCGCCCGTTCAGTGTCTTCGAGGCATGGAACTCGTTGCGTTCGGTGTCTTCACTCGGCGGCGGATCATCGGATTCGAAGACACGCTCCAGTCGCGCGATCACCGCACGCACCGCATCGGTGTTCGCGGTCGGACCGGTGGCCGCGAGCAGCAACGCCCTCCGGCAGCCGTCCAACGCCTCGTCCGGCATGCCCTTCGGTGGCCGCTCACAGAACTTCATCACCAGCGCAGCGTGCTCCGCCGAAATGTTGGTGTGAAAGAAGTGATCCGCGATCTCCGGCTGGAACCGCAAACCCCGGCCCAGCATCACGATTCGCCCCGCCGCACCCACCTCGAGCAACGTCTTCGACGCCAACCACATCTTGGCGTTCGGAAACCCCAGCACATCGACGTGGCAGCGATGATCCACCGCACCGACCAGCTTGACCCGCAAGGCTTCGAGCCGCTGGATCTCCTCCGACACCCGCACCACCGAGTCGAGCAATTCCGCCTCGGCCAGACGCCACGCATCACCGACCGCAGTCGCCAGAATCTCGTCCGACAACGCCCCCTGGATATCCTCCCCGATCCCCATGTTCCAATTCTAGTTCGAACAAACATTCGAGTCAATGCCTGATTCCGGCCACCGCCATCGGGTCGCCGATAAGGAAGTGGCGCCCACCGCACCATCACACCCTCCGCGGGTCGGCTGGGCGCAGGCGCGGATTACTTTGGGACGCAGGTTCTCCCCTGCACACCGGCGGGGGGCATCGAGGCCCGGTTGACACTCAACGGCGCAGCTTACGTAGAGCGACGAAATTCGTGGCACGCCACGAAGCTCCGACCTGCAGAGTCTCTCAGTGCCTGTTCAACAACTGCTCCCCTGGAACCGGAACCGCACGATGCGGG
>NZ_BCWY01000246.1 GCF_001894825.1 Rhodococcus jostii NBRC 16295 | reverse complement strand
GAGGGCGCCCGGATCTGGGACTCGAACGGCAAGAGCTACCTCGACGGACTGTCCGGACTGTTCGTCGTCCAGGCCGGACACGGCCGCACCGAACTGGCCGAGGCCGCCGCCAAGCAGGCCGAACAGCTGGCGTTCTTCCCGCTCTGGTCCTACGCCACCCCACCGGCCATCGAACTCGCCGAACGCCTCGCCGGCTACGCCCCCGGCGATCTGAACCGGGTCTTCTTCACCACCGGCGGCGGCGAGGCCGTCGAAAGCGCCTGGAAACTGGCGAAACAGTACTTCAAGAAGGTCGGCAAACCCGGCAAACACAAGGTCATCTCCCGCTCCATCGCCTACCACGGCACCCCACAGGGCGCTTTGGCGATCACCGGCATCCCCGCGCTGAAGGCCCCGTTCGAGCCGCTCACCCCGGGCGCGTTCCGGGTCCCGAACACCAACATCTACCGGGCCCCCGCACCCCTGGACACCGACCCGGTCGCGTTCGGGATCTGGGCCGCCGACCGGATCGCCGAGGCCATCGAATTCGAGGGCCCCGACACCGTCGCCGCCGTCTTCCTCGAACCGGTGCAGAACGCCGGCGGCTGCTTCCCGCCGCCGCCCGGCTACTTCGAGCGGGTCCGGCAGATCTGCGACGACTACGACGTGCTGCTGGTCTCGGACGAGGTGATCTGCGCGTTTGGCCGGATCGGGTCGATGTTCGCGTGCGACGACTTCGGGTATGTCCCCGACATCATCACCTGCGCCAAGGGCCTCACCTCCGGGTATTCACCGATCGGGGCGATGATCGCCTCGGACCGGCTGTTCGAACCGTTCGCGGACGGTTCGTCGATGTTCGCCCACGGCTACACCTTCGGTGGGCACCCGGTGTCCGCGGCGGTGGCGCTGGCGAACCTGGACATCTTCGAACGCGAAGGCCTCAACGCGCATGTGGCCGCGCAGGCGCCGGCGTTCCGGGCCACCCTCGAGAAGTTGACCGATCTGCCGATGGTCGGGGACGTGCGCGGCGAGGGGTTCTTCTACGGCATCGAACTGGTCAAGGACAAGGCCACCAAGGAGTCGTTCACCGACGACGAGGCCGAACGGATCCTGCACGGATTCCTCT
>NZ_BCWY01000245.1 GCF_001894825.1 Rhodococcus jostii NBRC 16295 | reverse complement strand
GAGTTCAACCCAGTGTCACCAAAACAATGCCAATCGGTCGGTTTTTCCTGCACGATTCACCCACACCACCCACCCCGACGAACAGGACCACCACATGCGCATGACCGCCCGCACCACACTCCTCGCCGCCGCGGCCATCCCACTGGCCATCGCAGCCGCCACGCCGGCATCGGCGACCGAGGCCGCCGACGTCACCTACGCCTTCACCGTCACCGGATCCACCGTGACCAACACCATCACCAACAACACCGGCGCCACCATTGGCTGCACCACCTCCCTCGCCCCCGCCCCCAGCGGCGTACTCCCCCCGGTTGACGACGTCCTCCGCAACGGGCAGTCCCTGTACCAGCAGGACGACATACCGCCCGGCACCACAACACAATCGGTCACCGACGTCCCCGACGGCTCCTACATCGCCCTCGCCTCCTGCGGTAGCGAGGGCACCGACCCCGCCATGTGGGTCTCCGACTACCCCGGCATCGAGCGATACCTCGCCCAGTTCCCCATGACCGCCTACACCGTGCAACAAGCCTCCACCGTCGTCACCGTGCCCGACGTCGCGTCAGCCCCCGCACCACCCGCCGCCGACATCGTCCCCGACCTCAGCGACCTGGGCACCCTCTTCGGCAGCTGAGCTCACCTGCCCAATTCGGACACGGCGGCTCCCACCCAACCTGCGGGAGCCGCCGCCGACAAACCGGGCTGCCCGGCCTGCCAGCCCACCGCGGAGATCACGGTGCTCCTTGCGACGCCGGGGCCATGTGCCACGCTGTCATGCGCCGCCCAACGACCACCGGTGCAGCGCACGCCAATTCCCGGTGGCACCCCAGCTGATCAGCGAGTAACGCCGGGCGATCCCGGGCCCCGAAGGTAGTCGATCAGAGTGTCGAGGACGGCTTCGAGATCCTCGACACTGCCCGTCGACCGCAGGACCTGCACCCCACCCTGAATTCCCGCGATGAACGCGGACGCGGTGCGCGGCGCATCCAGTTCCGCCCGGATCTGCCCTGCCGCCTGCATCGCCTCGATCCCGGCCGCGACGTGGGTCTGCCACTGCGCCAACAGTGTTCGGATTACTTCATAGGCCCCCGGCGTTCCGCCCGCCTGGGCCAGCAA
>NZ_BCWY01000244.1 GCF_001894825.1 Rhodococcus jostii NBRC 16295 | reverse complement strand
CGGTGGTGGGAAGGCTGGACTGACCGGGCGCTCGACGTCTCGTTGATCCGTGAGTCTTTCGGCGCAAACCCGGTCCTTCGGGTCGGGGATAGCTGATCTGGTTTTGTCGGACTGGGTGGCTAGTGTCTGGGTTATGGCGGGGAGGGTGGTGAAGCGGGCGTTCAAGTACCGTTTCTATCCGACTGCGGTGCAGGCGGAGCGGCTTGCTCGGACGTTCGGGTGCACCCGGTATGTCTATAACCGGGCGTTGGCGGAGCGCTCGCGTGCCTGGTCGCAGGAGCGGCGGCGGGTCACCTACGCGGACACCTCGAAGATGCTCACCGGATGGAAACGGGACACCGAGACCGCGTGGTTGTCGGAGCCGTCGAAGGGGCCGTTGCAGGAGTTGCTGCGGCAGTTGCAGGCCGCGTTCGACAGGTTCTGGCGTAAGCAGTCCCGCTACCCGCAGTTCAAGAGGAAGGACCACTCGAAGGATTCGGCGACCTACTACTCGAACTGCTTCACCTACCGGGGCGGGCAGGTCCGGTTGGCCGAGCAGTCCGAACCGCTGGACGTTCGGTGGTCGAGGCCGCTGCCGGAGGGGGCCGTGCCGTCGCAGGTGACGGTGTCGCGTAATGCTCGCGGTCGGTACCACATCTCGATTCTCGTCGAGGACACGATCACCGAACCCCCGCCGACCGATCGGGTGGTCGGGCTCGACGCCGGGATCACGAGCCTCTACACGCTCTCGACGGGGGAGAAGATCACCAACCCGAGACATGAACGAAAGGATCGTGAGCGGCTGGCGAAGGCGCAGCGGGTGCTGGCCAGGAAGGAGAAGGGATCCCGTAACCGGGCCAAGGCCCGACTGAAGGTCGCGAAGATTCATGGCCGGATCGCCGATCGGCGTCGCGATTATCTGCACAACCTCTCCACTCGGCTGGTGCGCGAAAATCAAGTGATCGCCGTCGAGGATCTGAGTGTGCGGAACATGGTCAGGAATCGGTCGTTGTCTCGGGCGATCTCGGATGCGAGTTGGTCCGAGTTCCGGTCGATGCTCGAGTACAAGGCCGACTGGTATGGGCGGCGGGTGGTGGCGATCGACCGGTTCTATCCGTCGTCGAAGACCTGCTCGGTGTGTGGGGCGATCGCC
>NZ_BCWY01000243.1 GCF_001894825.1 Rhodococcus jostii NBRC 16295 | reverse complement strand
GCTCGATACGATCGAGCGGGCGATCGACGACATCGCTGCAGGACGCCCCGTCGTCGTGCTCGACGCCGACGACCGCGAGAACGAGGGCGACATCGTGTTCGCCGCAAGCATGGCAACGCCGGAACTGATGGCGTTGACGATCCGGAACAGCAGCGGCATCGTCTGCGCACCTGCCGACGGTTCGGTACTCGACCGACTCGCCCTTCCCCTGATGACCGCGGACAACCACGACCGCATGGGTACGGCGTTCACCGTGTCGGTCGACGCCACGGACGGTGTGAGCACCGGCATCTCGGCGCACGACCGCGCCCGCACCGTCAGAACGCTCGCCGCTCCGGACAGTGAAGCGGATCAGCTCGTCCGGCCCGGGCACATCTTCCCGCTCCGCGCCCGCGACGGCGGAGTACTCGCCCGGCCCGGCCACACCGAAGCCGCGGTCGACCTGGTCAGGCTCGCCGGGCTGCCACCGGTCGGCGTGATCAGTGAGTTGGTCGACGACGACGGCACCGTGAAGAGAGGTCCGCGGTGCCGGGAGTTCGCCGACACACACGGGCTGGCGCTGATCTCGATCGCCGACCTCGTCGCATACCGCAAGCGCCACGAACCGACGGTGCAGAGGCTGGCCACTGCCCGAATCCCCACCGAGTTCGGGCACATGACTGCCTACGGCTACCGCGACGTCGTGACCGGCGCCGAGCACCTCGCGCTGGTCCACGGAGACCTCGGCAACGGGCATTCCGTCCTCACCCGGGTCCATTCCGAATGCCTGACCGGTGACGTGTTTCGCTCCTGCCGGTGCGACTGCGGCGGCCAACTGAGCGATGCGCTACGCCTCGTCGCCGAGGAGGGCCGCGGTGTTCTGATCTATCTCCGCGGCCACGAAGGCCGTGGAATCGGACTGATCGACAAACTCCGGGCCTACGCCCTCCAGGACGGCGGGCTCGACACCGTCGACGCCAACCTCCGCCTCGGCCTCCCCGTGGATGCGCGCGACTACACCGCAGGCGCGCACATCCTCGACGACCTCGGAATCATGAGCACCCGGCTCCTGACGAACAACCCCGACAAGGCCCGCTGCCTCGTCGACTGCGGCATCGACGTGACCGAGCGGGTGCCGCTACACACCACCGCCACCATCCACAACCTGCCCTACCTCGATGCGAAGCGACTGCGCCTCGGACACGACCTCCC
>NZ_BCWY01000242.1 GCF_001894825.1 Rhodococcus jostii NBRC 16295 | reverse complement strand
AGTTTCGTCGGCCGCCGACACGAACTCACCGAGGCGAAGAACCTGCTGGCCGGGTCCCGGCTGGTGACGTTGATCGGGATCGGGGGCGTGGGCAAGACACGGCTGGCGATGCGGGTGGCGGCAAGTGTCCGGCGCGACTACGCCGACGGTGTGCGGCTCGTCGGCTTGGGTGAACTGCGCGACGAGTCGTCGCTGGTCGACGCAGTGGCCGGCGCACTGGGATTGCGAGACCACTCGGCGAGGCCGTTGCGTGAAGTCCTGATCGAGTTTCTCGTGCCGCGGCAACTGCTGTTGGTCCTCGACAACTGTGAGCACATGGTGGACGCCGTGGCGGAACTGGCCGAGACACTGTTACGGGTGTGCCCGGGCCTGCGGATTCTGGCCACCAGCCGCGAACCCCTGGTCATCGGTGGGGAAGCGGTGCTGCGGGTCCCTCCGCTGGCTGTACCGGATCCGGAACGGCGGCCCTCACTGCGCGGGTTGTCCCGATACGATGCCGTGTCGTTGTTCGTCGAACGCGGTGCTGCCGCGGTTCCGGGATTCGCGCTCACCGAGGAGAACGCGGCGGCGGTGGCGGGGATTTGTCACCGCCTCGACGGATTGCCGCTGCCGATCGAATTGGCGGCGGCGCGGCTGCGGGCGATGTCGCCCGAACAGATCCTCGAGCGGCTGACCGACCGCTTCACCCTGCTGACCCGCGGCAACCGGGGTGCGCCGACGCGGCAACAGACCCTGCGGTTGTGTATCGACTGGAGCTTCGAGTTGTGCACCGCACGTGAACAACTGGTGTGGGGGCGGGTGGCGGTGTTCGCCGGGTGCTTCGAACTCGATGCCGCGGAGCAGGTGTGCGGCGCCGATCTGGCCTCGGGCGAGTTGCTGGACACGCTGACCTCGTTGGTGGAGAAGTCGATCCTCATCCGGGAGGAATCCGGGTCGGTGGTGCTTTTCCGGATGCTCCAGACTCTCCGCGAATACGGTGACGAGAAGCTCGAGCAGTCCGGTGAGGCTTTGGCGTTGCGTCGCCGACACCGGAATTGGTATGAGGCGTTGGCGCTCGATGCGGAGGCCGAGTGGATCAGCGCCCGACAACTCGACTGGATCGCCCGGCTGAAGCGGGAACAGCCGAATCTGCGGGAGGCCCTCGAATTCGGGGTCGACGACGATCCCGTCGGTGGTCTGCGCACCGCTGCCGCACTGTTTTTGTTCTGGGGCTCCCAGGGCCTCTACAACGAGGGG
>NZ_BCWY01000241.1 GCF_001894825.1 Rhodococcus jostii NBRC 16295 | reverse complement strand
CTGGTTGACACCTGACCTGTGAGGGATCTGCCCTCACGGTGGAAGGATGATCGACATGCCGAAGCCGTATCCCGAGGAGTTCCGCCGCGACGTCGTCGCCGTGGCCCGCAAACGCGAAGCCCCGCTGGAGCAGATCGCGAAAGATTTCGGGATCTCCGAGACTTGCCTGAAGAACTGGCTGCGCAAGGCCGACATCGAGGACGGCACCCGACCCGGCCTCACACGAGACGAATCCGACGAGCTCCGCGAGGCCCGCAAACGTATCCGGCTGCTCGAACAGGAAGCGGAGGTGATGCGTCGGGCGGTGGCCTACCTATCGAGGGACGTCAACCCAAAATGATGTTCCCGCTGGTCCGTGAACTTGCCGCCGACGGTATCGCCGTCGCGGTGACCTGCCGGGTGCTGGGATTCTCCCGGCAAGCGTTCTACAAGTGGAACACCGATCCCGTGTCCCGACGGGATTGGGACGATGCCCATCTGATCAACGCCGCACTCGATATCCACGCCGGCGACCCGGAGTTCGGATACCGGTTCATCGCCGACGAACTACCCACCCACGGCATCGTCGCCGGCGAGAACCGCGTCCACCGGCTGTGTTCGCAGCAGCGGATCTTCTCGGTGTTCGCCAAGAAGCGAGGACTTCATCGCCGATCCGGGCCGCCGGTTCATGACGACCTCGTCAGGCGGCAGTTCAGCGCCCAGCGGCCCGACCGGTTGTGGTTGACCGACATTACCGAGCACTGGACCGATGAGGGCAAGCTCTACCTCTGCGCGATCAAGGACTGCTTCTCCACCCGGATCGTCGGCTATTCGATCGCCGACCGGATGACCGCGGACCTGGCGTGTTCGGCGCTGCGAAACGCCATCGCGCTCCGCAACCCGCACGGCACCGTGGTTCACTCCGATCGCGGCAGCCAATTTCGTTCCGGAATGTTCGTAGAATTGTTGGCCTGCACTGGTTTACAAGGTTCTATGGGGAAGGTGGGGGCATGTGGTGACAATGCCGCGATGGAATCGTTCTTCGCGTTGCTGCAACGCAATGTCCTCGACCGTCGCCGCTGGAGCAGCCGTGAAGAACTACGGTTGGCGATCGTCGGGTGGATCGAGAAGACCTACCACCGGCGGCGCCGGCAACGCGGTCTCGGTCGACTGACACCCGTCGAATATGAGACGCTCCATCAGACCGCACACGCGGCCTGAAACTGCACACCCCGTGTGTCAACCAGGGTGGGGGCAGTCCCC
>NZ_BCWY01000240.1 GCF_001894825.1 Rhodococcus jostii NBRC 16295 | reverse complement strand
TGTCTGTGCTCAGGACATCGCGAACACTTGATGTCTCAGGACATCGTGAACACTGAGCAGCTCGTCCCTGAGATCCTCGGGGATGAGCGGAACAGGGTTTTCGATGGATCCAGAGTTTGTGTCCGCGATCGTCCGGCTGGCACGAGGCGACAAGGTCAACGTCGCCGCGTTCTGCCGAACCCACGAGATCTCGCGGACAACGTTCTACAAATATGTCGCCCGATTCACCGCCGAGGGTGCCGACGGGTTCACCCGGCGCTCCACCGCCCCGCACACCTGCCCGACCCGAACGTCGGCGGCGTTGTGCGAGGCGGTGCTCCGCGCCCGCAAGGACCTCGACGCCGCAGGACTCGACAACGGACCCCAGAGCATCTCCTGGAGGCTCGAGAGCCTGGGGTTCGATCCGTTCCCGTCCCGGGCGACGGTGTACCGGATCCTGGTCGACCACGGCCAGATCGTCGCGCAACCGCACAAACGCCCCAAATCCAGGCGACGGTTCGAGTACGCCGACCCGGGCGGGCTGTGGCAGATCGACGGCATGGAGCACTACCTGTCCACCGGTGAGAAGGTATGCGTGCTGCAGATACTCGACGACCATTCCCGACTGGACGTGGGCAGCTGCGCGGCCACCACCGAGAACGGTGCCGAGGCATGGCGTTCGCTCGAGCAGGCCTTCGCCGGCTACGGGCTACCGGTGCGGGTGCTCTTCGACAACGGGAAGGCGTTCTCGGCCAAGCATCGCGGTGGGACCTCCGCACTCGAACGCACCCTCGCCGGCCTCGGGGTGCACACGATCACCTCGTCGGTGTATCACCCCCAGACCTGCGGAAAGAACGAACGGGTACACCAGACCCTGCAGAAATGGTTACGCAAGCAACCCGCACCGGACACCCTCGACGAACTGCAGGCCCTGCTCGACCAATACCGGGAGGTCTACAACAACCGCCGACATCAGAGCCTGGCGGGCCGGACACCGCAGCAACGGTACGACGACACACCGACCGTCGCAGCCACTCCCGAACCCAAGATCCGGTCCGGGCAGGCCACCCGGTCGGTCTCACACACCGGCATCGTCCAGTTCGACGGCCACGCGATCTCCCTGGGCAGAGAGTGGGGAGACCAGAGGGCGATACTGCACTGGCGAGGCGACGACGTCACCGTCATGGTCGGCGACGTCGTTGCCCACACACTCACCCTCAACCGATCAGTAAAATTCCAACCACTGACAGAACTGTCCACGAAGTCCTGAGACAGATGTGTTCACGAAGTCCTGAGACAGCAC
>NZ_BCWY01000239.1 GCF_001894825.1 Rhodococcus jostii NBRC 16295 | reverse complement strand
TTGACGTCGGTGGTGGGTGAGGTGTCGGGTCCGGAGGTGGCGTTGCCGGGGTTGTTGGCGGCGGCGGTGGTTGCGGATCCGGGTGCGGTTGCGGTGGTGTGTGGGGGTCGTTCGCTGACGTATCGGGAGTTGGATGAGGCGTCGAATCGGTTGGCGCGGGTGTTGTTGGCGGCGGGGGTGGGTGCGGAGTCGGTGGTGGCTGTGGCGGTGGCGCGGTCGGTCGAGTCGGTGGTGTCGGTGTGGGCGGTGGCGAAGACGGGGGCGGCGTTTTTGCCGGTGGATCCGCAGTATCCGGCGGGTCGTGTGGAGCACATGTTGGTGGATTCGGGTGTGGTTGTGGGGGTGACGCTCTCGCAGTTTCGGGATCGGTTGCCGGGTTCGGTGCGGTGGGTTGTGCTCGACGATGCGGTGACGGTGTCGCGGTTGTTGTCGGTGTCGGCGGGGGTGGTGTCGGATGTGGATCGGGGTGCGTCGGTGCGGGTGGGTCAGGCGGCGTATGTGATTTATACGTCGGGGTCGACGGGTCTGCCGAAGGGTGTGGTGGTCACGCATCGGGGGCTGGCGAATGTGGTGGCGGAGCAGCGTTCGCGTTTCGGGGTGGGTGTGGGTGCGCGGGTGTTGCAGTGTGCGTCGCCGAGTTTCGATGCGTCGGTGTTCGAGTTGGTGTGGGCGGTGGGGTTGGGTGGCCGGTTGGTGGTGGTTCCGCCGACGGTGTATGGCGGGGAGGAGTTGGCGCGGATCCTGGTCGGTGAGGGTGTCACTCATGCGGTGTTGACGCCGACGGCGTTGTCGTCGGTTGATCCGGCCGGGTTGGGGGCGTTGGGGGCGTTGGTGGTGGCGGGTGAGGCGTGTCCGCCGGAGTTGGTGGCGAGGTGGGCGCCGGGTCGGCGGATGTTCAATGCGTATGGGCCGACGGAGGCGACGATCATGTCGAATGCCAGTGACGTGTTGGTGGTGGGGGAGTCGGTGACGGTGGGTGGTCCGGTTCGGGGGTTCGGTGAGTTGGTGTTGGATGCGCGGTTGCGTCCGGTGCCGTTCGGGGCGGCGGGCGAGTTGTATTTGTCGGGTCCGGGGCTTGCTCGTGGGTATCGGAATCGGGCGGGGTTGACGTCGGGTCGGTTTGTTGCGGATCCGTTCGGGGTTCCGGGGGAGCGGATGTATCGGACGGGGGATGTGGTGCGGTGGCGGGAGCGGCCGGGTGGTGGGCCGGTGCTCGAGTATGTGGGGCGTTCGGATTTTCAGGTGAAGATCCGTGGGTTCCGTGTCGAACTCGGCGAAATCGAA
>NZ_BCWY01000238.1 GCF_001894825.1 Rhodococcus jostii NBRC 16295 | reverse complement strand
GCGGAGGACATCGAGGCAGCAGTTGCCGTAGCGCAGAGCGCCTTCGGCCCGTGGCGTGACACCCCGGCCGCCACCCGCGGCCGTATCCTCCTCGAGGTCGCCCGCACCCTGCGTGACCACGCGGACGAACTGGCCCGAATCGAAACACTGGACACGGGTCAGACACTGTCGCAGTCGAAGGTGGATATCGAGACCGCTGCACGCTACTTCGAGTACTACGGCGGTGCGGCAGACAAGGTGCACGGCGAGACAATTCCGCTGGGACCCGACTACCTCTCGTATACCCGCAACGAACCGTTCGGCGTCATCGGAGTCGTCACCCCCTGGAACGCGCCGATCAACCAGGCCGCGCGGGCGATTGCACCGGCATTGGCGATGGGTAACGTGGTGGTCCTCAAACCCGCCGAGGACACACCGCTGTCCGCCCTCGAAATGAGCCGCCTCGCCGTCGACGCGGGACTGCCCGCGGGGATTCTCAACGTCGTCCCCGGATTCGGTGCCGACGCGGGAGCCGCCCTCACCGGCCACGACAAGGTCCGCAAGATCGTCTTCACCGGCTCCGTCGACACCGGCCGGGCGATCATGCGGGCGGCCGCCCAACGACTGATCCCACTGACCCTCGAACTGGGCGGCAAATCCCCCAACATCGTGTTCGACGACGCCGATCTCGACGCCGCCGCCGCAGGCGCATGGACCGCATTCACCACCAAGGCGGGCCAGGTCTGCTCGGCCGGCAGCCGACTACTGGTGCACTCCTCGGTACACGACGAACTGGTCGACAGGCTCGTCCAGCACGCCAAGACCACGGTCATCGCACCGGGCATCGAGGACCCCGACATCGGTTCCCTGGCCACCCGAGGGCAGTTCGACAAGGTCCGCTCGTATCTCGACCTCGGCCCCCGCGAGGGTGCACGCCTCGCCACCGGTGGACACGTCGCCGACACCGGCCGGCTCGGACGCGGGTTGTTCATCGAGCCGACCATCTTCGTCGACGTCGACAACACGATGCGCGTCGCCCGCGAGGAGATCTTCGGCCCGGTGCTGACGGTGCTCCGATTCGAATCCGACCAGGACGCAATCGAGATCGCCAACGACAGCGACTACGGACTCGTCGCCGGAGTCTGGACCCGAGACCACAGCCGCGCTCATCGCGTCGCCGCCGCCATCGAAGCAGGGCAGGTCTTCATCAACCAATACTTCGCCGGAGGCGTCGAAACCCCATTCGGTGGCTACAAATTGAGCGGCTTCGGCAGGGAAAAAGGCTTCGAGGCACTCAAACACTACACCCAGCTCAAGAC
>NZ_BCWY01000237.1 GCF_001894825.1 Rhodococcus jostii NBRC 16295 | reverse complement strand
TGCTCCTATGATCGTCAACCCGAAGTTCGTGGGTTGAGCAGTGGGAACATTTCTCGGGCGACGGCTCGTTTGAGGCAGCGGATGATGTCGCGTTTTGTTTTGTTTTCGGCGAGTCGTTTGTCCCGGTAGGCGCGGGTGCGTTCGTCGTATTTGAGGCGGGCGAGCACGATCATGTGCAGTGCCCGGTTGGCTTGCCGGTCACCACCCCTGTTGAGCCGGTACCGGGTCGTCTTTCCCGACGATGCCGGGATCGGGGCGACCCCGCAGAGGTTCGCGAAGGCACCCTCGGAGGCGATGCGTTCGGGGTTGTCGCCGACGGTGATCAACAGTTGGGCGGCGGTTTCGACGCCGACACCGCACCGGGCGAGCAGCGCCGGTGCGGTGTGCACGATCAGCGTTTCGATGTTCTTGAGCAGGGCCCGGCTCTCGGCGGTGAGGTCGAGGATCCGGCGGGCCAGTGAGCGCAATGCGGTCTTGACGGCCGAGATCAGGTGGTCGGGGGCGATCGGGTCCGGGCGCAGGGCGGCGCAGGTGCGCAGCAGGGCGGCGTCGGTGAGGGGGCGCAAGGCGGCGCGGAGCGGTTCGGGTGCGTTCACGATCATCGCCTTGAGGGTGGTGATCGCGTCGGCCTTGGCCTTGACCACGCTGCGGCGGGCGTTGTGCAGGAATCGGATTGCCTCGACGTTCCCGTCGTGGGTCTTGGGGATGGTGGTGGCGCGGCCGGTCAGTGCGGCGGTGGCGGCGGCGTAGGCGTCGATCTGGTCGGACTTGCCGTGCCGGCGCCGGGAACGGCGGTCGGGGCGGTCGACGTCGACGACGGTGAGGCCGGCACGGCGCAGCACGTGGGTGAGGCCGGCGCCGTAGCTGCCGGTGCCCTCGACCCCGGCGGCGGCGACGCTGCCGGTCCCGGCGAGCCAGGCGAGTAGCTGGCGGTGTCCGGTGTCGGTGGCGGGGAACTCGCGGTCGGCGAGGGGCCGGCCGAGGTGGTCGATGATCGCGGCGTGGTGGGTGTGTTTGTGGGTATCGACGCCGAGGTAGATGGTGAGGCTGACATCCGGGGGTGTTTCGGTCATGCTGGTCATGGCTGTCCCTTCATCTGGTGGCCACGCACCGGCCGGGACGGCGGACAACTCAGTGATGGGACTTGTGTGAGTCAGGCTCCTATCAGGTCACTCCGCCCGACCGGTCGCGTGTGACGCGCGCCCGTTGACGCATCCCGGTCGACACATCACGTGAAGGACAGCCCACGAAGGACGTCAGAGTGGCAACGAGTCAGACCGAGCCGCGTCAACGGACCCAACCAGTATCACTGAGTGGCAATGTGTGCC
>NZ_BCWY01000236.1 GCF_001894825.1 Rhodococcus jostii NBRC 16295 | reverse complement strand
AAAAAAGTGGGTGGGAAAGACATGCGAAAGAGACCGAAATCAGCCGATGCTGAACGGCGCACCGTACAGAACGGTCTTCGAGTAGTCGTTACCCACGATCTCCACGACCGAGTACGACCGAGCCTGCGCGAATCCACCGCACTTCTGAACCTGCAGCTCCGCATCCTGGTACTGCAGCGCGTACACGCCGTCCTTCTTGATGTCCTTCGCCGCGATCGGCACGTACTTGATCTCACCCGAGTTCAACGGAACCGACAGCCCGAGGCTCGGCGTCAACGAAGACAGATCCGCGGAGAACGACGGGCTCGCCGACAGACCGGTGATGTCCACCTGGCAACCCACGATGTACCCGGTCGACACCCGCGAAACACCATGCGTCGTCGTCCCATTCGTACCGTTGTAGGTACCCGCATTGTTCGTCGTGCTGTTCGCGTCCGGAACCTCGGTGACCTCCTTGATGCCCTTGACATCAGCAGTCACGGTTCCCGACACCCACGCCACACGACCGGCACCATTGGAAGCCAACGACGGCGACGACAGAGCGCTCTCCGCAGTGCGCGTCAACGTCACATTCGGGCCGGCCTTCGAACCATCAGGCAGCGGGATGAAAGTATCCGCGCTCGCCGCACCAGTGGACATCAAACCGAGTGCAACAGCCGCAGCAGCACCCAGGCCTGCAATACGGGCGCCACGGCGCAGGCCGGACTTGCGGTTCTTCATCAATTCATACCCCTCATCAGGCGTGGTTGCTCCGACCTTCGGAGAAGTCCTACCACCTAGCGACGGTCCAAAGTTAGAGCATTCGAGTCCGAAACGTAATATCCAGAAGGGTGCATTTACGAAAGCGTTACCCGACATAAAGTCGCGTTATTTGCACGTAATAGCACCTTATAGACGCCAGAAATCGGGGCGCGAGTATTCTCGCGCCCCGATTCCGGGTAATTCCTACTTATTTATGAAGAAAGCAATCAGCCGATGCTGAAAGGCTGTCCCCACAGGGTGACGTTGCTGCTCACGTTGTCGGTGCTGACCGCAACCTTGACGTAGCTGCGCGCCTGGGCGTAGCCGGCGCAGCCGCTCACGCCGAGGGTCGAGTCGGCCCAGGTGACCGAACCGGTCTTGCCCGTGAACTTGTTGCCGCCGGTGTGCGACTCTCCGCCGTAGGCGTCCTTCTTCTCGAGGTCGAGAATGGTGACGTTCTTGGCCTGGCCCGGGCCGAGAGTGATGGCGCCGCTGCTCTTACCGGCCAACGGACCGGACACCAGGTTGCCGCTGTCTTCATCGATGGTCATCTTGGTGCTGGCACCGCCGTCACCCTTGGCGCCGAAGTCGACCTGGCACGCCAGGATGTAACCGGGGGTGATGGTGGCGCCCTTGGCGCCCGCACCCTGCAGCTC
>NZ_BCWY01000235.1 GCF_001894825.1 Rhodococcus jostii NBRC 16295 | reverse complement strand
GCGGCACGAATTTGGTGACCGGGCCGGGGGCGGGCAGGAACCCGCGGCCGGCGTCCTCGCCGTTGATCCGGAATTCGAAGGCGTGCCCGCGGGGGGTGGGGTCCTCGGTGAGGTCCAGCTTGTCGCCGTTGGCGATCTTGAACTGCTGCAGCACCAGGTCGATGCCGGCGGTTTCCTCGGTGACGGGGTGTTCGACCTGCAGGCGGGTGTTGACCTCGAGGAAGGACACGGTGTCGCCCTGGACGAGGTATTCGACGGTGCCGGCGCCGTAGTAGCCGGCCTCCTTGCAGATGGCCTTGGCGGAGGTGTGGATGCGGTGGCGTTGGTCGTCGGTGAGGAACGGGGCGGGGGCCTCCTCGACGAGTTTCTGGAAGCGGCGTTGCAGGGAGCAGTCGCGGGTGCCGGCGACGATGACGTTGCCGTGCTGGTCGGCGATGACCTGGGCTTCGACGTGGCGGGCCTTGTCCAGATACTGTTCGACGAAGCATTCGCCGCGGCCGAACGCGGCGACGGCCTCGCGGGTGGCGGAGTCGAACAGTTCGGGGATTTCCTCGATGGTGTGGGCGACCTTCATGCCGCGGCCGCCGCCGCCGAACGCGGCCTTGATGGCGACGGGGACCCCGTATTCCTGGGCGAAGGCGACGACCTCGTCGGCGTTCTTGACCGGGTCCTTGGTGCCGGCGGCCATCGGGGCCTTGGCCTTTTCGGCGATGTGGCGGGCGGTGACCTTGTCGCCGAGGTCGCGGATCGATTGCGGGGAGGGGCCGATCCAGATCAGGCCGGCGTCGAGCACGGCCTGGGCGAAGTCGGCGTTTTCGGAGAGGAAGCCGTAGCCGGGGTGGATGGCGTCGGCGCCGGACTTGGCGGCGGCGTCCAAAATTTTGTCGAACACCAGATACGATTCGGCGGAGGTCTGACCGCCGAGGGCGAAGGCTTCGTCGGCCAGGCGCACGAACGGGGCGTCGGCGTCGGGTTCGGCGTAGACGGCGACGCTGGCCAGGCCGGCATCGGCTGCGGCCCGGATCACCCGCACTGCAATCTCACCGCGGTTCGCGACGAGCACCTTGGAAATACGTGCACTACTCATCGAAATGTCTTCCCTTTTCTACAGTTTCAGTAGCCTGCGTTGACCAGGACGGCAGCGGCGGCCACTTGCCGACGCAGAATGAGCGCGGGCGTGCCCCACGAATCGTTATCGGATGCGGGCGTTTCCGCTGCGGAAGCCGACGAGGCGATCGCAGCGAACACCGCGAGCACTGCGGCGATGTCCGTGTCGCTCGGGTTGCCCGTGAACGTCACGGCCGGCGCCGCCGGCGGCTCTTCGGCGATGCCGGCGCCCAGCTCGTCGAGCACCTCGTCGACAACCAATTCCGCGGTCATAGTGCCGAATGATTCGCCGCC
>NZ_BCWY01000234.1 GCF_001894825.1 Rhodococcus jostii NBRC 16295 | reverse complement strand
TGCCCTCGACCTGCCAGGCGACTGGGAACCGCTCGGCGCTATCGCCGTCGGCCACCCCCTCGAACCCCTCACTCCCCGTGATGTCACCGATGTCGGCGCCGCCCTGATCGAGAGGTGAACTGCGCAACCGCGACTCAACAGGAGTCCCTTGCGGTAGCGCTAGCTGTGCCCAAGTAATGACCGATTGCCCCGACACGCTGACGCGGATCGTCCATAGCGAAGAAATGAGTAGAGAATGACCATCGTGTCCGAACCCACCACACCGCAGAAGATCGAGCTGACCGACGAGGAGATCTTCGCCGGCCACATCGGGGGGAAGCTCTCGGTTGAGACCACGACCGCCCTCGATACGCAGCGCGCCCTGTCCATCGCCTACACTCCCGGTGTCGCGCAGGTGTCCCGCGCCATCGCCGCCGACGAGACCCTCGCCGACCGATACACCTGGACCAGCCGCCTCGTGGTCGTCGTCAGTGACGGCTCCGCGGTCCTCGGCCTCGGTGACATCGGCCCCCGCGCATCACTTCCCGTGATGGAGGGCAAGTCCGCCCTGTTCAAGAACTTCGCGGGCCTGAACTCGATCCCGCTGGTCCTGGGCACCAAGGACCCCGACGAGATCGTCGAAACCCTGATCCGGCTGCGCCCGAGTTTCGGGGCGGTCAATTTGGAGGACATCTCCGCGCCGCGCTGCTTCGAGATCGAGAAGCGGGTCATCGAGGCCCTGGACTGCCCGGTCATGCACGACGACCAGCACGGCACCGCGATCGTGGTCCTCGCCGCGCTCAAGGGTGCGGTCAAGGTCCAGGACCGCGACATCCACGATCTGCGGGTGGTCATCTCCGGGGCCGGCGCCGCCGGTGTGGCCTGCGCGAACATCCTGCTCGCCGCAGG
>NZ_BCWY01000233.1 GCF_001894825.1 Rhodococcus jostii NBRC 16295 | reverse complement strand
TATCGCCGACGTGACCGTCCTCGATTCGAAGGGCATCGTCTCGGCCGACCGCAAGGACCTGAACGAGGTCAAGGTCGACCTGGCCGCCCGCACCAACCCGGCCGGCCGCCGCGGCGGCATCGTCGAAGCCTTGGATGGTGCGGATGTGTTCCTCGGGGTGTCCGCGGGCACCGTGCCGGAGGAGCTGATCGCGACGATGGCGACGGATTCGATCGTGTTCGCGTTGTCGAACCCGGACCCGGAGATCCACCCGGACGTCGCCCGCAAGCATGCGGCGATCGTGGCCACCGGACGCTCGGATTTCCCGAACCAGATCAACAATGTGCTTGCCTTCCCCGGTGTGTTCCGCGGTGCGCTCGATGCCGGTGCCCGCCGGATCACCGAAGGTATGAAACTTGCCGCCGCCGAGGCAATCCTCTCGGTCGTCGGTGACGAGTTGGCTGTAGACAAGATCGTTCCCAGCCCGCTCGATCCTCGCGTCGCCCCCGCTGTTGCGGAGGCAGTCGCCGCCGCTGCTCGTGCAGAAGGCGTCACC
>NZ_BCWY01000232.1 GCF_001894825.1 Rhodococcus jostii NBRC 16295 | reverse complement strand
GGACCTGGTGGCCAGCGCCATGGCCGAGGGAGAACGGCAACACCGCACCGGACGCCAACAACTCGAACACTGGGCCCGAGTGGGCCGTGCGGTATCGAGCCGGCAGACCGCGGCCCGGCGCCGAGTAGAAGACGCTCTAGCCGGCCAGTTGCCGATCGGTGAACTCGGACCCGAAGAAGGCACAGTGTTCAACGCCGAGATCAACGCGGCGA
This sequence comes from Rhodococcus jostii NBRC 16295, assembly GCF_001894825.1. Lineage (GTDB taxonomy): Bacteria > Actinomycetota > Actinomycetes > Mycobacteriales > Mycobacteriaceae > Rhodococcus_F > Rhodococcus_F jostii. The sequence continues at coordinate 1,213 of NZ_BCWY01000232.1, read as the reverse complement.
TCGAGGAACAACTGGCCACCACCGACTACGGCGCTACGCTCGCGGCCCAGGGAATCACCACGGTCGCGCTGTCCGAGGACGGTCAGATCATCGAGTACCGTCCCGACGGCACGCGCACAGTCCTGCCCGAATGAAACGACTCGACCTGGTAGTCGGCTGCAACGGCGCCGGCAAATCCACCTTCGTGGCCCTCACCCTCGCCCCCCTGCTGCCGGCCAGCCCGCTCGTCAATGCCGACGAAATCGCCACACAACGATGGCCTGCGAATCCGGCCGCACACTCCTATGAGGCCGCGGAGATCGCCGCGAAGACCCGGGCACACCTGCTGACCCTGGGGAAATCGTTCATCGCCGAGACGGTATTCTCCCATCCGTCGAAGCTGGAGCTGATCAACGAAGCACGCACACACGACTACACCGTCGTCTTACATGTGGTGATGATTCCCGAGGAACTAGCGGTCCAGCGTGTGCGCTACCGGGTGCGAGCCGGCGGACACGATGTGCCCGAAGACAAGATCCGCCAGCGATACCACAGATTGTGGGGTCTGCTCGCTCAGGCGTTCCCACGGTGTGATCACGTGAGCGTGTACGACAACAGCTCGAGCACCGGTCCGCGCATCGTCGCCCAGTTCACCGACGGACACCTCGTCGGCGAAGCCACCTGGCCCGCATGGACACCCGTAGATCTGACATCGCACACCAGCCGCGGCGAGCACCCATAGGTGCGGTAACAGCCCGGCGGATCCGAACACCCAGAACATGAGGAACCAACAGGCACGGCCACCGACCACGACGCACCGAAAGTCACCGACTCCGACGAGACGGACACCTCCCTCGAACAGCTCACCGCCAGCCGAAAGACACCCAGTCCCCATCGTGGACGTCGAGGACACCGACACCGCCGAATCCTTCGAACTGCCCGGTTCAGACCTGTCCGGCGAAGAACTCACCGTCCGCGTCATCCCGAAGCAGGCGGACGAATTCACTTGCACCAGTTACTTCCTCGTCCACCACCGCAGCCGCCTCGCCAGCGGTACCCAGCTAGTCTGCGGGGCTGCGCCTGAGAACACCGAACATCCGAGGTTCGCACCTGCGGGCCCTCGAAACATGGTGCACCCCAACTGGGGTCACCTACTGGACCGCCAGTCATCACCACCGTAGTGTCACTGACCGCCAACCCGGTGTCTCACCATCGGGCTGGCAGCCAACGTCCC
>NZ_BCWY01000231.1 GCF_001894825.1 Rhodococcus jostii NBRC 16295 | reverse complement strand
CTAGTAGTACTTTGTTACCTCGGCGTGTCGGCTCGAGTTTTCGTGGCTTTCTCGAGACGATGCGGGCATGGATACAAGCGCTCTCGCCCGTGTCGGGGAACAGTTGGATACGTTTGCCGGTGAGGTGTTCTCGTCACTGGCGCGCAAGGATCAGCGGGCGACGGCGGGAGTGTATGTGCGGGGATTGATGCTCGACGGCCGACGGAAGTCGATGCAGCCGATGGCGCAGCGGTTGCGGGTGGATCATCAGCGGTTGCAGCAGTTCGTGACCACCTCGCCGTGGGACGTGACACCTGTGCGGAAAACATTGTCGCGCAGGGCGTGTGATCTGATCGACCCGGATGCCTGGGTCATCGACGACACCGGGTTCACCAAGGACGGCGACCGCTCCCCGGGTGTGGCCCGGCAGTACTCGGGCACCCTTGGCAAGGTCGGCAACTGCCAGATCGCGGTCAGCGTGCACGCCGCCACCGACGCAGCGTCCGCACCGTTGGACTGGCGACTGTTCCTGCCCGAGAGCTGGGACGACCGGTCCACCACCGACCCCGATGCGGTCGCGGCGATCACCGCCCGCCGGAAGCGGTCCGCGATCCCCGACACCGAGCAGCACCGCACCAAGTGGGAGATGGCGATCGAGATGATCGACGAATTGATCGCGTGGGGCCGCATCCCGCCGCCGGCGGTCGCGGACGCCGGGTACGGCGACACCACCGCCTTCCGGGAAGCGCTGACCGAACGCGGCGTCGACTACGTCGTTGCCGTCAAAGGTGCCACCAGCGCCTATCCCGGCGACGCGGTCCCGGAGATCGCGGCCTACAGCGGGAGGGGACGCCCGCCGACGCCCCGCTACGGGCCGCATTCGAGCTGCAAGGACCTCGTCCTCGCCGCCGGACGTAAGGCCCTGCGGACCGTGACCTGGCGGCGCGGCACCAAGACCGACCCCGACAACCCCACCGCGGCGATGCGCTCCCGGTTCGCAGCCATGCGGATCCGCCCCGCGAACCGGGACATCCCCCGCGCCTACGACGGCACCCTGCCCGCGGTCTGGCTTCTCGCCGAGTGGCCGACCGGAGCCGACGAGCCCACCGACTACTGGATCTCCACCTTGCCGGACACCACACCCATCGCCGAACTGGTGCGACTGGCGAAGATCCGCTGGCGCATCGAGCACGACTACCGGGAACTGAAAACCGGTCTCGGACTGGATCATTTCGAGGGCCGATCCTGGCTCGGCTGGCACCACCACGCCACCCTGGTCACCGCCGCTCACCTGTTCATCACCACCCTCCGGCTTATCGACCCAAAAGCGACTGGGCGGGACTGACCCTGTACGGCATCGTGCGCGAACTCCAACGCGCGCTTACCCGTTGGATCGGTACCTGCCCACTGTGTCACCACACCTTCCCCACCTAACAAAGTACTACTAG
>NZ_BCWY01000230.1 GCF_001894825.1 Rhodococcus jostii NBRC 16295 | reverse complement strand
AGCGCCAATACCGTTCAGTTAGTGTGGGTTGCGTTACGATGAGGTGTGCCTCGGAGTGGATGGGTGAAGCCGGTCTCGGATCGGCGGTTGTCGGATGTGGTGTCGGTGGGGTTGTTGACCAGGGTGTTTCCCGCGTCCCTGGTCGATGAGGTGATCGCGGAATGCGGGCGGACCGAGCAGCGCAGTAGGTCGTTGACCGCTCGCGTGACGGCGTATTTCTCGATCGGGATGGCATTGAATTCGCAAGGCTCCTATGAGGAGGTCTTCGAGCAGCTCACCGACGGTTTGTCGTGGTCGTCGGGATGGTCGCAGTCCTGGTCGCCGCCGACGAAATCGGCGATCTTCCAGGCCCGTTCCCGTCTGGGGCACGAACCGGTGCGGGAGCTGTTCCGCCGTGTCGCACGACCGCTCGCCGACGCGGATACACCCGGATCCTGGCTCGCCGGGCGCCGGTTGGTGGCCCTCGACGGGACCTGCCTCGACCTGCCCGACACCCCGGCCAACGCCGAGCATTTCGGGCGGCCCGGATCGAGTCGCGGCGAGAAGTCCGCGTTCCCGCAGGCACGATTGGTGGCCCTCGCCGAATGCGGCACCCACGCGGTCTTCGACGCCGCGATCGGACCGTGCCGCACCTCCGAGCGGGAGCTCGCGCACGATCTGTTCGACACCCTCGAACCGGGAATGCTGCTGCTCGCCGACCGCGGCCTGTACGGATTCGACATGTGGACCCGGGCCGCCGCCACCGGCGCCGACCTGCTGTGGCGGGTGAACTCGACGCTCTC
>NZ_BCWY01000229.1 GCF_001894825.1 Rhodococcus jostii NBRC 16295 | reverse complement strand
ACCTCGCCACCTCGAGACTCTCGACGACGGATCCTGGCTGGCGCAGATCGTCCCCACCTCCGGGAAGAATCGGCAGCAGCGCACACCACTGACGGTGCGCGTGATCGACTACACCCTCGACGACGGGCGGGGAAACCCCGAGCAGTACCGGCTGCTGACCACCATCCTCGACCCCGCCGACGCATCCGCGGAAGAACTCGCCCTCGCCTACGCCCAACGCTGGGAGATCGAGAACACCTTCGACGAACTCAAAACCCACCAACGCGGGCCGCGAGCGGTCCTGCGGTCGAAGTCCCCACCGCTGGTCGAGCAGGAAATCTGGGGGCACCTGTGCTGCCACTACGCCATCCGCACCCTGATGCGCGACGCCGCGACCGCCGGCAGTCACGATCCGGACCGGATCTCCTTCGTCGCCGCCCTGCGGATCACCCGACGATCCCTGTCCCACAGCTCTTTTTCCCCCTCATAACCACCACGCCGCCACCCGATTGTGGAATCAGGGCATCGCCAAACTCCTGCGCCGCATCAACCCAGCACGCCGACCCCGATCAAACCCCCGCGTCGTCAAACGCAAAGTCCTCAAATGGGCCGCCAAACGCGCACACCACCAACACCATCCACAACCCACCCAACCGCCGAAATGCACCATCCTTGTTCACTAACTGAACGGTATT
>NZ_BCWY01000228.1 GCF_001894825.1 Rhodococcus jostii NBRC 16295 | reverse complement strand
ACCTCCCCGATCGGCTCCACGGATGCGGCCGGGGTCAAGGATGTGGTGCTCGAGTCCGCGGTCACCACCATCATGGACTTCGAGGACTCGGTCGCCGCCGTCGACGCCGACGACAAGGTGGTCGGCTACCGCAACTGGCTGGGCCTGAACCGCGGGGATCTGGTCGAGGAGATCAGCAAGGGCGGCAAAAGTTTCACCCGCCGCCTCAACCCGGACCGGGTGTACACCGCCCCGGACGGGTCCGAGCTGACGTTGCACGGGCGGTCGTTGCTGTTCGTCCGCAACGTCGGGCACCTGATGACCACCCCGGCGATCCTGCACGCCGACGGCTCCGAGGTCCCCGAGGGCATCCTCGACGCCCTGCTCACCTCCCTGTGCGCGGTCCACGGCCTGTCCCGCTCCGAGCAGACCGGGCCTTTGGACAACTCCCGCACCGGGTCGGTCTACATCGTCAAACCCAAGCAGCACGGCCCCGACGAGGTCGCGTTCACCACCGAACTGTTCGGCCGCGTCGAGCAGGTGTTGGGGCTGCCGGGCAACACTCTCAAGGTCGGGATCATGGACGAGGAACGCCGCACCACGGTCAACCTCGCCGCCTGCATCCACGAGGCCAGTGAGCGGGTGGTGTTCATCAACACCGGGTTCCTCGACCGCACCGGCGACGAGATCCACACCTCGATGGAGGCCGGGCCGATGATCCGCAAGGCCGAGATGAAGAAGCAGACCTGGATCACCGCGTACGAGGACTGGAACGTCGACACCGGTCTGGCCTGCGGGCTGCAGGGCAAAGCGCAGATCGGTAAGGGCATGTGGGCGATGACCGAGCTGATGGGCGAGATGCTCGAGCAGAAGATCGGGCACCCCAAGGCCGGTGCGAACACCGCGTGGGTGCCGTCCCCGACCGGGGCCACCCTGCACGCCACCCACTACCACCAGGTCGACGTGTTCGCCGTCCAGGACCGGCTGAAGGGCACCCGGCGGGCCACCCTCGACGAGATCCTCACCATCCCCCTCGCCCCGCACACCGACTGGTCCGAGGCGGAGAAGCAGGAAGAGCTCGACAACAACTGCCAGTCCATCCTCGGCTATGTGGTGCGGTGGATCGACGCCGGTGTCGGCTGCTCCAAGGTCCCCGACATCCACGACGTCGCCCTGATGGAAGACCGCGCCACCCTCCGCATCTCGTCGCAGCTGCTGGCGAACTGGATCCGGCACGGGGTGGTCACCGCCGGGCAGGTGGTGGCGTCGCTGCAGCGGATGGCGCCGGTCGTGGACCGGCAGAACGAGGCCGACCCGACCTACCGGCCGCTGGCCCCGGACTTCGACACCAACATCGCGTTCCAGGCCGCGAGGGAACTGATCCTCGACGGCACCAGGCAGCCGTCGGGCTACACCGAACCGATCCTGCACCGCCGCCGCCGCGAATACAAAGCAGCCAACGCCTGACCGGGTGACCCCCCACGTGA
>NZ_BCWY01000227.1 GCF_001894825.1 Rhodococcus jostii NBRC 16295 | reverse complement strand
GGACGATGCCCTGGATCGCCCGCAGCCGGTGCAGCGCGTTGACCTGCGACAACTCGGCGACGACCGCGACGGCGCCGGGACCGATCTGCTCGGCCTGCGCCCGACACCAGACCACGGTCTGCAGCGTGTAGGCGATCTTGTGCGGCGGGTAGTGCTCGGGGTTCGTCGACCGCCCCGACAGGTGCAGCACATGCGTGGCGGCCACCTGCTCGGTGTGGAAGATCTGCACCACGTCGCCGCAGGTGCGGACCAGCACCTGCTGGCCGATCAGCCGCCAGGGCACCGAATACAGGGCCTTGCCGGCCTTGACGTGACAGTCCGGGGCGACCTTCCCGACCTGATAGAGGACCAGCTCGAACGGTTTCGGAGGAAGTGCTGTGAGAGTGCGCCTTTCGATGGCGTCGAACACCGCCGCGGGTTGCGCACCGTCGAGACCACGGTGATTGTGGAGCCCGTAGACGTCGGTGCACCAGGCCAGGGCGGCGTCCTGCATCTGCGCCAGTGAGGTGAACTCGCGGCCCTTGAAGTACGAGTCGCGGATATAGGGCATCGGGCGCTCGATCCTGGGTTTATCCTTTGGTTTTCCGGCGCGGGCGGGGTCGATCAACACCCGGTAGTAGGCGGCGAGTTCGGCGTAGGCGCGGTTGATCTTCGGGTCGTACAGGTCAGGCCGGTCGACCCCGGTTTTGAGGTTGTCGCACACGATCCGGGCCGGCGTGCCGCCGAAGAACTCGAACGCCGCCACGTGCGAGGCGCACCACGAACTCTGGTCCATCCGCAGCACCGGCTGCACGAACAGCATCCGTGAGCAGGACAGGATAATCGCGAACGCCCACACCGCCACCCGCCGGTCGGTGGCCGGGTTGCGCCACATGCCGAGCTTGCCGTAGTCGACCTGGGCCTCGTCGCCAGGCGGGACCGCGCCACGGGCCACCGTCACCTTCGACTCCGCCACCTTCTCGGCGAATTGTGCTGCCACATACCGTCGTACGGTCGATTCCGACACCGCGACGCCGTGGTCGTCGCGCAGGCGTTGCGCAATCGTCGCTACCGTCACCGACGCGGTCAGCTGCCCGTCGATCCAGTCGTGGTGCGCGGCGATCGCCGGCCATGTCACCGCCCGCGCCGCCGGGTCGCCGACCTCCGGGAACCATCCGGTGATCAGCTCCCACCAGAGCGGCTCGTCGAACGTCCCTCCCTCGCCCGGTGTCAACCCGGCCGCCACGGCGGGAGCCAGATATTTCCGGATGGTTTTTCGGTCGATATCCAGGGCCTCCGCGATCTGCACCTGGGACCGGCCGGCATGCCAATGCCGGAACAACTCCATCAGATCGATCATCGTCCACGTTCTCCTCGCCACCGTCAGGCCCCTTCCCGGGCCCCGTTGTCGGTGACCCAGTCAGGAGCGAACCTGCAGCAGCACCCGAACCCCCGGCCGACACGCCCCAGGGGTGGGGAATTACGTGACGGCGGGGTGGGGAATTACGTGACGGACAAACCCCTCAA
>NZ_BCWY01000226.1 GCF_001894825.1 Rhodococcus jostii NBRC 16295 | reverse complement strand
CTGTGTGGCGGTGAGGGAGTTGCCGCCGAGGTCGAAGAAGTTGTCGGTGGTGCTGAGGTGGTTGATTCCGAGTGTGTGGGTGAAGATTTCGGTGATGGTGTGTTCGGTGGGTGTGTGGGGTGGGTGGTGTTCGGTGGTGGGGTGGAGGGTCGGTTGTGGGAGGGCGTTTCGGTCGATCTTGCCGTTGGGGGTGAGGGGTAGTTCGTCGAGGATGGTGATGGTGGTGGGGACCATGTAGTTGGGGAGGTGGCGGGCGGCGTGGGCGGTGATGGTGGCGGTGTCGATGGGTTCGGTAGTGGTGGGTGTCAGGTAGGCGGCGATGTGGGGGTTGCCTGAGGGTCCGGTGATGGAGGTGGCGATGGCGGTGTGGATGGTCGGGTGGGTGGCGAGGACGGTTTCGATTTCGCCGAGTTCGATGCGTAGTCCGCGTATTTTGATTTGGAAGTCGGTGCGGCCGAGGAATTCGAGTTCTCCGGTGGGTGTCCAGCGGGCGAGGTCTCCGGTTCGGTACAGGCGTTGTCCGGTTGTGCCGTACGGGTTGGCGATGAATCGTGCCGCGGTCAGTGGGGTGCGGTTGTGGTAGCCGCGGGCGAGTTGTATTCCGGAGAGGTAGAGTTCGCCTTCGACGCCGATCGGGACGGGGTGGAGTCGGGTGTCGAGTACGACGGCGTCCATGCCACGGATCGGACCCCCGATCGTCACGCGACTCCCGGAGCTCAACGGAGTGCTGATCGCGGCCATGATCGCGGTTTCGGTGGGACCGTACCCGTTGTAGAGCCGCCGACCCGGTGCCCATCGGTCGACCACGTCGGCCGGAACCGCTTCGCCCCCGGCAACGAGAACCTTCAGCGATCCGAGGCGGTGCGGCGACAACGTGGACAGCACACCCGGCGTGAGAAAGGCGTGTGTCACGTTTCGGTCGGTGACGAGTGCGGAGAGTTCGTCCCCAGCGAACACCCCCGGAGGCGACACGATCAGCAGACCGCCGGACGCGGCCACCATCAGGAGCTCGAGCATCATGGCGTCGAAGCTGGGCATCGCCACTTGGAGCACACGGGAATCGGCCGTCAGTGTGTACCGGTCTCGCTGTTCGGCAGCGAAGTTCCCCAGCCCTCTGTGAGTGACGACGACACCTTTCGGGGTGCCCGTCGACCCGGATGTGTAGATCATGTACGCGGGGTTGTCGACCCTCAGCGGAGCGATCCGACCGTTCTGTCCGACCGGCGCGGCCGAGCGGCGTCGTAGTGTGTGGGCGAAGTCGTTGTCGTCGAGGAAGATCCACGGCACACCGTTCGGAAGTGTCGTGCGGTGTTCGGATACGGTCATACCCACGGATGCGTGAGAGTCGCCGAGCAGGTAGGTCATGCGGTCCGGGGGTGTGCCGGGGTCGAGGGGAACGAAGGCGGCGCCGGACTTCGCTACCGCCCACACCGCGACCCACAGGTCGATCGAGCGGCCGAGTGCGAGGACGACCCGCGACTCGGGTCCCACACCGAGGCCGATCAGGTGCCGGGCCAGCCG
>NZ_BCWY01000225.1 GCF_001894825.1 Rhodococcus jostii NBRC 16295 | reverse complement strand
CTCGGGTGCGGGGAGTGCCGCCCGATCCACCTTCCCCGCCGCCGTCACCGGCAACCCCTCCAACACCACCACCACCGACGGCACCATGAACCCCGGCAACACCGACCCCGCAAACTCCCGCACCACACCCCCATCCACCCACACCCCCACCTCCGGCACCACATACCCCACCAACCGACCACCCACACCCACCACCACCACCGCCCGCGCCACCCCCGGACACCGCCCCAACACCACCCCCACCTCCCCCAACTCCACCCGCTGCCCCCGCACCTTCACCTGAAAATCAGCCCGCCCCACAAACACCAACGACCCCAACCCATCCCACCGCACCAAATCCCCCGTCCGATACAACCGCGCCCCCACCCCGAACGGATCCGCCACAAACGACGCCGCCGTCAACCCCGACCGCCCCACATACCCCCGCGCCACCCCCACACCCCCCACATACAACTCCCCCACCACACCCACCGGCACCGGACGCAACCACGAATCCAACACCACCACCTCCACCCCCACACCCGGACCACCCACCGTCACCGGCCCCCCAGGATCCAACGCCCCACTCACCGTCGCCTGCACCGTCACCTCCGTCGGCCCATACGCATCGAACAACTCCCGCCCCGGCGCCCACCGCTCCACCAACTCCGGCCCCAACACCTCCCCCGCCACCACCAACACCCCCACCGACCCCAACCCACCCGGCTCCAACGACGCCAACACCGACGGCGTCACAAAACAATGCGACACCCCCTCCACCGCCAACCACTCCGACAACACCACACCCCCGAACACCCCCGGCGGCGCCACCACCAACCGCGCCCCCACCGAAAACGCCATCAACCACTCGTACACCGACGCATCAAAACTCGGCGACGCCACATGCGACACCCGCGACCGACGACCCACACCAAACCGAACCCGCTCCTCCACAGCCAAATTCGCCAACCCCCCATGCGTCACCACCACCCCCTTCGGACGCCCCGACGACCCCGACGTATACATCACATACGCCGCATTCCCCACCACCAACCGCCCCACCCGATCCCCATCCGACACCGCCGCCCCCGACACCCCCTCCACCACCGACACATCATCAACCAACAACCACTCCACCACCCCCGGCAACACCACCCCCGAAACCGACAACCCCACCACCGCACCCGAATCCACCACAATCTCCCGCACCCGCACCTCCGGCAACCCCGGATCCACCGGCACGAACGCCGCCCCCGACTTCGCCACCGCCCACACCGCCACCACCAACTCCACCGACCGCCCCACCCCCACCGCCACCACCATCTCCGGACCCACCCCCCGCCCGATCAACACCCGCGCCCACCGCGACGACAACACATCCAACTCCCCATACGACAACTCCACACCCCCACACGACACCGCCACCCCACCCCCATCACCCACCCCACCCACCAAAATCTCCGCCAACACCCGACCACCCACACCCACACCACCCCGCACCGGCACCAACACCCCCCGCTCCACCACACCCAACAAACCCACCCCCACCAACGGCACATCCGG
>NZ_BCWY01000224.1 GCF_001894825.1 Rhodococcus jostii NBRC 16295 | reverse complement strand
GTGTCCCGAGTCGACGCCTCACGGTGTCGACGTTGGCCTGCACCATGCGGTGCGGGTCTTCCCGTGGCAATACCCGTTGCCCGCACGGTGCGGGACTGACATGGGTTTCCAGCGGGCTCGTTTTCCGTCGCCCCGCAACTCGGGGAGGACGCCTCAACCAGGGCCGCAAGGTTGCGGGCCGCGTTGAGGTCACGATCAATGCTCATCCCGCAGGATTCGCAGACAAAAATGCGTTCGGACAGGCGCAGCTTGGCTTTCACCACACCACATCCCGAACACGTCTTGGAACTGGGATACCACCGGTCCGCCACGTGCACCCGCTGCCCGGACCAGCCGGCCTTGTACTCGACCTGACGACGGAACTCACCCATCCCGACACCGGCGATGTGCCGGGCCAATCTTCGGTTGTGGACCATCCCGGCCACGTTCAGGTCCTCGACCACCACCACGGTGTGCGAGCGGACCAACCGGGTCGAGAGCTTGTGCAACCCGTCACGGCGGGCGTTCGCCACATAGCTGTGCAGACGCGCGATCCGCGCATGAGTCTGTCGCCACCGCTTCGACGGCTGCCGCCCGGTACCACGATCAGGGCCTTGCCGTCGCGCCGCCTGACGCCCGAGCCGTCGCAACTCTTTCAGGGCGTGTTCGAGGTGTTTCGGGTTCGGCACCACCTCACCGGTGGACAGGACCGCAAGGGACTTGACCCCCAGGTCCACCCCCACCACCGATTCCGGCAGCGTCGGCGCTAGACCACATCGTTCGACCTCCACGGAGAAGGACACGAACCAACGACCGGACCCGAACGACACCGTCGCCGACCGGATCCGCGCCGTCCCGGCCGCGACGCGGCGGGCGAGCTTGCGGGTGGACTCGTGGGTCCGCACGATCCCGATCCGGGGGAGTTTCACGTGCCGACGATCGGTGTCGACAAGCCCGAATGCCCCGGTGGTGAACCGGCACGACAACCCCGCACGTTTGCCCTTGA
>NZ_BCWY01000223.1 GCF_001894825.1 Rhodococcus jostii NBRC 16295 | reverse complement strand
ACCTCGGGAAACGGACCCTCGGACCCTTCCGCTTCCCCGACCGGGAGGACGACCAGTTCGCCAGCGCCGTCGCCAGGTTCGCCAGCCCCGAGGAGTAGGCCTCCTTCGAGTTCTCCCCCCACCACGGCGCCGCCTCACCCTTGACCTGGTTCCAGTCCTTGCGGAGGCTGTAAGCAGACCACGACATCGACGGTGTGAGTTGCTCACCGGTCACGCCGTAGGAGCGTTCCGCCTCGCGTTGATCCAGGTTCGCCCTGACCCGCGCCAGACCCCAATTGAACGCGAACCGCTGACCACCGCAATGCGACCGCAACGCCGTCTCCTGCGCGCAGGTCGGGTCAAGCGCGAACCGGTACGCCTGCAGAACCGTACTCACCCACCACCCCCAAATCGAATATACGTTCGATGTTACGGGGACGGTACGACAGTTTCCACGAGCCTCGCAGAGACCAAGACCGCAACGATGCATGTACCCCGGTCGCGGACAGGGCGGTGGCGAGGTGCACGACACCGACGATGGGTTCAACCGGCCCCGATGCCCGACCCCGTTGGTCCTGGGCTGCGAATCACACGACAGTGTCCGCATCGAACCA
>NZ_BCWY01000222.1 GCF_001894825.1 Rhodococcus jostii NBRC 16295 | reverse complement strand
ATTGGACTGGTCGTCGAGTTCCCGGTACGACAGTTCCCTGTTGTCGCAGAACAGGGCCGGAGCCGACGGATCGATGGCCGCTGCCGTGGTCAGCATGTCCGGAAGCAGCACCGGCGGCTCCCCCTGTGGACCACGACCGGGAACCAGCACGCGATCCGCACCGTCGAGAACATCGATCTCCCCCACGGTCACCGACGGTTCACGAACGACGGTGTCGAGTAGGCGGAGGTACCGGTCGGCGAATGCGCGCGCTGTCGGCTCGTCGAAGAGATCGGTCGCGTAGACGAGGTGGCCGGCGATGCCCGCGTCCACCGATTCGTCCAACATCAGCGTCAGGTCGAACTTTGCCTGTTCAAGCCCTGCGTCGACGCATTCGGTCGTGAGGGAGGGCAATTCGAGAGCGACGGGGGCGGTGTTCTGGAACGCGAGCATCACCTGGGTGAGGGGTGCGTGGGCGGTGGAGCGGGGTGGGTTGAGTAGTTCGACGAGTCGTTCGAAGGGGAGGTCGGCGTGGGCGAAGGCGGCGATGTCGGTGTCGCGGATGTGGTGGAGGAGGTCGGTGAATGTGTGTGTGGGGGCGACGGTGTTGCGGAGGACGAGGGTGCCGACGAACATGCCGATGAGGTTGTCGAGGTGGGGGTGGGTGCGTCCGGCGATGGGGGTGCCGATGGTGATGTCGGTGGTGTTGGTGAGTCGGGCGAGGAGGATGGTCAGTGCGGCGTGGCAGACCATGAAGACGGTGGTGTGTTCTCGGTGCGCTAGTTCGGTGAGTGCGTGGTGGGTGTCGTTGTCGATGGTGAAGTCGATGGCGGCGCCGTGGAGGGTTTGTTGTGGGGGGCGGGGGTGGTCGGTGGGTAGTTCGAGGACTTCGGGGAGGTTGGTGAGGGTGTGGGTCCAGTAGCGGATTTGTTGGGAGATGATGGATTCGGGGTCGTCTTCGGAGCCGAGTGTTTCGCGTTGCCAGAGGGTGTAGTCGCCGTACTGCACCGGAAGGGGCGTCCAGGTGGGAGCCCTGCCCGATACCCGGGCCTCGTAGGCGGTCATCAGATCGTGCGCGAGTGGCATCAGCGAGGATCCGTCTGCGCAGATGTGGTGCACGACGAGTGCCAGGACATGGTCTGTCGATCCGATTTCGAACAGAGCAACGCGCAGGGGGATCTCGGCAGCCACGTCGAATCCTGCGGTGACGAACCGAGCGAGTTGCTCGCCGAGTTCGTTCTCGTCGATGACGGTGCCGATCGGTTCGAGTGGGGATGGGTCGTGCACTACCTGGTGTGGGCCGTCGTCGGAGTCGGGGTAGTGGGTGCGCAGTGTTTCGTGTCGGGTGATGACGTCGGTGAGGGCGTCGGTGAGTGCGGTGGTGTCGAGGGGGCCGCGGAGTCGGACGGCGAGTGGGATGTTGTAGGCGGGTGAGGTGGTGTCGTACTGGTTGATGAACCACATTCGCTGCTGAGCCAGCGACAACGGAAGCGGTCTCTCGCGTTTCCTCGAGACGAGGGGAAGGTGTTCCCGAAGGTCCTGCGCGCCGTCGACGATCGTGGCGAGCTCGGCCACGCTGGGGGCGGTGAAGAAGTCCCCTACGTCGATGGCGACAGCCGCGACTTCGTTGATTTGCGCTACGA
>NZ_BCWY01000221.1 GCF_001894825.1 Rhodococcus jostii NBRC 16295 | reverse complement strand
CAGCGGTGGCAGGTCGGGTTTCGTAGTCGCGCATGCAGTTACGGTGCTTGTTGTTCGTCGCCGACGAGATGTCGCATGACGCCGCGTGGTGTTGCGTCCCGGCTCGTCAGGACCTGTCGTCGGCGCTGGTCAGCGTGTCGATCGCCGCGATCCGGGCGCGATCACGCTCGGGATTGACGGTCAGCGCCATCACCACGGCGCCGATGATTGCCACGACACCGAAGATCTGGAAAGCCGTCGTGTACCCCTCGGCCGGCGTAGTCGCCGTATCGACGAGGTGACCGGTGAGCCACGGCGCGAGGATGCCCGAGGTCGAGAACAGTGCGGTGAAGACGCCCAGAGTGGATGCGACCTGACGTTCCGGGCTGATGTGCGCCACCGCGACATTCATCAGCGGGTAGCTGGCCACCCCGGCTCCGTATCCCGCGACCACGAGGACCACGGCCAGCCACGCACTGTGTACCAAGGGGATGGAGGCCAGCATGACGCCACAGACGAACAACGACACCACCGACACCATTCCGCGCGAGATCCGCACGCTCATGCCCCTGCCGGCGAGCCGATCGGTAATGAAGGACACCAACAACATCGACGCCATCCCGGTCACGCTCGGCAGTGCGAAGAGCAGACCCGAGTCGACCCGGCTGAAGCCCAGCCCCTGCTCGAAGTAGGAAGGCAGCCAGGTGAGTATCACCGCGACCATGCCGTAGATGGCGAACATGCCGAGTACCCCACCCCAGAAGGTCGGCAATGCGGCGATCCGCAGGAAACTCACCCGTTCCACCTTGCCGGTGGTACCGGACTTGGCTACCGCGCGCGCACTGCTCACCGAATACGGCCCGTCCTTGCCGACAACCAGCCACACGGCAGCCCACACCAGGCCGACGATCATCAGGGCCCAGAATGCGGCCTTCCATCCATATGCTGCGACGATCACCGTGAGCACCGGCGCCATCAATATCTTCGACAGCGACGTACCGGAGCTGACCACCGCGGAGGGAAGTCCGCGCTTGCTCTTGGGAAACCATCCGAACACCGCGACGTTGTTCAACGCACTCGCGGGGCCTTCCGCGGCGCCGAGCAGCACGCGGCTGATGATCAGCGCGGTGAACGTGCCCACCAGCAGTACCGGAATCTGAACCAGCGACCACAGCAGCGCCAGAGCCAGCAGTACCCAGACGATGCGCACACGGTCGGCGATGAAGCCGCCGACCAGCCCGGTGATCACGAACAGGACGTAGAAGGCACTGCCCAGGAGTCCGATGTCCGCGTTCGACAGGCCCAGATCCTCGGACAGCGGCCGGGCGACGATCCCGAGTACCGCCTTGTCTGCGAAGTTGATCGTTTGCAGAATCATCACGAGGAACGTGATGCTCCATGCGGTGCGGGCAGTGGGAGCGCTCACCGCCGGGGCGACCCTCTTGCCGCCGCCGGCGGGGTCGTCTGCCCGTTCGGTGTCGCCCGGGAGTGCCATGAACACATCCTCTCCCTTCCTCGTCGTGATGCAAGCAGTCGTCCTCGGCACCTTCCGCGACCGTCCCGTGAGTGCAGATCCGCTCTGCGCTGCCGTCGCGCCCACTGTGGAGCGATCGATTTCCTGCATTGTTGCTCCAATCAGTGCGCACTGCGTCTGGACGTGCGCGATACGGTCGCGGCCTGGTCGTGGGT
>NZ_BCWY01000220.1 GCF_001894825.1 Rhodococcus jostii NBRC 16295 | reverse complement strand
TAAGCCTGGATGCACCGATCTGGACGAGTCCGTGGGTGGGTCGTAACGGCGAAATGCCCTGTCGTAGTGAAAGAATTGAACTTCTCACAGAAACAATTCGGCCACGACGAAGGGCATCTCGTAGATGCAACTATCTCATACCCGGCCCGTCGCGGCGGCGAGGTTCGACGACCCTAATCTGATGTCGACCGCGGGACTGGTCCCGGTGATGGCATTGGCGCAGGCCAGCGGCCTGCTCACCCTCGCCGATCAGCACCTGAGCGTGCCGACCGACAAGGGCGCCAACCCGGGCCGCAAGGTCGCCTCGCTGGTCGGTGGGATGGTCGCGGGCGCCGACAGCATCGCCGACCTGGCGATCCTGCGGCACGGGGCGATGGGAACGATATTCGATCGACCCTACGCACCGTCGACCCTGGGATCGTTCCTTCGCCAGTTCACCTTCGGACACGTCCGGCAACTCGACGCCGTCGCCTCGCGGTTCCTGAGCAACCTCGCCGAGAAAACCCCGCTGGTCAGCGGCATCGACACCGGGCGAATCCTGGTCGATATCGACGATACGATCATCGAAGTCCACGGCCACGGCAAACAAGGCTCCGGATACGGCTACTCCGGGATCCGCGGACTCAACGCCCTCATCACCACCGTCACCACAGAGACCGCTGCGCCGGTGATCCTCACCCAACGCCTGCGCCGAGGCGCCTGCGGCTCCCCGCGCGGCGCCGCCCGCATGGTCGCCGACGCCCTGACCACCGTCGACCGGCTGCGTTCCCAGGCCCGCGGGGCGCACGTTGGCTGCTCGTGCGGTGACGGCGCGTCGAAACCCCTGATTCGGTGCGATTCGGCGTTCTACGGCCATCCCACCATTGGTGCCGCGCTCCGCGCCGGCGCCGATGTGTCGGTCACGGTGCGCCTGACCTCCACCATCAAACGTGCGATCGCATCCATCGACGCCGACGAGTCCGCGTGGACGCCGATCGAGTACACCGACGCCGTCTACGACGAGGGCACCGACACCTGGATCTCGCGGGCGGAGGTCGCGGAGATACCGTTCACCGCGTTCACCTCCCAGAAGAAGGCCCACCAGATCCCCGGTCGGCTGGTGGTGCGCCGCATCCCCGACCTGCGACCGCCCAAGGACCAGGGCCAGGGCACGTTGTTCGACATCTGGCGGTTCCACGCGTTCTTCACCACCACCGACCCCGACGAGCTCGATACCGTCGCCGCCGACAAAACCCACCGTCAGCACGCCGTCATCGAGCAGGTGCACGCGGATCTGAAGAACTCCGCTCTCGCGCATCTACCGTCGAACTCGTTTTCAGCGAACGCCGCCTGGCTCGTCGCCGCGGTGATGGCATTCAACCTGACCCGCGCCGCCGCCACCCTCACCGGCGATCCCAAACTGACGAAAGCGACCACCGGCACCCTCCGGCGCACCCTCGTCTCGGTCCCCGCACGCATCGCTTCCTCCGCCCGGAGGTTGACGCTGCACCTACCCACGCACTGGCCGTGGGAAACAGCGTGGCACAACTTGTTTGACAGCACCTTCGGTCGAAATCAGCCGATCATCACCTAACACCGGTCACACATGCCCACCCTCGATGCGAAAGACCCAGTGGAACAACCCGACACGAGAGGTCGGACGATCACCCACGCCCACACCCCACCCGCTGCCACACAACGGAATTCACAGCGACAACATCAACGAATCGGTGCATTCGGGCTAAGTAC
>NZ_BCWY01000219.1 GCF_001894825.1 Rhodococcus jostii NBRC 16295 | reverse complement strand
GGGGGCTGTTTCAAATTTCCGGGTCGGGGTGTCCGCGTGCCGCGGCGCCCTGACCGCAGGTTTCTTGGATAATGTGTTGGTGGCCAAGGGATATCGACCGGTGAATCGTGATCAGCAGTTTTTGTTGCCGCCGGACATGCGGGAGTGGGTGCCGCCCACGCATCCGGTGTGGACGGTGATCGAGATCGTCGACACTCACCTCGACACCAGCGCCTTTCACGGCGCTCGCCGCACCGGCGGTGCCGGGCGGGCCGGGTACGACCCGGACATGCTGGTGACCCTGCTGGTCTGGGCGTGGTCGCGGGGGATGCGGTCGTCCCGGCAGATCGAGCGGGCCTGCTCGGAGGTGGTGTCCTACCGGGTGATCTGCGCCGGCGACGCCCCCGATCACGTGACGATCTCACGGTTCCGCAAGGACAACCACACCGCCTGTCAGGCCCTGTTCACGCAGGTCCTGATCCTGGCCGCACGGTTGGGTCTGGGCCGGCTCGAGACGATCGCGTTGGACGGGGTGAAGATCGCCTCCAACGCATCGAAGGACGCCAACCGCACCGAGGACGGGCTGCGCCGGGCGGCCGAGGCCGAGGCCGCGCGGATCGCCGCGGCCGCGGTGGCCGCGCACGCCGCCGGTGACGACGCCGAGGACGACCTCTACGGCGAGGACGATCCGGGTCCGGGACAGGTGCCGGCAGAGTTGGCCGATCCCAGCACCCGCTCGGCACGGATCGCCGAGGCGTTGGCGCAGCTCGACGCGGAGAAGCAGGCCGAACGGTGCGAGCGGGACGGGAAGGCGCAGGACTATCTGGCCCGGCTCGACGCGGGTGAGACGGTGATGGGCCGGGTGCCGGTCGGGGCCGAGGTCGCCGCCGCCGAACGGCGTCTGGCCGAGGCGGTCGCCGCCCAGCACGCGGTGATCGAGCGGTTCCAGGGGCGCATCGCGGCCGGGGGCGGGGGCACCCGATTCGCACCGAAGCCGGTCGACGAGCACCACCTGGTGCGGCGCCGGCGCACCGAACTCGACACCGCCCTCCGCAAGCAGGGCGAGCGCACCGCCGCCGCCGGGCAGCGGCGCCGCAACACCACCGACCCCGATTCGCGGTTGCAGCCGCTGCGCGGCGGCGGCTGGGTGCAGGGCTACAACTGTCAGGCCTTCACCAGTGAGGACGGGTTGATCCTGGCCACCGGGGTCGGGACCGGCCCCGCGGACTACGACTACTTCCCCGAGATGGTCGACAAGGCCGGGGCGGCCGCGCAGCTGATCGACACCACCCGACGCGGCGCGAACCCTGCCCACCCGGACCCGGCCGCCCCCACCCCGGAGGAGCTGATCGGGGTGATGCTCTTCGACGCCGGCTACTGCTCCCGCGAGAATCTCACCGCTCCGGGCGCGGACCGGTTGATCGCCACCGGCAAGAGCCGAGACCTGCACCGGGCCGCGGCCGACGATCCCGCATCCGGGCCCGCCGACACCGACGACCCCCTCCTCGCGATGGCCCATCGGCTGCGCACCGAGGCCGGAATCGCCACCTACCGCAAACGCTCACCCATCGCCGAAACCGTGTTCGGGCACGCCAAACACAACCTCGGATTCCGCCGCTTCACCAGCCGCGGACTCGACCGCGCCCGCAGCGAATGGGCGTTCCACGCCGCCGTGCACAACCTCGGCAAGATCCTCACCCACCTGACCGGAGGCACCCCCCTCCCCGCCACCGGGTAACCGAGAACTGGTGGGGGGTGGGGTGACCCACACACCCCCGATCACGTCACCGGACAACCGCACCCGGGCCACGACCACTCAATTCCGCAACAG
>NZ_BCWY01000218.1 GCF_001894825.1 Rhodococcus jostii NBRC 16295 | reverse complement strand
CGGGTGGCCCGTTCGGGGCCCCGGGCAGTCACGGGGCGGTCAGGTAGGCGCGCAGCACCGTCGTCACGTCGGTGATCTGCTGCACGGGCACGTGCTCGTCCCGCTTGTGCGCGAAGTTCGGATCGCCGGGGCCGTAGTTCACCGCCGGGATGCCGAGGGCGGAGAACCGCGAGACGTCCGTCCACCCGTATTTGGCGCGGAACTCGCCGCCGGCCGCCTCGATCAGGGCCGCGGCCGCCGGGTCGCTCAATCCGGGCAGGGCTCCCGGCGACAGATCGGTGACCTCGAAACCCAGCTCGAGCCCGTCGAAGACCTCCCGCACGTGGTCGATCGCCTGCTCGGCGCTGCGGTCGGGGGCGAAGCGGAAGTTCACGTCCATCTCCGCCGCGTCGGGCACCACGTTGCCCGCGACGCCACCGGCGATCCGCACCGCGGATAATCCCTCCCGGTAGACACAGCCGTCGATGTCCACCGACCGCGCCGTGTAGTCCGACAGCCGCTGCAGGACCGGGGCGAACCGGTGGATCGCGTTGTCGCCCAGCCACGATCTCGCGGAGTGCGCGCGGGTGCCGCGGGTGGTGAGCGTCACGCGCAACGTGCCCTGGCAGCCCGCCTCGATGAGCCCGCCCGTCGGCTCGCCCAGGATCGCGACGTCCGCACGCAGCCAGTCGGGGATCTCGCGTTCGATCCGTCCGAGCCCGTTGTGGACGGCCGCGATTTCCTCGCAGTCGTAGAACACCAGAGTCAGGTCGTGCGCGAGGTTCTCCACGGTGGCGGCGAGATGCAGGAACACCGCGTCGCCCGACTTCATGTCGACCGTTCCGCACCCGTGCAGCAGTTCGCCCTCACGACGCGAGGGCACGTTGTCCGCGATCGGCACGGTGTCGAGGTGCCCGGCGAGCATCACCCGGCTCGGCAGCCCCCGGTCGGTGCGGGCGAGCACCGCGTTGCCGTTGCGGATGATCTCGAATCCGGTGGTCTGCTCCCGTAGCGCCGACTCGACGGCGTCGGCGATCTCCGACTCGTCGTGCGAGACGCTCGGAATGTCCACCAGCGCGGCGGTGAGGTCGATGGGGTCGGCGTGGAGGTCGAGTGTGCTCACCCGTCCACCCTAGGCCGCCGCCTCGGCACGGGTGATCAGGCGTCGAAGCCCCCGGGAATCTCGTAGATCGCACCGTCGAAGCCGACCCGGTACAGCCGCCCGGCCGAGAAGCCGGTCGCGCCCTTCCCGTAGGTGACGACGCTGGAGGTCGGCAGGCCCGACCCGAGGACGCAGTACTGTCCCGGCGCGTCGATCCGCCAGATCTCGCCGCGGGCGTTGGCGGGCACTACAGGGCGGCCCTTCGAGTCCAGTGTCAGCCCGTCGGGTGCGGCGAGGACGTCGCCACCGGACAGGTTCAGGATGCTCTCCGGCGCGACCGGGTTCGCCAGCGGAATCCGGCTCACCCCCGGATTCACGAAGGTCCGCGACACGTACAGGTACCGGTCGTCGGCACCCAGGACCGCACCGTTCGCGCTGGGCAGCGTCGCCCAGTTCGGCTCCACCCGCCCGTCCGGGAACACCCGGCCGATCTGGGTACCGAAGTCGTTGGTGGCGTAGGCGATTCCGTCGGCCGCGACGTCGAGCCCGTTCGCCGCGCTGAGCCCCGAGGCGAACGGCGTGAGCACGTTCGTCGCGGTGTTCAGCTTCGCGATCGCACCGGGGCGGAGGAAGTCGCCGAGGAAGACGCGGGCGTCCGCGCCGTACCCGACGAGCAGCGATCCGTCCGTCGCCCACGCGAGCGCGCCGGCGCCGCCGCTCGGCACCGTCGCGACGGGCACGGCCGCCGCGCCGGGTGCGTCCAGGCGGAACACCCGGCCGCTGACGAGGTC
>NZ_BCWY01000217.1 GCF_001894825.1 Rhodococcus jostii NBRC 16295 | reverse complement strand
CCTAGCGGGAGTTTCCGAGATGTGAGCTGCGTGGGGGTTCCCGGTTTGGGCCGGTTGTGAGTTTGTCCTGGTGACACGCCGTTTCGGTGATTGATCGCCGACCCGGGTTCGTGTATGACCTAAAGTATGTCCAGCCTGTATCCGAAGAAGGTCAACGGCAAGACGTACTGGTACCTGCGCACGATGGCACGGGTGGACGGCAAACCGAAGATGATCTCCGAGCGGTACCTGGGCTCGGCGGCGGACGTGGCCGCGGCATTCGATGCCGGGGACACGGCGGTGATGCCGCAGCGCACCCGCCATCTCGCGTTCGGGGACGTCGCCGCGGTCTGGTCGATGTGTCAGCGCCTCAACGTGATCGGCGTGATCGACGAGATCACCGGAGGGCGGGTGGCCGGTGCTCCCTGCTCGATCGGCACCTACCTGGCGGTCGCGGTGTGCAACCGGATCACCGCCCCGTGCTCGAAGGCGCGGATCGCCGACTGGTGGGCGCAGACCGCCGCGGACCGCTTCACCAAGATCCGCGCCACCGACCTCGACCACCGCCGCTTCTGGGACGCGATGCACGCGGTGACCCCCGGTCAACTCGAGCAGATCTCCCAGACGATCACCGCCGCGATGATCACCGACTTCGGGCTCGACACCACCGCGCTGGCGTTGGACATGACCAACTTCGCCACCTACATCGCCTCCGTCAACACCAAGGCGCCGATCGCCCAACGCGGCAAGGCGAAACAGAAACGCACCGACCTGCGCCTGGTCGGGCTCGGGCTGGTGATCACCCGGGACGGCGGGATCCCACTGACCTGGCACGCGTACCCGGGCAACAAACCCGACGTCACCCAGTTCCCGGCCATGATCGACACCCTCACCGCCCGCTACCGGGCGCTGGGCACCGACACCGGCACCATCACCGTCGTCTTCGACGCCGGCCAGAACTCGGCCGCGAACTTCGCGCACCTGACCGGGGCCGGACTGCACTACGTCGGATCCACCCCGCCCAGCGATCACCCCGACCTCCTCGATCTCCCTGCCTCCCGCCGCCGCCCGGTGCCCGGCGACCGCTTCGCCGGGCTCACCGCACTACACACCCGCAAACAGGTCTACGGCCTCGACCAGCGGGTGATCCTCACCCACAGCCCGACCCTGCACGACGCCCAGGACCGGGGCCTGATGCAAACCCTGGCCGCCGCCGGGCGCAAACTCGACGAACTCGCCGCCACCCTCGCCCGCGGACACAGCCGCCGCGACCGCAACCAGGTCGAAGCCGCGATCACACACATCTGCTCCGACACCTGGGTCGCGCAGATCCTCACCTGGCAACTGGACGGGGACACCCCGGCCGAGTTCCGGCTCACCTGGGCCGTCGACACCGACGCCCGAAACAAGTTGACGCAGAGAATCTTCGGTAAACGGATCCTGATCACCGACCGTCAGGACTGGACCATCGCCGAGGTGATCGACGGCTACCGCTCCCAATCCGACGCCGAATTCGGATTCCGGCAACTCAAGGACCCCCACGAGGTGTCCTTCTCCCCGATGCACCACTTCACCGACCACACCATCACCGTGCACACCTTCACCTGCGTGCTGGCCCTGCAGATCGCCCACCTGATGCGCCGCGAAGCCGACACCCACGGCCACCACCTGTCGGTGCGCCAACTCCTCGCCGCCCTGGCCGGGATCGAGGAGACCGTCCTGATCTACCCCTCCACCGGCGGCCGCCCCAAGGCCCGGCGCATGCTCACCGAAACCACCACCACCCAGAACGAACTCGCACACATCTTCGACCTCGACCGCTACACCCCCACCACTTAGGTCATACACCCCCACAACCCGAAAACCGGCCCCCACCAGCGAAATCACCCCGACCCGGCCTCAAATCTCGGAAACTCCCGCTAGG
>NZ_BCWY01000216.1 GCF_001894825.1 Rhodococcus jostii NBRC 16295 | reverse complement strand
CGTTCAAACTCGGCCGCACCGACGACGTCGATGTCGCCGATCGGGCGGTCCGGCGACGCCGTGACCGCGTCGAGGATGCGGACGAACTGGTCCGCGAAACCGCGCACGGTATCCGCGTCCAGCACGTCGGTGGCAAAACCGAATGCCGCGGACATCCCGGCGAGAGTGCCGGTTCCGTCGACGTTCTCACTCAGAGTCAGGTACAGGTCGCATTTGGCGACCTCGACACCGGCGTCGACGACCTCGACGGTCAGCCCGGGCAGTTCGAGGCGGCTCTTCTCGGTATTCTGGAATTCGAGCATCACCTGGAACAGCGGGGCGTGCGCGGTCGACCGCACCGGGTCGACCGCCTGCACCACCCGGTCGAACGGCACCTCCGCGTGTCCGAACGCCCCGAGATCGGTCTCGCGGACGTGCGCCATCAGGTCGGTGAAGGAACGCTCGGGTGCGACGCGGGTCCGCAGCACCACGGTGTTGACGAACATGCCGACCATCTCGTCCAGTGCCGCGTCGCCGCGACCGGCGACCGGCGTGCCCACCGCGAGATCCGTCGCGTCGCTCAGCCGCCCGAGCAGAACGGCGAGCGCGGCGTGCGCGACCATGAACAGCGTCGAATCATGCTGCCGGGCAAGATCGGACAACTTCCTGTGCAAGTCCGCGCCGATCGCGAACGGCACGGTGGCGCCGTGCGAGGACCGCTGCAGCGGTCGCCGGCGGTCGGTCGGTAGATCGAGCAGCTCGGGCATCCCGTCGAGGGTCCGCCGCCAGTAGTCCAGCTGCGCCGAGATCGGCGAGTTCGGGTCGGTGTCGCTGCCCAGTGTGCGGCGTTGCCACAGCGCGAAGTCGGCGTACTGCACCGGCATCGGCGCCCACGCGGGCGGACGCCCGTGTGTACGTGCGGTGTACGCGACCATCACATCCCGGGCGAGCGGCGCCATCGACGATCCGTCGGCCGCGATATGGTGCAGCACCAGGGCCACCACGTGCTCGTCCGGACCGATCCGCAGCAGCGCGGCGCGCATCGGGACGTCGCGGCTCACGTTGAATTCGGCCGATGCCAGTGGAACCAATTCACTGCGCAGCGCGGCCTCGTCGGACACGATGACCGGGGTGAGGTCGAGGGTCACCCGATCTGCGGGCAGCACCACCTGGTGTGGGCCGTTCGCGGATCCGGGGTAGACGGTGCGGAGCGGCTCGTGCCGTTCGACGACGTCACCGAATGCGGCGCGCAGTGCCTCGATGTCGAGAGCACCGGACAGGCGTAGCGCGATCGGAACGTTGTAGGCGGGTGAGGTCGTGTCGACCTGGTTGACGATCCACATCCGCTGCTGCGCGAGGGACAGCGGCACCCGATCGGGGCGCGGGCCGGCGGTCAACGCGGGACGCGCCGCGGTGTGGCGATCGGCAGCGGCGGCGCGGGCGGCGAGCGCCGCCACTGTCGGCGCCTCGAACAGTTCCCGGACCCCCAAGCCGACACCCAGCGCGGAGTTGATGCGGGCGACGACGCGGGTCGCGCTGAGCGAATTTCCGCCGAGGTCGAAGAAGTTGTCGTCGAGCCCGGCGCGATCGAGTCCGAGCACCTCCGCAAACACGCCTGCCACGGTGTCCTCGGTCGCGTTGCTCGACGCCCGGAAGACGGTGCGTACGACAGCGAATTCGGGGGTGGGCAAACGGTCGCGGTCCAGCTTGCCCACCGGGGTGAGCGGCAGCTCGTCGAGGATCACGATCGTCGCGGGCACCATGTGCGCGGGCACGAAGCCGCGCACGTGGTCGGTCAGTTCGGCGACGTCGGGTTCGGCGTCACCGGACGGCAGGATGTAGGACACCAGCACCGTGTCCCCGGACGGGGCGGTGCGGCCGAGGGTCACCGCGAATGCCACGCGGGGATGCCGCGTCAGTGCAGCG
>NZ_BCWY01000215.1 GCF_001894825.1 Rhodococcus jostii NBRC 16295 | reverse complement strand
GTTGACGACGTTGTGGTGGTCGACCGTGACCCCTTTCGGGGTGCCGGTCGACCCGGAGGTGTACATCACGTACGCGGTGTTGCCCGGCCGAAGTGACGCGGTCCGATCACTGTCAGGGGTGAGGCCCTCTGCGTGCCCGTCCTCGTCCGAGTACGCGTCGAGCAGTAGTGTGGGGATGCCGTTGTCCGGCAACGTACTTGCGATGGCAGTGTCGGTCAGGATCAGCAGTGGTGCGGCGTCGGCGAGGATGAACCCGGTCCGCGCACCCGGATAGCGGGGGTCGATCGGCAGATACCCGCCCCCGGCCTCGAGGACCGCGAGTAACGCGACGACCAACTCGGGTGACCGCTCCAGGGCAACCGCCACCAGCACCTCGGGTCCGACACCCACACCGATCAGATGGCGTGCCAGCCGCTTCGCTCGACCGCTCAGCTCCCCGTAGGTCCAGCTCTCGTCACCGAACGTGACCGCCACCGCGTTCGGAGTCGCGGCGACCTGCTTACCGAACAGGCCGGGAATCGTCGTGTCCGGGATCGGTGCGCTCGTGTCGTTCCAGGTCCGCAGCACCAGCTCGCACTCGTCGGGCTCGAGGATCTCGTACCCCTCGACCCGCCCACGAGGATCCGCCACGATCAACTCCAACAAGCGCACATACCGGGCCGCGATGGACTCCACCGTCGCCCGATCGAACAGGTCACTGGCGTACTCGACGACCCCGGCCAGACCCTGATGACCATCGGGGGCCAGGGTGAACGACAGATCGAAACGAGACGTCCCGGTCGGCGCCGCAAGTGTGGTCCATTCCAACCCCGGGAACTCGACCTCAGGAAAAGCGTTGTTCTGCAAGGCGAACGACACCTGGAACAACGGATGATACGCCGTCGATCGGGTCGGATTCAGCAACTCCACCAACCGCTCGAACGGCGCATCCTGATTCTCGTACGCCGCCAACGCCTTACCCCGCACCCGGTCGAGCACCTGATCGAACCGCGGATTCCCCGACACATCCACCCGCAACACCCACGTATTGACGAAAAACCCCACCAACTCGGCCAAGGCTTCGTCGGTACGGCCCGCAATCGGCCCACCGATCGCAACGTCCACCCCCGCGCCGAGCCTGCGGAGCAGCACCGCCAACACCGACTGCAGCACCATCGACGGTGTTGCCCCACATCTGCGGGCAAGTTCCGTGACGGCCGAAGCGCGTTCGGGATCGATCACGAACTCCACCGTCCCGCCCCGGTAACTCGGTGCAGCCGGACGTCGACGATCGGTCGGCAACTCGATGCACTCCGGCAACCCCGCCAACTCGGCCCGCCAATACTCGACCTGGGCGGCCAGCACGCTCCCCGGATCATCCGCAGTGCCCAGAAGCTCCCGCTGCCACAGCGTGTAATCGGCGTACTGCACCGGCAACGGCACCCACCCCGGAGCGTGCCCGTCCACGCGGGCCGCATACGCGACCGCCACATCCCGAGCCAGCGGCGCCAACGATCCCCCGTCCCCCGCGATATGGTGCAGGACCAGCACCAGGATGTGCTCCCGGGAACCGCATTCCAACAATGTTGCCCGGATGGGAATTTCGTGTGCAATGTCGAACCCGTACCCCGCCGCTGCCGTCACCGCAGCCATCACGCCGGGCGGCGAGTCGACCTTTTCCACGTGCACCGGAATCGAGGCCTCCTCCGCGGGAAGGACCCGCTGGAACGGCACCCCTTCGTCCTCCCCGAACACCGTCCGCAGACTCTCGTGCCGGGCCACCACATCCCCGACCGCCGCCACCACCGCCTCGATGTCGAGGTCGCCGGTCAACCGCACCGCCACCGGAATGTTGTACGTCGCCGACGGCCCCTCGAACCGATACAGGAACCACAACCGGGCCTGCGCAAACGACAACGGCACCCGCTCGGGCCGCACCCGAGGGACCAACGGCACCC
>NZ_BCWY01000214.1 GCF_001894825.1 Rhodococcus jostii NBRC 16295 | reverse complement strand
CCGCACCCACAGGTACTGAAGAAGGGTTAGGGCGATGAGCCAGAACGACACTCAGAATGTTCAGTTGCACAACACTTCAGTGAAGACGTATGACGGGTTCCCGACGTTGGCGATCGATCGTCCGTCGGAGGGGGTGCTGCGGATCGTGCTGGACGGGCCGGATCTGCATGCGGTCGGTGCGGACATGCACCGGGAGTTGGCGGATGTGTGGGCGGCGATCGCCCGGGACGAGTCGGTGCGGGCGGTGTTGATCCGCGGCGCCGGTGACCGCGCCTTCTCGGCGGGCGGCAGCTTCGATCTCATCGACGCGATGGTCAAGGACTGGGACACCCGCACCCGTGTCATGCACGAGGCGCGAGATCTGGTCCGCAACATCATCGAATGCCCGGCACCGATCGTGTCGGCGATCAACGGGCCGGCGGTCGGTGCCGGATTGGTCGCCGCTCTGCTGGCGGATGTGTCGGTGGCCGGTCGGCGAGCGAAGATCGTCGACGGGCACGTGCGGATCGGGGTGGCTGCCGGTGATCATGCCGCGCTCTGCTGGCCGTTGCTGTGCGGGATGGCGAAGGCGAAGTATCACCTGCTCACCAATGAGGTGCTCACCGGTGAGGAGGCGGAGCGGATCGGGATGGTGTCGGTGTGTGTGGACGACGAGAAGGTGCAGGATCGTGCCCTGGAGATCGCGGAGAACCTTGCGCGCGGGTCGCGCGGCGCGTTGCGGTTCACCAAGCACGCGTTGAACAACTGGTACCGGCAGGCGATGCCGATCTTCGACGCGTCGCTGGGTTTCGAGTTCTACGGGTTCGGTGGTCCGGATGTTGCCGAAGGTGTGGCCTCGCACCGCGACAAGCGTGAGCCGAGGTTCACGTGAGCGGGCCGCTGGACGGGGTGACCGTGCTGGGGCTCGAGCAGGCGATCGCGGCGCCGCTGTGTACCCGGCACCTGGCCGACCTGGGTGCCCGGGTGATCAAGGTCGAGCAACCCGGTGTCGGGGACTCGACCCGTCACTACGACCGGACCGTCCGCGGGTTGGCCGCGCATTTCGTGTGGCTCAACCACGGCAAGGAGTCGGCGGCCCTGGACCTGACCGCCTCCGCCGACCGCGAGGTGCTGCACGATCTGCTGGGGGGTGCCGATGTCATCGTCAGCAACCTTGCACCGGGCGCGTTGGATCGGCTCGGTCTCGGGGTGGACGAGCTGGCGCAGCGGTATCCGCGGTTGATCATCGTCGACATCTCCGGGTACGGGCGCGGCGGACCGCTCGACCACAAACGCGCCTACGACCTGCTCATCCAGGCGGAGGCCGGATCCTGCACCATCACCGGGCTGCCCGGGCAGCCGGCCAAACCGGGGATCCCGATCGCCGACATCGGAACCGCACTGTATGCGTATTCGGCGGTGCTGGCCGCCCTGTACGAGCGGGAGCGGACCGGGCGTGGGGCGGTGATCCCGATCGCGATGCTGGACGTGGTCGCGGAGATGATGGGTTTCGCGCTCAATCAGGTGATCCACGGCGGTGTCGAACCCGCCCCGGTCGGGATGGGCTCGCCGATGGTAGCGCCCTACGGCGCCTACCCGACCGTCGACGGCCGGACCGTGGTGCTCGGCACCACCAGCGACCGGGAGTGGCGGCGCCTGGCTGCGGACCTCCTGCACCGTCCGGATCTGGCCGAGGACCCCCGGTACGCCGGCAACGCCGATCGGGTGCGGTTGCGGGGCGAGCTCGACGCGATCGTCGGGTTCTGGTGCCGGGAGAGGACTCTGGCGGAGATCCAGCGGGCCGCCGACGCGGCCGGGATCGGCAATGCCCGGCTCAACGGGGTACGCGGTCTCGCCGAGCACCCGCAG
>NZ_BCWY01000213.1 GCF_001894825.1 Rhodococcus jostii NBRC 16295 | reverse complement strand
AACCGTCCAAGCTCGCCACCCATCCGCCGCTGCGCGAGACAGTGGAGAAATCCCTGGCCGAGCGCCATTCACCCGAACAGATCGCGGGCCGACTCCGACTCGATTTCCCCGACGACCCACAGATGCGGGTGAGCACCGAGACCATCTACCAATCGCTCTACCAACCCTCGCGCGGCGGACTCGAACACACCCTCACCCGATCGCTGCGGACCGGACGTGGGCTGCGCCGACCCAGCCGCAAGGCCGGCCAGCGCAAGAACCGGATCCCCGACATGGCCAACATCGCCGACCGCCCCAAAGAAGTGAACGACCGTGCAGTACCGGGACATTGGGAGGGTGATCTCATTATCGGCAAACGGAATCTGAGCGCAATCGGCACACTCGTCGAACGTTCCACCGGCACCGTGATGCTCGTTCATCTGCCCGACGGATACAAGCCCGAGCACACTGCACCCGCGTTGACCGAACAGCTCGAGACGCTGCCCGCGATCCTGCGCCGAACCTTGACGTGGGACCAGGGTTCGGAGATGCGGGACTGGAAGAGCGTCAGCGCGGCCACCGGCATCGACATCTACTTCTGTGATCCCCACGCACCCTGGCAGCGCGGGACCAACGAGAACACGAACGGCATACTCCGTCAGTACTTTCCCAAAGGCTCGGACCTGAGTGCGCACTCGAAAGCGGACCTGGAGTGGGTGTCACGGCAACCCAATGAGCGCCCGCGGAAACGGCTAGACTTTCGCACACCCATCGAAGAGATGGACCGACTGCTGTTGCGATGACCGCCAGAATCCGCCCATCCGCTATCGGCACAGCGATGTGGCGCCCCGTTGCGGCAGTCGGAGCCACGATCGATCGAACCCGGCAAATATCGGCGGCTTGCACACCTCACCCGTACGGGTTCATCGTGATGTACGACCGAGAATCGGGGAACTCGCACGCTTTTGAATGTCGGCGACAAGGTCAAAGTGCATGCTGAGGAACCTCGGTGTTCACGTTCGTGAGCATTGACGGCGACGAAGCTCTGATCGAGTCGGTTCTCGCCGCCCCAGGGACTTACCCGTTCCATTGCAAGCTCGAACACCTAGTTCCGTTCGAGTCCTGGCGCAGTAAAAATGCACCATGAACTGCGCAGATGACACGTCCCCTTTCTGAGATGACCCTCACCAGTTCTGACCGGACGGATCTCCCGTTCTGTCGAGCGAGATGTCCGGGATATTCATCTCCGCCTTCATCCGCGCTGCCATGCTCGAAGAACTTGCAGCGCAGCTGCTGCCGTTGATCGTGCAACACTGACGGCCCGGCGCCCACCTCCTCGTTGCGACCATTTGCCGTGGCCTCGACGGCGTGGTTCTCCTGGGGCCACGTCGAATACGGCACCGTGAACGTCCTTACGGCACTGGTCGGTGGCGTCGGCTACATGGGCCTGGCCTCTACACCCGCTCGGTGTGGCCGGCGATCATGGCGCCGGCATCTACCACCTGTTCGTCTTCTGGGTGATTATTCGGATGTGACGGCGGGGGGCGTGGCCTGCGTGTGCCGCCACTCCCGGACGGGTTGTGCCATGCTGGGGACACAGTGCCGAAGTCGCGGCGGTGACATGACTGTTGGGACTGCCCCGGCTCTGGTTGACACCTCACCCGTGAGGGATCCACCCTCACGGTGAAAGGATGATCGGCATGCCGAAGCCATATCCGGAAGAGTTCCGCCGCGACGTCGTCGCCGTGGCCCGCAAACGCGAAGCCCCGCTGGAGCAAATCGCGAAAGATTTCGGGATCTCCGAGACCTGACTGAAGAACTGGCTGTGCAAGGCCGACATCGAGGACGGCACCCGACCAGGCCTCACACGGGACGAATCCGACGAGCTCCGCGAGGCCCGCAAACGTATCCGGCTGCTCGAACAGGAAGCGGAGGTGATGCGCCGGGCGGTGGCCTACCTATCGAGGGACGTCAGGCCTTGACCCC
>NZ_BCWY01000212.1 GCF_001894825.1 Rhodococcus jostii NBRC 16295 | reverse complement strand
CCGAAGTTACGGCGAGTCTGAGTGCCGGGTTCGCCTCTGATCTGCCCTTTCTCAGGTTCGGAGCTCTGCGGATGTAGTCAGAATTGTTGGCGTGTCGCGGCGACTGTTCGTCGTGAATTGCAGTACCGTGATAGGTATGGCAAAGCGTGGGGACGCGGTCCATGTGGTCAGAGTGCGGAAGTCGCATGTGGACAAACAGGGGCAACACCGCGACTACGAGTCCGCCTATCTGCGGCGGACGTTCCGCGAGGGCACCCGGGTGCGCAACGAGACCGTGGCAAACCTGTCCACGCTGCCCGCGCACGTGATCGACTGGGTCGAGGCCGGGCTGAAGGGGCAGACGCTGGTGCCGGCAGACACCGCGGCCACGGTGCTCCGCTCGGTGCCGCACGGACACGTGGCCGCGGTCTGGGCCCAGGCCAAGGCTCTGGGCCTGCCGGCCCTGCTCGGCCCGGCCGGCCGGCAGCGGGATCTGGCGATGGCGCTGATCCTCGCCCGGGCGGTGGCCCCGGCCTCGAAACTGGCGACCGCCTCCTGGTGGGCCGACACCACCCTCGGGGTGGACCTCGAGGTCGCCGGGGCGGGCACGGACGAGATCTACGCGGCGATGGACTGGCTGGTGGGTCGCCAGGACCGCATCGAAAAACAGCTCGCCGGAAAGCATCTGGACCCGAAGGTGAATCCGTCGCGGATCGCGATGTTCGACCTGTCCTCCTCGTGGGTGACCGGCCGGCACTGCGACCTGGCCGCCCGCGGCTACTCCCGCGACGGGAAGAAGGGCTGCGAGCAGATCGAATACGGGCTGCTCACCGACCCCGAGGGTCGTCCGGTCGCGGTCCGGGTGTTTCCCGGCAACACCGCCGACCCGGCCGCCTTCACCCACGCCGTGACGGCGGTCAAAGACACTTTCGGGCTGGAGAACATGCTGATGGTCGGCGACCGCGGCATGATCACCGCCGCCCGCATCACCGCCCTCAAAGAACTCGGCGGACTCGGGTGGTTGACCGCGCTGCGGGCCCCGCAGATCGCGGCGCTGGCCGCCGATGACGGGCCGTTGCAGATGTCGCTGTTCGACACCCAGAACTTCGCCGAGATCACCCACCCCGAGTATCCCGGGGAACGGTTGATCGTGTGCCGCAACCCGGCGCTGGCCGACGAGCGGGCCCGCAAACGCGGCGAGCTGCTCGATGCCACCGAGGCGGAACTGGGCAAGATCGTCGCCGCGGTCGCCGCGGGCCGGCTGACCGGGGCCGGGAAGATCGGCCTACGGGTCGGTCGGGTGCTGGGAAAATACAAGGTGGGCAAACACTTCCACCTCGACATCGCCGACACCTCGCTGACGGTGACCCGCAACCGGGAGCGGATCGACGCCGAGGCCGCCCTCGACGGCATCTACACCCTGCGCACCACCGCCAGCGCCGACGAACTCGGCACCGCCGCCGTGATCGACGCCTACAAGAACCTCTCCCGCGTCGAACGCGACTTCCGGTCCCTCAAGGCCATCGACCTGGACCTGCGCCCGATCCACCACCGCCTCACCGACCGGGTCAAGGCGCACGTGCTGATCTGCATGCTCGCCGCCTACCTCACCTGGCACCTGCGCCAGGCGTGGGCGCCGCTGACCTACACCGACGAACAACCGCCGCACCGCGAGGATCCCGTCGCACCCGCGGCCCGCTCGGCCGCCGCCCAGGCCAAGGCGGCCCGCAAGACCACCACCGACGGTGACCTACCCACCCGCTCCTACCAGGCCTTGCTGGCCCACCTGGCCACCCTCACCCGCAACGACCTGCGCTACGGCGACGACGGACCGATCGTGGCGACCCTCGCCGTCCCCACCCCGACCCAACGACGCGCGTTCGAACTCCTCGACACCGCCATCCCCCTGGCGGTCAAGTAGCCAGAACAACCACAACCGAAACCAACGAACCCCCAGCTCAACTGGGGGTTCGCTCGTCCACCTGACCGTAACTTCGGG
>NZ_BCWY01000211.1 GCF_001894825.1 Rhodococcus jostii NBRC 16295 | reverse complement strand
CCGTCCGCGGGTGGGGTCATGCGGGTGAAACGTGGAACGCGAAGGAGGAACTCGCGGCGTACGGGGCGAAGCCCGACTGGTTCGGGCTCGGTGACCGGGACATCGCGACCCATTTGATCCGTTCCCAGATGCTGCGTACCGGGTATCCGTTGTCGGCGGTGACCGAGGCGTTGTGCAACCGGTGGCAGCCGGGTGTGACGTTGCTGCCGGTGACCGATGATCGTAGTGAAACTCACGTGGTGATCACCGATCCCGAGGACGGTGAGCAGCGCGCGATCCATTTCCAGGAGTGGTGGGTTCGGTACCGCGCGCAGGTGCCGACGCACAGCTTCGCGCACATCGGGTCGGAGCAGGCGACGCCGGCGCCGGGGGTGGTCGAGGCGATCGAGGGCGCGGACATCGTGCTGCTGGCGCCGTCGAATCCGGTGGTCAGTGTCGGTGCGATCCTGGCGGTGCCGGGCATCCGGGGTGCGTTGCGGACCACCGCGGCGAAGGTGGTCGGGATCTCTCCGATCGTCGGTGGAAAACCGTTGCGCGGCATGGCCGACGAATGCCTCGACGTGATCGGTGTGGAGACGTCGGCGGAGGCGATCGGCCGGTGGTACGGCGCGCGGTCCGGGACCGGGATCCTCGACGGCTGGCTGGTCCACGACACCGACACCGCGGACGTGCCCGGCGTCGAGGTGCGCAGTGTCCCGCTGATCATGACCGACCCCGACGTCACCGCGGCGATGGTCCAGGCGGCACTCGACGTGGCGGGGGTGACGCTGTGAGCGACCCCCGCGCCCCGCAGTCCGATCACGCGCCCGGCGGTGCCGTCGAGATCCTGCCCGTCACCGGTCTGCCCGAGTTCCGGCCGGGCGACGATCTGGCGGCCGCGATCGTCGCGGCGGCGCCGTGGCTCGAGGACGGCGACGTCCTGGTGGTCACCAGCAAGGTGTTCTCGAAGGTGGAGGGCCGGATCGTGTCCTCCCCGACCGATCCCGACGAGCGGGACGCGGCCCGGCGCCTCCTCGTCGAGCAGGAAGCGGTGCGGATCGTGGCCCGCAAGGGCCGGACCCTGATCACCGAGAACCGGCTCGGGATCGTGCAGGCGGCGTCGGGGATCGACGGGTCGAACGTCGACGGCGCCGAACTCGCTCTGCTACCGGAGGATCCGGACGCCAGCGCCCGAACCCTGCGCGGCGCGGTGAAGGCCGCGCTCGGTGTCACCGTCGCGGTGGTGGTCACCGACACCATGGGACGGGCGTGGCGCAACGGCCAGATCGACGCCGCCATCGGTGCGGTCGGGCTTCCGGTCCTGCACGGGTACGCCGGTTCCCGGGACAGTCAGGGCAACGAACTCGTCGTGACGGAGGTGGCAGTCGCCGACGAGATCGCCGCCGCCGGCGACCTGGTCAAGGGCAAGCTCGGTGGGGTGCCGGTCGCGGTCGTGCGCGGTCTCGACCTGTCCGACGACGGTTCGCGCGGACAGGACCTGATCCGGCGCGGCTCCGAGGACCTGTTCTGGCTGGGCACCGCCGAGTCCCTCGAGCTGGGGCGTTCCGAGGCGCTGCTGCTGCGCCGCTCCATCCGCCGCTTCTCCGCCGACCCGGTCGACCCCGACGCCGTCCGCGCGTCGATCGCCGACGCCCTCACCGCGCCGGCGCCGCACCACACCCGCCCGGTCCGCTTCGTCTGGATCCGCACCCGCGACGTCCGCGACGCACTGCTGTCCCGGATGGGCGAGCAGTGGCGCACCGACCTCGCCTCCGACGGTCTGAGCGCCGACGCCGTGCAGGCGCGGGTGGCCCGCGGAAACATTCTCGTCGACGCACCCGAGGTGATCATCCCGTTCTGCGTCCCGGACGGTGCCCACACCTACCCTGACCCGCGCCGGCAGGCGGCCGAATCGACGATGTTCACCGTCGCGGTCGGCGCCGCGGTCCAGGGACTGCTGGTCTCGTTGGCCACCAAGGGAATCGGTAGCTGCTGGATCGGGTCGACGATCTTCGCCGCCGACATCGTCCGCGA
>NZ_BCWY01000210.1 GCF_001894825.1 Rhodococcus jostii NBRC 16295 | reverse complement strand
CCGAAGTGCTCGATGGAGATGATCTCGCCGGCGTCGCCGACGAAGCGGTACCACGGCATGGAGATGCCGGCCTCGACGGAGACGCGGGCCTTGACCGTCGGGGGGAGGACGCCGTCACGGTAGGCCTGGTCCTGGGCGTCGAACCATTCGATGCAGGGCATGGACACGACCCGGGTGGGGATGCCGTCGGCTTCGAGGGCCTCGCGGGCGGCGACGGCCAGCTGCAGTTCGGAGCCGGTGCCGATGAGCACGACCTCCGGTGCCCCGGTGGAGGCGTCGGCGAGGACGTAGCCGCCGCGGGAGACACCCTCGTAGCTGGTGCCCTCGAGAACCGGCAGGTCCTGGCGGGTCAGGGCGAGGCCGGCCGGGGCGCGGGTGGCCTCGTCGGAGCCCTTCTCCAGGACGGTGCGCCAGGCGTGGGCGGTCTCGTTGGCGTCACCGGGGCGCACGACGTACAGGCCGGGTATGGCCCGCAGGGCGGCGAGGTGCTCGATCGGCTGGTGGGTGGGCCCGTCCTCACCGAGTCCGATGGAGTCGTGCGTCCACACGTAGGTGACCGGCGTCTTCATGATCGCGGCCAACCGGACGGCGGGTCGCATGTAGTCGCTGAAGACGAGGAAGGTGCCACCGTAGGGGCGGGTCGGTCCGTGCAGGGCGATACCGTTGAGGATCGAGCCCATGGCGTGCTCGCGGACCCCGAAGTGCAGGGTGCGGCCGTAGGGCTGGGCCTTCCACATGCGGGTGGAGATGGTTTCGGGACCGAAGGAGTCGGCGCCCTTGATGGTGGTGTTGTTGCTTTCCGCGAGGTCGGCGGAGCCACCCCACAGTTCGGGCAGCACCGGTCCGACGGCGTTCAGGACGGCGGCGGACGCCTTGCGGGTCGCGACACCCTTGGGATCCGGCTCCCAGGTGGGGAGGACGTCGGCCCAGCCGGCGGGCAGGTCGCGGCCGATCAGGCGGTCGAGGAGCTTCTTGCCCTCGGGGGCGCGCTCGGTCCACTCGTCGTACTGGACCTGCCACTCCTTGTGCGCCTGCACGCCGCGGTCGACGACCTTGCGGGTGTGGGCGATGACCTCGTCGGCAACCTCGAACGTCTTGTCCGGGTCGAAACCGAGGATCTTCTTGACGTCGGCGACCTCGTCGGCTCCCAGGGCGGCACCGTGCGCGGCGCCGGTGTTCATCTTGTTCGGGGCCGGGTACCCGATGATCGTGCGGAGCAGGACCATCGACGGCTTGTCGGTGACCTCGCGGGCCTTGTTCAGCGCTTCCTCGATGGCGACGACGTTCTCGCCGCCCTCGACGATCTGCACGTGCCAGCCGTAGGCCTCGTAGCGGGCGGCGGTGTCCTCGGTGAGGGCGATGGTGGTCTCGTCCTCGATGGAGATCTTGTTGTCGTCGTAGATCAGCGTGAGGTTGCCCAGCTGCTGCACGCCGGCGATGGAGGAGGCTTCGGAGGTGACGCCTTCCTCGATGTCGCCGTCGGAGGCGATGACGTAGATGTGGTGGTCGAACGGGCTGTCGCCGGGGGCGGGCTCGGGGTCGAAGAGTCCACGTTCGCGGCGGGCGGCCATCGCCATGCCGACGGCGGAGGCCAGTCCCTGCCCGAGGGGGCCGGTGGTGATCTCGACGCCGCGGGTGTGGCCGTGTTCGGGGTGGCCGGGGGTCTTCGAACCCCAGGTGCGCAGAGCCTCGAGGTCGTCGAGTTCGAGACCGTAGCCGGCGAGGTAGAGCTGGATGTAGAGGGTGAGGCTGGAGTGGCCACACGACAGGACGAAGCGGTCGCGGCCGATCCAGTCGGCGTCGGTGGGGTCGTGCCGCATCACCCGCTGGAACAGGGTGTAGGCGAGGGGGGCCAGGCTCATGGCCGTGCCGGGGTGGCCGTTGCCCACCTTCTGCACCGCGTCCGCGGCGAGCACCCGGATGGTGTCGACGGCCTTGGTGTCCAGTTCGGTCCAGTCGGCGGGATGAACCGGTTGCGTGAGGACGTGGATGTCGTCTGTGATCGACACGGGCAGAAGTCTCCT
>NZ_BCWY01000209.1 GCF_001894825.1 Rhodococcus jostii NBRC 16295 | reverse complement strand
ATTTATCCGAGGGTGGATTCGGGTGCGGTGAAGCCGCGTCCCGAGTAGAAGACTTCCGCTTCGGGCCTGGTGGCAACCCCTCCCGCACCGGGCTATCATAAATTTGTGCCCGATAATCGGTGAAAGTGAGGGGTGGGTGTGATGAATGAGGCCGCGGATGTCAGTACCGAAGCCCGCTATCTGCGCGGTGATCTCGGTTTCGAGGATGCGCTGCGGGAGGTGACCGGTACCGACGTGGGCCGTCAGTTCTTCGCGCAGATCCTGCACAGCTTGTCGGACCGGAACCCGGCAGCGCCGCCGCTGTCCGACCACGACGCAAACCTGCTGACGGAGGCGGGGTTCGTGGGCGATCCGGCCGCGGCGACGGCCGCGCGGGTGGACCGCGACATTCGCATGCAGGAACTGGTCCGCAGCTCGTTGTCGATTGCGCAGGCAGCGGACCGGTTGGGGGTGACCGCGGCCCGGATCCGGCAACGGCTCGGGGAGGGCACCTTGTGGGCGTTTGCGTCGGGCCGGAACCGGTTGCTGCCGCCCGCCCAGTTCACCGCCACCGGTGCGGTGCCGCATCTCGAGCAGGTGGTGCCGTTGTTGGCGAAGGATCTGCACCCGCTGACCGTGCAGGCGTTGCTGACTCACCCGCAGCCGTCCCTGACAGTGGAGGGCCGGCCGGTGTCGATCGTGGCGTGGCTGACGGGCAGCGCCGGAACGGCCGCCGACATCGAACAGGTCATTGATGTGATCATTGCCGCCGAATGGGAGTCGGCATAGATGGGGTCGATGCTGCCTGTGCCGCCGACCGTCGCCGTCCTCCGCGGCGCGGGCCTGCAGCCTGAGGAGGTGATCGACTGGCGACCGGCCGGGGTGGTGTGGCGGGTGCATCGCACCACCGGCACCCATGTGTTGCCGTGGAATGGGTTGCGCACGTTCGGGCCGATTCTGCGGTTCGACCACCATCCGCCGCCGCGGGCCGAGCATCCCCGCTACGGCATCTGGTACGGCGCCTCCAGTCCCCGCGGCGGGCTGGCCGAGGCGTTCCAGAGCGCCCGGGTGATCGACCGCCACCGCGGCGACCCGTATCTGACCGGACTGCGATTCACCCGCCCGCTGAGACTGCTCGATGTATCGGGGATCGGTGAGGGGACGTGGGCGACCCGGGTCGGCGGCAACCATGCCCTCGACTCCGCCGCGCACGGCCGAACCCAGCACTGGGCCCGCACCATTCACCGCGCCCACGATGACCTGGACGGGATCATCTACCGCGGCCGGTTCGCCGGCAGTGTCTGCATAGCGGTCACCGAACGCGCCGCCGACGCGTTCCCTACGCTGCCGGCGTTGTCGCTGCCGTTGTCGCATCCCGGGTTGTCCGGCCCGATCGACAGTGCCGCCCACCAGCTCGGCTACACCATCAACTGACGGTGGTGTGCTGTGCGTGGTTCGGTTCGGGTGATGTTGTGGGGGTGGATGTTCCGGATTCCCACGGGGCCACGGGGCGGCGCTCAGGTGGCGAGGGCGTATCTGCTTCCGGTGGTTTTGGCTTCGTACATGGCGGCGTCCGCGCGTTGGATCAACGTCTCCCGGGTTTCGTCCGGTCGGGCGAGTGCGATGCCGACGCTGGCGGTGTACCGCAGTTCGCGCCCGGGCGAGTCGGGTCCGATGTGTAGTTCGGTGATGCGGGTGGCGAGGGTGATGGCCTGGTCGACGGTGGTGGTGTCGGGGCAGACGATGAGGAATTCGTCGCCGCCGATCCGGGCCACGGTGTCGGTGGGGCGTATGACCGATTGCAGTTGTTCGGCCAGCCGGATGAGGGCGTCGTCGCCGACGGCGTGGCCGAGTCGGTCGTTGAGGGTTTTGAATTCGTCGAGGTCGATCAGTAGTGCCGCAACCGTGCGCTCGCTTCCGCGTGCGGTGTCCAGGGCGGCGTCGATCTGCTGATGCGCCAGGGCACGGTTCGGTAGCCCGGTCAATGAATCGTGCAGGCTCAGATGCCGCAGCGCGTCTTCTGCCTCGATGCGCCGGATCGCCGCGGCCAGTACGGCGGTCACCGAGCGCAGGAACATTAC
>NZ_BCWY01000208.1 GCF_001894825.1 Rhodococcus jostii NBRC 16295 | reverse complement strand
CACACCCGAAGAACAAGGAGCCCGAACAGTGAAGTCTTTTCGTACCAAGGCCGTGACCGCGGCCCTCGCGGCCTCCGCTCTGATCGTCGGGGCGACGTCGTGCTCCTCCGAGGAGGCGGCAGCGGAAGCGCCCGGCAGCACGTTCGTCTCCAAACCGGTTCTCGAAGCCGGAGAAGCGAATCCGATGATCGCGCAGGGTGTCGCGATCGGCGGCGGCACCGCCGTCTACAAGTCGAGCGGTATCGGTCCGGGCGCGTCCAACAAGGCTGCACCCGAGGGCACCCCCGAGTCGTACATCGACACCGACGTGTTCGCGGGCGGCGCACTCCCGGCCGGAGTCACGATCACCGAAGCTCAGGGCATCAACGCGCTGAAGCGGATCCGCGACAATCTCGAGGCACAGGGGCTGACGCTCGAGGACGTCGTGACCATGCGGGTGTTCCTCGACAACGCCCCCGGCACCGACCGCGCCGACTACGCCGGCTGGAATCGTGCCTACCGGCAGTTCTTCGCGAACACCAACCTCGACACCGGCGACACCGAACTGGTTCCTCTCGGCACCGCGGAACCGGCCGCCCCGATGGAACGGAACTCCGCGCGTCCCAGCCGGTTCGCGCTCGAGGTCGCGAGCCTGCCCGCCGCCGGCTGGCTCGTCGAGGTCGAGGTGGACGCCGTGTACCCCGACGGTGAGGAGCCCCAGTAGTGGGGGCGCTGAGCCCCAGCCACTGGGCGATCATCGCGGTGGTGCTCGTGGTGCTGTTCGGGTCGAAGAAACTCCCGGACGCCGCCCGCGGCCTGGGCCGCTCGATGCGGATCCTCAAGACCGAGGTGGGGGAGTTGCAGGCGGACGCCCCCGAACCGGAGAAATAGGCGAAATCGGTCAAGGCATCCCAAGTAAGGACGACCCCTCGTTGGACTCCACGCAGCTGAACCCGCAGACTAAACCCACTCGAGACAGACTGGTCCTGGTCACCGGTGTCGAACAGCCTGAGGGCGCCTATGCCGCCCGCACTCTCGGCATGCACGGATTCGACGTCATCGCACACAGTTTCACCCCGGAGGCGGCCGAGCAGATTGCCCAGGACATCACCGGCATCGGTGGCCGCGCGACCGCCGCCGTCGCCGATCTCAGCATCGGCGGGGAGGTCGACCGGCTGTTCACCGCCGTCGAAGACACCCACGGCCAGATCGACACCCTCATTCACGCCGCCTGGATCCCCGGACCCGAATCCACCGGCACGTCACTCCAGTCGATCCATCCCCACGACTGGGACCGATTCCTCCACGCTCACCTGCGGATGCTGTTCACCACCGTGCGCCGGGCGATGCAGTCGATGAGTGACCGCAACCGCGCAGGATCCATCGTCATGGTCGTCGGCGTGGACCGATCAGCCGCTGACACACGGGAATCCACCCTGGCCCGTCAGGTGATAGACGGCGCGATCGAGGCCTTCACCGCCGCCGCGGCACACGACATCAGCGCGCGAACCGTACAGGTCAACACCATCCGCTTGGTCGACGAACTCCCGTCACCCGAATTCCCCGACCAGCACATCACACCGGATTTCGACACCGCCCTCGTCTTTCTCGCCGACCCCGCCCACCACAGCTGGTCCGGCAAGGTGCTCTCCGCACCCACACCCGCACCCGCACCCGCGGCCCGGTTCGCCGACGTGCACTGAATCCCCCCACCGATTCCCGCCTACCACCTTTGGAGTAACAGCCGTGACTGTCGTGTCCGAACCCACCACACCGCAGAAGGTCGAGCTGACGGAGGAGGAGATCTTCGCCGGGCATCTCGGCGGCAAGCTGTCCGTCGAACTGACCGCCCCGCTCGACACCCAGCGGGATCTGTCCATCGCCTACACCCCCGGTGTCGCGCAGGTCTCCCGCGCCATCGCCGCCGACGAGACCCTCGCCGACCGGTACACCTGGACCAGCCGCCTGGTGGTCGTCGTCAGTGACGGCTCCGCGGTCCTCGGCCTCGGCGACATCGGCCCCCGCGCATCCCTTCCCGTGATGGAGGGCAAGTCCGCCCTGTTCAAGAACTTCGCGGGCCTGAACTCGATCCC
>NZ_BCWY01000207.1 GCF_001894825.1 Rhodococcus jostii NBRC 16295 | reverse complement strand
CGCCCCCGCCACCCGCACCGGCCGCCGCCCCCTACCGTCCCACCCTGATTGCGCCGCGTCGGGTGGTGCGCGAACCCTGGTGGCAGCGCGACGGGGTGATCAGCCGCGTGCTGGCCGTCGCCGGTGTCGCCGTCACCCTGATCGGTGTGGTGATGCTGCTCGTGCTGGCGGCGCAGGCCGGATTCTTCGGTCCCGAACTGCGCGTGGCGGCGGGCGGGTTGTTCTCGGCCGCACTCGTCTACACCGGAATCCGCGTCTTCGGACGTACCGGCGGCCGAGTCGGCGGGATCGCGCTCGCGGCGACGGGTATCGCCGGCGCCTACCTCGACGTCGTGGCCGTGGCCGTCGTCTATCACTGGTTGCTGCCGGTGCTCGCGATGGTCGTGGCGCTCGGAATCGCGGGAGCCGGTGTCGCACTGGCCGTCCGGTGGGATTCGCAGCCCTTGGCGTTGCTCGTGGTGACCGGTGCTGCCGTGCTCGCACCCGTTCTCACCGACGGTGTGACGCTCACGCTGGTCGGA
Organism: Rhodococcus jostii NBRC 16295; assembly: GCF_001894825.1. Taxonomy (GTDB): domain Bacteria; phylum Actinomycetota; class Actinomycetes; order Mycobacteriales; family Mycobacteriaceae; genus Rhodococcus_F; species Rhodococcus_F jostii. Next base: position 1,575 of record NZ_BCWY01000207.1, on the reverse strand, counting down.
TTCCTGTTCGTCATCCAGGTCGCCAGCTTCCCCGCGCAGATCGGTCGCGACTGGCCGTACCTGTCGATCGCGCGGACGGGCCCGGTGGTGATCGCGCTGTTGGTCGCGACCGCGAGTTACGGACTGTCCGAGCGGCCGGAGAAGTACTGGGTGCTGGCGTCCGCGGCGCTGGTCGCCGGTTTCGGGCTGGTCACGTCGATCATCCTGTTGCGCAGCAACTCTCGTGACGTCATCGCAACCGCGATGATCGTCACGACGGCCGTCCCGATGCTGGTGATCGGCCACCTCTTCGACCGGCTCGGGTCCACGCTGATCGCGCTGGCGCTGGCCGCCGCGATGTTCGCCGCGTTCGCGGCGGCGCGGTCGTTGCCGCAGCATGCGCGGATCGCGCTCGCGGGCGTGGGTACCCTCGCCCTGCTCGAGGCCTGCCTCATCGGGTCGAGCGAAGACCTCGCGCCGCTCGTCCTGCTCGGGGTGGCGGCACTGTTCCTCACCATCGGCGGGCAGGCGGAGTCGCGGATCGCGTACGCCGTCGGTGCAGTCTTCACCGTCGTCGGCGGGTTCGCCTTCGTGATCACCGCGCCGCCGTTCGTGCTCGTCGACGAGTACAGTGCGCTCGACTCACTCGGGGTGACCACGGTGCTGTCCTCGCTGGTGCTGGCGGGAACCGTCTTCCTGTTCGTCTGGTACGCGCACACACTGAAACTGTTGAGCGACAACCATGCCCAGCCGTGGTGGGTCCTTGCAGGGCTGGTGATCCTGTACGCGGTCACCACCGCCACGGTGTCGGCGGGCACGGCGCTCACCGGGACGTCGGCAGGATTCATCGCGGGGCACTGCGCCGCGACCATTGCGTGGATGGCGGCGGCGACGGCGGCGCTGGTGTTCGGACTGGCTCGACGCGACTACGCGCACACCGCGCTCGGCGTCGGACTGGGACTGACCGGCGCTGCGCTGGCCAAACTGTTCCTGTTCGACCTCGCCACCCTCGACGGACTGTTCCGCGTCCTCGCGTTCCTCGTCGTCGGACTGCTACTGCTCCTTGCCGGCACCCGCTACGCGCGTGAATTCGCGGAGCGGGATGCCGGGCGGGGAACGTCGAACGGCTCTGTCAGCGCCGGTTCTGCCGAGCGATGAGTTCGCTGACGCTCACGGCGTTGCCGTCGTCTGCGCGATGCCGTCCGCTGGAGGCGTCGTCCGGATCGACGGGCGGCTCCTCGACGCTACGGCGACGCGAGCCGTTGGCCGGAGCCCCGTTGGCGGGCGTGCCGTTGGTGCCGTTGGTGCGCCGGCCGCCGTTGACGGGCTCCGGCGGCTCGGCCGCACGACGCCTCGACGGGATCGGCGGCACCGGGCGGGCAGGAGACGACTGGGGGGTCTCCTGCTCGTACGGTGCGGGCACCGAACGCGGCGAGCGGGTCGGCAGTGACGGCGCCGACGCACTCGGTCGCGGTTCCGCCGGCGACGAGAGGGGCCGGGGTTCCGCGGCCGACGTGGACCGGAGGTCCGCGAGCCAACTCTCGATGGGACGCGACTCGGTGGCCGGACCGGGTGCCGGAGCCGCCGGACGGGGCC
>NZ_BCWY01000206.1 GCF_001894825.1 Rhodococcus jostii NBRC 16295 | reverse complement strand
ATGTTCACCTTGACCGATGACGAGCGGGCGATCTGCGACACCGCCCGCGACTTCGCGGCCGAGCATCTCGCGCCGCATGCCGTGGAGTGGGATCAGAGCAAGCATTTCCCGGTGGATGTTCTGCGTAAGGCGGCGTCGTTGGGGATGGGCGGGATCTATATCCGTGAGGATGTGGGTGGGTCGGAGTTGACTCGTGTCGATGCGGCCCGCATCTTCGAGCAGCTCGCGAAGGGGTGCCCGTCGATCGCCGCGTATATCTCCATCCACAACATGGTGACGTGGATGATCGACAGGTTCGGCACCGAGGAGCAGCGGCACGCGTTCGTGCCGGGGTTGTGCTCGATGGATCAGTTGGGCAGTTACTGCCTGACCGAGCCGGGTGCCGGGTCGGATGCGGCGGCGCTGAGCACCCGGGCGGTCCGCGACGGCGACGATTTCGTGCTCAACGGGGTCAAGCAGTTCATTTCCGGGGCGGGCACCTCGGATGTGTATGTGGTGATGGCCCGGACCGGGGAGGGTGGTCCGCGGGGGATTTCCGCGTTCATCGTCCCCAAGGGTGCGCCGGGGCTGTCGTTCGGGCCGAACGAGGTGAAGATGGGCTGGAACGCCCAGCCCACCCGGCAGGTGATCTTCGAGGACGTGCGGGTGCCGGCGGCGAACCTGCTCGGCGCCGAGGGCGGCGGTTTCCGGATCGCGATGGCCGGGCTGAACGGTGGCCGGCTCAACATCGCGGCGTGCTCGGTGGGCGGGGCGCAGACCGCGTTGGACCGGGCGGTGGCGTATCTGGCGGACCGGAAGGCGTTCGGTGCGTCGTTGCTCGATTCGCAGGCGCTGCAGTTCCAGCTCGCCGACATGCGCACCGAACTCGAGGCCGCCCGCACCCTGTTGTGGCGGGCGGCGGCGGCGCTGGAGGAGGGTGCCCCGGACGTCGTGGAGTTGTGTGCGATGGCGAAGCGGTTCGCCACCGACACCGGTTTCGAGGTGGCGAACAGGGCGCTGCAGCTGCACGGGGGGTACGGCTATCTTGCCGAGTACGGAATCGAAAAGATCGTCCGGGACCTGCGGGTGCATCAGATCCTCGAGGGCAGCAACGAGATCATGCGGGTGGTCATCGCCCGCAGCGTCGTCGCGGGCGCCGGACACGGAAAGCCCGGACACGGAAAGCCCGGACACGGAAAGCAAGGAGCGGCATGAGCGAGGCGGTATCTGCGGAACCGGAAGTTCTGATCGAGAAGAGCGGCGGTCTGGGCCGCATCGTTCTCAATCGGCCCAGGGCGATCAACGCCCTCAACCATGCGATGGTGCGGCGGATCGCGGCGGCACTGGCCGAATGGTCCGGCGACGATACGGTGCGGGCGGTGCTGATCACCGGGGCCGGTGAGCGGGGGCTGTGCGCCGGCGGCGACATCGTGTCGATCTACCACGACGCGAAGGACGGCGGCACCGGGTCGCGGGAGTTCTGGCGCGACGAGTATGTCCTGAACGCGGCCATCGCGAACTACCGCAAGCCGTATGTGGCGATCATGGACGGCATCGTGATGGGCGGCGGGGTCGGGGTGTCGGCGCACGGCAGCGTCCGGGTTGTCACCGAGCGGTCGATGATCGGGATGCCCGAGACCGGGATCGGTTTCGTCCCCGACGTCGGCGGCACCTACCTGCTCGCCCGCACCCCGGGCGAGTTGGGCACCCATATCGCCCTGACCACCGCCCGGCTCAGCGCCGGGGATGCGATCGCGTGCGGGTTCGCCGACCACTTCGTCCCGTCGGAGAAGATCGAGCAGTTCATCGAGGCGCTGTCGGAAACCACGGTGGAGGCTGCGCTGGCCGCGTTCACCGCACCGGCACCGGTGTCGGAGTTGGTGGCGCAGCGGGGCTGGATCGACGCCGCGTACTCCGCCGGCAGTGTCGCCGAGATCGTGTCCCGGTTGCGCGGCAGCGGTGTCCCGGAGGCGGAGAAGGCGGCCGAGCAGGTCGTGTCGAAGTCGCCGACCGCGTGCGCGGTCACCTTGAAATCGCTGCGCCGCGCCCGGCAGGCCGGCAGTCTCGAGGAAGTCCTCAACGACGAATTCCGGGTGTCCGTCGCCTGCCTGAGCTCACCCGACCTCGTCGAGGGCATCCGGGCGCAGGTCGTCGAGAAGGACCGCAACCCCCGGTGGAAGCCCGCCACCATCGACGAGGTCGACGACACCCAGATCGACGCGTTCTTCACACCGCTCGG
>NZ_BCWY01000205.1 GCF_001894825.1 Rhodococcus jostii NBRC 16295 | reverse complement strand
AAGGTGTCGAGGTTGCCACCGCGTTCGAGCAACCAGCGTGCGATGGGCAGGAGGGGCGTGGTCCCGATGCCACCGCCGGGAAGCTCGGCCAGCACGTCCGGTTTCTGGGTGGCCGCCACCTCGGCGAGTGCGGCCACGGTCTGGTGCTCGAAAACGTCGCGGGGAGTGATGAAGACACCGTCCTCGTGGGCGCGGGCCACCAGCTGGATGGCCATGATGCTGTCTCCACCGAGTGCGAAGAAGGACTCGTCGGCACTCACGGACGGCACGCCGAGGACCTCCGCGAAAACCTCGGCGAGGGCCATCTCCGTCGCGGTCGCCGGAGCGCAACCCGTGGAGACGCGTTCGGCGAAGTCGGGTGCGGGCAACTGCCGGCGATCGAGCTTGCCGTTCGGGGTCAGCGGCAGGCGGTCCAGGACCACCAGCGTTGCCGGCACCATCTGCGGTGCGAGAGTCGTTCGGGCGAAGCCGAGGACCCGATCGATGTCGACAGTCCTCTTCTGTTCACCGTCCCACGCGGGCACGACGTACCCGATCAGCCGTCCGGCGCCTCGGTCGTCGGTACGCACCGACACCGCGGCGTGTGCGACGTCCGGGTGGCGGACGAGCGCGGCCTCGACCTCGCCCGGCTCGATCCGGTACCCGTGAAGCTGAACCTGGGCGTCACTTCGTCCGAGGAACTCGAGTTGACCCTGCGTATTCCAGCGCGCGATGTCGCCGGTGCGGTACATGGGTGCTCCGTGGCCGGCCGGGTCGGCCACGTACCGGGTCGCTGTCAGCCCGGGTCGGTGCAGGTACCCGCGGGTGACCTGGTTCCCGGAAACGTACATCTCGCCGGTCACCCCGGTGGGCACCGGGTGGAGCCGTCGGTCGAGGACGGACACGCGCAGTCCAGGAATTTCCCGGCCGATGACGGACCGCGCATCGGGAGGGGTCTCGCCGAGGGGATACCGGGTCACGTGCACGGTGGTCTCGGTGATGCCGTACATGTTCACCAGCTGGGGTCGGCTGCGTTCGTGCCGATCGAGCCAATCGACGAGGTGACCGCCCTCGAGGGCTTCGCCGCCGAAGACGACGTACCGCAACGCCAGGTCGGCCGGCTGGTTCCGTTCCGCCGTGGCCAACTGGGCGAACGCGGTGGGCGTCTGGCACACGACCGTCACGCGCTCCCGGCGGAGCAAGGGCAGGAACTCGTCGGGTGAGCGGGCGGTGATCGTGTCGACGACCACCAGTCGGCCTCCGTGCAGGAGGGCGCCCCACAACTCCCATACCGAGAAGTCGAAGGAGGCCGAGTGGAAGAGCGTCCACACGTCGGTTTCGGCGAACCCGAATGCAGGCCCGGTGTTGTCGAACAGTGTCGTGACATTGCGGTGTGTCACCACGACACCTTTCGGGCGTCCGGTCGACCCCGATGTGTAGACGACGTATGCGACCGCGTCGGGGGTGAGGCTGGCCCGTCTCTCCGAATCGGTGATCGGTTCCGGCGACAGGTCCTTCAGCCGTGCGCGCGTGTCCGCGTCGTCGACGAGCACCGTGGGAAGGTCCCGCCGCAAGCGCGCCGCGTGGTCGGTGCACGAGACGAGACACACCGGGTCGGCGTCGGACATCGTGGCGTCGAGCCGGTCCGCCGGGTGACCGACGTCGAGGGCGAGGTAGCCGGCTCCCGCTTGCTGTGCTGCGAGCAGGGCGACGACCAGATCGACCGAGCGTGGCAGCGCCACCGCGACCACCGTGTCGGGGGCGGCGCCGAGTTCGACGAGACGCCGGGCGAGGGGGTAGACGCGGGCGCCGAGTGCCGCGTAGGTGAGGGTTTCGTCGGCGTCGGTCAGCGCCGATTCGTCAGAGAAATGTCGGACGGACCGAGTGAACCGGTCGGCGAGTGTGTCCTCGCCGGGTTCCGCCGGCAGCGCGGGGGTGTTCCACCCGGTCGACAGCGCGGCTCGTTCGGCTGCGTCGAGGAGTTCGACGTCCCCGACCGGCCGGTCGGGGTCCGCGGTCACCGCCTCGAGGAGCCGGAGGAAGCGCGCCGCGACACCCTCGACCGTGGCGCGGTCGAAGATGTCGGTCGCATAGGTGAACGCCGCCGACAGGCCGGGGTCCGCGGCGTTCGTATGTTCCCGGAGTGTCAGCTGGAGGTCGAACTTCGCCACGGGAGGAGCGTCGTCGGCGACCGTCACCGTCACGTCCGGTAGCTCGAGGTGAAGTGGTACCTCGGTCCCGTAGTCGATCAGCACCTGGAACAGCGGTGTGTGCGTCGTGGAGCGCTCCGGGGCCAGCATGTCGACGAGCATCTCGAAGGGTAAGTCGGCGTGCATGAATGCACCGAGGTCTGCGTCGCGCGTTGTGGAGAGCAGTTCGCGGAACGAATCGGCCGAGTCGACCGGAGTTCGGAGGACAAGCGTCCCGACGAACATGCCGACGAGTGGGTCCAGCCGGGGATCGGGGCGGCCGGCGACGGGGGTGCCGATCACGACGTCGTCCGTGTCGCACAGGCGGGCGAGCAGCGCCGCGAAGACCGCATGCAGAGTCATGAACGGGGTCGCCCCGGTGCTCCGCGCGAGCGCATGCAGGCGGCGATGCACGTCGGCGGGGATCTCGAGGCGGACCGACT
>NZ_BCWY01000204.1 GCF_001894825.1 Rhodococcus jostii NBRC 16295 | reverse complement strand
CCCCCGATTTCTCGGACGAGGTCCTCGCCGCGTCCTGCGTCACCCGTGAGGAGGGTGTGTCCTAGATGTATACCGAATTGTTGGCGAACATCGCGATCCTGGTGTTGTCGGGGTTCGTGGGGTTCGCGGTGATCTCGAAGGTCCCGAACACGTTGCACACCCCGCTGATGTCGGGCACCAACGCCATCCACGGCATCGTCGTGCTCGGCGCCCTGGTGGTGCTGGGGAAGGTCGAGAACCCGCCGTGGGGGCTGCAGGTGATCCTGTTCGTCGCCCTGGTGTTCGGAACGATCAACGTGGTCGGTGGTTTCGTGGTCACCGACCGGATGCTGGCGATGTTCAAATCCAAACCCACCGCACCCGTTGCTGCTGAGAAGGGTGGGGACAAGTAATGGAATACCTCGTCAACGTGCTCTACATCGTGGCGTTCGCGATGTTCATCTACGGTCTGATGGGTCTGACCGGCCCGAAGACCGCGGTCCGCGGTAACCAGATCGCCGCCGCGGGCATGGTCGTGGCGGTGGTCGCCACCCTGATCGCGATCCGCGGCACCTCCAACTGGGTGCTGATCGTCACCGGTCTGGTGATCGGTGTGGTGTTGGGGGTGCCGCCGGCGTTGCGGACGAAGATGACCGCGATGCCGCAGCTGGTGGCGTTGTTCAACGGGGTCGGCGGCGGCACCGTCGCCCTGATCGCGTACGCCGAATTCCTGGACTCGGACGGGTTCACCGCCTTCGCGCATGGTGAGTCGCCGACGGTGCACATCGTCATCGCGTCGCTGTTCGCGGCGATCATCGGGTCGATCTCCTTCTGGGGTTCGGTGATCGCGTTCTTGAAGCTGCAGGAAACCCTGCCCGGCCGCCCGATCGGCATCGGCCGGTTGCAGCAGCCGCTGAACGCGGTGCTGCTGATCGGTGCCGTCGCGCTCGCGGTGATCATCGGGGTCAAGGCCATCGACCCGGCCGCACCCACGTCCAGTGGTGGATCGTCGGGGTGCTGGTGTTGGCGGCGGTGCTGGGGTTGATGGTGGTGCTGCCGATCGGCGGCGCCGACATGCCCGTCGTCATCTCCCTGCTGAACGCGTTGACGGGTCTGTCCGCGGCGGCGGCGGGTCTGGCACTCAATAATCAGGCGATGATCGTGGCCGGGATGATCGTCGGGGCGTCGGGTTCGATCCTGACGAACCTGATGGCGAAGGCGATGAACCGGTCCATCCCGGCGATCGTGGCCGGCGGGTTCGGTGGCGGCGGTACCGCGGCGGCGGTGGGGGACGGCACCGCCCGGACGGCGAAGTCCACCTCGGCGGCTGATGCGGCGATCCAGATGGCGTACGCGAATCAGGTGATCGTGGTCCCCGGGTACGGGTTGGCCGTCGCGCAGGCGCAGCACGCGGTCAAGGACATGGCGAAGATGCTCGAGTCGAAGGGCGTGGAGGTCAAGTACGCCATCCACCCGGTCGCGGGCCGGATGCCCGGGCACATGAACGTGCTGCTCGCCGAGGCCGACGTGGAGTACGACGCGATGAAGGAAATGGACGACATCAACGACGAGTTCGCGCGCACCGATGTCACCCTGGTGATCGGCGCGAACGATGTCACCAACCCCTCCGCCCGCAACGATCCGTCGTCGCCGATCCACGGGATGCCGATCCTGAACGTGGATCAGTCGAAGTCGGTGATCGTGCTGAAGCGGTCGATGAACTCCGGCTTCGCCGGCATCGACAACCCGCTGTTCTTCGCCGACACCACCTCCATGCTCTTCGGGGACGCGAAGAAGTCGGTCGCCGACGTCACCGAGGAACTCAAGGCCCTGTAGGCGGCTCCGCCGCCCGTGCGTGGTTGACGAGTCCAGAGACTCGCTAACCACGCACGGGCGCGCAGCGCCTTCGCGGCAGACTAGCCTGTGAAGGAACTGACGGCACACGGCAGAAAGGTTCGCGATGGGTCGGATCAAGACGCAGGATCTTCCGGACCTTTCCACGCTGCTGGTTCCGCAGAACGAGCTGATGCTCGCCGTGGAGCAGGCGGTGCTCAGGAACCGGGGTGCGGCCGGTGTGGCGGCGTCCCTCGCCGAGCAGATCGCCGCGAAGCTCGCTGGTGTCATCACACTTGGCCATGTGGACTCGGGTCAGCGCCTCCTCGAGCAGGACATCAGTGCGGTGCTGGAGGTCAGTCGGGCACCGGTGCGCGAGGCGCTGCGGATTCTCGAGCGTGACCGACTCGTGCACTTCCAATCTCGGCGGGGCGCGGTGGTGACGGATCTGTGTGCGGGCGACGTCCGCGATCTGTTCAACGTCCGCGCCGCCCTCTACGTGATGTTGCTGCGCCAGGAATTGACGGAGCAGCCGGACGATCTGAAGGCGGTATTCGACGCCAACATGCCCCGGGTGCTGCAAGGCGCTCGAGAGTCGGTCGACGCCTACGCGGTCGCCACATTTCTGCTGAACAGCACCGTTGCACAGGTCTCGCGCAATCGCATCGTGGCGGAGCTGTTGCAGTCGGTCTCCCTGCAGACCCTTCGGTATGTGCGCGTCGGTCTGGCCGCCACTCCCCGCGACTTGCCGAAGTTCGCCAAGCGCTGGCGTGCGCTCCACACCGCGATCGTCGAGCAAGACGCCGACCTCGCGGTCGAACTTGCCGAGCAACGGATCATCAGCGTCCGTGATTCCGCACTGCGCGAGCTGGGTACGTCCGACGAGGACGCCGGAGACCGGCGCGCTATCTGATTCCAGGCCCCGTGCCGGGCCTGCCCCACTGCCGTACGTCATGAACACCTCGGCGTGGCGAGTGAACCGAAAAGGGTCCGACGCCTTTCGGTTCCGGTCTTCCTCGACCGCGA
>NZ_BCWY01000203.1 GCF_001894825.1 Rhodococcus jostii NBRC 16295 | reverse complement strand
CCCGTATCGTCCGGTTCCGGTTCTAGGTGAGCGGTTGTTGAACAGGCACTGAGACTCTGCAGGCCGGTCAGAGCTTTATGCGCACCGCGAGTTGGCATCTAACGCTGAAAGAGATGCCACGGTTCTGAGACTTCGGTGTCACCTGGAGTTCGCCGTGGATGGCGTACCAGCGATCCTCCACGGCCGGCCCTGTCTATTCGATCGCAGAGGCGCTCTCGACGTCCTCGGCAGCACGTAGCGGGCCACGTTCGTTGTCAGGGCGTCCCCTCATCGGCGCATTAAATTAACCCTCCGCAGGTTCTGCCCACGTGGCAGCGTGTCTGTCTGTTGGGCGAACCTGCAGGAGTGTCCTGCACGGCGAGCTAAGTGGCACGTCGGGACCAGACCGCGCAGCGTATTGGGTTTCCGCAGTGAGGCATCGTCGTGTGAGGAGAGAGCGAGTACCCATGAACTCACCTTCATTACCGGTGCTTGTGGAGCACCGGTTCGTCGACGTGGGCGGCGGTTCGACGATTCACGTCGCCGATGCCGGGCCGGCCGACGGGTCGCCGGTCATGCTTGTTCACGGTTTCCCGCAGAATTGGTGGGCGTGGCAAGAGCTGATCGGACCGCTCGCGGCCGACGGCTACCGCGTGCTCTGCCCGGATCTGCGCGGTGCCGGGTGGAGCTCGGCGCCCGATGATCGCTACTACAAGTCCGATATGGCAGATGACCTCGCGGTCGTGCTCGACCGGATCGGCGTCGCCCCGGTGCGGGTCGTGGCGCACGATTGGGGTGGACCAGTTGCGGGGAATCTGCTGCTGCGACATCCGGAGAGGTGTCCGGGTTTTCGGACTGAACACCGTCGGGCCGTGGCTGGCGTTCGATCTGACGGCGGTCCGGCGTTTGTGGCGGTTCTGGTATCAGATCCCGATTTCTCTTCCGGTGATCGGGCCGCGTCTTCTCGGCGACCCGAAGGGGCGCTTCTTGGGGATGCTCGGTCGGTGGGTCGGTGCCGGGTTCTACCTCGACGACGACTTCAGGCTCTATGTGCGTCGCATGCGTGAGCCCGGTCATGCGGTGGCCGGCTCGCGCTGGTATCGCACCTTCCTGACGCGAGAACTGATTCGTGCCGGTGAATTCGCGAATACCTCCGTCGATATTCCCATGTGGTTCCTCCACGGAGCGGGGCACCCGGTGATCACGCCGACGCTGCTGCGCGGGTACGCCGAACACGCAGCTGGTTTTCAGCTCGAGACGGTCGACGGCGTCGGTCACTGGATTGTCGATCAGCGACCCGGGTTGGTGCTCGAGCGACTTCGAGTGTTCCTGCTCGACACCTGAGGTGTATCGCTGATTCGTTCGTTATGGGCTCTGACCGTGCGCGACATCGCAGAGGTACGCCAGTTACGTGACCGGCACTAGCTTGGTCGTCGACGGCGGCTCCGAAATCGGCAGCTATCCGACCTCAGCGGCTCCGACGCTAGCAGTTTTTCCGGCCTGAGCTGACCAACAGCTCCTCACGTTGTCAGACGGTCCCGGATCAGGTGTCTCGTCATCGCGGATGCGACCATGGGACCGTCTGACTTGCTTGCGCATCCACACCGCGATCGCGTCACTCGCCCCTATAGCCTGTCGTCTCTGAACTCCGTGGCACCGTCGATCAGGGCGCGTGTGCCCGCGCTCAGGTCGTCCCGCCGCGTACAGAGGCACACCGCTGACCGCGGCGCATCCCTGACCGGCACGAAGACGACGCCCTCATGCCGTCGCGTGTCATCCACGAATTTGCTGGTGATCACAATCGCCGCTCCACTCGCCACAACCTCGAGCATCTCGTCCATGGTGCGCACCGACGGGCCGTAAACCACCGGCCGACCACTCGGCCGCGGGTCGCATGCCCACCATCTGACCCATTCGGGGTCGGCGCCGTCCGACCGGACATGCGGTTCGTCGTCGAGATCGCCCAGATGGACGTGGTCGCGGCCCGCGAGCGCATGCCCAACCGGGAGCACCGCAACACGCGCCTCGTCACACAGCACGTCGAGTCGGAGTCCAGACCGGTCCGACACCGGTGGACGGAGGATCGATGCGTCGACCTCCCCCGATCGGACCGCGCTTGCCAAATCTGCCCATTGAAGCTCGACCAAGGCCACCTCGAGCCTGGGCCGGCGCTCTCTCACGAGTTCCAGAAAACGACGGGTCGGCCCGACAAGGGAAGCCGCCATGAACCCCAGTCGAACTGGTGGGATCTCCGACGTCGCCGCCTCCACCGCGCGTCGTGCGGCGGCCAGGACCGCCCGGGCCTCGGGCAGGAACCGGCGCCCGGCCGCCGTCGGCTGCAGCGGATGCGCCGATCTGTCGATCAATTCGACGCCCAACTGCTTTTCAAGCCTCTTGATCTGCTGACTCAATGCAGGCGTGCTGATGAAGAGTTTCTCCGACGCGCGGCCGAAATGCCCTTCTTCGATCACCGAGACGAAGTATGCGACGAGCCTCAGATTCAGATCGTCCACCTGGCCACCGCGCCTTTTCCCGCACCTCTGACCTGCCGCGATAACCAGCAGGTTAACGAACTGAAATCAAATGTAATGGACATCACATTCATTGCCGGGGAGATTCTAAACCACTCCCGAGGCCACCCGGACCACGGCAGCCACATCACAATTCCGGGCATTCTCCCCCAACGAAGATTGGATGCGATCATGCGCATTGCAGGCCCCGACTACTGGATGACCAATCCCGGCATCACCGCAAAGGGAGCACGGAAGGAATTCATCGATCCCGAGCAGATCCCGTGGACCGATTGGCTCATGCCCGGCACCCGTTTCAAGCTCCTCTACTGCAACCTCGTCACCGGATCATTCACTGTCATCCTGCAGGTCGACGCCGGCAGCGTGGCACCTCCGCACTGGCACATCGGCAACGTCCAGGCGTACATCATCGACGGCGGCTTCTACTACGAAGGGG
>NZ_BCWY01000202.1 GCF_001894825.1 Rhodococcus jostii NBRC 16295 | reverse complement strand
CGGAGGCGGCGATCGATCCGCAGACCGGCCGGCCGCGGCGGTTCGCGTACCCGCCGAACCTGTTCGTCGTCGACGGCGGCGCCCCGCAGGTCGCGGCGGCCTCGGCGGTACTCGACGAACTGGGCATCACCGACGTCGCCGTGGTCGGGCTGGCCAAACGGCTCGAGGAGGTGTGGGTGCCGGGGGAGGAGGACCCGGTGATCCTCCCGCGTACCAGCGAGTCGCTGTACCTGCTGCAGCGGGTGCGTGACGAAGCCCACCGCTTCGCGATCACGTTCCACCGCAGCAAGCGCTCCCGCCGGATGACGGCGTCCGCGCTCGACTCGGTGCGCGGGCTCGGCGACACCCGGCGCAAGGCCCTGGTGACGCATTTCGGATCCGTCGCCAAACTCAAACAGGCCTCCGTCGAGGAGATCACCGCGGTGCCGGGCATCGGAACGGCCACGGCGAAGGCGGTACTCACCGCTCTCGGGGCTGAGGAACCGTCTGCGGACGTCGCGGGAGTGGGGGATGATGAACCCGGTCGGAACGGACCGGGCACGGCGGAACGGAACGGCGTGGACGTACCCCGCGACCCCCCGGAACAGCACGACCGGGCAGCACAGCACGTCGGGGCAGCACAGCACGACCCGGCAGTACAGAGCGCTTCACAACGGACAGGTGTCGAGTGACCGAGCAGCACGCGCAGAGCGACCGTCCACCCACGGTTCGGCCGATGGACTTCCTTCTCGTCACCGGGCTCTCCGGGGCGGGTCTGCAGACGGCGGCGAAGGTCCTCGAGGACCTCGGCTGGTACGTCGCGGACAACCTTCCCCCGGAACTGATCTCCCGGATGGTCGATCTGAGCCTGGAATCCGATTCGCGGCTCGAGCGGCTCGCCGTCGTCATCGACGTGCGCAGCCGGTTGTTCACCGGCGACCTCGGCTGGGTCCTCACCGAACTGGAGAGCAAACCCGTGCACACGCGGGTGCTGTACCTCGACGCGTCCGACGAGGTACTGGTCCGGCGCTTCGAACAGGTCCGCCGCAGTCACCCGCTGTCCGGGGGAGGCGCGGAGGGCACTCTGTCCGAGGGCATCGCGGCCGAGCGTGACCAGCTCGCGAAGGTGAAGGCCGCCGCCGACCTGGTGATCGACACGTCCTCCCTCGCCGCGCACCAGTTGCGGCAGAAGATCGAGGACGCGTTCGGCGACGCGGAGAACCGCACGATGCAGGTAACAGTCCAGTCGTTCGGTTTCAAGTACGGTCTTCCGATGGACGCCGATCTCGTCTGCGACGTCCGCTTCCTGCCCAACCCGCACTGGATCCCCGAGTTGCGTCCGCACACGGGGCAGAGCGCGGACGTGCGGGATTACGTGTTGTCGCAGGACGGTGCCGAGGACTACCTCACCACCTATCACCACCTGCTGGATCTGACGATCGCGGGATATCGTCGGGAGGGGAAGCGCTACATGACCATCGCGGTGGGTTGCACCGGCGGAAAACATCGGAGTGTCGCGATGTCGGAGGCGTTGGCGCGCCGCCTCGGAAAGGACTCCGGGCTGAACGTGCGTGTCGTCCATCGTGATCTGGGGCGCGAATGACGCCGGTGCACGTGCCGCCTACGATCGTCGCGCTCGGTGGGGGCCACGGGCTGTTCGCCACTCTCAGCGCCGCGCGCCGGCTCAGCCGTGACGTCACGGCCGTCGTCACCGTCGCGGACGACGGCGGGTCCTCGGGACGGCTGCGCGCCGAACTCGGTGTCATCCCGCCGGGGGATCTGCGGATGGCGCTCGCCGCGCTGGCCGCCGACGACCCCGAAGTGCAGGACTGGACCGACACGATCCAGCACCGCTTCGGCGGCATCGGCGCCCTCGCCGGACACTCGGTGGGCAATCTCATCCTCGCCGGCCTCACCGAAGTGCTCGGCGATCCGGTCGCCGCCCTCGACGAACTCGCTCGGTTGCTGCGGATCAACGGGCGCGTGCTGCCGATGTCGCCGATCGCCCTCGACATCGAGGCGGACGTGCAAGGCCTGGAGGCGGACCCGCGCGTCAGCCGCTGCATCCGCGGTCAGGTCGCGGTCGCGACCACCCCGGGCAAGGTGCGCCGGGTGCGGCTGCTGCCGGCCAATCCGCCGGCGTGCCCGGACGCGGTCCGGGCGATCGAGGCCGCCGACATGGTCGTCCTCGGGCCCGGATCCTGGTTCTCCAGTGTCATTCCGCACGTCCTCGTGCCGGAACTCCTCGACACGCTGATCGCCACCGACGCGCGGAAGGTGCTGGTGCTCAACCTGGCTCCGGAGCCGGGTGAGACCGCGGGATTCTCCACCGAGCGTCATCTGCACGTACTGTCCCAACACGCGCCCGAACTCACCGTCGACTTCGTCGTGGTCGATTCGGGTTCGGTGCCACCGGGGCGCGAGCGCGAACACCTCGCCCGCGCCGCCGGCCAGTTCCAGGCACGCGTCGTGTACGCCGACGTGTCGGAGCACGGCACCCACACACATCATGCAGGCAAACTTGCGTCCGTTCTCGAACAGCTCTGGAGCGACCCCGATCCGGGGCCTCGGGGGAGCGAAGTGGCCGTGACACCAGAGGAAAGGGAGAGCGCTTCGTGGCAATGACAGCAGAGGTCAAAGACGAACTCAGTCGTCTCGTCGTCACTCACGTGAGTTGCCGGAAGGCCGAGGTTTCGTCGCTGCTGCGGTTCGCCGGGGGATTGCACATCGTCGGCGGCCGGGTAGTGGTCGAGGCGGAAGTGGATCTGGGGTCCACGGCCCGGCGGCTGCGCCGCGAGATCTTCGATCTGTTCACCTACAGCGCCGACGTCCACGTCCTGAGCGCGGGCGGGTTGCGCAAGTCGTCCCGGTACATCGTCCGGGTCGCGAAGGAGGGTGAGGCCCTCGCCCGCCAGACCGGGCTGCTGGACCTGCGGGGACGGCCCGTGCGCGGCCTGCCCGCCCAGGTGGTCGGGGGCAGCGTCGGC
>NZ_BCWY01000201.1 GCF_001894825.1 Rhodococcus jostii NBRC 16295 | reverse complement strand
ATCGGATGCCATCGCCTCGAACACCCGGGTGACCCGTCCCGCGATGGCGTCGACGGTGGCCTCGTCGATCAGGTCGGGGAGGTAGTGGAACGTCATGCGCAGCTGCGTGTCGACCGAGAAGGCCACGCTCAGCGGGTAGTGGGTGGCGTCGACACCCGTCACGTCGACCACCCGCATACCGGCCAGATCGGTGTCCGCGGTCAGGCCGCCCCGGTCGATCGGGTACGACTCGAACACGGTCGCGGTGTCGAAACCGATGTCGGTTCCTGCTACTCGCTGGATATCGGCGAGACCGAGGTGGTGGTGCTCGAGGAGGGCGGCCTGCTCCGCCTGCGTCCGGTCGAGCAACCGGCCCAGCGTTTCCCCGGGACTGAGCGTGATCCGTGTGGGCACGGTGTTGACGAAGAGTCCGATCATCGACTCGACCCCGGACAGCTGCGGCGACCGCCCCGACACCGTGCTCCCGAACGTGACGTCGTCACGGGAGGTCGTGGCGCCCAGCACGATGCCCCACGCCACCTGGGTCACCGTGTTCAGGGTGACGTTCCGACTGCGCGCGAGGGTGGTGAGTTCTGCGGTCAGTTCCTCGGACAAGGCGTACTGCGCGTGGGCGGGCGGAACCGACAGTTGCCGTCCCCGTGCGTCGGGCAACAGCAGCGTCGGACCGTCGACGCCGGCGAGCGCGGACGCCCAGGCCGTTCGTGATTCCGCCGGGTCGCGGCGATACAGCCAGGTCAGGAAGTCGCGGTAGGGACGCGGTCGCGGCAACGACGGCGCCTCCTCGTCACCGGCCACATAGAGGGCGAGCAGTTCCCGGATCGCGAGCGGCATCGACCATCCGTCGAGCAGGGTGTGGTGGTTCGTCCACACGAGCTGCGATTCTTCACGTCCTGTCGAGACGAGGAGGAACCTGACCAGGGGCGGCCTCGACGTGTCGAAGGGTGCGGCCCGGTCGGCTGTGAGGAGCCGGTCCAGTTCGGCGCCGCGCGCGTCCTCGGTCAGACCCGCGAGGTCGACTTCGCGGAACGGTATCTCGACGGACGCGGGCACCACCTGCACGAAGGTCCCGTCCCGTGCGGGAACGAACGCCACCCGCAGATTCGCGTGCCGATCCAGCAATGCCTGTGCCGCACGGCGCATCCGGACCGGGTCGACGGCTCCCTGCAGGTGCAGTTCCACCTGCACCGTGTACGCGTCGATCGCGGTTTTCGCGAGCAGGGCATGGAACAGCAACCCGGCTTGCAGGGGCGCGGGCGGCCACACGTCGGTGAGCGCGCCGAAACGTTCCTCCCACGTATCCAGGTCGCTCTGGGTCACGTCGACGAGGGGAACGTCCGACGGCGTGAGTCCGCCCGCGCCCGCGCTGCGTGCATGGGCCACCAACGCGGACACAGCCTCCCGCCACCGTACCGCCAGCCGCTCCACGTCGGCGCGGGCAAGCAGGGTGTCCGGGAATCCGAACCCCACCCGGAGCCGTCCGCCGATCACGATCGCGTTGATCTCGATCGCGGCGGACGCCGGCATGTCCAGGTCCGGGGCGTACCGCAGGTCGCCGAAACCGGCGGCGGGGCCCCACCCGGTCGCGGTGCCGTGGTCGACCGAGTCCGGGACCTGGCCGAGATAGTTGAAACTGATCTGCCCCGGCTCCGTCCTCGGCAGGCTGCCGGCGGTGTCGGGGTTCAGGTAGCGGAGCAGCCCGTATCCGATTCCCATGTCGGGCACCGCACGGAGTTGTTCTTTCACACGCTTGACCGCGTTGCCCATCTCGTGACCACCGGCCAGCGCGGCGCCCACGTCGACGCCGTGGAGATCGACGCGGACAGGGAAGACCGTCGTGAACCAGCCGACGGTGCGGGACAGGTCGGCGCCCGGCACCACCTGCTGCTCCCGGCCGTGCCCTTCCAGCCGGATCAACGTCGACGCCCCCGGAATGCCCCGCTCGGCGCGCCACCTCGACGACGCCACCGCCAGCGCCGTCAGCAGCACATCGAGGACGCCGCCGTGATACAGCTCGGGTAAGCCGGTCAGCAGGACCGCGGTGTCCTCGGACGAGGTCTCGACGCTCACGTCCTGCAGTGCGGTCGCCACGTCCAGGCCGGGGTCGAGTGCCCGGTCGGAGATCAGCGGGTCGGGTCCCTCGACGACGCTTCGCCACCACGCCAGTTCGGCTGCCCGCTCGGTCCGGCCAGCCTCCTCGGCCAGCGCGTGCGCCCAGCGGCGCATCGACGTCGCCGGTGCCGGAAGAGCCGGCGACTGCCCCGCCGAGATCCGCGACCAGGCAGCGGCGAAGTCGGGCAGCAGAATCCGCCAGGACACCCCGTCGACCGCGAGATGATGCGCCACCACGATCAACCGGCCCGCCTCGGCCGAGGGTGCGGCCGACGGCACCGGATCGAGCCACACGAACTGGACGACCACACCGTCGGAGGGCCGCAGCCTGTTCACGGCCGCCTGATGCTCGGTCGCCACCGGGTCCGAGAGCCCGTCCGCATCGGTCTCCGGGTCGTACGGGACGCGCCGAACCAGTGCCGCGGCATCGATGTCCGTGGCGGGAAAAGTCTCCATCTCAAACTGCCCATGTGCGTTCCGGTGCAGCCGCGACCGCAGCATGTCGTGACGTGCGAGCACAGCGGTGACGGTCGCGAGGAGTCCGGCCGCGTCGATGCCGCGGGGGAGGTCGAGCATGAGGCTCTGGCTGAACCGGTCGAAGTGCCCGCCGCGCTCGATCAGGTACCGCACCACCGGAGTGGGCGGGAACGTGCCGATCCCGCCGCCCGCGAGTTCGGCCAGGGGAACTGCGATCTCGCCGGCGGCACTCTCCGACTCGGCGGCCAGAGCCGCCACCGTTCGGTGCTCGAACACCTGCTGCGGGGTGAACACCAATCCACGCGCCTTGGCCCGCGACACGAGTCGGATCGACAGGATGCTGTCGCCGCCGAGCGCGAAGAACGAGTCGTCCAGCCCGACCTGCCCGACTCCGAGCACTTCGGCGAACACCGACACCAACGTCTCTTCCGCCGGTGTGCGTGCCGCGCGGTGTGGTTCGCGGGCAAT
>NZ_BCWY01000200.1 GCF_001894825.1 Rhodococcus jostii NBRC 16295 | reverse complement strand
CGGTGTTCTTTACACATCCGACCTGGGTAAACGTCAACCGGTCAGTGATGTCTCATGAACGACCGTTTGTGTGTGGGGGGGATCTGACCGGTCGGCCATCTCCGCGCAGACCCGCCATTGTTCGAGCGCCGGGGCAGGGCGGGAGAATCCTACCGCCGACGCTCACCGCAGTTCCCGCGCGATCGCTCGGGCCGCGCGGCGAGCCTGCTTCGCCGCGAACCCGATCTGCGACGGCCTGGGCACGAACCCGATGAAACGCAACCTCTCGGCGGCCGGCTTTTCACCGGTGGCGTGCGGCCAACCTCGCTCGTCCAGTACGCCGAGGTGCCCGACCAGCTTTTCGAGTTCCTGGCGGAACCCCGTCGCGCAGACCATCGCCTCCGGGTCGATTCGCACACCGTCCACCAGCCACACGCTGTCCGCGTCGAGTGACTCGACTCCGCGAACGACCTCGATGGACCTGTCTCGGATCGCGGCGATGAGCTCCTTGTCGACGATCGCCGGTGCCACGCCGAGGCGGGCGCTGCGGGCGAAGATCCCCTCGTCGGGGATCGGTAATCCGAACTCGCGCAGGTCGCCGATGCTCCTCTCCCGGCCGAACCGAGCGATTGCGTCCGCTATAGGGACCGGGGCATGGTAGAGCGGCGTCGCGATGAAGTCTCCCGGTATGCCACCAGGTCCCTGGCGGAGCATGATGTTCGGCGGCGTGCGAGCCGAAAGCCAGACCTTTGCCGCGCCTCCGGTGGCGAGGTCGTAGGCAATTTCCATGCCCGAGCAGCCCGCTCCCACCACGAGGACCCGTTTCCCGTTGTACTGCGAGGGATTCCGGTACTGCGAGGAATGAACCAGTGCACCCCGCCAGTCCCCGCGTCCGGGCCAGTCCGGGACGAAGGGCTCATGATCGAAGCCGGTCGCGACCACCACCTCGGCAGCGTCGACCGAACCGGCAGCGGTGGTCAACCGCCAGTGCCCGTCCGTTAGGTCGAGCCGTTCCACCGGGCAGCCCAGGCGCAGCTCGATCCCGTCCGCACGTGCGTGCCGCTCGAGATGCTCGATCACCTGTTCCCGCGTGGGAAAGGTCGGTGTGCCCTTGGGGTAGGGGCGGTTCGGCAGGTGGGAGAACTGCCTGCCGGTGTTCAGTCGCAGCCGGTCATAACGAGAGTGCCACGACGAACCGACTTGGTCGGCTCGGTCGATCAGCAACGGGTTGATGCCACGGTCGGCGAGGGCCACCGCCGCCGCGACCCCGGAGGTGCCGGCACCGACGATTGCGACTTGATGCTCGCTCATCGTGTGCTCCTTGGGTGTTGTCTTGTTTCATGCGGTTTCGGCGACAATGACGCTCATCGGGCCGGTGAGCGAGCGATGGTCGCGGTAGCGCC
>NZ_BCWY01000199.1 GCF_001894825.1 Rhodococcus jostii NBRC 16295 | reverse complement strand
GCAGCGCACGATTCTGCTCCGGCGACCAGTAATGCACCAGGTTCGCGACCAGGAAGGCGTCGTATCCGGCCGGCAGCGGGTCGGCCATCGCGTCGCCGGCGCATACGTCGATTCGCCCCTCCAGCCCGACCGACGCGATGCGGTCCTGCGCGGTCTGGGCAACCGCCGGCAGCTCGAACACGGTCGCGCTCAGTTGCGGGCAGTGGCGCGCCACCGCGATGGACCAGGAGCCGGTGCCGCCGCCGATGTCGAGGAGTCGATGACTGCCGGACAGATCGACCGTGTCCGGCAGGGCGAGCGAGGGGCCGGCCGAAAACGCCTCGATACCGATCGAGGCGATGGGTTGCAGGGCGGCGTCGAGGTCGAAGATCTGGCGTTTCGGCCCGCGGGCGAGTGCGCCGGCCAGGTCTTCCCACGCCGGGAAGCTGATCGTGTCCCAGAACCGCAGCAGCGGACGCAGGTCGGCGGGCGATCCGCCGGCGAGGAACGCGGCCGCCGTCTCGGTATTGACATACTGTTCGCCTCGGCGTTCGAGCATACCCAGCGCGACCATGGCGTCGGCGCTGATCCGGGTGGCTCGGGCAGTAAGCCCGGTGCGGGCGGCCAGGCCATGCAGGTCGGTGGGGCCCTCGCCCAACGCCTCGAACAAACCGAGTTCGCTGGCGGCGAAGAGGTGTTTGGCGGCCATGAACCCGGACGCCAGCTGCATGATCGGCTCCGGGTCAGGCAGGTCGTGGTCGGTTTCGGCGGAGGTATGGGCTGTCATCGTCATGAAACCAGCGTCGTCGTGGTCGGTTCTGCGTCATATCCCTGAATCCTGGGGAATTCACCCAGATTTCTGGGGTAGGCAGCCCTAACCTGCTGCGATACACTTCGGACATGGCGCAGAGCTTGCTGCCACGCGTCCGCGATCAAATCTCGCGTGCCGCCGCCGACCAGCTGGACTGGGTGGGGTACAGCGCGCGAATGAGCGCGGCCCTGCGCACGGTGATCCCACATGACCGCTGCTGCTGGCACACCGTCGACCCGGGCACCATCCTGTTCACCGGCAGCGTCAACCGGAACGTCGGGTGTTCCGGATCCTGGTTGGCGCACTACGAATACGAGGTCGAGGACGTCGACAAGTGGGCGTTTCTTGCGCACAGTGGCCGCCTGGCGGGTGCACTCAGTCTGGATACCCACGGAGATTTGTCCCGCAGTGCACGGCACCGTTCGCACGAGGCGTACGGAATCGGCGACGAGCTGCGGGTCTCCCTGGTGTCGGACGGGGTCTATTGGGGTGCAGCGGCATTCCTGCGCGATGCGGGCGCACCGTGGTACACCGCCGAGCACGTCCGCGCAATCGCCGCGCTGGCGCCCGCGCTCGCGACCGGTCTGCGACGTTCGATGCTCCACGAGGTCGAGGCCGCCGTGACGACCGTGGACTACGGCCCCGGCGTGGTGGTCTTCGACGCCGCGGGCAACCCGGAATCGGTCTCACCCGCCGCGGAACGCTGGATCGACGAAATTGTCGAGGTCCCGGCGCCGTCGACGCCGTTCGAATCGAAGGTCGTGCAGGCCATCGCGGCCCGGGCGCGGGCGATCGAACCGGGCACCGATCCGCTGGAACTTGCCGCGCGCTCGCGGGTACGCACGCGATCCGGCGCCTGGCTGTTGCTGTACGGGACCAGGCTTTCCGGCGTCGAAGACGGACGCACCGCCGTCATCATCCAACCCGCGACGCCGCATGAGATCGCGCCCGTCATTGCCATGGCCTACGGACTGT
>NZ_BCWY01000198.1 GCF_001894825.1 Rhodococcus jostii NBRC 16295 | reverse complement strand
GCCGCCGAGGGCGACTTCGGCGATGACGTCGCCCGTAGCGGGATCGCGGGTGGAAAAGTACTTCCCACTCTTACTGCGTTCGTCGTGTCCGCCGACGAACGTTTCGTACCGCTCTCGCATGGTGCTTCCTTTTCCGAGTGGTGCACCCGGGGGCCGGCCGCACCGCGTCTGTGCCGACAATCGGCACAGTGATTCTCTTGATAGCGTGGGTCGTTGCCGCAATTCCTGTCAAGGCCCGTCGGACAGATGTATCCGGTCGTGGTGCCCGACGCTCCGGCGTGCGGGCTGGGTGCCTTTCTTCAGCGGAGTAACACCCAGCCCGCACCGGAGATCGGCTAACCGCGATCCATGAACCGCGTATCCCGCGGCCGCCCAGCAGATCTCATCCGGTCATCGTGTGCGACCGGCCTCGGGCGACAGGGCATGAACGAACTCGCCGGAGTCGACTACGCGTGTGGCAGCGGTCGAGCGGGTTGGTCGCCGCCGTGCGTGTCGCCGTAGCTTCGCTTGGGTACGAGAACTTTGCGACGGAAGATGCAGACGATCTGCCCGTCCTGCTTGTAGCCGCGGGTCTCGACGTACACGACGCCTCGGTCGTTCTTGGACTTCGAGGGGGTGACGTCGAGGACCTCGGTTTCGCCGTAGATCGTGTCACCGTGGAATGTCGGCTTGACGTGCCGCAACGATTCGATTTCGAGGTTGGCGATCGCCTTGCCGGACACGTCCTGTACGGACATTCCGAGCAGGAGCGAGTAGACATAGTTGCCCACGACCACGTTGCGGCCGAATTCTGTTGTTTGTTCGGCGAAGTGGGAGTTGAGATGCAACGGGTGGTGGTTCATCGTCAGCAGGCAGAACAGGTGATCGTCGTATTCGGTGACAGTTTTGCCTGGCCAATGCCTGTAGATCGCTCCGACTTCGAATTCCTCGAAGTACCGACCGAATTGCCTGTCCTGTACTTTTTCCGTGGTCGTCATCGTTACACACCGCTCTCTACGGTCTCGGTCTCCGGCTTCCACACGTCGAGGCGTTCCATGCCGGCGGCGCGGCCCTGGCCGGCGATGACGAGCGCCATTTTGCGGGACGCTTCGTCGATCATTTCGTCGCCGAGCATGACGGCGCCCTTGCGGCCGCCCCGGTCGGAGGTGAACCACTCGTACGCGGCGAGGATGTTCTCGGCGTGGTCGTAGTCGGCCTGGGCCGGACTGAAGGTGTCGTTGGCGGCTTCGATCTGGGCCGGATGCAGCACCCATTTCCCGTCATAGCCGAGTGCGGCGGCCTGCCCGGCAACCCGGCGGAAGCCCTCGACGTTACGGACCTGCACATACGGTCCGTCGATTGCCTGCAGCCCGTTCGCTCGGGCGGCCATCAGGATCCGCATCAGCGGGTAGTGGAATGCGTCACCGACTCCATAGCCCGGCGGCTGCTCACCGATCACGAGCGACTTCATGTTGATGCTCGCCATGAAATCGCCGGGGCCGAAGATGATCGTCTCGGTGCGCGGCGATGCGGCCGCGATCTCGTCGACGTTGATCAGTCCGGCGGCGTCCTCGATCTGCGCCTCGATTCCGATTCGGCCTACCTCGAAGCCCATGGTCTTCTCGATCTGTGTCAGAGTGAAGTCGAGCCAGGCGATCTGGGCCGCCGACTGCACCTTCGGAAGCATGATGCAGTCGAGATTCTCACCGGCACCTTCGACGACCTCGACTACGTCGCGATAGGTCCAGTGGGTGGTGAGATCGTTGACCCGCACCACGCGGATCTTCGATCCCCATCCGCCTTCGTTGAGTGCCGCGACGATGGTCTTCCGCGCACCAGGTTTTGCGAGTGGTGCGCACGCGTCCTCGAGATCCAGGAAGACCTGGTCGGAATCGAGGCCCTTCGCCTTCTCGATCATCTTCGGACTCGAACCGGGCACCGCGAGGCAGGACCGCCGAGGTCGTTGTGTTCTGGACATGATCTCCCTATCTTGTTTCTTCGAGCTGAAAGGTAGCTGTGGTGTTGTCGAACTGGGCCAACACTTCATCGGTATGTTCGCCGAGCAGCGGTGCTCGCCGGAGGTGAGTTGGGGGCGCGTCCGCGAACTTGATCGGAGTGTTGGCGATCGTCAGCGGGTGGGGCACGCCGGGATGATCGACCTCGACCAGCATGTTGCGGGCATGCACGTGGGGGTCCGCATAGATGTCCTCGATGGTATTGACCGGTGCCACCGGGACCCTGCCGCCGAGTGCTTCCACGATCTGGTCCTTGGTCCGGGTGGTTGTCCATGCGGTCACGGCTGCCATGGTGAAGTCACGATTGGCCAGTCGGCTGACGTTGTCCTGTGTGCGTTCGTCCGTCGCCAACTCGGGACGTCCGATCACCGCGCAGAGTTGCTGCCAGTGATTGTTGCCCGGCGCCGCGATGCTGACCCACCCGTCTGCCGCGGGAACCACATCGAAGGGGCAGAGCAGGGGATGGCTGTTGCCCTGCCGGGTGGGCACGTCGCCGTTGTAGGAGTGCTGGTACACGGTGCGTTCGCACATTGCCAGCATGGCGTCGTACATCGACACGTCGACGAAACCACCGACGCCGTCGCGGCGAGCACGATGCACGGCCGACAGCAGGCCGATCACCGCGAACAGTGCCGGCACGGTGTCACCGAGACCGGGACCGGTCTTGATCGGCGGGCGGTCGGGCTCGCCGGTGATTTCCATCAAGCCGCTGAGGGCCTGGACGGTGATGTCGTACGCCGGCCAGTCTCGCATCGGGCTGCTACCGGTGCGTTCGTCACCGAATCCGCGGATTGCCGCGTACACCAGGTGGGGATTCTGCTCCTGGAGGCGCTCGTAGGACAGACCCAGCCGGTCCATGACGCCGTGGCGGAAGTTCTCTACGACGACATCAGCGTGCGCGACCAGTTCGAGCAGCGAGGTGCGTCCCTCTTCGGTGGTGAGGTCGAGAACTACGCTGCGTTTGTTGCGATTGACGCTCTGGAAATACCCACCGAATGCGCGTAGTTCATCATCCGGTGCGAACGGTCCCTGCTCTCGGATGAAGTCACCATGAGGGGGTTCGATCTTGATCACGTCGGCACCCAGATCTGCCAGGACCATGGTGGCGAAGGGCCCCGCAAGCATGGTGGTCAGGTCGATCACCACGACGTCGTTCAGTGGCCCGGTGGCCGGGAACCTCATCGT
>NZ_BCWY01000197.1 GCF_001894825.1 Rhodococcus jostii NBRC 16295 | reverse complement strand
GTCGGGAGAAGTTCGGAGGGATCGCGAGGCCAACAGCCAGATCTCGCTGCCCGGTGTGGCCTGCCTCACCGAATAGTATGGAGCTTTCTTTCATGCGTCAATTGTTTCCTGCGATTTTTTTTCACGAATGAATAGATGCAGACGCATCTAGTTTGCTTCTTATTCAGAACCCCCTGCTCAGCGGTGCCGGGGGCATCCACCCGAGTTGGCAGTCAGGCCGCCCGACTGCGGATGACGAGCAAGAGATCGCGTCGCAATCACGGCCCCGGGGATGGCATGGACCGGGCGAGGCAACGGGATCCGCGGAGGGAGCCCCCCGACAGCGCATTCTCGTGGCCGCGGTACACAAATGTGGGGCCAGAGAGGGTTGGGCGGGGCGAGGGTCCCTGCGGTTAAGCGTCAAGGGGGGCAGCGGCACAACCAGCAGTACAGAGAGCGTGATGCCCGTATGCGGCGCCGAACATAGCCGTGGCTGTAAGCGTCGACGGGCGTGCTGGCGGCACCGGGAGTGGCCGTCCGGGCAGTGTCAGCGGTCTAGGAGAGCGCCATGCAAGGACAATTTCGGTGGGTGACGTACTCATCGTGGACCCCGATTCGCGCCGACGGTGCTGGAAATCAGTCCACAAACGACGAACCGCCACGGCAATCGATTCACGCCTCGTGATCATGTGTGACTACGACCAGCGCAGGAAGAAGTGCGTTCCCCGGGTCAGAGTTCACAAGGTGCAGTGAGTACGTCACTGATGCCGCAGCGGCTCTCAACTCATACACCATCCATGAACACTGGTACTGCGCAGCGCCATTCGATGTGCACCATCAACTTCGATAGTTCGAGATCTACGAGAATTCGAGAGTGTTACCCAGATTCATCGGCAATCACCAACAGATCAACGGCCGGCGTCGGGGCGTTTCGGTCTCAGCTAGCCACGACCCGGGTCCTCAAAGTGGGCGAGAAGGAGTTTGAGAAGCCTGCGAAGCTCGGTGTCATCGTCTTCACTCACAAACGCCAGGAGTTGCGACTCGCGACCCAGAATGTCGGAGGCGACCTCGTCGATGAGTTGGACTCCCTTTTTCGTCAATTGCACGTCGACTCGACGACGGTCTTGTGGGTGAAAGCTCCGTTTGAGCAGACCACTGCGCTCGAGTTTGTCCAGGCGGTTCGAGATACCAGCCGGGGTTATCAGCGCAGCCTCGGTGAGTTGCCCTGCCGTCATCCGATACGGCTTGCCGGAGCGCCGCAGCATTGCCAAGAGGTCGAGCGTCGCAGGATCGGTTCCCAGCTCCACCAGGCGTTGACTGCGCTCGCGCTCCAGGTATCGCGCAATGCGCCAGATCCTCGAAACGATGCCCACTGAACTGACGTCGATATCCGGCCGTTCACGTACCCACGCCTGCTCGATGCGATCGACGCCATCATCTCCAGCCACGTCCCGAATCGACGGTGCTTCGACGCCCATCCCACACCCCATGTCACTTGAATTGATCAGCTCGGGACTATTCACTGCTAAGTAGTTTTGCTTGAAAGTTTACACGTGCACCTGGGACTGGCAACATTGCAGTCGCGGTCCGACCAGATGTCAACACATTTCGGCAGTATTGGGCATGATCAGCAGACTCGCGAATCATCAACATGACCGCCGAGACGCCCGATTCGAGCCACCGGTGTGCCTCGAGCATCGCCGGCAGCCTCCAGCGACAGGCAGGCTGCAGTGTCGGTATCGAATCGCCGCGCAGCGCGTACCTCACCTCAGGGGCCGACATGACGCCTCGAGTGACCGAATGTCGGGCATCCTGCCGCGGGAATGCGGCGTTCTGCGTTCGCCGCACTCGACTATTGCATGGTCGATTCTCGCCGACGATCTACGCTCCACGAGCCACGGCTGTCCGATCCGCGCCTGATCCCGGTGAAGAACTACCCTGTGGCACTGCGCTTTACGTAGGCGTGCCACAGAAACGAACTCGGTTGCTTCGTGGTGTGCAGGACTTGCTTCCGTGGCATGTCTAGTTCACGATCTTCCCGTCGTTGCGCGCCGTCTGTTGAGTGGCGCCTCCGCCACACACGATTGAATTCCGTCTAGCGCTCGCCGGCACCCCCTGCGGAGTGGGCGCGGTGGGCAAGTTAGGACAGCTGATGACTACTTCGGTGATCGTTGCCGATGCCCGGACTCCTATGGGTCGATTTATGGGGGCTTTGCGGGGTCTGTCGGGGTTCCGACCTCGGTGGCGTCGCGATTCGGGGAGCCCTGAACAAATCTGGAGTGCCCGCCGCGCTCGTCGAATACGTGATCATGGGTCAAGTGCTCACAGCAGGCGCCGGCCAGATTCCGGCCGGACAAGCGGCGGTCGCGGCAGGAATCCCGATGGACGTGCCAGCGCTGACAGTCAACAAGGTCTGTCTATCTGGCGTCGACGCGATCGCGTTGGCCAACCAGTTGATCCGTGCCGGGGAGTTCGAGGTGATCGTCGCGGGTGGCCAAGAGTCCATGTCACAGGTTCCGCATCTGCAGGAACACGCGCGAGCGCGCGTCAAGTACGGCGACGTGACACTCCGCGATTCCATGGCATTCGACGGGCTGCACGACATCTTCACAGATCAGCCGATGGGAAATCTGGCCGAGATGACGAACGGGGAGGCCGATCACCCAATCTCGCGTTCCGAGCAGGACGCGTTCGCGGCGGCGTCGCATCAGAATGGGGTGCGGGCGTGGAAAGACGGGTTGTCCGCCGACGAAGTGGTGCCCTTAACGGTTACACAGCGTCGCGGAGGGACAGTGGAACTTGGGCAGGACGAGGGGATCCGCGCGGACACCACCGTGGGGTCGCTGGCGACTCTGAGGCCGGCGTTCAGCGCGGACGGGACAATTACCGCCGGGTCCGCGTCACAGATCTCCGATGGTGCGGCCGCGGTTGTGGTGATGAGCAAAGCCAAGGCGCAGGAGCTCCGGCCGCCATGGATCGCCGAAATCGGGGCACACGGCGTCGTTGCAGATCCCGACTCGACCTTGCAGTTACAGCCCGCACGAGCGATCGCCAGGGCGTGCGCGAGGGAGGGCATCTCTCCGGAAGATGTGGACCTGGTGGAGATCAACGAGGCCTTCGCGGCGGTGGGAATCGCCTCGACGCGCGAGCTCGGGTTGGATCCGGCGCGGGTCAACGTCAACGGCGGAGCAATTGCGCTGGGCCATCCCCTCGGCATGTCCGGGGCGCGGATCACCCTGCATCTGGCTTTGGAGTTGCAGCGCCGTGGCGGTGGTGTCGGGGCTGCTGCCCTGTGTGGTGGAGGCGGGCAGGGCGACGCCCTGATTATCCGCGTCCCGAAGAAATAGAGAAGTACGTCCCCTCAGCGAAGGTTCGAACAT
>NZ_BCWY01000196.1 GCF_001894825.1 Rhodococcus jostii NBRC 16295 | reverse complement strand
CCGACGTCACCGAACTCACCGACCTCTGGACGAGCGCCCTCACCGCCATCGCCGACCACACCAGCCGGCCCGGAGCCGGCCGCCTCACCCCCAGCGACCTCGACCTCGTCCACCTCGACCAACCCACCCTCGACGCACTCCACCACGACTACCCCACCCTCACCGACGTCTGGCCCGTCACCCCCTTGCAGGCAGGCCTTCTCTTCCACCACGAACTGACCAGCCATACTCTCGACACCTACGTCGTCCAAGTCGTCCTCGACATCGACGGACCTCTCGACGCCGACCGCCTCCGCGACGCCGCGGCAGCCCTGCTCGGCCGCCACCCGAACCTGGGTGCCGCATTCGGACGCACGCCCGACGGCACACCCATTCAGATCATCACTCCCGCACCACTTCGCTGGACCCACCATGATCTCAGCGACGAGCACGACGGGAGGGTCGCGCACGACATCGTCGCCGCCGACCGCACCACCCCGTTCGACCTGACCGCACCACCCCTGCTGCGGCTGATCCACATCACACACAGCCCCACCCATCACCGGGTGGCCCTCACCCACCACCACATCCTGCTCGACGGCTGGTCCACCCCGCTACTCCTGCACGAACTCCTCCAGTTGTACGAGCACCACACCGACCCCGACGCAGTACTTCGCCCGCGTCCGTATCGCCGCTATCTGGAATGGCTTGCGCAACAGTCGCTCGAGGAAAGCCAGGCCGCGTGGGCTGAAGTCCTGGACGGGCTGGAAGGACCGACGATCCTGCTGCCGTCCGCGCGCGACCGCGTCCCGTCCACCTTTCCCGACGAGTACCGGGTGACACTGTCGCGAGAGCAGACGGAGGCGTTGCGGACGCTCGCCCGCACCCACAACCTCACCCTCCACACCATCATCAACACCGCCTGGGCCCTCGTCCTCGCCACCCACACAGGCACCACCGACATCACCTTCGGCACCACCGTCTCCGGACGCCCACCCCACATCCCCCACGTCGAAAACATGATCGGACTCTTCATCAACACCATCCCCGTCCGCATCACCCTCCACCCCACCGACACCCTCACCACCCTCCTCCACCACACCCACACCACCCACACCCAACTCCTCGACCACCACCACCTCCCACTCACCCACATCCCCCACCCCCACGCCACCACCTTCGACACCCTCACCGTCCACGAGAACTACCCCCACCACACCAACCCCCCACCCACCGACCTCACCATCACCACCACCTCCGCCACCGACGCCACCCACTACCCCCTCGCCCTCGCCACCACCACCGACGACAGGCTGCACCTCAAGTTCGAGTATCTCCCGGAGTTCCTCGCCCGCAACGACGTCGAAGCGATCGCGGCACGCATGGGCCGCGCGCTGGACCTCATCGCCACGGCACCGGACACGACCGTCGCGTCGGTTCGGCTACTCGGCGACGACGAGTTTCGTGCGCTCGCGCCCGTGCGCGGCGATCGCGCACCCGCCATCCGCACGCTCGCCGCGATCTTTGCCGACGCCGCAGCCCTCGACCCGGACGCCGTCGCCGTCGAATGTGCAGGCCGCACGACGAGCTACCGCGACCTCGACGAGGCCTCGAATCGATTGGCTCGTGTGCTGATCGCCCGCGGTGCGGGGCCGGAAAGCTTCGTCGCCCTGGCGATTCCCCGTTCCGTCGACTCCGTGCTCGCGGTCTGGGCGATCACCAAGACCGGAGCCGCTTTCGTCCCGATCGACGCGGGCTATCCCGCCGTACGCATCGACGACATGATCGCCGATTCGGGTGTCGCTCTCGGCGTCACGCTGACACCGCAGCGCGAGCAGCTACCCGGCACGGTGCCGTGGCTCGTCCTTGACGACACCGAGACGGTCGCGACGGTCGAACAGCAGTCGAGCGGTGTCGTCGGTGACGCCGAGCGCGGGCAGCCACTGCGAAGCGACCATCCCGCGTATGTGATCTACACATCCGGATCGACCGGCGTCCCGAAAGGCGTGGTGGTTCCACACCGCGGGCTGGCAGCACTGGCCGCGGCGCAGGCGGCCACCCTCGGTTCAGGGCCGCACTCGCGCGTGCTCCACTTCTCGTCACCGTCGTTCGACGGATCGGTGTTCGATTATCTTCTGGCCTTCGGCCCTGGAGCGACTCTGGTGATCTGCCCGCCGACGGTCGTCGGCGGCACGGAGCTGTCACGCTTCCTCGCCGCCGAGCGGGTCACGCACGCCTTCGTCCCGACTGCCGCACTCGCCTCGGCCGATCCCGACGACCTCGACGGATACGACGGGTTCGGCCAGGTTCTCGTCGGCGGCGAGGCCTGTCCGCCCGGCCTGGTGACCCGGTGGTCCCGAGGCCGCACGCTGTGGAACGGGTACGGCCCCACCGAGACCACCGCGATGTGCAATGTCAGCGGTCCGCTCGGGCCCGGGTCCACTGTGACGGTCGGTGGCCCGATCACCGGCGCGGAGGAAGTCGTGCTGGATGTGCGTCTCCAGCCGGTTCCGGACGGCGTTCCGGGCGAGTTGTACGTCGCCGGGCCGGGCCTGGCCCGCGGATATCACCGGAGGCCTGGGCTGACCGCAGGATGCTTCGTCGCTGCCCCGTACGGGCCGGCGGGCGGGCGGATGTACCGGACCGGCGACATCGTCCGCTGGATTGCCGACTCATCCGGCGGTCGGGTGCTCGAGTATCTCGGGCGCGCCGACTTCCAGGTGAAGGTGCGCGGGTTCCGCATCGAGCCCGGCGAGATCGACGCCGCTCTCGGCGCCCACCCGGACGTGGACTACGCTGCGACCCTCACCCGCACCGGACCCGCCGGGGATCTGATTCTTGTCTCCTACGTCGTCGGGTCCCCGAATCTCGCCCCGGCCCGGCTCTCGGCCTATCTTGCCGAACGCCTTCCGGCGTACATGGTGCCCACCACGATCGTGCCGATCGACCGGATCCCACTGACCCCCGTCGGCAAACTCGACCGCACCGCACTGCCCGATCCCGGGTTCGACTCCGCGGCCGATCCTGCACACCGGCCGACGTCGCCCGTGGAGGAGACCGTCGCGAATGCGTTCGCGGCCGTGCTGGGTCTGGAACACGTCGGTGTCGACGACGACTTCTTCGAGGCGGGTGGAAACTCTTTGACGGCGACACGGGTAGTGGCGCGGGTCAATTCGACGCTGCACACCCATATCGACGTCCGGACCTTGTTCGAGGACCGCACCCCGCGGGTTCTGTCCACCCACCTCGACCACGATTCGGACGAGGCGCCGCTGCCGGCGCCCACTCCGGGATCGCAGCCGGAGTTCGCGCCGTTATCCCCCGCCCAACAACGCATCTGGTTCCTCAACCAATACGACACCACCACCCCCACCTACAACATCCCCCTCACCCTCCACCTCACCGGACACCTCGACACCACCGCCCTCCACCACGCCCTCACCGACCTCATCCACCGTC
>NZ_BCWY01000195.1 GCF_001894825.1 Rhodococcus jostii NBRC 16295 | reverse complement strand
CACCGTCCCGGAGGAGCTGATCGCCACCATGGCGGAGAACTCGATCGTGTTCGCGTTGTCGAACCCGGACCCGGAGATTCATCCCGACGTCGCCCGCAAGCATGCGGCGATCGTGGCCACCGGACGCTCGGATTTCCCGAACCAGATCAACAATG
Organism: Rhodococcus jostii NBRC 16295; assembly: GCF_001894825.1. Taxonomy (GTDB): domain Bacteria; phylum Actinomycetota; class Actinomycetes; order Mycobacteriales; family Mycobacteriaceae; genus Rhodococcus_F; species Rhodococcus_F jostii. The sequence continues at coordinate 3,394 of NZ_BCWY01000195.1, read as the reverse complement.
TGCTGGCCTTCCCCGGTGTGTTCCGTGGTGCGCTCGATGCCGGTGCCCGCCGGATCACCGAAGGTATGAAACTTGCCGCCGCCGAGGCAATCCTCTCGGTCGTCGGTGACGAGTTGGCTGTAGACAAGATCGTTCCCAGCCCGCTCGATCCTCGCGTCGCCCCCGCTGTTGCGGAGGCAGTCGCCGCCGCTGCTCGTGCAGAAGGCGTCACCGGCTAGCGAGAATCCACCCGAACACCCCGGACCGGAACCCGCACCCACGGTTCCGTTCCGGGGTGCTCGCGGTCGGTTGCCCGCTCATCTCCAAGTCGTATCACTGATGGCGTCGAGGCTGGTTCAGGAAAGACGAGATTGTTAAAATCATTGCCGCACAGTCTCATAGAATCCTTAGTTGGCATAATATCCGTTATCGGCGCTTTGAAAATGCGCTTCTGGCAGCGCATTTGGCGCTTAATCTGTGCGGGTCCGCGCGCGGATTACCCGCTACGCGGCTGGGCTTTCGATCACCCCAGCGGACCCGGTATCGAATCGATTGACCATCGATTCGATACCCGCCGCGCGAGGTGAAGCTTCGCGGCTGCCGGGATGGTCGGCGTTGAGCATCATGATGCGCGATAGTGGCAGGGGGTCGGACTTGGGCCGCCCGATGGAGGAGAGGACTTCCTGTGTCACTGTCGCTGGCCGCGTTGGCGGACCTGGCCGAGGAGGAGGGCCGGTGCACCGTCGATCTGTTTTCGCCGCGGGTGCGGTTCCGGAGCGTGGGTCTCAGCGATCTCGACGCGTGCCTGGACTGGTTCGCCGAACTGACCATGACGGTGGACATCGACGACGCCGACGACGTGGTCGTCGGCTCACTCGACTTCACGTTGATCCGCCTCGGCACCGAGGATCCGATCGCTCTGTGCCTGGACCAGTTCGACGGCGATCACGAGATGCTGGCCGGGTTGTTCGACGGCAATCAACTCGCCGAGCAGGTCGAGGAACAGTACGAGACCCTGGCCGTCATCACCGAGGTGGTCCTGATCCCGAATATCGCGTTCGTCACCGAACCGCTGCGGGCCACGATCTGGGGGCGTGGCTGGTGGCCGAGACGGTTCATCGGATGCTGCCGACCGGGATCGTGCTGATGTGGCCGTACCCGGTGCTGTCCGACCCTGATCCGGATGTGGATCCCGCACAGATCACGGCCCTCGACAGTGCCATCAGCCGGCTGTCCGACCATTTCCAATCGTGCGGACTGACACCGGTCGAGTCGGCGCCGTGGGCGCTAGGAATGTCGACCGCCTTCGAGGCTCTTCCTGCGGCACGGTCGCGACTCGGTGCGGTCTGGACCACCAAGGTGTCGCTCTCGCTCGATCAGCTCCGGGCCGCCTCCCCGCCACCGGCACCGGACGAGTAGGGGAAAGCGAGCAACACTCCGCCCGACACACGAGAACGCCATTCTCGGAGTGCCGGTATGTCCAAGGCCAAAACGGACCCTGGTGACCGCAGAAGGGCGCTCAGCCCGCTTCGCCTACGCGGCCGGGCTGAGCGGGGCGGGCTCGCCTACGCGGGCTCGAGGTCGCGCTCGAACTCGATTTCATCCCGAAGCGGGATCTTGTAGTAGCCCACGTCGGGGATGTCCGGCTTCAGGGTCCGTCTCGCCTGGTCCACTGCGCCGCATCGAACGGCGGACAGGCGGAAGCCGCGCCGCTGGTAGAACTGCATCGAGTCGAGGTTGTCGTTCGTCGTGACCAACCACAGTCGCGAACAGCCTTGTGCACGGGCGACTTCGGCGATGCGTTCGATGAGTGCCGTGCCTACGCCGCCCCATTGGCCGGATGCGCGCATGTTCATGATTTCGCAGTTCGTGCCGTCGATGTCGTAGATCAGCACCCCGACCGTCTCGTCGTCGGTCGATGCGATCAGGGCCGGGCGGTCGCGTGCGTCGACCAACTCGCCGCGCCGGGCGATCTGGGTGGTGTGCTGCGCCTGGAGGAATGACGTCAGGCGTGGCTCTCCTGCGGGTACCTCATAGATGTCGACCATCGTCCCTATTTTCCTCGCCCCACCGAGGCTGGACCAGGGTGGATCTGTTGGGTTGGGTCACGATCACATGTCCATGCCGCCGTTGAACTGTCCGGTGATGTCGGAGGAGGCGTCGGCGGCCAGGAGGTGCACGACCCGTGCGACCTCCTCGGGCCGTCCCGCCCGGCCGGCGGGGATCTGTGCGGTGATCCGGGGGGCGAGGACCTTCTCGGGGATCGCCGCGGTCATCTCGGTGGTGATCAGGCCCCGTTCGGGGGCACCGGACACTGAGACACCGGAGAGGATCGGCGAGAGGGGCACGTTGGGCGTCGGCGTCGGGGCTCGACTGTGGGCTGATCGCCCGTGACAGTGCGGCATTACGAGAACGCCCGAACGGGTTTCCTCGGTGAGCTCATCCATCGGGCAGAAGTCGTAGATGTGCGGGCCGAGTTGCCCAGGGTCTGCGAGACCGCACGGAAACCTCACCGCGGCCGCCGCGAAGTGAGGGGGCGAGCGTGAACGTGCTCACGCTGGTCATTCAGGTGGTCGTCGGTGTACTGACGGTGTCGGGAAGCTACGTCGCGGCCCGTCGGGGTGCGCGGGAAACAGAGGTCCGCTCGCGGCGTGAGGAGTGGTGGCGCCGATTCATCTGGGCCGCTGAGGCGCGCAGCGACGCGGACGCAGCGCGGCGGCAGGCGGGGGAAGCGGTGCTGGACCACCTGTACGACAGCGAACTGGCCGGCGCCGGTGAGAGGGACATTCTGCTCCGCGTCCAGTGGGCAGCCCAGGAAGCCGAGCGGATGCGGCAGCGGGGGTCGACTCCACCGGAGTGAGCGATCATCATGGGACACTGAGTGCAGATCCACGACCGAGGCCCGGGGAACGTCCGCGCAGGGAGACCGCAATGTCCAACAGCGAACTGCACACCATCACCGTCGAGGTTGACGAGGTGGGGGCTCTCCATGCAGCCCATCGAGCGGCCGAGCTCAAGGCATGGGATGACGTTCGCGCAGCGGGCGGGAACGATGTGACCGACCTGCGCCTGGTGTCGATCGACCGGAGCCCGGAAAAACCCGGGAAGATCCTGGTCACCGCCACGTACTCCAGTGTCCACGGCGGTCTGCGGGCGAGTTGACACGAGCAGGGTGAGGCACAGCATTCGAGGCCGGTCGCCGACGGCGTACAGCTCGTCGAACCGGGCCCTCGGCTGGCGGCCAGCTTCTGACGCACAGATCCGTGAGACACCGATCGCGGCAGCGAACCGTGTGGGGGATCGGCTACGTGCGGCAGGGTCGCTATCGCCTGTCCTGTTGGATCGCTACTGTGCCAGGTGTGAGGGAACCGGTGCTGGATCGGCACGTCGACGTTGCACAGCTGTGGCGACTGGC
>NZ_BCWY01000194.1 GCF_001894825.1 Rhodococcus jostii NBRC 16295 | reverse complement strand
TTGGCGAGGACCGGCAACGTCTTTCGCACCTGCGCGACGACGTCCGTGTCGATGTCTACCGTGAGCATCCCCGGGCCCGAGTCGAGTTGGCCCAGAACAGTTCCCGTGGGTGATACGACGATGCTGTGACCGACGCCGAGCGGCGTCGTGTCGGCGACTACCTCGCCGGATGCTGCCGGGTCGGCCTGATCGCAGGCGGCGATGAACGCCGTGGAGTCGAGGGCGCGTGCCCGGGCGAGGAGCGTCCACTGGTCGACCTTGCCGGGGCCGCTGCCCCAGGACGCGGCGACCACGGTCAGGTCCGCACCGCGATCGGCGAGCGTCTGGAAGAGCCCGGGAAAGCGGATGTCGTAACAGGTGGCGATGCCGACTCCGACGCCGTCGACGGTGACGACGAGCGGCTCGGTTCCCGGTGCGACCGTGTCGGATTCTGCGAAGCCGAAGGCGTCGTAGAGATGAATCTTGTCGTAGTGCGTGTCGACGCCCCCGCCGGTGACGAGCAGTGTGTTGCGCACTCTGCCGTCGTCGGAGGGGGTGAACATCCCGGCGACCACGGTGATGCCGGCTCGGTCGGCGCACTCACGGACGGCGTCGGCCCACGGCCCGTCGAGCGGTTGCGCGACGTGGGTGAGCGGTCCGCCGAACCGTTGCATGGTGGCCTCCGGGAACACCACCAGCCGCGACCCCGCGTCCACGGCGGCCGCCACCTGCTTGTCGATCGCTGCCAGGTTGGCCTCGGGGTCGGTCGAACTGGTGATCTGGGCGAGGCTGATGCGTAGCGTCACTATATTGCTCCTAGCTGCTGGTGAAATGGTGTATACATGTTGTATGCAAGAAATGGGTGGGACCGAGGGTCCAGCTGTCGAGTTGTCGGGTCGAGAGAAGGCCTATCTGTACGTCAGGGATCAGGTGCTGACGTCGCCGGCGGCCACCGGTTCCTTTCTCAACGAACAGGAACTCGCGACGCGGATCGGGGTGTCCCGCACTCCCGTTCGTGAGGCGCTGCTCATGCTGCAGGCGGAGGGCCTCGTCGAAATGGTGCCCAAGCGCGGGGCGCACGTCCCCGCGATGTCGGGCCGGCAGATCGCGGAACTGATGGAGTTGCGCGGTGTCCTCGAACGTCACGCCGCCAGCCGCGCCCTCGAGTCGGGGCGGGTGCCCATCGACGCGATGCGTTCGGCGCTGGCGGAGCAGGAAGCGTTCACGACCGATCCGAGCGCGGAAGCGGCCCGTGCCTTCATCGACTGGGATGGCCGTTTCCATCAGTGCCTCATCGATTCGGCCGGGAGCGAGTTGCTCTCGCGCACCTACTCCGGACTCCGGGCGCGCCAGCTCCGGGTCGGTCTGACGGCGCTCTTCAGTGTGTCCGATCGGCAACATCGGGTGTGCGCCGAGCACCAGGCAATCATCGACGCGCTCGAAGCCGGCGACGAGAGCCTGGTGCACGAGAAGATCAACACTCATCTCGAGGTTACGCTTCAGATTCTCTTGCGTGCCTAGCGTTCTCGCTGGCGAGCAGTGCGTAGTGCTCGTCCTCGGTGGGGTCGGGGTTGCGCCCCAGTGCGAGACCGATCAGGGTCAGCACTCCGACGATCAGCACGTAGCCGGCGATCGGCACCCAGCTTTCGGTCCGGCTCAGCAGGTAGGTGAAGATCAGCGGTGCCATCGCGCCGCCGAACACGCCGGCGATCGTGTAGGCGAGTGAACTGCCGGTCGAGCGCAACGCGACGGTGAACTGTTCGGTGACGAACGCCGCCTGGGGTCCGTACATGAACGAGTGGAACGCGAGCCCGACGACTATCCCGACGATGAGCAGCGGGAACGATCCGCCACCGATGACGAGGAAGAAGAGGGCGCTCCAGACGACACCGCCGACGGCCGCGACGGCGTAGACCAGGCGGCGGTTGATGCGATCCGACAGTGCCCCGGCGAGAGGGATCAGGCCCAGCTGGAATGCCGAGCCGATCAGGATGGCGGTGAGCACTTCGCCACGCTCGAAGCCGAGTTCACGGGTGCCGTACGTGATCGCGAAGACCGTGAACAGCGCGTAGATCACGTCCGGGGCGATCCGCGACAGGATCGCGGCGACCAGTGGCCGGGTCTGCTTGGTGAGCACGTCGCGGATGGGGGCTTCGGCGCGGTCGCCGGACTCCTGCAGGGCCTTGAAGACGGGGGTGTCTTCGAGCTTCAGGCGAATCCACAGGCCGAAGCCGACGAGTAGCGCGGACAGGAGGAAGGCGAGCCGCCATCCCCAGGACTCGAATTGGGCCTCGGTCATGGAGATGGTGAGGAGCGCGAGCGCTCCGTTGGCCATCAGATTTCCTGCGGGAGGGCCTATTTGAGCTGCGGATGACCAGAAGCCGCGTTGGCGTGGGTTGCCGTATTCGCTCGACAGGAGGACGGCGCCGCCCCACTCTCCGCCGACCGCCACGCCCTGCGCGAACCGCAGGATCACGAGAATGGCGGGTGCCGCGATACCGATCCGGTCGTAGCCGGGAAGCAGGCCGATCGCGAAGGTCGTCACACCGATCAGGAGCAGGGTGATCACCAGCAGCTGTTTGCGTCCGATGACGTCGCCGAGGCGTCCGAAGACGAACCCTCCGATCGGCCGCGCCACGTAGCCGACGGCGTAGGTGGAGAACGCGAGCAAGGTTCCCGTGAGGGGGTCGCTGCCGGGGAAGAAGATCTGCGGAAAGATCAGTGCGGCCGCCGCCGAGTAGACCGCGAAGTCGTACCACTCCAATGCGGTACCCGTGAGGCTGGCGGCGAAAGCTTTCGCCAGTCCCTTCCTGTCTACGGGTGCCGACCTGCCGGCATCGGTGGAGGTGGACTCTCCGATCATGACAACTCCTTGTGGGTTGAATTCTGGTCCCGCACGGCCCGGTATTTCTGTGTTTCAGCTCACCGCCGCCGTTGTACCAGCTCCATACTTGCTGTATACAAGACGTATGCGCAAGCCCTCGGCGCAGAAAAAACAAGAAAGTAACAAAACGCCCTGATCTCGAGAGGGAACCGGGGCCAGAACTTCAGGAGATCTCCCCATGCCGCAACTCACGTTCACCCTGCCGGACGGCACCGTCGACACCGTTGAGGTCACCACCCTCCTCAACGCCGGTTATGCCGGACGCAACCAGGAAGAGGTCGCGTCGCACATCGCCGAACTCGCAGAACTCGGCGTACCGGCGCCCACGACCATCCCGGCGATGTACCCCATCTCGCCCTACCTCGCGCAGCAGACCACCGAGGTCTTCGTCCAGCACGAGCGGACCTCGGGAGAGGCCGAGTGGGCCCTGGTGATCACCGAGGACGACGTGCTGCTGACCGTCGCCTGCGACCACACCGACCGCGACCTCGAGGTACACAGCGTGGCGTGGAGCAAGAACGCCGCACCCGACGTTCTCGGGTCCCGCGCCTGGCGGTTGTCCGACATCGCCGACCGCCTCGACGACATCACCCTGTCGGCATGGGTCGGCGAAGGCGACGGCGAACCGTCCACCCTGATCCAGACCGGGACGCTCGCCGACCTGCTTGCGCCGAAGTACTGGCTCGACGTCCTTCGCGAGAAGGGACTGCACACGCCGGGGACAGTCCTCGTGTCGGGGACGATCTCGATGCGGCACGGCGTGAACCAGTTCGCCGACTCCTGGAAGGTCGCATTGCGTGATCCGTCCACCGGTGACGAAATCAGCTGCAGCTACCGAACCGTCCGGATGCCGCAGCCGATCGGCTGAT
>NZ_BCWY01000193.1 GCF_001894825.1 Rhodococcus jostii NBRC 16295 | reverse complement strand
CGACCTCGAACTCGGCCTGACGGCCCCGCTGCCGCAGCACTGACCAGCCACAAGCGTCCAGGAGGGACTGCTATGAGCACTACCGTCGGATTTCTGGGACTCGGCCACATGGGTGGTCCCATGGCGGCCAATCTCGTCAAGGCGGGGCATACGGTGATCGGCTTCGACCTCGCGCCCGCCGCACTCGAACAGGCAGTGAAAGACGGTGTCACCGTCGCTGATTCGGCCGTCGAGGCCGTGCGCGAGGTGGAGGTCGTCATCACGATGCTGCCGAGCGGCAAGCATGTTCTCGGGCTCTACGCGGAGATCCTTCCGGCCGCGAAGCCGGGCACGCTGTTCATCGACTCGTCCACCATCGACGTCGCGGACGCCCGTTCCGCGCACGACGAGGCCGTCAAGGCTGGTCACCGTTCGGTGGACGCACCCGTCTCGGGTGGCGTCGTCGGCGCCACCGCGGGAACGCTCGCGTTCATGGTCGGCGGCACCGAGGACGACTTCGAGTCCGCGAAGCCGCTGCTCGACGTGATGGGCAAGAAGGTCGTCCACTGTGGCGATCCGGGCAACGGCCAGGCCGCGAAGATCTGCAACAACATGATTCTCGGTGTCTCGATGATCGCCGTCAGCGAGGCGTTCGTCCTCGGCGAGAAGCTGGGTCTGAGCAACCAGGCCCTGTTCGACGTGGCCTCCAACGCGTCGGGTCAGTGCTGGGCGCTCACTACCAACTGTCCTGTGCCCGGACCGGTTCCGACCAGCCCGGCCAACAACGACTACCAGCCCGGCTTCGCCGCGGCGTTGATGGACAAGGATCTCGGTCTCGCCGCGAACGCGCTGAAGACCAACAGCGTCGAGGCGGATCTCGGGCTGCGCGCGGCCGAGCTGTACAGCAGGTTCCACGCCGCCGGTGGTGGTGGCCAGGACTTCTCGGCCATCATCAACGACATCCGCGAACGTTCCACCGAGGGAGAACAGTGACCGACTTCGAGACCATTCTGCTCGACCGCAAGGGCCGGGTGGGGATCATCACCCTCAACCGCCCGAAAGCGCTCAACGCGTTGAATTCCGAGCTGATGCGTGAGGTCGTGTCGGCGGTGGAAGAGTTGGAGAAGGATTCGGAGATCGGTGCCATTCTGATCACCGGTTCCGATCGGGCGTTCGCGGCGGGCGCCGACATCAAGGAGATGCAGCCCAAGTCGTACATGGACGTCTACCTGGACGACTTCTTCGCAGAATGGGACCACCTCGCCGCGGCCCGCAAGCCGACGATCGCCGCGGTCGCCGGGTACGCGCTCGGCGGCGGGTGCGAGTTGGCGATGCTCTGCGACATCCTGATCGCCGCCGACACCGCGAAGTTCGGTCAGCCGGAGATCAAGCTCGGCGTCATCCCCGGCATCGGCGGATCGCAGCGGCTGACCCGCGCGGTGGGGAAGGCCAAGGCCATGGAACTGTGCCTGACCGGCCGGAACATGGACGCCGAGGAGGCCGAACGTGCCGGGCTGGTGTCGCGGATCGTGCCCGCCGCCGACCTGCTCGACGAGGCGCTGAAGACGGCTACCATCATCGCCGAGATGTCACTTCCCGTCGCGATGATGGCGAAGGAAGCCGTGAACCGCTCCTTCGAGACCACGCTCACCGAGGGTGTCCGGTTCGAGCGTCGGGTGTTCCATTCGACGTTCGCCACCGAGGATCAGAAAGAGGGAATGGCGGCGTTCGTCGAGAAGCGCGCGCCGGTGTTCAAGCACCGCTAGATCCCGAAAACGACTGTCGCCCCGCACCGGGATCCCGGTGCGGGGCGACAGTCGTGTCTCACCACTTGGTGGGCGTGTCTCCTGTGTCGAAATCGCCTGCCTCGCGGCGCAGTTCGGCGAGGATGGTGACGAGCTGTTCGAGCTTGTCTCCGGACACCCCGGGCTGCGAGAACACCTGGGCGTTGAGCCGTTCGGTGGATTCGACGGCCAGTTTTCTTCCCGCATCGGTGATTTCGATCAGCGTCGCACGGCGGTCGCTCGGATGGGGGACGCGCCGTACCAGGTTTGCGGTCTCGAGCCGATCCACGGCGTTGGTGACGCTGGTGGGGTGAACCTGCAGGCGTGCGCTGGCCTTCGCCATCGGGAGGGCGCCGGTCCGGGTGAACGTCAGCAACGTGAGTAATTCGTACCGGGCGAACGTGAGGCCCGACGGCTTGAGCACCTCTTCCACCCGGGCCATCATGATCTGCTGCGCCCGCATCACCGAGGTCACCGCGGCCATGCCGTCGGCGACATCACCCCAGCCGTGCTTCGTCCACTGCCGGTGGGCCTCTTCGATGGGGTCGAGATGAAGTGGTGACGGTGGTGGCATGCGTCGATCATCCCATGTCGGGTGGTGCGCCGCGAAAGTCCGGCCAGCGTGTCTCTACCGTGCTTCGGCCCGCGCGGCCGCGGCCAACGCCACCAACCCGAATCCCACGCACGCCGTCATCGTGACTGCGAGCGCGACGCCGGTATTGCCGAGGACTCCGACCAGGGGAGCGATCAGGGCACCGACCCCGAACTGCAGGGCGCCGAGCAGCGCGGCCGCCGTGCCTGCGGCCTCCCCGTGACGGCCGAGGGCCAGCGCCGGGGCGTTGGGCAGAACGAAGCCGACACCACCGAGGAGGAACCACAGCGGGACGACGAACCCGACGAGTCCGCCGAACTCGAAATGGGCGGTGGTGACGAGCGCCAGCCCGGCCACCGTGGCGAAGCCGAGGGCTGCAACCGTGATCTGCAACGGCGACCACCGAGCGAGGGCGCGCACATTGAGTTGCGACGCGCCGATCAGGGCGATCGCGCCGGAGCTGAACAGCAGCGCGAACTGCTGTTCGTCGAGGCCGTACTGGTCCTGGAACACGAACGACGCGCCCGAGACGTACGAGAACAGGGATCCCATCGCCACGCTCGACACGAGGGCGAGCACCATGAACGCCCGGTCGCCGAGCAGGCCGGAGTAGGTGGCCAGGACGGCGCGCAGGTTGCTCTTGCGGCGCCGCTCCGGGGGCAGCGTCTCCGTCAGTCCCCAGACACCGATCAACGCCGTCAGCGTGCCGATCACGGCGAGGACGACGAAGATCCCGCGCCAGTCGACGGCGATGAGGAGCGCGCCGCCGATGCTCGGAGCGAGGACGGGCGCGACGCCGAGCACGAGCATCAGTCGGGACATCACCACGGCGACGGTGTTCCCCGAGAACAGGTCGCGGACCACGGCGAGAGCGACCACCGCCGCTGCGGCGGCACCGATGCCCTGGAAGACGCGGAGCACTCCCAGCACAGCCACCGTCGGGGCGAACACTGCGAGCACGGATGCGACGACGTGGACACCGATTCCGGCAATGAGGGGTCGGCGCCGGCCGAGGCTGTCCGACAGCGGCCCGACGATCAACTGTCCCAGGGCGAGGCCGAGAAGGGTGCCGGTGATGGTCAGCTGCACCGCGGACGACGACGCGCCGAGGTCGGTTCCGATGTCCGGCAGTGCCGGGAGGTACATGTCGATCGTGAAGGGGCCGAGGGCCACCATTGCGCCGAGTACCAGGATCACCCGAAGGCTGGGACGGGTGGTTGTCCGTCCGTCGGTCGGGGCGGCACGTTCTTCGGTGTCGGTCATGAAGCAAGACAGCAACGAGGGTGCGCGGTTTGTTCCCGCCTCGGCGTGTCGCTTCATAGTCCGTGTCACTTCAGAATCCGTGTCACTTCAGAATCACGGTGAGCGCAACTCTCGCGCCGCCGGCGCCGGGCGGGCACAGTAATGGTCGATGCGGGTGTGACTGAGTGGTTGAGGTACCGGCCTGCAAAGCCGTTCACACGGGTTCGAATCCCGTCACTCGCTCGGGTGGGAACCGGCAGGTGATGCACCTGCCGGTTCTGTCGTGT
>NZ_BCWY01000192.1 GCF_001894825.1 Rhodococcus jostii NBRC 16295 | reverse complement strand
CACCCCTCAGCATTGGTCGAACGGCCGCTCGCTCGCCAGCAGCATCCGCAATTCGCGGGAAGTCATTCCGTATGCGTCGCGGAACCGACGGGCGAAGTGAGTGAGTGGGTCGGCGAATGCGCATTTGCGCGCGATGCCCGCGATCATCAGATTTCGGCTGCAGCGCTACCGAGAGTTCGCCGGCGTGATCGAGGCGTCTGCTGATGATCCACTGCATCACGCTCGGCACCGTCTGGGTATTTCGGTGGACTGGAGTGTCCGTGTCCACACGGGCTGAAATTGTGGGCAGATGGTTCACAACGTTGCTCTGGTTCTCGGTGGTGGGGCTGCCGGAAATACGTGGGAGATCGGTACCATCGCAGGCCTGGTCGAAGCTGGTCTCGATATGACAGAGGCCGCCGATTTGGTGGTCGGCACCTCGGCCGTGGCCACCGCGGCAGCGCAGGTGCTCAACGGTATACCGGCGGCCGAACTGTTGGCCTGGTGCTGTCCGAGCCGGTTCGACCGGTCGGACAGAAGCGGGAACGGCCGCCGCCACGTTGCCTCGCCCTGAATGGCCGGACCGGCCGATGATCGTGGTGGCCGCCGACGCGGATACGGGCGAGTTGGCTGCGTTCGACCGCGATTCCGGCGTCGACCTGGTGGACGCGGTCACCGCGAGCTGCGCGCTGCCCGGTCTGGTCCCACGCACAGCATCAACGGCACTCGCTACATCGACGGTGGGGTGCGCTCCCCCGACACCGCCGACCTTGCCTCGGGCTATGCGAACGTCGTGGTGCTCTCGCCGTGGGGCGGGCGGGGCCGGACACCACCGGAAGCAGGCCATGTCGAGGTGATCACACCGGACGCCGATTCCCGAGCCGCATTGGGCACGAACTTGATGGATCTTGCGACCCGGATCCCCGCCGCCCGTGCCGGTTTCGCCCAAGGTAAGCAGGAAGCGATCCGCGTGACGTTCCTCTGATGATTGCACGCCGCCGCCCTCCCACGGAACACTCCAGAACCGGCTCGTCACAGTTGGGGTGTCGTTGCGGTCTGAACTCGCCGGCCGCCAGCAGGCTTCTGGCGGTGTAGTTGGTCAGGTTACGGAACCCGAGGGTGGAGCCGCGGAGGTGTTCGATCCGTCCGTTGATGGTCTCGGTGGGCCCGTTGCTGATGCCGAGTCGGTCGAAGCAGGCCAGCAGGTCGGTGCCCTCTTCTTCAGCGTCCTGCCCAGAGTGATGACCTCGGTCAACGCGGCATGTACTCCGTCGCTGATCGAGCCGGTCAGCTGTTCCATCAGCTGTCGGCCGCGGCGCGGTCGGGTTCGTGGTAGGCGGCGATCATGCGCTGGTAGATGCCCCAGGTCGCCCAGACCTCGACGTGCGCGTCGGCGGCGAACAGGGCCCGCAGCCGGGCGGCCTGCTTGTCGGTGAGCAGATCGGCACCAGTGTGCAGCCTGCGTCGCCCCGTAGAGCGGGTCGCCCTTGCGGTTCCGGTGAGCAGCCGTGCCGGTCGGGTGCCGGCGTGTACTGCGGTGAGGTCGATGATCACGGTGACGTACTTCTCGCCACGGCGGGTGTGGCGCCACACGCGCTCGTCGATCCCGATCACGCGCATGCCGTCGAACCGGCCCGGGTCATCGATCAGCACGCGCGTGCCTTCGGCCGGCACAGCGTCGTTGACGGTGTTCCGGGGAACCCGAGCCATTCGGCCACCCGGGCGACGGTGAGATGCTGGACCACGAGAGCTTCCAGCGTCCACCGCAGAACGCGACGCGAGAACTTCGCTCGTGGCTCAGCCTCCCGGCTGGTGTCCTGGCGCCACACATGCCCGCAGCCATCACAGCGGTAGCGACGCACGCTGACCAGCACCGTCGTCGTGCGCCAGCCCAGTGGTTCGTGCGCCAAACGCCGGACCACGCTGTCGCGCACCGTACCTTCGCAGCCGCAGCGCTGACACCAGCTGTCAGCATCGTTGGTGTCGACGACTCGACAGGCCAGCACCGCGCGGTGGTCAAACTCGAGGCGTTGCCCGACGTCGTCGAGGCCGAGCTCGTCAAGGCGTGTGAACGTATCGTCAAGCACGTCGAGGTCTTCTGGATGCGGTGTGTAGGAACCCTTCATTTTCGGAGGGCCTCGACTCCTACCTCGACAACGTCGCCGACGCGCACCGCACCGCCAACCGCCTGACCTACACCCTCATCTGTGAAGAGCCGGATTGCGCCCCAGATCCTCTACAGGTGGCGGACCGAGATGTTGTGCGCGCGGCGATACGGTCCGGTAACAGCGAGGGATGGTGAGGCTCGCATCCATGCAGAGGCGGAGGTGGCCAGGAGGCTTCGCTCGGATGAATCCCGGTTGCGGGCCTGGTCGCCGGCAGCGCTCGTGACGAGTACCCGGGCGAGCTGGACCGTCGCGCCGTCGAGCTGTTCGAGAAACAACGGGGCTGCTGCGGCCGTCCGAGACAAATGGTGGAGATGCGTTCACAGCACGTGGTGCAGCGGGTTCGCCGGAACCAGGGACCCGACTGCCCTCGCGATCGTCTCCGTCGGCACGTCCAGCTGTGCATGATCCAGATTTACCGCGATGGTCGCGCCACCGTCTAGCCGTCGATGCTCCTACGGTGCTGCGTGATCGACCAACATCAGAGTCGACCCGCTCGGCAGGCCGGTGCGATCGGTCCGGTGCAAGGGCGTCGGCACTCCCATCCACGAGGTGGAGTTCCCGGCTACGCCCAGAGAGCGTCCTCGTCAGCACCTACTGCGGCGCTTGGTTTTTCGCCTCTCGATGGCGGTTTCGGCATGGTGTAGTGCCCAATCCAACGCGCAGTTGGCACGGCTTCCCGCCCCGGTTCACCGCACGTCCACTGTGATCGACCGTCGAACTCGTGATGCTCGTGACGGCAGCCGACGTGTGAAGTGCTTTCCGTTCGAATTGTTCACCGACGACGGCATGATGTGGTCGGGCTCCGCCGCGTGGAGTTGATCGTGCCAGCCGCGGCTCCCGCCACCGCGCAACGAGGAGTCGCGTCAGAGTCCCCTGAACGAATTACCCATGATCGGCGGGACCGTCCAGTGATTCGATGACGTCGACGGGATGGTCAACGGTGTCGGGGACGGTCAGGTCGGCAATGACCTGTGGATCCCAGTTGCGGGGTGTCATCCAGAGCCCGTGGACGAGGACGATGGTGTCCGGTGTCGCTGTTCAGGAGAGTGTTCCTTGTCTGCGCCCGGATCGATCTCGAACGCGGCGCCTCTGATCAGCTGCACTGGCTTCTTGCCGCTCGAAGAACGGCCCGTCGGCGAGGTCCCGGTACATCTGTGACCTGTCGACGACGGACGAAGGCGGAGGGTGTGGACACTTCGATCTGGATGCCGTCGGGTTTGTCGGTGGTTTGCAGCATGAACGGCGGCACCTCCGAGGCGAGCACGATCTGGGCGATCCGGCCTTCCGCGGCGCCCCACGTATCTACTCACCTCGCCGCCATCGGTGGCGAAGCCGACCAACGTCGCGTCGTGCAGGTCGAGATGCGGCGTAGGTATTCATGTCGTTCTCAGCTCAGGTCTGGACGATCGCCCCCCGGCGCCCCAGTCCTTGTAGAAGATGTCGGTGCCGTCGAGAGTGGTGACTGCCGGCATGGCGTAACCCTTGATGAAGAGTGAGTGGTGATCGGTGCGACTGTCTCACCGTCCGCGTTCGCGGACTTGCGAAACCGGCTCAGCGTGCACACTTCTGGTCTGACAGTGCGCGGGGGCCGGACTGGCAGTTCCAGGAGAACTCGACGGTCGTATGCCCGCGACCAGGCGATTTGGAAACTGCGATCGGGTCGCGTAACTTATTCCAAGTCAGAGCGACACGGACACCGACATTCACCACCTGGTGATGCAACGAGGTTGTACGAAGTGCCTGGCAAATCCGAAGTTCACCATCGTGTATGGTTGTGCTTCAAACCCCGGAATGTCTTCAGCGGGTACCGGTTTGCGCCGGTTAGCCCAATGAGATAAGCTGGAAAA
>NZ_BCWY01000191.1 GCF_001894825.1 Rhodococcus jostii NBRC 16295 | reverse complement strand
CAGCGGACCTGGTCGATTCGCTTATCGACGAGACGTCTCCCGCTCGATGACACCGGTAAACCGACTCTGATCCGCCCACCCGGACTTTTCACTGTCATTTAGATGCGCGAGGTCCGCCCGTGGCCATCTGATGCCTTACCAGCGAGCGGAACGCCCCTCCGACCAGCGAAGGCACTGGCCGTTGCCCTGGCCGCCACCGGGGCCGTCGAGCCCGCTGTGCATCGATCCGCGAGCTACCCGCCCCGCATGCCAGCTACGACATGCGCGGCCGGGAGTGCCTGTGATCCCACATGGCCAGGGCACTAACCGTCCGGCGGCGTGAATTCGTCTGGTGGGCGCGGAAGCGTCATGCTTATGCTCCGGGGGGTGCCGAGAAAGGGTGCAGTCCATGCGGGACGAGAGCGAGAAGAAGTCGGCGTCAGCTGATGCGTTGAGCGTGGGCACCCGGGTGTCGGTGCGTAGGCAGGCTGAGGCGGCGACCGGCGTGATCGTCGAGGACTACGCCGAACTGACCGACACTGCTGAACGCGGCCACGATTGGGCACCCGTGCATCGGTGGGCGGTCGCCCTTGACGACGGGCGTCTGGTCTTCGCCGACACCGAGGACCTCACGGTCGATATCGGCACAGGTGAATCCGGGTAGGGGGCGGCACCGGTGACCTGGTGGCCGCGGTTTCATCGAACCCGACGACGGAACTCCGGACGTCTTCGTGCATTACTCGGAGATCTCGGGCAGCGGCTTCAAGTCGCTCGATGAGAACCAGCGCGTGGAGTTCGAGGTAGGCCAGGGGCAGAAGGGTCCGCAGGCCACGAACGTGCGCTCGGTCTGACCAGCGTTTATGTGGGGACCGCATCCGGTGGGTGTGGTCCCCATTTTTATGGCCGGATCGATATCCCGCGTGACAGAGGCCCTCAACAAGCTCCTCGACCCGCCTCTGCGTGAGCGATTCCGAGTCGCGCGAAATTGATTGGGTTGTCTCTTGGAGCCGACGGGGAGTCCTCCAAGGGTTGTTGATGGGTTCGCGAACACCATCGATCAGACCACCCGAGTGCACCCCGGCCGATCAGTGGTCATATGGCAGTTCGCACTTGCCGCCGCCGCTCGCCGATTCGACACGAATCCGCAGATCAGTTGAGACCGGTGCGGGTGTGCACCACGAAATTCTTCTCGAGTACTATCCGGCCGATCGTGACATGCAGCGATGACCGAGAACTGGGATCACGGGTTTAGTTGCACAGTGCCGTCGCAAGAAGTGAAAGACGTTGCTGAGCAGTGTAATTGCTTTGCCGATATCGTCCTTACGTCACGTGATGAGTCCATGTCCCTGTGGTGCGACGTCGCAGAGCATGCATCGCATGCGACACGTGCTCTACCCGACAGCCATCCGGAGCACGTGTCGCGTCTGCGGACAGTCGTGTCAGTCGGCCGACGTTACGGTCCAAATTGCTGGATGGATGTGTGAAGAACCTGGGCTTTCGGTCATCGCTCACCGGAGTCGGTGTTGGGCGCGAGCCTTTTACGCCGGGGTCGTATAGTGGAGTACATGCCGGTGGGTTTCTCGACCCCGGCGGTCGGCGATCTCGCAACATCGGGCGCTCGTATCGGTGTTTGAGTATCTGAGCAACGCACAAGGTGTCCTCGGAATGGACCATCGACTGCCTCGTGCGGACTTGTAGCGGCAGGACCGGGGAAACCGACGTGAATCGTGGGTGTGGCCGCGTGCCACATGCAATTTCGACAAAGTTAAGGAGCACTGTGAACAGTAGGCATGAGGTAGACGAACTGT
Source organism: Rhodococcus jostii NBRC 16295 (assembly GCF_001894825.1). Lineage (GTDB taxonomy): Bacteria > Actinomycetota > Actinomycetes > Mycobacteriales > Mycobacteriaceae > Rhodococcus_F > Rhodococcus_F jostii. The sequence goes on along the minus strand of NZ_BCWY01000191.1, from coordinate 2,208 downwards.
TATTCTATGACCCGCGAGCGGAGGTCGGCCAGGCGAAAACCAGGCCGGACGGGGCATTGGCCGGTTCCGTCACCGCCGCTGCCAATCCTGAGAACAAGACCGGCGAGGAAATCCACCGCGTACTCTTCAGTGCGCAGTGACATCGTCACGCGCTCTGCAGGTCCTGCACCACCCAGTTGTCCGGTTGCTCCGGTTGCGCCGAATACGGTGACGTTCATCGTGTTGCGCTTTCTGTTCAGTGTCATTGCGTTTCGGATGGCGGGGTGCGATCTCGGTCGCGAGGCGGGTGATCGATTCCTCGACGAGAGTGCGGGGCATTCCGGCCCAATCTGCCTGCCCGAAGAATCGGTCGATGCCCAGCACTTCGTGGGCGAGGACGATCTTCTCGATCGGCTCGTCGGCGCTGCCGATCATGATGGCGTGCCCGGGGCGGGTGTCGGCGGCGAAGCTTGCCTGGTCTACTGGAAGCCACGGCCGCCGGGGGCTTGGGTCGAAGGCATTCACGGTAGTGCGGGACACCTCTCGCGCGGCAGATGTGGATGCTCCGGCGAAGAAATGTGTGGAGATCCCGACGCTCGTTCCGGCCTTTTCGCCGGCCTTCTAGATGTCGACTGCGCCGCGTGCCTGATCGATCGACCCGCCGATCAGTCCGAGGACTGGGTCGGCAGCTGGCGTTGACCGCACCCACCGCTGGGTGCGGGTTCACCGATCCGGGGTCGGAGGTGAACAGCAGGGTGCCGGCACCCGATTCGAGCATCTGCGGCAGCACCTGCTGCGCCGTGCGGACGGCTCGGTAGAGGTGGTAATCGACCTCGGGCTGTAGGTCGTCGATCATGAAGTCGGCTGGGCTGAGCGGCGTAGACGTCCGCGCTTTTGGGCGCCGGGGAGAACTCGGGCACATCGACCGCGCCGAAGCGTTCCTCGTGGCGGTGAAGGCAAGCGCCCCGTAGGTTCGATCTCGGCGACGAGCGATCAGCAAAGCCGAATAAGAATTGACACACCCGCTCGTCGGCTTGCCTGGCAGAATCCATAGTATGGCTAATAATCTGAGTCGCGCGGTCGGTCGCCCGATCGAGAGTCAGGGTTAGAACCTCCGATGTTGGGCATTCTCGCGTTCGTTCTGCTGGCGGTTGCCGTCATCGTCGTCGTGCATCTCGTCGCCGACAAGACGGGGTTACCTGCTGCTGCGCTCCTGACACTGGCAGGTCTTGCGGGTGCGGCATTGCCGATACCCGGCATCGAGCTCGATTCGGAGGTGATTCTGACCTTCGTCATTCCGCCGCTGCGCTACAGCGCAGCACTGAACTCGTCACTGCTTGCCATCGGGAAGAACCTTCGCTCTGTGTTCAGTTTGTCGGTGGCGTTGACAGTTGCCACCGCGGTGCTGGTGGGTCTCGGTATCGATCTGCTGATACCTGGTGTGACGCTTGCTGCCGGCATCGCGTTCGGCGCAGCCATTGCTCCGCCGGATCCGGTGGCTGCACTCGCGGTGGGCAGGCGGGCTGGATTGCACCCGAAGATCGGGCCTTACCCCCGGCTTGTGGACACGGGTGGTGGATTAGGCGGCGGATGCCGGCGTAGCGGTGTAGAGGGTCTCGTAGGTGTTCGGGGGCCGGTGTCCGCACCAGGAGTGCCTCCTTCTGGTGTTGTAGCGGGTGACCCAGCGGAACACCTGGCGCCGGCATGTGGCCTCGTCGGGCCAGGTGTTCGCGTTCTGGAGGACTTCTCGTTTGAGGGCGGCGTTGAAGGATTCGGCCAGGCTGTTGTCGGCGCTCGTGCCGACTTTGCCCATCGACTGGGTCACTCCGAGACGGGCGCAGAGTGCGGCGAAGTCCTTCGACGTGTACTGCGCGCCGTGATCCGAGTGAAAGACCGCCCCGGCCAGTCCATTACGCCCCTGGGCGGCGGCACGGAGGGCGTCGGCGACGAGGTCGGTGCGCATATGGTCGGCGATTGCCCAGCCGGCGAGTTTACGGGAGTAGCAGTCCGATCACCGTCGCCAAGTACAGGTTGGCTCCGCCCTCGATCGGCAGGTATGTGATGTCGCCGACGTACGTGCGGTTCGGTGCGGCGGCGGTGAAGTCCCGCTCGAGCAGGTCGGGCACCTTGTGGTCGGCAGGTTCGGGGACTGTGGTCGTGACGCGTCGTCGACGCCGGTAGCCGACAATGTCATTCTCGCGCATCACGCGGGCGACGCGCTTGTGGTTG
>NZ_BCWY01000190.1 GCF_001894825.1 Rhodococcus jostii NBRC 16295 | reverse complement strand
CTTAACGCCAGTCCGGTGGAAACCCCTGCACACCCACCCCTCCTTCAACTTTCACCGGAATCTTCCTACACCGAAGACATTCTTCGACCTGCATGCGCGAACGGCCTGCAACTCCTTCGTACCGCGACGATTCCGTCAGACTCGCACCGAATCGCTACCGGCAACCATGCAGGCTGGGCGCCGGATTATCGAAAAGTCTCAAGGTGAACTTCAGACCCGTATGCCAGAAACGCCCCTCATGCGTGACAATGGTCCGGTGAACCACGCTGATCAGGATGCACCCGCCGTCCCCGAGGAGGGGCAGATGAAGGACTCGAAGGGGTCCCGTCTCCACCCGAGGGTGACAAGTTTCCGCTCGCGGAGGGGCGCTCTGACCGCTGCGCAGCAGGAGTCATGGGACCGGCAATGGCCGAAGATCGGCGCGGAGGTCTCCGACGATCGCCTGGATGCGACGTCGTGGTTCGGCCGTGACGCCCCACTGATCCTCGAGATCGGCTCGGGTACGGGCACCGCGACCGCGGCGATGGCGAAGGCCGAACCGCACGTGAACCTCATGGCCGTCGAGGTCTACCGGCCGGGGCTCGCGCAGTTGCTTCAGCAGATCGAGCGGGACGAGATCCCGAACATCCGGGTCTTGCGCGGCGACGCCATGGATGTCTTGGAAAACATGATCGAACCGGAATCGCTCACCGGAGTCCGTGTCTTCTTCCCGGACCCGTGGCCGAAGGCCCGGCATCACAAGCGGCGTCTGCTGCAGGGCCCAACCTTCGCCCTGATCGCGAGCCGACTGAAGGCCGGCGGTGTGTTGCATGTCGCAACAGACCATGCCGAGTACGCCGAGGCCATCGCCGAGGCGGGCAACGCGGAACCCTGCCTGACCTCCCTCGACTGGGAATCGCCGATGACGCACGAGCGTCCGGTGACGAAGTTCGAGGACAAGGCCCACCAGGTCGGCAGTGCGATCACCGAGTTGATTTGGGGGAAGATCAGGTCATGAGCGTCAGCGAGCAGTACTCCGACATAGCCGGCACGGCACCGGCAGGCACCGCGGTGTCGTCAGGATCACCCGTAGTGGGTGCACGTGACGGACGCCACCAGAAGCGGGTCCTTCTCGTCTGGGACGCACCCAACCTCGACATGGGCCTCGGCGCCATCCTCGGCGGCCGGCCCACGGCGGCCTACCGGCCACGATTCGACGCACTCGGCCGCTGGCTGCTCTCCCGGACTGCGGAACTGTCCGCGTCCGGCACCGACACACTCGAACCCGAGGCGACGGTCTTCACCAACATCGCGGCTGGCAGCGCCGATGTCGTGAGACCGTGGGTCGAAGCCTTGCGTAATGTGGGCTTCGCGGTGTTCGCCAAGCCGAAGATCGATGAGGACAGCGACGTCGATTCCGACATGCTGGACCACATCGCGCTTCGTCATGGTGAGGGGCTGGCCGGTGTCATGGTCGCCTCCGCCGACGGTCAAGCGTTCCGCGAGCCGTTGGAGGACATCGCCGCGACCGGCATTCCGGTCCAGATACTCGGGTTCCGCGAGCACGCCAGCTGGGCGGTTGCGTCCGACCTTCTGGACTTCGTCGATCTCGAGGACATCCCCGGCGTGTTCCGGGAGCCGCTCCCTCGGGTCAGCCTCGACACACTGCCCGACGAGGGTGCCTGGTTGCAGCCGTTCCGACCGCTTTCCGCCCTGCTCGTCGGGCGGAAGAGTGCTGCCGAGTAGGAGTTGATCAGTGTTCGCGAGCTGGGGAAGCGTCGTCTACCGGGCCCGATTCACCGTCATCGGCATCATGGTTGCCTTGTTGCTGGGTTCGGCCGCGTACGGCCTGGGCCTCGAGAAGCATCTCAGCCAGAGCGGCTGGGACGATCCGGGCTCGGAGTCGGTCGCCGCGGCCAAGCTGGCTGACGGCACCTTCGGTCGCGACACCAACAGCGACGTCGTGGCGCTCTATACGGCGCCCGAGGGCAAGACGATCGAAGACCCGGAGTTCCAGGCGAAGGTCGCCGAGAACCTCGAGCGCGTGGCCGCGGAACACCCCGACAAGATCCTCAAGATCAACGGCGGTTACTTCAAGGTCGGCAGCGCGCCGCAGCTGGCGTCCGCCGCGGACGCCGACAAGCAGCACGCGATCGAGAGCATCGCGATCGTCGGGAACAACGACACCGAGGTCACGGCCAATTTCCGCGACGTCAAGGACGAGTTCTACATCGACGGCGTCGACGTGCAACTCGCCGGACTCCAGCCCGTGTCGGGTGCGCTCAACGACACGATGGCCAAGGACATCAGACGAATGGAGATCCTGGCGATCCCGGCCGTCGGTATCCTGCTGTTCTTCGTGTTCGGTGGCGTCGTCGCGGCGGCGCTGCCGCTGATCATCGGCGGCCTGACCGTGGTCGGCGCCAACGGCGTCGTCCGACTGATCACCAACTTCACCGAGGTCAACTCGTTCGTCGCGCCCGTGGTCTCCCTCGTGGGTCTCGGCCTGGCCATCGACTACGGGTTGTTCATCGTCAGCCGGTTCCGAGAAGAGATGGCGGAGGGGTACGACACCCGCTCCGCCGTCCGCAGAACGGTGATGACCTCGGGCCGCACCGTGGTCTTCTCGGCGACGATGATCGTCGCCAGCCTCGGCGGTCTGCTGCTGTTCCCGCAGGGCTTCCTGAAATCCGTCGCCTACGGCGCCATCGCGACGGTCGGCCTGGCGGCGCTGACGTCGATCACGATCCTGCCCGCGATCCTCGGCATCCTCGGCAAGCGCATCGACGCCCTCAGCCTCGACCGTTTCCGTCAGACCAAGAACACCGAGGAGATCGAGGCGAGCATCTGGGGCCGGCTCACCCGCTGGGTGATGCGCAACCCGCTCAAGGTCACCATCCCCATCGTCGTCGGTCTGCTCCTGCTGATCGTGCCGCTGACGGGCATCAAATTCGGTGGCATCAACGAGACCTACCTCCCCCCGGACAGCTCGACCCGCGCCGCGCAGGAACAGTTCGACGAGATCTTCCCGAATCTGCGCACCGAACCGGTCAAGCTCGTCGTGTCCGACGCCGACAACAAGGCGCTCGGCCAGATCATCAAGGAAGCCAGCGGCGCGCCGGGGCTGATCGAGCGATTCACCCCGGAGGGCGCGGCCAAGGACGGTGTGGTCGTCCTCAAGGCAGGTCTCGTCGACCGCAACGAGTCGAAACCGACCATCGACTATCTGCGCGCCATGGACAGTCCGGACGGCGTGCAGGTGCTGGTGGGCGGCACCCCGGCAATCGAGCAGGACAGTATCGCCGCGCTGCTCGACCACCTCCCCACGATGGTGATCTCCGTCCTCGTGCTGACGACGCTGCTGATGTTCCTGACGTTCGGCTCGCTGGTGCTTCCGATCAAGGCGGCGTTGATGAGCGCGCTGGGCCTCGGGTCCACGCTCGGCATCCTGACGTGGATCTTCATCGACGGTCACGGTTCGGAGTGGTTGAACTTCACCCCCGGCCCGATCATGTCACCGGTGCTGGTGCTGATCATCGCGATCGTCTACGGCCTGTCCACCGACTACGAGGTGTTCCTGCTCTCTCGGATGGTCGAGGCACGCGCGCAGGGGGCGAGTACCACCGAGTCGATCCGCATCGGCACCGCACACACGGGCCGGATCATCACCGCGGCCGCACTCATCCTCATCGTCGTCACCGGTGCGTTCGGGTTCTCGGAACTCGTGATGATGAAATACATCTCCTACGGCATGATCGCCGCGCTCATCATCGACGCGACCCTCATCCGCATGTTCCTCGTGCCCGCCACGATGAAACTGCTCGGCGACGACTGCTGGTGGGCGCCGGCGTGGATGAAACGCATCCAGGAGAAGACCGGTCTCGGTGAGCCCATCCTCGACAGCGAATTGATGCCCGCCGACGTCCCGGAACTCACCCCGATCGGTGCCGTCCCGCAGCAGCGGAAGGTCTCGGCACCGCCGGCACCTCGGAAACCGGAACCGCTCACCGAACCGATCCCGCTGGTCACGGCGCGGGCACTGGCGGCGAAGATGTCGGAGGACGACGCGAAGACCCGCCGGGCGCAGAACGAGGCCCGGCGGTCGGCGACCGGCAGGCCCGCTCGTGCGCCGGAGGAAGTCGCGGACACGCCGCCGGAGGAACCGCAGACCACCGTGCTGCCGCAGCCCGCCCCGCCGCGTCCGGCCCCGACGCAGTCGCGTCCGACCCCGCCGGCCCGTCCCGCACC
>NZ_BCWY01000189.1 GCF_001894825.1 Rhodococcus jostii NBRC 16295 | reverse complement strand
CGTTCGTGTCATCCGTGAGGGTGTTGCGTCGTATCTGCCGGATATCGATCCGGATGAGACCACGGAGTGGTTGGAATCGTTCGATGGACTGTTGGACCGTTCGGGTCCGACCCGTGCCCGGTATCTGATGTTGCGGATGCTCGAGCGGGCCGGGGAGAAGCACGTCGCGTTGCCGGCGTTGACGTCCACCGATTATGTGAACACCATCCCGACGGAGAACGAGCCGTGGTTCCCCGGCGACGAGGAAACCGAGCGCCGGTACCGGGCGTTCATCCGGTGGAACGCGGCGGTGATGGTGACCCGCGCGCAGCGCCCCGGCGTCGGCGTCGGCGGCCACATCTCCACCTACGCCTCCTCCGCCGCCCTGTACGAGGTGGGGTTCAACCACTTCTTCCGCGGCAAGGATCATCCCGGCGGTGGGGATCAGATCTTCATCCAGGGTCACGCCTCCCCGGGCATCTACGCCCGCGCGTTCCTGGAGGGGCGGATCCCGGCGGAGCGGATGGACGGGTTCCGGCAGGAACACTCGCACACCGATCAGGGTGGCGGGCTGCCGTCGTACCCGCACCCGCGGCTGCTCCCGGATTTCTGGGAATTCCCGACCGTGTCGATGGGTCTGGGCCCGATGAACGCGATCTACCAGGCGAGGTTCAACCACTACCTCAGCGACCGGGGCATCAAGGACACCACCGATCAGCACGTGTGGGCGTTCCTGGGTGACGGGGAGATGGACGAACCCGAATCGCGGGGCCTCGCCCACGTCGCCGCCACCGAAGGTTTGGACAACCTCACCTTCGTGGTGAACTGCAACCTGCAGCGCCTCGACGGCCCGGTCCGCGGCAACGGCAAGATCATCCAGGAGTTGGAGTCGTTCTTCCGCGGCGCCGGCTGGAACGTGATCAAGGTGGTCTGGGGCCGCGAGTGGGACGC
>NZ_BCWY01000188.1 GCF_001894825.1 Rhodococcus jostii NBRC 16295 | reverse complement strand
GAGCACTTCTTCGGCCGGGACCCGCGGACGAAGGAACTGGTGAAGAACCTCTCCGACCGCGACATCTGGAACCTCAAACGCGGCGGCCACGACTACCGCAAGATCTACGCCGCGTACGCGGCGGCGATGGCGCACAAGGGTCAGCCGACCGTCATCCTGGCGCACACCATCAAGGGCTACACCCTGGGTAAGCACTTCGAGGGCCGCAACGCCACCCACCAGATGAAGAAGCTGACCCTCGACGATCTGAAGAATTTCCGGGACCTGCAGCGGATCCCGATCTCCGACGAAGAGTTGGAGAAGGACCCGAAGATGCCGCCGTACTACCACCCCGGCCCCGATGCCCCGGAAATCCAGTACATGCTGGACCGGCGCAAAGCCCTGGGTGGGTTCCTGCCCGAGCGGCGCACCAGCCCCGCACCGTTGCCGCAGCCGGCGGATTCCACGTATGACGTGGTCCGCAAGGGGTCCGGCAAGCAGCAGGTCGCGACCACCATGGCGTTGGTGCGGATCATGAAGGAGCTGTTGCGGGACAAGGAGATCGGGAAGCGGATCGTGCCGATCATCCCGGACGAGGCCCGCACCTTCGGGATGGACTCCTGGTTCCCGTCGCTGAAGATCTACAACCGCAACGGGCAGCTGTACACCGCGGTCGATGCGGACCTGATGCTGGCGTACAAGGAGTCCGAGATCGGGCAGATCCTGCACGAGGGCATCAACGAGGCCGGCTCGACGGCCTCGTTCACCGCGGTCGGCACCTCGTATGCCACCCACGGTGAGCCGATGATCCCGCTGTACATCTTCTACTCGATGTTCGGGTTCCAGCGCACCGGCGACGGCCTCTGGGCCGCCGCCGACCAGATGGCCCGCGGCTTCGTGTTGGGTGCCACCGCCGGGCGGACCACCCTCACCGGCGAAGGGTTGCAGCACGCCGACGGGCACTCGCTGCTGCTGGCGTCGACGAACCCGGCCGCCGTCGCGTACGACCCGGCGTTCTCCTACGAGATCGCGCACATCGTCAAGGACGGGCTGCGCCGCATGTACGGCGGCACCGAGGGTGTGGACGGGTTCGGTGGCGAGGACATCTTCTACTACATCACCCTCTACAACGAGCCCTACTCCCAGCCCGCCGAACCGGAGAACCTGAACGTCGAGGGCCTGCTCAAGGGCATGTACCTGTTCAAGAAATCCGAGGCATCCGGCGGCTCCGCGCCAGAACACGGGCACTCCGCAGGCTCCGCGCCAGAACACGGGCACTCCGCAGGCTCCGCGCCTAGGGCGCAGATTTTGGTCTCCGGCGTCACCATGCCCGAGGGCCTGCGGGCCCAGCAGCTGCTCGCCGACGAGTGGGGTGTGGCCGCCGACGTGTGGTCGGTCACCTCCTGGGGTGAGCTGCGCCGCGACGGCATCGAATCGGAGCGCCAGGCCCTGCGCGACCCCGGCACCGACGCCCCGCTGCCGTATGTCACGCAGGCACTGTCCGATGCGGCCGGCCCGTTCGTCGCCGCCTCCGACTGGATGCGCGCGGTCGCGGATCAGATCCGGCAGTGGGTGCCCGGCTCGTACACCACCCTCGGCACCGACGGGTTCGGCTTCTCCGACACCCGCCCCGCCGCCCGCCGGTACTTCAACGTCGACGCCGAATCCATCGTCGTCGCCGTCCTGTCCGCCCTCGCCGGTGAAGGCACCCTCGACCGCTCCAAGGCCGTCGACGCCGCCAACCGGTACCGCATCGACGACGTCCGCGCCGCCGCTGTGTCCTACGCGGACACGGGAAGCGCCTAGAGGAGAACTGAAAAACTGATGACTGCAACAGTTTCCGAACCATTCGCCGTGCCCGTCGCGCCGGCGCCGGCGTCGGCGAGGCGCACGAAGATCGTCTGCACCCTCGGGCCGGCAACGGCAACCGGCGACCGTATCCGCGAACTCGTCGACAGTGGAATGAACATCGCCCGGCTCAACTTCAGCCACGGCGAACATTCCGACCACGAGGCGAACTACCTCCGGGTGCGCGACGCGTCCGAACACACCGGCCGGGCGGTGGGCATCCTCGCCGACCTCCAGGGGCCGAAGATCCGATTGGGACGTTTCGCCGAAGGCGGCACCGTGTGGGCCGACGGCGACATCGTGCGGATCACCGTCGACGAGTGCGTCGGAACCCACGATCGGGTGTCGACCACCTACGAACAACTGGCGGAGGACGCCACGCCGGGCGACCGGTTGCTCGTCGACGACGGCAAGATCGGACTGATCGTCACCGAGGTCGACGGCAACGATGTGGTGTGCCGGGTCACCGAGGGGGGACCGGTCAGCAACAACAAGGGTGTGTCGCTGCCGGGGATGAACGTGTCGGTTCCGGCCCTGTCGGACAAGGACATCGCCGATCTCGAATTCGCGCTGCGCCTCGGCGTCGACCTCATCGCGCTGTCGTTCGTGCGGTCGGCGGCAGACATCGAACTCGTCCATGCCGTGATGGATCGCGTCGGGCGCCGGGTTCCGGTGATCGCGAAACTCGAGAAGCCCGAGGCGATCGACAACCTCGAGGCGATCGTGCGCGCATTCGACGCGGTGATGGTTGCCCGCGGCGATCTGGGCGTCGAGCTTCCCCTCGAGCAGGTGCCGCTCGCGCAGAAGCGGGCCATTCAGGTGGCCCGGGAGAACGCCAAACCGGTGATCGTCGCGACGCAGATGCTCGAGTCGATGATCGAGAATTCGCGGCCGACCCGTGCCGAGGCGTCCGACGTGGCCAACGCCGTGCTCGACGGTGCGGACGCCGTCATGCTGTCGGGCGAAACGTCCGTCGGTAAGCACGTGATGGAGACGGTCCGCACCATGGCCCGGATCATCGGTGCGGTGGAGGAGAAGTCCACGCACGTTCCGCCGCTCACGCATGTGCCCCGCACGAAGGGCGGTGTGATGTCGTACGCGGCCCGCGACATCGGGGAACGATTGGGTGCGGCGGCACTCGTCGCGTTCACTCAATCCGGGGACACCGTGCGCCGGCTGGCCCGACTGCACACGCCGTTGCCGTTGCTGGCGTTCACCCCGCTCCCGGAAGTGCGTTCTCAACTCGCGCTGACCTGGGGCACCGAGACGTTCCTCGTCGACCCCGTCGAGTCGACCGACCAGATGATCCACCAGGTCGACCACGCGCTCCTCGGCCTGGGCCGGTATCAGCGGGGCGACCTCGTGGTCATCGTCGCGGGATCGCCGCCAGGGACGGTCGGGTCGACGAACCTGATCCACGTCCACAGAATCGGCGAAGAAGACCATTGATCGGATGTGACGCTGCAACCGTACGGCCGTCCGCTATTGACAGAACACGGTAGACACGGTTTTCTCTATGTCAAGATACGAAACTGTGTTTTCGCATCGTGGAAGTTTATCAAGTGCGGAAGGTGAGTCTAG
>NZ_BCWY01000187.1 GCF_001894825.1 Rhodococcus jostii NBRC 16295 | reverse complement strand
TGCATGGTGCAGGTGGCCTCCAGTCTCGGTGCGCCGGGGCTGGCGCGGGTGCTGGCAAGTACGTCGGTGAGTTTCGACGTGTCGGTGTTGGAGATCTTCGCTGCGTTGTGCGCCGGCGGCAGCATCGACGTGGTCCGCGACGTTCTCGTGCTCGGCGAACACTGCAGCTGGAGCGGGGGTGTGATCAGCACGGTCCCGTCGGCGTTCGCGGAGGTACTCGATCAGATCGAGAGCACGCTGAATGCCGAGACGGTGGTGTTCATCGGTGAGCAGTTGCCAGGTCGAGTGCTCAGTGCAGTTCGTGCCGCGATTCCTGGTGTCCGGGTTGTCAATGGGTATGGTCCGACCGAGGCCACCGTCTACGTGACCAGCCAGGTCGTGGAGCCGTCGGACAAGTGTGCCGGTGGGTCGGTGCCGATCGGTGTGCCGGTGCGGAATTCACAGGTGTTCGTGTTGGGCGCGGGGCTTCGGCCGGTTCCGGTGGGTGTGGTGGGAGAGCTGTACATCGCGGGGGTTCAGTTGGCGCGCGGCTATCTGCGCCGGCCGGGCCTGACCGCGGAGCGGTTTCTCCCGTGTCCGTTCGGGGCGGTGGGTACGCGAATGTATCGATCGGGGGATCTGGCGCGGTGGACTGCTGCGGGTGTGCTCGAGTTCGTGGGACGTGCTGATGAGCAGGTGAAGGTCCGGGGGTTCCGGGTGGAGCCCGGGGAGATCGAAGCGGTACTACTGAAGCACCCGGCGGTTGCGCAGGCAGTAGTCATTGCCCGGGACACTTCGGCGATCGTCGGGGTGGGGCGCCAGTTGGTGGGGTACGTGGTCCTCGAGCCCACCGACAACGTCACGGGTGTGGAGTTGCGAGAGTTCGTGACGGAACGGCTCCCGGAGTACATGGTGCCGGCGGTGATCATGCTGGTGGATCGGTTGCCGCTGACGGCGAACGGGAAGCTGGATCGGAGAGCGTTACCGGCACCGGAGTTCACCGGCGCGGTGTTCCGTGCGCCGCGGTCATCGCTCGAGGAGGCCCTGGTCTCGCTTTTCGCTGACGTACTGGACGTTCCGCGGGTGGGGATCGACGACAGCTTCTTCGATCTCGGTGGGCATTCGCTGACCGCGACACGGTTGATCGGCCGGGTCCGCACGGTGCTGGGGGTGGAGGTCCCGATCAGGGTGGTGTTCGAATCCCCGACAGTCGCCGCACTGGCGCCGCGACTCGGTGCTGGTGCGGTTCGGGCGCCGCTGGTCCCGCGCGTGCGGCCTCAGCGGGTGCCGTTGTCGTTTGCGCAGGCCAGGCTGTGGTTCTTGCACCGCTTCGAGGGCCCGTCGGCCACGTACAACATTCCGGTGGCGGTGCGACTCACCGGCGACCTCGACACCGAGGCCCTGGTGACAGCAATCGAGGACGTGATTGCCCGGCACGAGAGCCTGCGAACGATATTCGGTGAAGCTGAGGGGATCCCGTTCCAGGAAATCCTTTCCGCAAACCAGGTGCCCGCGGCAGTGCAGATGATCGAGGTCGGGGCCGACGACATACCCGCGGCGGTGACCACGGCCGCAGCGTATCGGTTCGATGTCGAACACGAGATTCCGATCCGGGCAACGTTGATGGCGTCCGGATCCCAGGAACACATCCTGGTGTTGGTGCTGCACCACATAGCGGGGGACGGGGGATCGTTGACGCCGCTGGCCCGTGACATCGCGGTCGCGTATGCGGCCCGCGCGGAGGGGCACGTGCCGGGGTGGTCTCCGTTGCCGGTGCAGTACGCCGATTACACCCTGTGGCAGCGAGAAGTACTTGGCAACGAGCACGATCCGGGCAGTGTGCTCTCCGCCCAGCTCGACTATTGGAAAACTGAACTGGCGGGGCTACCCGACTGCATCGAGCTACCCACCGACCGGCGACGTCCGGCCGCACCGAGCTATGCCGGCGGAGTGGTGGAGTTCTCGATCGGACCCGAACATGCGGCGGCGATAACCGAATTGGCTCACAGCAGTGGGGCAACACCATCGATGATATTGCAATCAATGCTGGCGGTGCTGCTCCGCAGGCTCGGTGCAGGGAGCGATATTGCGATCGGTGGGCCGATCGCGGGCCGCACCGACGACGCTCTGACCGAGTTGGTGGGGTTCTTCGTCAACACCTGGGTGCTATGCGTCGATGTGTCGGGGAATCCGCGGTTCGAGCAGGTGCTCGACCGGGTGCGGGGTAAGGCCCTGGGTGCGTACGAGAATCAGGATGCGCCGTTCGAGCGGTTGGTGGAGCTCCTGAATCCGACCCGATCGACGGCGTACCATCCGTTGTTCCAGGTGTCGTTCGCCCTGCAGAACAACGCTTTCCCCGAAGTCGAGTTCCCTGGGTTGGGGTGGGAGGTGTTGCCGGCGCCGACCGGGACGTCGCGTTTCGATCTGTCGTTCAGTCTCACCTTCGACGAGCGGCACGGTCTGGCCGGGGTCGTCGAGTACGCGAGTGACCTGTTCGACCGGGCGACGGTGGAGTCCATCGCGGCCCGGTATGTGCGGCTGCTCGAGAGGATCGTCGAGGATCCGGACGGGCGGATCGAAGGCTACGAGATCCTCGAGCCCGACGAGCGCGAGGTGCTTCTCCGGACTTGGAATGACACCGCGGCCCCCTTCTCGGACACCACTGTCGTGGAACTGTTCGAGCGACAAGTGGCGGCGACACCCGACGCCGCAGCGGTGACCTTCTCCGGCCGGAGCTGGACCTACCGAGAAATCAACACACAGGCGAACCGGCTGGCGCACTACCTGATCGGTGCCGGGGTCGGCCCGGAAACCGTGGTGGCCGTCGCACTGGAGCGCTCGGTCGAGTTGGTCGTCGCGTTGGTGGCGGTGCTCAAGGCCGGCGGCAGCTACCTTCCGATGGACCCGAACTATCCCAGTGCCCGCGCCGGGACAATTCTCTCCGACGCAGCTCCGCGGCTGATCCTGTCCGACACTGTCACCGTGGCCACACTGCCCGACCACGAGACAGACCAGGTACTGCTCGATGCAGACCTGGACCTCGACACTGCACCCGTCGTCGGTGGTCGTGCCGACCACGATCCCGGCGACAGCGATCGGATCAGACCGTTGAGTCCCGATCATGCGGCGTATGTGATGTACACCTCGGGGTCGACAGGTACTCCGAAGGGCGTCACCGTGAGCCACCGAAGTGTGATGTCGTTGTTGACCGGCACTGCCGACCGCGTGGGTGTGGACGCTACGGATGTGTTTGTGTGGTGCCACTCGGTGGCATTCGATTTCTCGGTGTGGGAGCTGTGGGGTGCGCTGGTACACGGTGGCCGCGTGGTGGTGGCGCCGTGGGACGTGGTGCGATCACCGAAAGATTTGTGGGAGCTGGTGGTTCGAGAGCAGGTGACCGTTCTCGGGCAGACGCCGTCGGCGTTCTACGAATTGGTCGAGGTCGAGCACGAGGACCCGGTCCTGGGGGCCGCTTCGGTGTTGCGGACGGCAGTGCTCGGTGGAGAGGTGCTGGATCCCACCAGGCTGCGCGGCTGGCGTCCGGGTGAGGACTCCCGCCATCCACACGTGACGATGGTCAACGGTTACGGACCGACGGAGACGACGGTCTTCGCGGCAATGTACTCGCTACGCGAATCTCGAAGTGGTCGTGATCGGGTGAGTGTGCCGATCGGCGATCCAGTGGCCGGTATGCGGGTGTTCGTGCTGGGTTCTGGGTTGATGCCGGTCCCGGTGGGCGTGGTGGGTGAGCTGTATATCGCCGGGGTGCAGTTGGCCCGCGGGTATCTGGGCCGGCCGGGGTTGACTGCGGAGCGGTTCGTGGCGTGTCCGTTCGCGGCGGTGGGTACGCGAATGTATCGATCCGGGGACCTGGTGCGGTGGACCGCTGACGGTGTCCTCGAGTACGTGGGACGCGCGGATGAGCAGGTGAAGGTCCGGGGGTTCCGGGTGGAGCCCGGGGAGATCGAAGCGGTGCTGCTGTCGCATCCTGCCGTTTCGCAGGCAGTGGTGATAGCCCGGGAAACCCTCGTCGGCATCGAGTTGGTGGGGTACATCGTTCTCACTTCCGGGACCTGTGCCGACTCTGTGGCGCTACGGGAGTTCGTGGCCGGGTTGTTGCCGGAGTTCATGGTGCCGGCGGCGGTCGTGGTGGTGGCCGGGTTGCCGTTGACGGTGAACGGGAAATTGGACCGGAAAGCGTTGCCGGCGCCGGAGTTCATCGGTGGCGTGTTTCGGGCCCCGCGGTCGCCGGTGGAGGAGATGCTGGCGTCACTCTACGGCGACGTGCTCGGTCTTCCGCGGGTGGGGATCGACGACAGCTTCTTCGATCTCGGTGGCCACTCGCTGTCGGCGACGCAGTTGGTGAGCCGAATCCGGTCGGTGCTGGGGGTGGAGGTCCCGATCCGGATGATCTTCGAATCACCGACGGTCGCCGAGCTCGCACCCCGATTGAGGGACGGCCCGGTCC
>NZ_BCWY01000186.1 GCF_001894825.1 Rhodococcus jostii NBRC 16295 | reverse complement strand
ACGGTGACGCGATCGCACGGGTCCGGAGTTGCCCCTTCGCACGGCCGTCGCCGACGGGCCCCTGGTCTCTGGACCAGGGGCCCGTCGGCCTGCGTCGAACAGAGGGTCACGGACCCGGCGCAGGAAACAGCCCCCTTCGGACGCGCGGTCCTCCACTCTATGAACTATTCCTCAGGCAATTACTACACTGAGATAACTATTGACTCGTGAAATATTGAGGACGATACTGATTACATCAGGTTAAGAAGCGGCCGATCATGGAGCTGGCCGCCCGGAGGATCGGACAATCCGGTGAGCACGACATTCGAACCCGCAATTCGGTGGGAACGACGATCAACCATCGCGGCAGACGACGGGGTTCCGCTCGTGACCCGCGAGTACGGCCCCGAAGCGGCACCGTTGACCGTCATCTTTGCGCACGGTCACTGTCTGAACATGCAATCGTGGGAGCTGCAACGCTCCTTCCTTCAGTGCACCTTCGGCTCAGAGATCCGGCTGGTCTTCTACGACCAGCGCGGCCATGGCGAGTCCGGGCCCGCAGCGCCCGACACGATGACGATCGAGCAACTCGGCCAGGATCTCGACTCCGTCATTCGTGCGGTGGGGGGCAGTGCACCGATTGCATTGGTAGGGCACTCCATGGGCGGGATGAGCATCCTCAGCTGGGCCCGTCAGCACCCGGAAAAGATCGGGTTTCCCGTGGTCGCCGCGGGCCTCATCGCGACTGCCGCAAGCGAGCTCACCGGGTCCGGTATCGCTCGTAGCCTGAGTAATCCGCTGGTACTCGCGGCCACGACCGTTGCCCGGCACGCTCCGTGGATTCTGGGTGCCGGACGTGTCGTCGCCGGGAAAGCGTGCGAACGCGTAGTGCGGCACGCAGCCTACGGTCGGGCCCCGATCCACCCGCGTCTGATTACCTGCGCCAACACGTTGATCAACGACACCGCATCCGCGACCATTCTCGGATTCCTTCCCGCCTTCGTGCATCTGGACGAAACGGCAGGAGTGAAGGCACTCGCACCGATCCCGACGATGGTGCTGTGTGGGTCAGGGGACCTGATGACACCGTATACGCATTCACAGAACATTGCGGAACAGCTACCGCTCTCGGAACTGGTGCCCGTCCCAGACGCCGGACACATGGTGCTCCGCGAGCGAGCACCCGTCGTGTCCGAGGCTATCGTCAGACTGCTCACACGCGTTCGGGCCGCGCGGGAGCCGTACACGCCCGCCGCTGTCGAGCCCGCTTCCGTCGGGGCCTGAGGCCTGGACGGACACATACCGGGAACTGCCGGTGGACCTGGGCGTCTTTCGACGAATCGACGTGCCCAGCCCGTCGCACCGCGCCGCCGTGGGATGGGGTTCGCCGGCGCCACGACCGGCGAGCTGTCGACGAGGGGCGTGGGCGGTTCGGGGGTAGCTTCGAGCACGCAAATCTTGCTCTGGTGTATTTTTTAGCCGTGAACTTCTTTCTCGTCGTAGACTGCATCCATGCTGCTTCGAGGATCACATGACTGCTGAGGTTTCGACGGCGGGTTCGGACTCAATCGGCGACGACGGTGTCGATCGGGTTGAGCAGGCATGGGCGCGTGAACGACCGGACATCGACGTCAGTTCCGTGGGAATAGTGACCAGGATCTGGCGCATTGCACGGCATTTGGAGCGCGAACGTGTCGAGCGTCTGGCCGAACTCGGCACCGACAGGGTCACGCTCGATGTCCTCGCGATGCTGCGGCGTGCCGGAAAGCCGTATCGGATGACGGCAGGTCGCCTCTCCGAGGCGGCGCTGATTACTCCCGGGGGGATCTCGAACCGGCTGGACAAGCTCGAGCGCAGCGGACTGGTCAAGCGGAGCTTTCATCCGAAAGACCGTCGTCGGGTGGATGTGCAATTGACGAGGAAGGGTGTCAAGCTCGTCGATGAGGTCGTCTCCGACATCATGGATCACGAGTCTCGGCTCTTGGAGATCCTGGCCGGCGACGACCAGGCGGAGCTTCGGCGGCTCCTCAAGATCCTCCTGGCTCAGTTCGAGGATCCTGCGGTGGGGCTGGAGACCGACTGAGCCGGTTCCTCGGGGCCTGAGCCGAGCGCGGTTCGGCGCAGCACGTCCATCCCGACGCTGCCGACGGCCAGAGCTCGGTCGTGAGATTGCCGGAGATCCGATTCAGGGTTGCGCCGGAGATAGTCGGCGCGCAGTTGCTGCCATAGCCGCTGACCCACGGCGTATGACGGAGCTTGGCCGGCCCATCCCAGGTACCGGTCGTGTTCGTGTCGCCGACTGATCTCGTCCAGTACGCAACGCTCGGCCAGGAACCGCCACGCCTTGCCAGGGTCCCAGATGCCTCCGCCCAGACAACTCGGGGCGGGCAGTTCGCAGTGCAGACCGATATCGATCACCACCCGTGCGGCGCGCAGACGTTGTGACTGGAACAGTCCCATACGGTCAGCCGGGTCGTCCAGCAGACCGAGGTCGACCGCCAGCGTCTCGGCGTACAGAGCCCAGCCCTCCCCGTGCCCGGAGGTGAAGTTCGCCAGGCGGCGCCATCGATTGAGCTCATCGCCTCGCGCCATGGCGGTATCGACCTGCGGGGATGGGCCCGGGACGCCTTCATGGAACATACGGGACGTTTCGTGCCAGGGCTGAAAATGGTCGATCCGGCAGGTACCGACCACCACATGCGTCCCGGGCGAGTCAGTTCTTCGTCGGGGCCCTCCCCCACTCGTGCGTCTCATCCAGGTCGATCCTGGTCCCGATGAAACTTCGCGACCTCAGTCGGTACACGTCCTTGCCGACACTCTCTGTTGTTCCCGGGTGGGGGACGAACTCGGATTCGAGGACCTCCGCGAGTGCGAGATAGGACCGGGATGCCGCGGGCCGCCTTTGACGAGGTCGCGCCAAAGGGGAATCCCCCGTCCGGTCCCCCGTGGATCAGGCCGTCGAAAGCGACGGGCGGTGAATAGTCGGTCACCTGGTCGTCGAAGCCGTGTACCCCGATGCGGGTCGCCTCCACCAGGTCCAATTCGCAGCACGCGATCAGGTAGTTCTCTGCGATCCGGTCGACGAGTGTGGGAGTCCGGGTGAGGGTGGGCGCTTGCGGAGTCTCAATGGTGTCCGGGCTGCACCGGCCTGGCGAGTCAGGTATCGGTCACGGTGCCGCCACGACCTCAGCGTCGAGCCGTGCGAACGCGTCGGTTTCGATGTCCCCGTGCACGTGCGCGGGGGCCAGTCCGTGCTTGGTGTAGCGATCGATGTAGGTCGCAACCGTTCCCGCAGCGGACGAATGGGTCGGGTGCCGGCGCAGGTGCAGCTCGACCACGCCGAGCAGAAGCTGTGCGGCGTCCCGGAGTACCGGGTCGTTGAGTCCGTCACGCGCGGCCGTCACCCAGAGGTCCTGCGTATCCGGGAGCAGGTCGATCAGTTCCGCGGCAACTCGGTCTTCCATTGCGGTCGAGGCGACGAGGACCGCGGCGGAGCGGCAATCCGGCTCCAACGCATCGATCATCCGGAACTCTAGCCAGCCGCGAGGCCGGATCGGCGGAAACAGTGTGGTCAGGTGGTAGCGCAGATCGTCCTCGGTCGGCCAGCCTGCCGGGTGCCCTGTTGTCATCCAGTCGGCGAACGTCAACCCGGGCGGAACGCTCGTGCCCAGATCGCCGCCGCGGATGAAGAACACATCTGCCGCGAGAGCATATTGCGCCCAATCCGTTCCGGGTTGATCACTCACCGGGACCGGTGCCGTTCGCCCGGGGTCGATCCCATTCCAGATCGCCTGCCGTACCGATTGCCAACGCTGCCCATCGGGGCCGATCCCGGGAGAATTCGCGAAGGCCGCGACGAGGACCGGGCCCATCTTGTTCGCCAGTACCCAGCGCAGGTTCCTGCCGTCGGGATGGTGGCTGATGTTGATCTGCACCGATGCGGTGTTCGTCATCATCCATGTTCCTTCCCGGCCGCGGTGCGCGTAGAAGCTCTCCATCGCCCGATACCGGGGCAGGTCCAGGATCCGGTGCGGGGGACGGCGGTCGTCCACTGCGAGGTCGGTCGGAATCAACCCATGCGCTCGTAGCCGATGGTGGAGAATCACGGCGTCTTCGTTGATTGCGCTTAGCGTGGCCGGCCCCGATTCGAGCGGCGGACCAGACAGTTCGACCTGCCCCCCGGGCTCGATCGTGATGTGGCTGCTGTTCGGCAGAGGACGGTTCATGACCGGCAGGAAGTCGGCCGGTTCGGGGCGTGAGAGGCTGCCTCGCTTGTGCACTGGCCACTCAATTTCGACGCCGACGAGGTCGGCGCCACCGGGCTCGAATGCTTCGCGGGCGACCGCGTATGCCCTCTGGATCGTCAATGTTGGGTGAGAACTGGTCATGTCACCAGGTCCTTTCGTCGTCGATACTATAGCTGGAAAACATTTCACGTCGAAACAATTGACGAGCAAGAGATATCTTCATACTATGGAGTGAAGCACATCACAACAAGCCCCAGTTTGTGTCGCTCGACACTTCGCAAAACTGTCTTCTACCAGG
>NZ_BCWY01000185.1 GCF_001894825.1 Rhodococcus jostii NBRC 16295 | reverse complement strand
CTGCCAGGCAGTCCTGCTCACCGCACCACCTGAACTCACCACGGACACCCTCACCGCCACCGTACAAACAGTGCTCGACCACCACGACATGCTCCGCGCCCGACTCCACCGCGGAGACACAGACGACGACACCGTCCTCGAAATCCCACCCACCGCAACAGTACCGGCCGCACCCCTCATCACCCACGTCGCGGTCGAGACGCACTCGGACAACGACCTCGCCGCGATGGCACGCACGCAACTCGACGCCGCCGCACACCGCCTCGATCCCGAAAACGGCATCATGGCCCAATTCGTCTGGCTCGACCCCGGCACCCAACCCGGACACCTCCTCATCACCATCCACCACCTCGCCATCGACGGCGTCTCCTGGCGCATCCTCATCCCCGACCTCGCCGCCGCCCACCACGCCCACACCACCGGCACCACCCCCACACTCCCACCCACCACCACCAGCGCCCGCACCTACACCCACGCCCTCACCCACACCACCACACACCACACCCACGAACTCCCCCACTGGCACACCACCCTCACCACCCCCGACCCCCCACTCGGCACCAGGCCCCTCGACCCCACCCACGACACCGAAAACACCACCCACCACACCACCATCGAACTCCCACCCCACACCACCCACACCCTCCTCACCACCCTCGACCCCACCTACCACTGCACCATCGAAGACGCCCTCCTCACAGCACTCGCCCTCGCCGTCACCACCTGGCGCCACCGACACCACACCCCCACCCACACACTGCTCGTCACCATCGAAGGACACGGCCGCAACAACCCCCACATCCCCACAGCCGACCTCACCCGAACCGTCGGCTGGTTCACCACCATCCACCCCGCACTCCTCGACCTCACCGACATCGACCTCCCCAACGCACTCACCGGCGGACCCGCCACCGGACACGCCCTCACCACCATCAAAGAACAACTCCGCACCACCCCCGACCACGGCACCGGATACGGCCCCCTCCGCTACCTCAACCCCCACACCGCAACACAAATCCGCAACCTCCCCCAACCCCAAACCACCCTCAACTACCTCGGCCGGTTCGACTACCCGGCGGCGACACCGGACACGGGGTGGATCCCGGTGGAGGGTGTCGATCTCGGTCGTCCGCCGTCGAACCTGGCCGCGCCGGCGGTTCTGGGAATCGATGCCGCCACCGTCGTCGTCGGGGGCACGGAACACCTCACCGCGACGTGGTCCTACGTCACCGGTGTGCTGTCGGCGGCCGACGTCACCGAACTCACCGACCTCTGGACGAGCGCCCTCACCGCCATCGCCGACCACACCAGCCGACCCGGAGCCGGCCACCTCACCCCCAGCGACCTCGACCTCGTCCACCTCGACCAACCCACCCTCGACGCACTCCACCACGACTACCCCACCCTCACCGACGTCTGGCCCCTCACTCCACTGCAGGCCGGTCTGCTGTTCCACGCCGAACTGGGCGACCCCGCCGCAGACGCCTACCTGGTCCAACTCGTGCTCGACATCAGCGGCCCCCTCGACGCCGATCGCCTCCGCGACGCCGCACACACCCTGCTCGGCCGCCACCCGAACCTGGGTGCCGCATTCACCCACACGGCCGACGGCACACCGGTACAAGTCGTCACGACCGCTGCCCTCGCGTGGGCCCACCACGACGTCACCACCGCACACCATCCCGCCGCAGTGCTCGACAACGTCCTGGCCGCGGACCGTGCCGCACCGTTCGACCCGGCCGAGCCGCCTCTCCTGCGATTCACCCTCGTCACGACCGGACCCGATGACCACCACCTCGCGCTCACCAACCACCACCTGATACTCGACGGCTGGTCCACTCCGCTACTCCTGCACGAACTCCTCCACCTCTACGAGCACCACGCCGACCCCGGCGCACTTCCGCCTGTGCGGCCTTACCGCGATTTCCTCGAATGGCTCGGCACGCGCGACATCTCGGCATCTGTCGCCGCATGGAACCAGGCGCTCGACGGTGTCGAGGAACCGACGCGACTCGTCCCCGGCCTGGATCCGCACCGGGAACCCGGACCGTGCTCGGAGCGCGTGGCGTCATTGACGGCCGAGCAGACGGAGGCGTTGCGGACGCTCGCCCGCACCCACAACCTCACCCTCCACACCATCATCAACACCGCCTGGGCCCTCGTCCTCGCCACCCACACCGGCACCACCGACATCACCTTCGGCACCACCGTCTCCGGACGCCCACCCCACATCCCCCACATCGAAAACATGATCGGACTCTTCATCAACACCATCCCCGTCCGCATCACCCTCCACCCCACCGACACCCTCACCACCCTCCTCCACCACACCCACACCACCCACACCCAACTCCTCGACCACCACCACCTCCCCCTCACCCACATCCCCACCCCCACGCCACCACCTTCGACACCCTCACCGTCCACGAGAACTACCCCCACCACACCAACCCCTCACCCACCGACCTCACCATCACCACCACCTCCGCCACCGACGCCACCCACTACCCCCTCGCCCTCGCCCTCGCCACCACCACCGACGAGAGGCTGTGGTTGCGCGGCATCTACCAGTGCGACGTCTTCGACGCCCCCGCCGTCGACGCGATCCTCGGCCAGGTCACCCGGGTTCTGGTCGCCATGGGTAAGGATGCATCCCAGCCCGTTTCACGTGTGTCGATCCTCGATGCCGACGAGCAGCGCGCACTGGTGCCGGTGTGCGGCGAGGTGGCCGACGAGCCCCGGACATTGCAGAAGATTCTTGCCGACGCCGTCGCCCGGGCCCCGGATGCCGTCGCTGTCGTCGACGGGGATCGCAGACTGACGTACGTCGAACTCGAGGCCCGCGCGTCCCTCGTCGCGGACCGCCTCGTCGAGACGGGCGTGGGTCCGGAAAGTGTGGTGGCCGTCGCGATACCCCGGTCCCTCGAGTCGGTGCTCGCGGTGTGGGCCGTCGCCGGAACCGGCGCGGCGTTCGTGCCCGTCGACCCGACGTATCCGCAGACCCGCATCCAGCACATGCTCACCGATTCCGGAGTCCGTGTCGGGCTCACCACGAGCAGTCGTCGCGACGCGCTGCCGGACACCGTCACGTGGATCGAGCTCGAGGACACGAGTGCCGCCCGGTCACCATGCACCCATGATTCGGGGGCTCGCACGACGCACACGACGCGCCTCGACAATGCGGCGTACCTCATCTATACGTCCGGGTCCACCGGCCTCCCTAAGGGTGTCGCGGTTGGTCATCGTGGATTGAACTCTCTCGCAACCACATTGCGCGATCACACGGGCGTGACCGCCGCCTCCCGGGTGGCGCACTTCGCCTCGCCCAGCTTCGACGCGTCCATCCTCGAGTATCTGCTCACGTGGTCCGCGGGAGCCACGGCGGTGATCGTGCCCGCCACGATCTACGGCGGGGAGGAACTGCGACGGCATCTCGGCGACAGCCGGGTGACCCATGCCTTCCTCACTCCCACGACGCTGGCCGACCTGGATCCCCGGGGCCTGAACGACCTCGACTGCGTCGTCACGGGCGGCGAGAAGTACACGCCCGAAGTGATCCGCCGGTGGTCGCCGCACTGTCGGCTGATCAACGCGTACGGACCGACGGAAAGTACCGTGGTCGCAGATGTCTCGGATGCTCCGGCTGCCCGCGGTGCGAATGTGATCGGCGGCCCGATCCGCGGTGTCACCGAGGTCGTGCTCGACCCCCGGCTGCAACCGGTCCCGCTCCGGGCCCGGGGCGAGTTGTACATCACGGGCGACGCGATCGCCCGCGGATACCACGGCAAGCCCGCACTCACCGCTGCCCGTTTCGTGGCCGATCCGTTCGGCCCGCCGGGCGGTCGCATGTACCGCAGCGGTGATGTCGTCCGCTGGACCACCAGGCACGCGGGGTCCGCGGTCCTCGAATACCTGGGGCGCAGCGACTCCCAGGTGAAGGTCCGTGGCCACCGGATCGAACTCGGGGAGATCGACGCGGTGCTGTCCGGCCATCCGGCGGTCACGTTCTGCGCGACGCTCTCCTCGGCGGACGGCCCGGACGCGACACTGGTCTCGTACGTGACGACGACCGGCGAGGCCGGATCCCGCGAACTCCGCGACTACCTGGCGAGCCGGCTACCCGCACAGCTCGTTCCGTCCGCAGTCGTCCCGATCGACGTCATTCCGCGGACGCCGTCGGGAAAGCTCGACCGCGACGCACTCCGCACCCTCCGATCCACCCCGCGCCCCGTGCAGCCGTCGGCGGCCACCCCACTCGAACAGACAGTCGCGGACACCCTCGCCGCGACACTCGACCTGTCGAGTCTGGGAGTGGACGACGACTTCTTCGCGGCAGGTGGACACTCGCTGACGGCAACCCGGGCCGTCGCCCGCGTGAACGCGACCCTGCACACGGACCTCGCGGTGCGCAGCCTGTTCGACGCCCCGACGCCGCGCGCTCTGGCGCGACTGATCCGCGACGACACCGGATCGGAACCGCGTCCCCCGCTGACCGCCGCCGCGAGGGATCCGGAGTTCGCGCCGTTATCCCCCGCCCAACAACGCATCTGGTTCCTCAACCAATACGACACCACCACCCCCACCTACAACATCCCCCTCACCCTCCACCTCACCGGACACCTCGACACCACCGCCCTCCACCACGCCCTCACCGACCTCATCCACCGCC
>NZ_BCWY01000184.1 GCF_001894825.1 Rhodococcus jostii NBRC 16295 | reverse complement strand
TACTGCCGTGCGCGATCGGATACGTCGAACAGAGACATTCGAACTCCTCGTGCAGTTGGGGTCAGGACGGCTGGGCGAGGAGCGAGGCCTGGTAGCGGCGCATTCCCCGGATCCATCGGTCGTAGTCGGCGCCCTTGTGCCGGTACATCTCCAGCACTTCGGGATGCGGAAGGATCAGGAATTGCTCGGCTTCCATTGCGGCGAGTACGCATTCGGCCACCTCGGAGGGTTCGAGCACCGAACCCGCGGTGGTGACGGCACGTGCCGCGGTCGCCGACAGGGCGGCGTCGTCGGTCAGCAATTTGGTGTTGACGCCCATGGGGCACAGGCAGCTGACCCGGACACCCTTGTCGCCGTAGGTGACGGACAGCCATTCGGCGAATCCGACGGCGGCATGCTTGGTCACCGAGTAGGGAGCGGAGCCGATCTGGGTGAGCAGGCCGGCGGCCGAGGCCGTGCTGACGAAGTACCCCTCCCCACGCTCGATCCATCCGGGAATCAGGCGGCGTGCCGCCCGGATGTGTGCACGGACGTTCACGTCGAGAGCGAGGTCCCACACGGCGTCGTCGGATTCGAGTTCGTCGCCCGCCGCGACACCCGCGTTGGCGAAGTAGAGGTCGACGGGCCCGAAAGCCTTCTCCGCCGTCTCGATGACCGACGCGATCTGTGCGTCGTCGGAAACGTCGGCCTGCACCGCCAGCGCGGCGCCGGGATGGTCGGCATCGCCCCGGACGATCTCGTCCAACCCGGTGGCGTCGAGGTCGGTGACGACGACCTTCGCGCCGGCCGCGGCGAGTTTCCGCGCGAGAGCACTGCCTATTCCGCCCCCACCACCAGTGACGATGGCGACCTTCTGAGCAACGTGCACGAGATTCCTCCCTCGCGGGGACACGGACGTGACCCCAGTCTTCCACAGAAATCACCTGAATCCGGTGTCGGATTCAGTTTGATGGACCTGGGCGTCCCGCGCTCCCGCTACCGGGTAGAGCTCAGCCCCGCTCGGGGAATCGCAGCCCGTTCGCCCAGATACGCGTCGTCGTGAACACGACGTCGTCGAAGTCGACGGGAGTGCCGTCGTCCCCGTTCGTGTTGGCCACGAATACGTTGTACGCGAGCCGGCTGACCATCCCCGACAGCGCGCGCGACGCCAGCATCGGGTCCAGCTCCCTGTCGGCGATGCCCCGCGCCTGCAGCTCCGCGATGCCCCGCGCATTGCGCGCGATGAACGCGTCGGCCCGCTGACGGCGCAGGTCCGCGAATGCCGGGTCGATGTGTGCCACCTGCTCGAGCAGGCCCATCAGCTTGGCGTTGCGCCGGTACGCCTCCAGGTAGGCGCGGTTGCTCGCCTCCAGAACCGCATAGGGGTCGTCGGTGTCCTGCACCCGCTTCATGCCTGGGTGCATCATGTCTTCCTGCGCCACCTCGAGGACGGCGGCGAACACCTGCTCCTTGTTGTCGAAGTAGGTGTAGAACGACCCCGTCGAGCAGTTGGCTTCCTTGGTGATGTCGGTGAGCCGGGCATCGAGGTACCCGGACCGCTCGAATACCGTCCGCGCAGCCGCCACCAACGCCGCGCGCGTCCGTGCACCGCGAGGGGTCGCCGGCGGCTCCCGCAACAGATCGGTGGCCGCCATCGACGGGGCGGGCTGATCGTCCCACTCTTCATGGACGGTGCGCGTGGTCATTTCCTACTTATACGCCAGCACCGCAGCCCCGCCCAACCCGACGCTCAGGTGATGGTGATGCCACCGTCCACCGCGATCGTCTGCCCCGTCACGTACGCGGCGGCGTCCGACGCGAGCCAGACCACGGTCGCGGCCAGCTCCTCAGGGTCCCCGAGGCGGCCGAGAACCAGACGCGACTTCATCGATTCGAGATACCCGTCCTGGTACTGATCCGTCATCTCCGACTCGAAGAAGCCGGGAGCGATCGCATTCACCCGGATGCCCTTGCGGGCACCCCACTGCTGCGCCAGGTCGCGGGTCAGACCGATCACGCCGGCCTTGCTCGCGGCGTACGCGGCCTGCGGAAGTCCCGCGGTGGTGATGCCGAGCACGCTCGCGATGTTCACGATCGCGCTGCCCGGCTTCATGACCTTGCCTGCCGCCTGCGCCGCCCAGTACGAACCGTTCAGATTGATGTCGACGACCTGCCGGAACTGCTCCGGCGTCTCCCGCGTCGCGGGGACGGCCGTACCGACGCCGGCGTTGTTGACGAGCACGTCCACCCGGCCGAACTTCTCCATGGCCGCGTCGATCATGTTCTGCGCCTGAGCCGGGTCGGCGATGTCCGTCGCGACGCACAGCGCCTGACGTCCCGCGGCCCGCACCAGCTCCGCGGTCTTCTCGAGACGGTCGGTGCGGCGTGCGGCCAGCACCACGTCGGCGCCGGCTTCCGCCGCTGCCTGCGCGAACGCAACCCCGAGGCCCGACGACGCACCGGTCACGACGACCACCCGGTCGGTCAAGCTGAACTTGTCGAGAACGGACATACGAAGCGACTCCTTTGTCGTCGGGCTACGGGGTACGAGCTCAGAGGCCGAGGTCGCGGCCGATCAGTTCCTTCATGATCTCGTTGGAACCGGCCCAGATCTTGGTGACACGCGCATCCATCCACGCACGGGCAGCACGGTACTCGGTCATGAAGCCATAGCCGCCGTGCAGCTGCACGCAGTGGTCGAGGACCTCGTTCTGCACCTGAGCGGTCCACCACTTGGCCTTGGCGGCGTCCACTGCCGTGAGCTCGCCGTCGGCGTGGGCGGCGACGCAGTTGTCGACGTACGCCTGGGTGACCTCCACGCGGGTGACGAGGTCGGCGAGCAGGAACTTGTTCCACTGCAGCGAGCCGATGGGCTGCCCGAATGCCTTGCGGTCCTTCGCGTACTGGATCGTCTCCTCGAGGATCGGCGCAGCGTGCGCGATGTTCGAGACGGCGGCGCCGACACGCTCCTGCGGCAGCATCTCCATCATGTGGATGAAGCCGCGGTCGATCTCGCCGATGATGTTCGTCGACGGCACGCGCACGTTCTCGAAGAACAGCTCGGCGGTGTCGGACTCGTGCTGGCCGACCTTGTCGAGCTTGCGTCCGCGCTCGAAGCCCTCCATGCCCGTCTCGACGGCGAACAGGGTGATGCCCTTGGACTTCTTCTCGAGGCTGGTGCGCGCCGCGACGATCACCAGGTCGGCGTTGTAGCCGTTGGTGATGAACGTCTTGGAACCGTTGATGATCCAGTCGTCGCCGTCCTTGACCGCGGTGGTCTTGAGCGAGGCGAGGTCGGAACCGCCGGAGGGCTCGGTCATGCCGATCGCGGTGAGCAGTTCGCCGGTGCAGAACTTGGGCAGCCACCGCTGCTTCTGCTCCTCGGTCGTGAGCTGCACGAGGTACGGAGCGACGACGTCGGCGTGGATGCCGAAGCTCGACGACACGGCGGCACTCGCCCGCGAAAGTTCCTCGGCGAGAACTGCATTGAACCGGTAGTCACCGGCCTCGCTTCCGCCGTACGCCTCGGGAACCTCGAGTCCCAGGAATCCGTTGCGACCGGCCTCGAGCCAGATCTCCCGGTCGATGAAGCGCTGCGCGATGAGCTTGTCGGCCACCGGCAGGAGGTTGCGGTTCACGAACTCCCGGGCCGATTCGCGGAATGCCTCGTGATCGGGGCCGTACAGGGTGCGTCGCATGACCGCTCCTTCTGGATGTCGAGCTTTGACTGGTTCACGCTTCGGGCATGTAAGCGTGTGCTTATTTTCTAAGCGCTTGCTTATACTGATGGTGCGGCGCGGTATTGTCAACAGCCGCGCAGCCGAGGATGGAGAAAGACATGAGCGAATCACCCAGCCAGGTGATCAGCCCGTCCAAGGCTGCCGCCCGCATCCGAGCCGCAGCCGTCGACGCGTTCGCGACCAGCGGTTACGGCGGCACCACCACCCGCGAGATCGCCGCCCGCCTCGACATGAGCCCCGCCGCGATGTACCCGCACTACCGATCCAAGGAAGAGCTGCTCTTCGCGATCAGTTACGAAGGCCACACCGCGGCGCTCGACGTTGTCGTAAGTGCAGACCTCCCCGACGAGGCACCCTCGACGAGACTGCAAGCGCTGATCGGCGCATTCGCGAGCTGGCAGGCCACCCACCACGCACAGGCTCGCGTCGTGCAGTACGAACTCAACGCCCTCACGCCCGAGCACTACCGCGACGTGGTCAAATTGCGCCGCGACATCACCCACATCGTCCGTGCCGTCGTCGACGCCGGGGCCGCATCGGGCGAATTCACGGTGCCCGACGGCGAAGGCGTCACCCTCGCGCTTATGTCACTGTGCGTCGACATCTGCCGCTGGTTCCCGGCCGGCGCATACACCGAACCGGAGGCCGTCGCGAACCTCTACTCCGACCTCGCCATGCGCCTGGTGGGTGCCGGTTAGGTTAGGTATTGCCGACGTCCCGCAGTGTCGACTAAGCGGACTGCACAAAATCGAGATCTACATCCCTACCGGACGCCGGTACCGATCAACGGCACCACCACTGCCATTCCACGAGGTTCGGACGAGTTCACCGGTCGAGCGCATCCTGATCGGATACATCCACGCCGCCTGAACAGCGGGCTTCGCGCCAGACCGGGTGACAAACCCTGCGGTAGCAACTCCGCACGCGGCCATGGGGGTTGGAAGCAGTTCGCGCATACAGGTAGAAGTATGCCCTTCTGTGTAGGAATGTTCCGGTGAATGTTGAAGGAGTGGGCGGATGGGGCAGGGGCTTTTCCGCTGGCCTGCCATCAAC
>NZ_BCWY01000183.1 GCF_001894825.1 Rhodococcus jostii NBRC 16295 | reverse complement strand
CGCGCCGCCGACCGCACCGTCGAGGGCGCCTCCGACGGAGGTGCCGAGCGATCCGAGGCCACCCACGCCACCGGACAGTCCGGCGCCGAGGTCGGTGACCGCGTCGGTGGTGGCGTCCAGGCCACCCGTCAGACCGGCGGTGGCGTCGACGGCGCTGTCCACGCTGCCCTCGATTCCACCGGCGACGTCGCCGCCGATTCCGGCCGCGGCATCCACCGTGCCGCCGAGGCTGCCGCCGACGTTCGCGGCCGCGTCCAGAGCGCCACCGACGGTGCCGCCCAGGTTGGCGGCCGTGTCCAGAGCGCCACCGAGGTTCGCGTCCACGCTCGCACCGGCATCAGCGACCGCGCCGACCGAGGCGCCGGCCTCGCCCACCGCGTCGACGGCACCGCCGACGCTGCCCGTGACGGCCGAGCCGAGGCCCGCACCGGTCTCGAAGATCCCACCGAGCCCGCCGGTGAGGCCGCTGGTCAGACCGGCGCCGAGGCCACCCGCCGTGTCCAGTCCGCCCACCAGGTTGGTTCCGAGGCTGCCGCCCAGATCTGCACCGGCGTCGGCAACCGCACCGACACCCGCCGCGACACCGGCACCGATGCCGGCCGCCGCGTCGGCGCCACCTGCGACACCGCCGCCGACCGCGCCGCCCACGTTGCCCGTCAGCTCACTGCCGGCGTCGAGCAGTCCACCCAGGGCGCCGTCGAGGCCGCCCGTCAGGCCACCGGCGAGTCCGGTGCCCGCGTCGAGCGCACCGTCCAGGGCGCCGCCCACACCGGCTGCGGCGTCGAGGCCCAGGTCGGCGTCCAGAGCGGAGTCGAGATCGAGTCCACCACCCGCTTCCAGGGCAGTCTCCAGCGCGGAACCGAGGGTCGCGCTGAGGTCGCCGTCGGCTCCGAGGACGCCGCCGAGAGCGGTGCCCAGGGTGCTGCCGATGCTTCCCTCCGCGCCGAGAACACTGTCGAGGTCGAGGGCGCCGCCGGTTTCCAGCGCACCGCCGAGCACTCCGCCGAGCGCCGCGCCGAGGTCGGCGCCCGCGGCGCCTCCGGCACCGAACGCCCCGCCCAGCAGGCCACCGAGGTCGGTCGCGCCGCCGAGGTCGATCCCGCCGTCCGCGCCGAGCACGGCGTCGAGCGCCGCACCCAGACCGGCGGTGGCGTCACCGTCGACTCCGAGCACTCCGCCGAGCGCGCCGCTGATCGTGGTGCCCAGGTCGGCACCGGTGTCGAGGACACCGGCCAGCCCGAGCC
This sequence comes from Rhodococcus jostii NBRC 16295, assembly GCF_001894825.1. GTDB lineage: Bacteria > Actinomycetota > Actinomycetes > Mycobacteriales > Mycobacteriaceae > Rhodococcus_F > Rhodococcus_F jostii. The sequence goes on along the minus strand of NZ_BCWY01000183.1, from coordinate 3,572 downwards.
CGCTCTCCAGAGCGCCGCCCAGGACAGTTCCGAGGTTCGCTCCGGCTTCGCCGCCCAGTCCGAGGGCTCCGCTCAGCGCCGTCGTCAGCTCCGACGTCAGTTCGCCGCCGAGACCCAGGTCGCCGCCCAGCCCGAGGCCGGCGCCGAGGTCCAGCCCGCCGCCCAGCAGCCCGCCGAGGTCGATGTCCGTCACGCCGCCGGCGCCGAGCACGGCGTCGAGGGTGGTGCCCAGTTCGGTGGCCAGGCCACCGTCCAGGCCGAGTGCGCCGCCGAGGACGGTGCCGAGTGCGGCGTCCAGTCCCAGTCCGCTGTCGAGCGCGCCGGACAGGGCGCCGCCCAGGCCGCCGTCCAGATCCAGGGCGCCACCGAGCAGACCACCCAGCGCTCCACCGAGATCGCCGCTGACGTCGCCGCCCGCACCGAGGACACCACCGAGGATGCCGCTCAACGCGCCACCGAGGTCACCGTCGGCACCGAGAACCGCGCCGAGGTCGAGTCCGCCGCCGGCACCGAGCACGGCGTCCAGCGCGGTCCCCAGACCGGCCGTGAGGTCGCCACCGACTCCGAGTTCGCCGCCGAGCAGTCCGCTCAGCGCACCGCCGAGGCTGCCGCCCGCACCGAGGATCGCGTCGAGGTCCAGTCCACCGCCCAGATCGGCGATCGAACCGAGGGTCGCGCCGAGCGCGCCACCGAGGTCGGCGCTCAGGTCGCCGCCCGCACCGAGGACACCACCGAGGGCGCCCCCGAGGACCGCGCCGAGATCGGTGCCGAGCACCCCACCGAGCGAACCGGCGACGTCACCGAGCAGTTCCCCGCCGAGCAGGCCTTCGAGGGTGGCGCCCAATCCGCCGCCCGCGCCGATCGCCGCGTCGAGCGCACCACCCAGCGCGCCACCGAGACCGGCGTCCACGCCGAGCACGCTGCCGAGGGTCGTTCCGAGCGCGCCGCCCAGATCCAGGCCGCCACCGAGTCCGGCGAGGATGTCGCCGTCCACACTGCCACCGAGGTCTACGACGCTGCCGAGGGCGGCACCGAGAGCCGCACCCAGCTCGGCGCCCAGGTCGCCGCCGATCGACAGTGCCGGCGCGAGGATCCCGGTGAGACCACCGGCCACGTCGAGCACCGGCAGGGCGGTGATCGCCGCGGTGAGGGTGGTGGCGAGCTGCGCGGTCACGTCGGCGCCCAGACCGAGGACCCCGCCGAGGGCACCGCTGATCGCGGCGCCGATGTCGAGTGCGCCGCCGAGGTCGAGACCACCGGTGAGGGAAAGGGCCGCGTCGAGGGCCGCACCCAGAGCCGCACCCAACTCCGCGCCGATCTCGCCGCCGATCTCCAGAGCGGCACCGAGCGCCGCGCTCAGGCCGGCTGCCAGTTCCGCGGCGAAGTCGAAGTCGCCACCCAGGCCGGCACCGAGACCGAGACCGGCGCCCGCGCCGATACCGACGGCGCCGCCGAGACCGCCGCCGAGACCGAGACCGGCGCCCAGGCCGCCACCGACACCCGCTCCGATACCGCCCGCGACGTCACCGGCGACATCCGCACCGGCGTTGACGATCGCGGCCAGATCGGCCCCGCCGCCGGCGAACAGTCCCGACTCCGCGACCAGGGGAGCGACGGCGACGATGTCCGCGTGGCTCACACCCTGCAGGCCGGCTGCGCACAGCGCGTCGGTCGGGTTGGCGCAGTAGGCAGCCGCAGCCTGCTCGTCGCGAAGAAGGCCGAGGATGAAGTCGAGGACGGCGTTGGTAGCCATGGCAGCTCTCCTGTAGTCGAGGTTCGGGGAGTTCGGGTGGCCACCACATCGGCTGTGACGGCGAGTGAAATACACGTTATGGATCGGCGGCCCCCTTCCCAACGGGGCGGCGCCCCCTACTCGGGGACCCCGGTATCGGGGATCTCCCATCGGGGATCGAGCCCCCACCGTTAGGGGATGGGGGGCCATTAGGGGATCGGCCCCGTAACTGCCGCCGACCTGCGCATCGGCGTAACGAAACGGCCACCGCACGCGACAATTCGAGTGACCCGACGGCGATGCCGTCACACACGACGGCGGCATCGTCCGTCTGACACAGGCGGCGGCGTGACGCCCGCCCGGACCACAGGAGTGGAACATGGCTGCAGCGCTCGGCATCGGTGTCGGATCGGTCAATACGGTGGCCGCCGTCGACACGGACGGGACCGGCGTGACGGATGCCACCGACCTCACCGTGCTGTCCCGCGCGAGTGTTCTCCACCTCTCCCCCGATCGTGCGCCCCTTCTCGGCGACCACGCCGAGGAACCGGATGCGGTAACGGTGTCCGATTTCGCGAACCGCGTCGGCGACCCGGTCGGAATCCTCACCGACGACGGTTCGACGTACTCCGGTGAAGACCTGGTGGCCACGGCCGTGAGCTGCATCGTGCACGAAGCGGCGTCGGGCAGGCACGGCCTCCCGACCACCGTCGTCACTCACCCCACCGTCTGGCCGCCGTACACGGTCGGGGTCCTCGCCACCGCGCTCGAGCAGGCCGGCGTCGCGGACGCCACCCTCGTGTCGGAGGCGCAGGCGGTGATGACGTGGCTGGAACGGACCCGCGGCACCCTCGGCGACGCGCTGACCGTCATCTACGACCTCGGCGGCACCTCCCTCGACATCACCCTGTTCCGCTCGGACGCCCACGGCACCGAGACCGGTGTCCTCGGCAAGCCGGTGCGGTCCGAGGACTTCGGTGGCGCCCACTTCGACCACGCCACCATGCAGTACGTCCTCGGCAACGTCGCCGAGGAGTTCGGCGACGTCGACCCGTTCGCCCCCGACACCGTCGCCGCGCTGACCCGGCTGCGGACCCGCTGCACCGCGGCGAAGGAAGCGCTGTCGTCCGACACCGAAGCCACCATCGCCATCGCACTGCCCGGCATCTCCACCGACGTGCGGCTGGTGCGCTCGGAACTCGAAGACCTCATCCGCGAACCGCTGCAGGACTCGGTGACGCTGGTCCGCGAGACCATCCACGCGGCCGGCCTCGAATCCAGCGACATCACCCAGGTGGTGCTCACCGGCGGAAGCGCCTCGATCCCGCTGGTCGCCGAACTCCTGTCGGCGGAACTGCGGGTTCCCGTCGTCGCGGCCGAACGTCCGGGACAAACCGCGGCCCTGGGTGCAGCCCTGATCGCCGCCGACCACGACGCGGGACGTGCCGCGGCCCCGACGATCGCCCGCATGCCGGTGGTCGTACCCGCCGCGGCGCCGGCCACAGCCGCGCCCGCCGTCACCCCCGACGTCGAGCCGGATGCCGAGACCGTCGTCTTCGCCGCCCGCACACAAGCACCGACCCTCTCCGAACCCGTCCCCACCGGGATGTCCCGCAAGAAGAAGGCCGGGATCATCACCGCCTCCGCCGCGGCCATCGCCCTGCTCGCCGCCGGCGGGCTGTCGCTCGGCACCGTCTTCGACGTCGCACCGGCGTCCAGCTCGGGTTCCACCACCTCGCAGTCGTCGAGCGCGTCGCCGGGCGCGGCATCGACGTCCGGTGTCCCCGCCGAGGCGGCCGCGCCCGGCGCCGTCGCTCCCGGCACCGAGGCCGCGGGTGTC
>NZ_BCWY01000182.1 GCF_001894825.1 Rhodococcus jostii NBRC 16295 | reverse complement strand
CGCCACGCCTGCCACGCCTCCCGCGGCGACCCGCCAACCGTCGGCGCGGCGGCCACGGACAGTGCGCCGGTCAGGCGGGCGGGCAGCAGGTTGAGAGCGTCGTCCCACCGCGCCGCGGCCCAGCCGAAGTTGCGGTACTTCGGCGAGCGGTAGCCGACCATCGCGTCGAGTGTGTTGGACGCCCGGTAGACGAACAGTCCGGGGATGCCCGCGACCGCGCCCCACACGAACGCCCCGACGGCCGAGTCGGACGTGTTCTCGGCCACCGACTCCAGCGTCGCCCGCGTGAGCCCGTCGACACCGAGCACGCTGGGATCCCGGCCGCACAGGGACGGCAGCAGGGCGCGCGCCGCCGCGAGGTCGTCGGTGTCGAGGTGCGCGGCCATGGCCGACCCGGTCCGGCCCAGCGACGTTCCACCGAGCACGGCCCATGCCGCGACGGCCGTACCGGCTGCCTCGCCGGCCCATCCCCCGCGCCGCGCCACCCGTGAGGCGGCGATTCCCACACCCGCCGCGCCGCCGACGAGGACCGCGACGTGCAGTACCCCCGACAACCGAGAGTCGCGGTACGTGACCTTCTCCAATGCCATTGCCGTGCGGCCGAATCCGGACACCGGATGCCACCGGGCCGGGTCGGCGAACACACGGTCGGCGGCGAAGCCGAGGAGCAGGCCGGCCGCGCGGGCGGTTCCGGGACGGGAGGTTCGATGCACGCCGCTATTTGTATCAACTAACGTTGCAGTCGATGTAAAGGAGCGTCCCATGAGTGCCGCGATCGACGAGTACCTGGCAGGCAAGGACCCGGACGCCACCGAGCGCCTGCTGCAGTTCCGTGACCTCGTTCTGGCGTGCGGGGAGGTGGACGAGCGGGTCCACCGCACCGAGATCGCGTGGGCCCGCACCCGCGTCTTCGCCGCCGCATTCATCTATTCGTCGCGGCTCGAGATCGCGCTGGACCTGCGTCGGCGCATCCACCATCCGCAACTGCGGGAGGCGTTCCCCACCACCAAGACGGTGATCACACACCGCTTGACGATCACGTCCGACGATCAGCTCGACGGCACCCTGACGGACCTTCTCGCCGAGGCGTACGAGACCGTGGGTCCGGGCACGCGCGCTCGATAGCGAAGACCTGGCCGGACCGGCAGTATTGCGCACCGATACGCTCGAATCCCGCGCAATAGCGTGCTCGTCACACGATCCGCGGGCAGCTGCGCACGGCGCACACGTTCCGGTCGGAATGTCGGATTCCTGAACTTCTGCCGAGTATCTCGCCAAGCGGCCTTTCCGGCGCCTACCATGGTAAATGCCGCCTCGTTCCCCCCCATTCAGGGGCGGCGCACGGCCCCGCCCTGCTCACATCTTCGGTGCTGACTCAACACACCCACGTGGCCCGGCGGGGTTCTGCGCGTCTGGGGTCGGAAATTCGTATGTGCATCGGCGTGTGGGGCATTGGAATCGCCGACTGCGACTGGGACGATCGAATGGTGAGCAGCGACGTGAGGAAGCTGGGCGACGACCAACTGGTCGCCCTGCTGGACGAGCACCGGGCACTTCTCGGGGAGTCGATCGCGAACGACTACGGCAGCGAAACGGTGCGCAGCGTCATGATCCGGATCGCGGAGTTCGAGGCGGAGGTCGATCGCCGCGGCTCCGCGACGCGCTGACGAGCTACGACCGGGACGTGCGGGACGTGGCGGGAGCGGACCAGACGGACGCAACTCCCCCATTTTCCTCGTAGCGGTCGATCTTCACGATGGCCGCCCCGGATTCGGTGTGCGGCCGGTGCGTTTCGTTGACGGCCTGGAAGTCGGATTCGAAGGTCTTGTCGCTCGACGTGCCGTTGCGCAGCGTCACCTTGTACCTGGGCATGTCAGGAATATGCCACTGCCGGCGAAGCTCCGGGCTATGAACAGGTGAACTCCACGAAACCTGTCGTCACTTCACCTCAGCACTGAAATAACACACATATGTGTTATTTCAGTCAGAACTGCTAAATTAGTGTCGTGCCGTCCGACACACAGCTGATCTTCGCCGACCACGTCGGCCGCTTCTACGCACGCCAGTACGGGTTTCCGCCGATGGCGGGACGTCTGCTCGGATACCTGTTCGTCTGCGATCCGCCGCAGCAGACGATCGACGAGCTGGGTGAGGCACTGCTGGCGAGTCGGAGCGCCATCACCGGCGCAGTGAAACTGCTCGAGGGCTATCGGATGGCGCGGCGGACCCGCGTGGCCGGCGAGCGGGTGGACCGCGTGAGTCTGGATCCGGCAAGTCAACAACCGCAGAATTTCGATTCCGCGCTCCACGAGGAACATGCGGCGCTGTTCCGGGAAGGCTTGGCGTTGCTCGCCGACGCTCCACCCGAACGCCGCGCCCCGCTCGAGGAGATGGTCGCTCTGGCCGAGTTCCTCAGCGAGAGACTGCCTGCGCTGCTCGACGAATGGCACGCACATCGCGACGAGCTTCGAGATCGGCACACGAGGAAAATCGATCGAGCAGAGGAAGGTCATCATGACTGAATCCGAAATATCCGCCCTGCGCGAGCAGGCCGACAACGGCGATCCGACGGCAATCGACCTCCTGATCGAACTCGCCGGCGAGCGGGGCGACATGGCCGAGCTTCGCCGCCTCGCCGACAACGGAAGCTCCGATGCGGCCGACCAACTCATCGAAGTCGCCACCGAACTCGGCGACCTGGACGAACTCCGCCGCCTCGCCGACAACGGAAACATCACCGCCGCCGAGCAGCTCATGGAGCTCACCGAGGAATGAGACGAGAAAGCCCCGGTGCGCGGGCGAACGCACATCGGGGCCTTGCCTGACGGTGGGCGCGGAGGGTTTCGAACCCCCGACCGCTGGTGTGTAAAACCAGAGCTCTACCACTGAGCTACACGCCCGAACATCCGGCGAGAAACTCGCCGGATGCGCATCAGGACTCTAGCGTGGCAAGCGCTTTCTCCCAAGCTCCCTGGTCACGGGCCTCTCCGGGTCCGTTCATCTCGGCGAACCGGATGACGCCTTCCTTGTCGATGACGAAGGTGCCGCGGTTCGCGAAGCCCAGCTTCTCGTTGAAGACGCCGTACTGCTCCGCGACGGCGCCGTGCGGCCAGAAGTCGGCGAGCAGCGGGAAGGTGTACCCCTGCTCGGCGGACCAGATCTTGTGTGTCGGCGAAGCACCGACGGAGAGCGCCAGGATCGCGGTCTCGTCGTTCTCGAACTTCGGCAGCTCGTCGCGAACCTTGCAGAGCTCACCCTGGCACGTTCCGGTGAACGCCAGGGGGTAGAACACGAGCAGGACGTTCTTCTTTCCGCGGTAGTCGGAAAGCGTCACCTCCTGGTTGTTCTGATCCTTGAGGGTGAAATCGGGGGCGGTGGTGCCCACCTCGAGCGGCATGACGGTGTTCCTTCGGTGAGTGTGATGGAAAGGGGTGACGGTTCAGCGCTTGTTCGCGGGACGCGACTTCGGCTGAACCAGACGGCTTCCCGACCAGTCCCCGAGGTTTGCCGCAGACGTCTGGGTGAGACCGGCTGTAGGAGCGGACTCGGCGATCTCGCTGGGCTCCACGTGACCGGGCTGACCGGTCTTGGGTGTGAGGACCCACACGAATCCCTCGTCGGCCAGCGGGCCGATGGCATCCATGAGGGCGTCGACCAGGTCTCCGTCTTCGTCGCGCCACCACAGCAGCACGACGTCGATGACCTCGTCGGAATCCTCGTCCAGTAGTTCTCCACCGATGGTGTCCTCGACCGCGGCACGCAGGTCGTCGTCGGTGTCCTCGTCCCAGCCCAGTTCCTGTACCGCCATGTCGGCAGTGATCCCGAGTTTCTGAGCGTAGTTTTGGGCGTCCGCCGCGGCGACCACGGTGGGGTCCTCCTTTTGTTGACGGTGCTCGGATACCCGAACACCTGCTGGATGAAGATCAATTAGGTGAAAGCGAACATGCTCGGACGCTTTCGCGCAAGCCGACCGCGCGAATTTTTCTCAGAAAGTAGTGATGCGCGGTCATCGACCGAGCCTACGGTGCGGGAGTCACGATGTGGGGCAGGCTGCCCGAATCGAGTCGCTGAGTTCGTCTCCGCGGCTTGCGAGAGTGTTCAGATTGTCTCCGCGTTGCCCGCCGTCGACGGCGGCCGCGAGATCGCGGTAGTTGTTCACGTAGTCGGTCAGCAGTCCGGTCAGCTCGGCGGGAAGCGACGGAATGGAGGCATTCGCCCCCTCGGCGGCTGCCCGTAGCGCCACGGCCGCGGCACTCGCTTTGGCGCCGGTGTCCGCGGCGTCGGCGTTGGCCGCGTCGATGAACGCGTTGTAGGTGTCGATGGTCTCCCCGGCACGGGTGACGAACATCGTGCATTGCGTCACGAGTTCCTCCCGCTCGGCCGCGGCCTTCTGTGAGGACGACGCGGCCACCGATGACGACGTCGCCTCGGCCGCATATTCGGCGGCCTGGGAATCGTTCTGCTGCGCTGTCCCCTCGATCGCGCTGCCACATCCGGCGATGACGCCGGCACCGACGATCGCCGCGGCGGCGGCACTCGCCAGCCTCCAGCGGCACGTCGACGTGCGCATTCGTCTCCCCCATGTTTTCGACGACATCGATAAATTCAACATTCGGCCCCGGATCTGCGCAAACGCTACCGAAGAGTAACCCGAGCAGAGTGTGCCGACTGCGCCGCAATGGGGAAAGATGAGGGTCGCGCCATATTCATAAAGGAGATGGATCGGGCCTAACAAGGCCGCGATCGCATGGAGAGGACGCCACACCGCGCGTCCCACCACAATGAGGAGCAACGTTGTCAGACCTGATCCAGGGACCCGCGTCTCAACCGGATTCCGCCACACCCGGCGCCGGAGCGGCCCAACCTTCCAACCCCAGTGCGACCCCGGGTTCCGACGGCCG
>NZ_BCWY01000181.1 GCF_001894825.1 Rhodococcus jostii NBRC 16295 | reverse complement strand
TCTCGGGGTGAAGATGGCCGGTGCCCTCGAGACTGCCCACCGCCTCGGGATCCTTCACCGCGACGTCAAACCCGGGAACATCCTGGTCAGCGACTACGGCGAGCCGGCGCTTACGGATTTCGGCATCGCCCGCATCGCCGGCGGATTCGAAACCACCGCCGGCGTCGTGACGGGGTCGCCGGCGTTCACCGCCCCCGAGGTGGTGACCGGCCAACCCCCGAGTGCTGCCGCCGACGTGTACGGCCTCGGTGCCACGCTGTTCGCTGCGATGACCGGCCACGCCGCCTTCGAACGCCGCAGCGGGGAGCAGGTGGTCGCCCAATTCCTGAGAATCGCCGCCGAGTCGGGTCCCGACCCACGCAAGCACGGTGTTCCCGAGGACGTCAGCACGATCATCGAACGTGCCATGACCGGCACCCCGGAGGTCCGCCCCTCCGCCACAGAACTCGGTCAGCAACTTCGAGCATCTCAACGCCTCCATGGTTTCCCCGTCGACGAGATGGCACTGCACGCCGAAGCGGGAGCCGTGCAACCAGAGGAGAACGCGAGGGCTGCGGGGCACCAACTCGTCTCTCATGCACACGACTTCTTTCACGAAGTGACAAGTTTCGTCGGACGCCGCAAAGAAGTGGCCGCGATCAAGGCGCGTCTGTCGGATTCCCGGATAGTGACCCTCACCGGATTTGGTGGGGTAGGTAAAACCCGGCTGGCATGCCGCGTCGCGTCGGAAGTGCGCAGAATCTACACCGGCGGCGTCTGGTTTGTGGATCTCGCCGCGATCTCCACTCCAGACCTTGTCGTCAGCGCGATTACCGAGGCGCTCGACATTCGAGACGGAATGAGTGCGGACGGCAGTCACTACCTGTTTGAATTCCTCGGTGAAAGACATGCACTCATCGTTTTGGACAACTGCGAGCATTTGATCGAGGCATGTGGAAGCGTCGCCGCCGAGATTATTCGGGGGACGGATCGCGTGCAGATCCTGGCAACCAGCCGGGAGCCTCTCGGTGTGCTGGGGGAGGCCGTGTTCGAGGTACCCCCCATGCCGGTCCCCGACGAAGCTCAACTCGCCGACGGACAGAACGCCAAGAGCTTTCATTCCGAGGCGGTCGATCTTTTCGAGCAACGCGCTGCAGCCGTCGTCCCCGGATACACGCTCGACGACGAGAGCCGCCTGGAAGTTGCCCACCTGTGCCAGCGGCTGGACGGCATCCCTCTAGCCATCGAACTCGCAGCGGTCCGGATCAGGTCCCTTCCCCTCGACCGCGTCCTGTCGCGCGAGGGCGCACTCTTCGAAATTCTGACGCGAGGAAACCGTGGCGGACCGGTACGGCATCAAACGCTGCGTGGCGCCATCGATTGGAGCTTCGATCTGTGCTCGCCGGAAGAACAAGCCCTGTGGGCGCGGCTGTCCGTCTTCGCGGGCGGTTTCGATTTCGATGCGGTGGAGAGCGTCTGCACCGATCCGACCATCGTTCCGGACGCGTTCGACTTGATCTCCAGTCTTGTCGAAAAGTCGGTCATTTCCACCGTTCAATCCGGGTCCACCGTTCGATACAAACTGTTGGAAAGCATCAAGGACTACGCGGCCGAGAAACTTGCCGAGCACGGCGACGCGAATGCGTGGCGCAGGAATCATCGAGACTACTTCCTGCGTTTGGCCGAACGCAGCGAGGGTCAGTCACTGGGGTCAGGGCAGCTGGTATGGAACCGTCGTATGAGGCACGAGCGGGCGAATCTGCGGGCGGCGCTGGAGTACTGCCTGTCCACCCCCGGGGAGGCCCGAACCGGTCTCCGGATGGCGGGTGCGTTGTGGTTCTTCTGGAACGCGAGTGGCCTCCTGCGCGACGGGCGGTACTGGCTGACCCGAGCCTTGGAGCCCGACCAGGATCCGAGCAGCGAGAGGGCGAAAGCGCTCTGGGTGATCGCGTGGAACGCCATGGTTCAGGGCGACAACCCGACCTCCAAGCAGTATTTGCTGGAATGCAGCGCCGTTGCGGAATCGATCGGTGATCGAACCGCCCAGGCGTTTGCAGTTCAGTTCCGGGGCGCGGCGGAGATGCTCGGAAACGGAAATCTCGACGTCGCACTGGAGTACCTCACTGCCGGCATGGCACTTCACGCCGAGTCAGGGGAGGTCAATTCCCTGACACTGCTGGGCGGCGCTCAGCTCGCTTTAGTGCACTGCCTGTCCGGGAACCTGGAACAATCCCTTGCCTGGGCGGACGAAACCATCGCCTCAGGTAAGTCGCTGAAGGAGCACTTCTCGACGTCATGGGCGCTGTGGGCCCGCGGACTTGCCCTGTGGACCCAGCGCAAGTACCCGCAAGCTTCGGACTCGTTGAAAGAAGCGCTCGAACTGAAGCAGTCATTGAGCGACTGGTTGGGCGTGAGTACATGCACCGAGATCCTCGCGTGGATCGCGATCGAGGAAGCAAACCCCGTCCGATCCGCCCGCCTGCTCGGTATCGGGCGCACACTGTGCGGCGAGATGGGAAGCACTCCACTCTTCGGAAACGACACGTTGATCCGCACGCGGACTCGATACGAACAACGCACCCGCCAGCTGCTCGGTGACACTGCGTTCGAGAAAGAATTCCGGGCCGGTGAACGCCTCGAACACCTCGCGTCGATCGAATTCGCGTTGCACAAGCGCACGTCCAAGCCGCCGAAGCCGGCCACTCCTGCAGCGAAGGTGAAGCTCACACCTCGTGAGAAAGAAGTGGGAAAGCTGGTGGCGGAGGGACTGACGAACAAGGAGATCGCGGAACGGCTGGTCATCTCGCCCCGCACCGCAGAAGGACACGTAGACCGCATCCTCACGAAGACCGGACACCGAACCCGCGCGCAGCTTGCCGCCTGGATTGCCCGCGAGGAGAGCATCGACTCCCGAAAGCCGTAGTTCGGACAGTGCTCCCCACTGCATACTGACACCCTGATCTGATTCCCATCGTGCGCTCCGGTCTCTGATCGGTTGACGCCGCCTGCCGCAGTGCCGGCCCGACCAGACCGGGCAGACGTCTCACTTCGGAATGGGGTAGTCGCACCCAATACCGACCGTGCCGTCCGTACGCTCACGCCTACCAGTTCGCCGTCTGGTGTTGGCTGGGCTGACCGCTTCGTTGGGTCCACGGGTACCTGCGTATGAAATGCAGGTAGTGAGGCCAGTAGATCATCTCCGTCACACACGCCGCGCAGTTGCGATTGTTATTGCCATGACCAGCACACACCTCCACCAGAACACCTCACACACCAGCATCGCCTCCTGGAAGCGGCTCGCCACCGCCGCAGTAGCGACTGCCGCATTCGGCATCATCCCCGCCGGCGCCGTAGCCACTGCCGCCACCCCGGTCGCCGCTCACGACATACCCCGCAACCAGGACAACACCATGCCGCAACAGCGTCAGCACGACCGCCAACGCGACCACAGGCGGGACCGCCGCGCCGAAACCACCATCGGCAATCAAATCCTCGCCGGCGGGTATAGCAGCACCGAGATGTAAAGCGGTTGCACTCGATCACTCCACTGAGGCCGAACTAGCGCCACCGCTCCCCCCAGTCCCCTCTTCACAGTCACCCCCCCCAGAGAATCCCCAGAAGGAAGTCATGAGCACGACCGAAACTCACACCGCCAAGACGACAACCACCGCGACGGTCACAAACGTCGACATGAAACTCGAGGTCCTCGTCCTCCCCGTCTCCGACGTCGACCGCGCCACCGACTTCTACGCCCACCTCGGCTGGCGACAAGACGCCACACCGCCCAGCTCCGGCGTAGTCCAGTTCACCCCACCCCGCTCCGCCACCTCGATCCACTTCGGCACCCACCTCACCACCGCCGCACCCGGCTCCGCCTCAGCCTTCCTGATCGTCTCCGACATCGGCGCCGCCCACCAGCAGCTGACCGCCGCCGGAACCGATGTCAGCGACATCTTCCACTACACCGCGAACGGCCCGGTTCGCGGACCGGACCCCGACCATTCCAGCTACAACTCGTTCGCCACCTTCCACGATCCCGACGGCAACAACTGGACGCTGCAGGAAGTCACAACCCGAATTGCGGCGCGCATCGATTCCGGCGCTACATCTTTCGGAACCACCTCCGACCTGGCCACCGCCCTTCGGCGCGCCGAGGCCACCTACGGCGGGTATGAGCAGCGCACCGGACGGCAAGACCCCAACTGGCCCGACTGGTACGCCCAGTACATAGCCGCGGAGCAGAGGGGAGCCTAGCTACCCACCTCAATCTCGTTTTAACCCAAAAGGTTAAAACCGTCCCGATGCGTTGGGCGATCGCTGCACACGTTCAGTTCCAACGCGGCCACTCGGGCCCTCCCGCCAGATGGTCTTCTACCTGCTCATCGTTACCGCCTTCCTCTGATCTGTTCACCACTTATGGAGAACAGACTCGATGAGTTAGCGGCACCAATCCACCCAAACCATTCTCGACCACCAAATCACACAGCAAGGAAACTCACATGTCTGTTACAACCGAAGTCGCGATCCGTCCGTTCACGGTCGAAATCCCTGAGACCGAACTCCAGGCGCTGCGCCAGCGCATCGCGGCCACGCGTTGGCCCGAAAAGGAAACAGTCGCAGATCAGTCGCAGGGCACACCGCTCGCGACGAGTCAGGCACTCGCGCAGTACTGGGGATCAGATTACGACTGGCGCAAGGTTGAGGCGAAGCTGAACGCTCTGCCCCAGTTCATCACCGAGATCGACGGGCTCGACATTCACTTCATCCACGTTCGCTCGAAGCACGAGAATGCGTTGCCACTCATCGTCACACACGGTTGGCCCGGCTCGATTGTCGAGCAACTCAAGATCATCGAACCGCTGACCAATCCCACCGCTCATGGTGGTGACGCGTCGGACGCGTTCCATCTGGTGATTCCGTCGATGCCCGGCTACGGGTTCTCGGGCAAGCCGACGACGACCGGGTGGGGTCCCGACCGCATCGCACGCGCCTGGGTAGAGCTGATGAAGCGCCTCGGGTATACGCAGTACGTGGCGCAAGGCGGCGACTGGGGTGCGGTTGTCACAGAAATGATGGCGGTACAGGCGCCGTCGGAACTGCTCGGCA
>NZ_BCWY01000180.1 GCF_001894825.1 Rhodococcus jostii NBRC 16295 | reverse complement strand
TGACTCCGCCCTACTAGGAGCTCTTGAAGAGAGAGTTCTTCGTCGAGGAAGCCGGCACGACCTCCAGCCGCTGTAGCTCAGCACCGGCACCGGTGACGTCACCGTCAGCTTGGTCGAGTATTTGCAGGCCTTTCTCAACTGCGCGCCAGTCCGCTGACAGATCGAAATATCCCAGGAGATCAACGACCTCGGCGACCCACCGTTTCGCGCCGCGTCTGTCACGTCGCAGCTGGGCGTAGTAGGTCACCATGGCGTCGCTCACCGACTTCTTGCGCTGCCCCCACTTCTCGCCCTTCCGGGCCGCCTCACTGGCCAGTCGCCACAGCTGTGCAACGTCGACGTGCCGATCCAGCACCGGTTCCCTCACACCTGGCACAGTAGCGATCCAACAGGACAGGCGATAGCGACGCTTTACCAATGACAACCTCGTACATCACATCCTGGGAGGTGACCCCCGTGCCATCGAGTCCACAGCGGGCAGACGCGGTGTCGCCGCGGTCGGGCATGATGCTCGGCATGGAAATCCCGTCACCCAGGACCAGCAACCGGGACGCAGCCATCACCGACTTGTCGGCATCGCTTCATGAGGTTGGTGACCTCCACGCCCAACTGCCCGCGGAGCCTGGCCTGTACGCATGGTGGGCCGATGCCGATGTGTTGGCGGAATTTCCGGGCTCACCACACCCACACGCCATTGGATATCGCCTGCTCTACGTTGGAATCGCCTCCACTTGCGCCGCCGCATTCTCCAGAATCATCTCCGGCGTAGCGGAAGCTCGACGCTTCGCCGTACCCTTGCCGGCCTGCTCATGGCGAGGGAGGGGTATCAGAATCGACGAACAGATCGAGTCGTCCTTACCGATTCCGACGAGACCCGACTCACGGCCTGGATGGATACTCATCTGCGGCTCTCCTGGAGCGAGCATCCCAACCCCCGGCAGGTGGAACAGGCGATCATCGAGAAACTCACACCACCTCTGAACGTCGATCACACGAAGGGGCCGCTACGCGACGCGGTCAAGGCAGCGCGCGACTCTTACTATGCGAGCGCTCCAAAGCCCTGATCCGCAGTCCCACAATCGAATGCGGACGAGGACGCTATTCAAACTGCCGCTCCAATTGGCCGGGTCCCCGGCATCGGGGTCATGAGTCCGGCAGATTCGCGGGCGCCCGTTTCGGAGTCTGCGATACCTGCAAATACATTTACCCGATCTATACCGCACGGCCACTACACCTGGTTTGATGCGCGAGTGACGACTCCAACTCCCCCAGGCTGGTACCCGGATCCTTCGAATCCAGCGACTCTTCGGTACTGGGATGGATTCCGTTGGACTGGGGCTACGCAGCCCCCTCAACCGCACATGCAAGCTCAGCAATTCGCCACTCCGCCTCGCAAAAACCCCCGTTCATTTAGAAACGCACTGCTTGGTGTGTCGGGGGCGGTGGTCGGTGTTGTCATCATCGGCACAGCCCTCACCGGAGGGGACGAACCCTCGACCAACGCGGCACGCACATCAACCACCACTCAAGTTCAGCCAGCCGGTACCGGTGCCACGCAGCCGGCAACCGAAGCACCGACGACGACGTCTGCGGCCGCGCACGGGTTCGGAACCGAAGTCCGCGATGGCAAGTTCGCATTTGTGCTGACTGATATGGAATCTGGGCTATCCACCATCGGGCGTGAATCGTCGATGTTCAGCGAGAAGGCCGAGGGTCAGTTTGTGGTTGTGCACGTGGACGTCACGAACGTCTCCAAGCAGCCTCAGTACTACTCCAGCCTTAATCAGATCCTCGTTGACGATCAGGGCCGCGAGTTCACCAATGACAGCGGAGCCGAGTTCAGTCTCGACGGCGATGACGAAGGGGACGGTGACATCAATCCCGGCATCACACGCTCGACACGGGTGGTCTTCGACATCCCGATTGGGGCCGCGCCTATCGCCCTGGAAGTGCACGACTCGATGTTCTCGAACGGAGCAAGAGTGAGCTTCGGGTAAGCCACGTCTTACGCGGTACTCATTGATCCATTTACTCGACCGATACCGCCGATCCCCACACGGTTCGTGCTGCCGGATCGGTGTCTCACGGATCTATGCGTCAGAAACAGTCGAATCTGAGACAGCCACGGCTGTCATGTTCCGGGATTCTCATAGACGAACGAGTGAGAGATGACTCGAGCAGCCGCATATGTATGCGGCCGGATCAGCTTTGCACTGCGAACGATCAATGACATGCGTAGTTCGTCGGAGCAAGCTAAACAGACCGGTCTCTCCGTAGATCTGATGAATGTGACTCGATATGTCAGTTAGCCGAATAGTCGATCCAGTCGGTCGCGGAAAATGGGCGGTGCGCGATCGGCCCCAAGTGTTGCCGACTTCTTTACACAACAACTGTTCGGAAGCCATCGAAGCCGCACGTCGAGAGGTCATCCGAAGGGGAGGTGGCGAGGTCATCATCCGCGATACCGGTGGGCAGGTAACCGACGTGCAGTTCATGTCCCCGTCCATACAGTCTCAAGGCGGTGGTGGGGGTACGTATTCTGCCGCACCGGACGCGTATGAGTCACGCGCTGCGGATCCATCGTCGTCGCTATCAGATGGCCCGGTTCGCGCGGCGACGACGGCGCCTGGGGTTGGTGGAACGACGGATCCGCCGCAGCGGGTGTCGCCACCTGGTTCCTTTCTCCAGCCACCAGAGGCTACTGAAAAGACGCAGGCAGGGGCGCGGGTGTTCTTGGCGTTGCTCCTCGGGGCGGGGACCGTCGCGGTGATGGTCTTCCTCGCCTTTTCGGTGGCCAGCGACAGATTGCGCTTAATCTTCTTCGTAGTTGCCTGCCTACTGGCGGCGGCCGTCGTCCTCGTCCTGCCTCCTCATTGGCGCAAACGCTTAGGTCCGCCGACAGCAGTTTTCATTGCTGCCGCCTCAGCGCTGTCAGTTTTCCTCGTGAATCCACAACAACCCGGCGCGCCGGAGCCGGAGGTGGATACGCAAGAGATGGTGAACGCGATCTTGGTCGGCCCGTTCGATCAAAGACTTCCGGGGACAGTCGCTGCGGAAGATCCCGTGTTATCCGGAACCAGGGATGCGACCGCGATCGAAAATGTCGGCGTCGTCAAAGTGCAGATGATTTCGAAGACTTACGACGGTAAGACGCTTGGGAGTGCCGGCGGAGGGCTAATAGAGGTGTACCCGACCCCCGAAGCCGCGGCAGCGCGCGCGCAAGGGCAGTACGACTGGCGTAGCGGGAGGGAGGAGGCCGCTCGTAATGGGCAGCCAGAGCCAAAGGTTGGAAAGAACACGCCAGAAATGTGGTGCTTCGTAGACGACAGAGGATCAACCAGCAGCAGCCAGTGGCAGTGCGGAGGCTACCGTGGGCACGCATACGTCGAGACGTACATGCCATTCGGCGACCTAACTCAGATCGAGTATACGAATGCCCAGGCTATCCAGTCTGCGCTGCTCCGTTACGCGGAAAACAAGGAGAGGCTCGCGACCGAAACCCGGTAACGGGACTCGGCAGCAACAGCTATCCCCTGTCCGGACGCGAGCGCCTTCTTCGTGTCACACGGGATCGATGCGTCAGAAACCGCCGAACGAGGGACGCCGGCCGAAACGATCCCCTCCCGAATTCTCACAGTCGATGCCCCCGTGACGAACGAATCTGAGACAGTCCCGGTATCGGTCGAATGAGAGACAACCCGAAACAGCGCATAACTATCCAGGGCAGACCAAACTGGTGTCCAGTTCGCCGCCCCGATTCGGGATTCCTTCACCGGACGGGGCTATCGGGACCCGGTGCAGCTCAGCTCGTTACGGACATGGGCCGGCTTTTGGGACGTGCCGGTCATCGTTCGGCTTGGGGGAATCGCAAAACAGGTGGTGCCCGGTCATGGATCGGCAACCGGTCTCGGAGCCGCCACCGCGTGCTCAGGATCGGAGGGACCACGGTCGCCAGCGCCCATCTGTCGGCGGCTGCACTGGTTCGGCACGCAGTTCAGCGGCCCGTGCCGCGGACAGTCTCGTCTTGCCGCTCCGAACCCAGCCTTCGCCGTCCCAGGAATGCTCAAGGATCGGCCGGAATTTGCCGGTGATCCGTTCGGACAGCTGCCCGGCAGTCAGAGCCTCGGAATACTCGGCCAACTCCCGCAAGACGTCCTCCGCGGACTCATCACACGCGTCACACCCGCATGCGGGAAGCGCGATGTGCGCCCATGCGCCCGCGTCGAGATACAGACCAGGAAACGAACTGAAGGTGATCGCCAACGGCGCCTGATCTACGCGAATGGGAGTGATCTCCACCAACTCCACCAACTCGACTGTCCGCGACTTCGACGGCGGCGCGGGGCCACGGGTGACACTGACATCGAACCGGCCCTCCAGGTTGGTGATCAGATCCTCGGCAGCCGGAATCAGCGGGGCGAACCGTTCCGGGTTCGTCACCCGCCCGTATGCCTCTGCCGGTGGATCTTCCACCGCCGCTCCCTCCTGCACCGATTAGTAGGTTCATCGTCCTCGGTGACCCAGATCAGCGGCAACGCAATTATCTGGCACAGAATCGAGTAGGAGACCTTAGGCGTCGGCACCCGGCGTCTCAGGGGAACCGTCACCGATGCGTTCCGGAAGTGGATCGCTGACCGGGCCGAGTCCGGCCGATCGCGGCAAGAAGGGGTCGAAGATCCACGTCCCGTCCGAGGCCAACGGCATCCCGCTGGGTCACACCCGGCGCGACCACGTTGGCCGTGCCGGTTGGTGATCGCCGGGGTGGTCGTCGATGTGTCCGCGGCGAATACCCACGACAGCACCCTGCTGCAACCGATGGTCAGCGCGATCCCGGCGGTGAAGTCCCGACGTGGTCCGCGCCGCAGCGGACCAGGAAAGCTTCGCGCCGACAAGGGCTACGACTACGACAAGCACCGCCGGTGGCTGCGCGAAGAGGGAATTGTTCCACGCGTCGCCCGCCGCGGAATCGAGAGGAACGACCGGCTGGGCCGGTACCGGTGGAAGATCGAACGCACCATCGCCTGGCTCACCGGCTACCGACGCCTGACCATCCGCTGTGAACGCCGCGCCGAGCACTTTGCCGGATTCCTCCATCTCGCGGCCGCGCTCACTTTCTACAAGAAACTCCCCACATGAGACAACCTCTTAACGCCGGCGGCGGAGGAGCCGGCCGCGACAGATAGCGCTGCTCACGAGGCGGCGGCCTGGCTCAGTACTGCCGG
>NZ_BCWY01000179.1:2500-5569 GCF_001894825.1 Rhodococcus jostii NBRC 16295 | reverse complement strand
CTTTCGGTAACGGATGTTCGGCGGTGTCCTACTCTCCCACACCCTGTCGGGTGCAGTACCATCGGCGCTGGAGGGCTTAGCTTCCGGGTTCGGAATGGGACCGGGCGTTTCCCCTCCGCTATGGCCGCCGTAACTCTATGAAACTGTCACACGGAACATCAGCGAAGACACAACCACCACACCATGTCGGTGGGGGTGTGTTCTTCTTCTTCAGTTCTGAAACGTGTGTGTTGTTTCAGATACTGCACAGTGGACGCGTAGCTTCTTTGTGGTAAGTCCTCGGCCTATTAGTACCAGTCACCTGCATCCGTTACCGGACTTCCAGTTCTGGCCTATCAACCCGGTGGTCTGCCGGGGGCCTTACCCCCTCGAGGGGGTGAGAAACCTCATCTTGGAACAGGCTTCCCGCTTAGATGCTTTCAGCGGTTATCCCTTCCGAACGTAGCTAACCAGCGGTGCTCCTGGTGGAACAACTGGCACACCAGAGGTTCGTCCGTCCCGGTCCTCTCGTACTAGGGACAGCCTTCCTCAAGTTTCTAACGCGCGCGGCGGATAGAGACCGAACTGTCTCACGACGTTCTAAACCCAGCTCGCGTGCCGCTTTAATGGGCGAACAGCCCAACCCTTGGGACCTACTCCAGCCCCAGGATGCGACGAGCCGACATCGAGGTGCCAAACCATCCCGTCGATATGGACTCTTGGGGAAGATCAGCCTGTTATCCCCGGGGTACCTTTTATCCGTTGAGCGACACCGCTTCCACTTGCCGGTGCCGGATCACTAGTCCCGACTTTCGTCCCTGCTCGACCTGTCAGTCTCACAGTCAAGCTCCCTTGTGCACTTGCACTCGACACCTGATTGCCAACCAGGCTGAGGGAACCTTTGGGCGCCTCCGTTACATTTTGGGAGGCAACCGCCCCAGTTAAACTACCCACCAGGCACTGTCCCTGAACCAGATCATGGTCCGAGGTTAGAGGTCCAATACGATCAGAGTGGTATTTCAACAACGACTCCACACTCACTGGCGTGAGCGCTTCACAGTCTCCCACCTATCCTACACAAACCGAACCGAACACCAATACCAAGCTGTAGTGAAGGTCCCGGGGTCTTTTCGTCCTGCCGCGCGTAACGAGCATCTTTACTCGTAATGCAATTTCGCCGAGTCTATGGTTGAGACAGCTGAGAAGTCGTTACGCCATTCGTGCAGGTCGGAACTTACCCGACAAGGAATTTCGCTACCTTAGGATGGTTATAGTTACCACCGCCGTTTACTGGGGCTTAAATTCTCAGCTTCGCCATTGCTGGCTAACCGGTCCTCTTAACCTTCCAGCACCGGGCAGGCGTCAGTCCGTATACATCGTCTTACGACTTCGCACGGACCTGTGTTTTTAGTAAACAGTCGCTTCTCACTGGTCTCTGCGGCCCCACCCAGCTCACACTGCAAGAGTGATCACCGGACGAGGCCCCCCTTCTCCCGAAGTTACGGGGGCATTTTGCCGAGTTCCTTAACCATAGTTATCTCGATCGCCTTAGTATTCTCTACCTGACCACCTGTGTCGGTTTGGGGTACGGGCCGTGTGAAAGCTCGCTAGAGGCTTTTCTCGGCAGCATAGGATCACTGAATTCGCCTCATTCGGCTATGCGTCACCTCTCAGGCTTGATGAATGGCGGATTTGCCTACCATTCGCCCTACAGGCTTACACCAGTATTACCACTGACTGGCTCAGCTACCTTCCTGCGTCACCCCATCGCTTGGCTACTACCAGATCAGGTCCCATGCATCCACATCCAGGGCCCCCGAAGGGGCGTAAGGACGCTTCAGGATGGTTAGTATCACTGATTCACCAGGGGCGCGTTCACACGGGTACGGGAATATCAACCCGTTGTCCATCGGCTACGCCTGTCGGCCTCGTCTTAGGTCCCGACTCACCCTGGGCGGATTAACCTGGCCCAGGAACCCTTGGTCATTCGGCGGACGAGTTTCTCACTCGTCTTTCGCTACTCATGCCTGCATTCTCACTCGTGTGGCCTCCACGGCTGGGTCACCCCGCCGCTTCCATGGCCACACGACGCTCCCCTACCCATCCACACCACTGCCCAAGACTCCGCAGAATCAAGGGGGTGCATTGTGTGAATGCCGCAGCTTCGGTGGTGTACTTGAGCCCCGCTACATTGTCGGCGCAGGATCACTTGACCAGTGAGCTATTACGCACTCTTTCAAGGGTGGCTGCTTCTAAGCCAACCTCCTGGTTGTCTTCGCGACCCCACATCCTTTTCCACTTAGTACACGCTTAGGGACCTTAGCTGGCGATCTGGGCTGTTTCCCTCTCGACTACGAACCTTATCGCCCGCAGTCTCACTGCCGCGCTCTCACTCACCGGCATTCGGAGTTTGGCTGATTTCGGTAAGCTTGTGGGCCCCCTAGACCATCCAGTAGCTCTACCTCCGGTGAGAAACACGCGACGCTGCACCTAAATGCATTTCGGGGAGAACCAGCTATCACGGAGTTTGATTGGCCTTTCACCCCTACCCACAGCTCATCCCCTCAGTTTTCAACCTAAGTGGGTTCGGTCCTCCACGACGTCTTACCGTCGCTTCAACCTGGCCATGGGTAGATCACTCCGCTTCGGGTCTAGAACATGCCACTAAAAACGCCCTATTCGGACTCGCTTTCGCTACGGCTACCCCACACGGGTTAACCTCGCGACATGCCACTAACTCGCAGGCTCATTCTTCAAAAGGCACGCCATCACCCCCAGTGACAAGTCACTCGAAGGCTTTGACGGATTGTAAGCGCACGGTTTCAGGTACTATTTCACTCCCCTCCCGGGGTACTTTTCACCTTTCCCTCACGGTACTAGTCCGCTATCGGTCACCAGGGAGTATTCAGGCTTATCGGGTGGTCCCGACAGATTCACACCAGATTTCACGGGCCCGGTGCTACTTGGGTTTCCATCACGACAGTCATCATGTTTTCGTGTACGGGACTCTCACCCTCTACGACAGGCCGTTCCAGACCACTTCCACTAACACAATGATTTCTTACTGTCGGCCAACACGGCAGCATTGAC
>NZ_BCWY01000178.1 GCF_001894825.1 Rhodococcus jostii NBRC 16295 | reverse complement strand
AACCACACGCCGAGGACGGCGGACAACACCTAGACGTCAGATTGGCACCGTTGAGCACCACGGCCGAGGTGCTCAACGGTGCCAATCCTGTGCGGGAGAGAACGGGGGTACCCGCTACACCCGCCCACGCCACGGCCTTTGAGGACGACGCGGCCTTCTCGCCGGTCCCAGATTTGCCTGTCTTCGGCGCACCCGGCTCGAGCTGATGCACCGACGCGCCGCCGCACCCGACTCGCAAGGCCGCCGGTCACTGGCCGGCGGGGCGGCTGGTGCCGCGCAGTTCCGGGTACCGGGCAGTCAGCCGGGCCATCAGCTGATGCGCCTCGGCGAGTTGCCCGCGCAGGCGTGCACCCAGCTCCCGGTCCTCGGGGCCGCCTCGGTCTGTGTGTCCTCGGGCGGTCTCGATCCGGGACGTGAGTGCCGTGATCTCCTCGTGCAGCAGGTCGCGGAACATCCGCGCCTGGGCGGTATCGGGATCGTGGTCGGTCGGTGTCATCCGGTGCTCTCTCGCTTCGTGCGGCCGGATCCATCCAAAAAGGGTGGTGCCGCGGGGCGTAAGGAGACTGCGCCGCTGCAATCCAACGAGCCATCGTTGCCGAACCCGGCGCCCCACGTCAACCCGCCCTCCGATCTCCGCAACGGTTCGACAAGCCGGTGTTCCGGCTGGTGAACCAGTGGAAGACCCTTCCCGACCGGCCCTCGCCGGGAGCACAATCTCTGTCATGGACGTCACCGAAGACCAGCACATCGACGCGGTGCGCGCACATCTGATCCAGCAGTACCAGTCCCTCGACACCGACCGGGTCGACAATGCGATCGAGACCGCCCACCACCGATTCGACGGATGCCAGATCCGGGACTTCGTGCCCCTACTCGTCGACGCGCGGCCACCCGCGCTCTCGACGAATCCCTGACCATCACACCGCCTGCGGCGTATCCGACAGTGCCCGAGGCGCGGTAACCAAGGGGGCTCGACAGTTGAATCGGCGACGGTACCCCGCCCGCGCGATCAACACCAGCCTTCCGGCTCACGGCAGTGCTTCGTCCGGACCTTCGCAACCATCCCACGACGTACCGATAATGGTCCGGCCGGCGGGATGGCTGTGATGCGCTGGACCGGCATTCGATCACCACCTTGCCATTGAAATGCTCTTGTCATTCAAACACCGTTTGATACACTGTTTGAATGGTCGCGGTCGAGAACACACGCGAGCGCCTGCTGGCCGCAGCGCAGCGGCTGTTCGCACAAGGCGGTGAGGATGCGACTTCGCTGCGGGCCATCACCCGTGAAGCGGGCGCCAACGTCGCGTCCGTCAATTACCACTTCGGCAGCCGTGACGAGCTGTTGCGGCTCGTGCTCGAGGGCTACGTCGAACCGATCAACGCCCGACGCCTGGCCATGTTCGACGCCGTGGTCGCCGAACACGGTGACCGCGTGCCAGTGGGCGTGCTTCTGACCGCGTTTCTGCGACCCGACCTCGACGCGCTTGCCGATCTGCGAGCGCACAACCCACAAATCGCACGCTTCATCGGCCGCGCGTACACACAACCCAGCGCGTCCGTGGCAGGGTTCATGTACAAGCAATTCGCACCCGTCGCCGAACGCCTGATTCCCCTTCTGCAGCAAACACTTCCGAAGGTACCGGCAGTCGACCTGAGTATACGGCTCGGATTCGTGGTCTCGATCATCACCGGCCTGTTCGCCACCGCCACCCCCTCCCCCGATGGGCAACCACCGTTGGAATCCCCGGACGTCGACCATCAACTCGCGCGGCTGATCGCGTTCCTCGAGCCCGGTCTCACTGCGCCACCACCTCGAGGTGAATCCGATGACCACCCCCACAACCCTTGACCGACCCGACTGGCTGACCGAGACCGCATGGCCCTGGCACACCCACGCGGTGCCCACCGCAGGTGGCCGGGTGGCGATCACCGATGTCGGCCGCGGACCCGTCATCGTCTTCGTCCACACCGGCGCCTGGAGTTTCGTGTGGCGCGATCTCCTATCCGCGCTCTCCCCCACGTTTCGCTGCATCACCATCGACGCCCCCGGCTGCGGGCTCAGCGACCGAGTCCCCGGTGACCGCGTGAGCTTGCAGGCGTCCGCGGACGCCGTGACCGCGGTGCTCTTGCAGCTCGACCTGACGAACGTCACCCTGGTGGCCCACGACCTCGGTGGCCCGGCCGCGCTGGCAGCCGCCGCGGCTGGGCCGGACCGAATCGCCGCCATCGTCGCCGTCAACTGTTTCGGCTGGCGGCCGGCCGGCATGGCGTTCCGCGGCATGCTCGCCGTCATGGGCAGCGCTCCGCTTCGCGCCAGCGACGCAGCACTCGGATGGCTCCCTCGGGCGACGTCCGGAAGGTTCGGGGTGGGCCGGCACTGGACGAAGGACGACCGGGCGGTGTTCCGGGCGGGAATCGATCGCAGCGCTCGGCGGTCATGGCATCGGTACTTCGCCGACGCACGCAGCGCCGACGGGATCTACAAGAAGATCGACGCGGCGCTGGCCGCCTCCCTCGCCGATCACCCCGTTCTGACCGTGTTCGGTGAACACAACGACCCGCTCGGATTCCAACCATGCTGGAGGCGGCTGTTCCCCCAGGCGCGGCAGGAGATCGTGCCCGGCGGAAACCACTTCCCGATGTGCGACGACCCGCAGCTGGTCGCGGCCCTGCTCCGCAATTGGCATCGAACCATCGGAAGCTGACGCACCACGACCGCCGCGGTCGGTCTCTGGTCCTAACCGAAGTTCGAAACCTTCGCGCTTCCATTCGGATTGGACCAGAGACGGCAACTCCCAAAATGGCTGGCAAACACCGCGGCACCAGGTCCAGGCCGGCAGACCGCTTCAATCCTGCCGAATCGCGAGCCGGGTACGAGCCTCAGGGGTGTCGGCGTACACGCGCCACTCGGCGACCTTGTTTTGCCTGACCACCGCGGTCCACAGCGCCGGCCCGGCCAGACTCGGTTCCGAGCACACCGAATGCCCGACGGCCGTGGCGACACCACCGCGGACAATGATCGATGCGAAATGGTTCCGGTAGTCCGGAAATGACGCGAAGAACACCCGCCAGGCGTCCAGGCACGGCTGCCTACCCGAGATGACGGCGCCCTCGGTATCGACGAAGCAGTGGTCCTCGGACATCAGATCCGACATGGCGTCGGGGTCTCGCCGATTGATGCACTCGTTGAAGCGCACCGCCACCGACACCGGGTCCAGCTCAGGCCCGTCAGTCACCGTTCAATCCTAGGCCCGCAGAAGCCGGTGCGAATGCGGCGCCAACTCGGCCTCGATCGCCGAGCCCGTCCGGTCGAATCTGCCCATACTGCCGCCAACGCCCGCCACGGCAGTGCGGCAGTCCACTCACGAGCGGCGCAGGCAATCCGGTTGCTCGGCGATCCCGCGTGTAACACCGCGGCCTCCGCAGCGAATAACCAACGAACGCATCTCGCGCCTAGTCCGGGACACCGGATGCGGCAACGACCGTAGATCGACACCCTCGTGTGGGGCGTGTCGTCGCGCATGTCGACCGGATGCAGCGAAGAATCGGCAGCGAACGCGAAAGTCGAGGAGGACGCGATGTACGCCACTCGCATGCGCAGGCTCAGGCCGGTTCCCGACGCCCAACCACAGATGATGTTCCGCACCATCCACGGGTACCGGCGTGCCTTCCGCATGACCGGTGAGGGCCCCGCACTGCTGCTGTTGCACGGCATCGGCGACAACTCGTCGACCTGGACCGAGGTCATCCCGCACCTCGCCGAGAACTTCACCGTCATCGCGCCCGATCTACTCGGCCACGGACGCTCCGACAAACCCCGCGCCGACTATTCCATCGCCGCCTACGCCAACGGCATGCGCGACCTCCTCTCGGCCCTGGGAATCGACCACGCCACCGTGATCGGACACTCCCTGGGCGGCGGAGTCGCGATGCAATTCGCCTACCAGTTCCCACAGATGGTGGATCGGCTCATCCTGGTATCCGCCGGCGGGGTCACCAAGGACGTCCATCCCCTCCTGCGCCTCGCCGCGACGCCCATTGTCAATGAGGCACTGAAATTGCTGCGACTGCCCGGAGCGGTGCCCGTGATGCGATGGGCGGGAACCCTCCTGACTCGACTGCACGGCACACCCCTGCGCCCCGGCGCGGTATTGCACGACACCCCGGATCTGGTACGGATCCTGGCCGACCTGCCCGACCCCACCGCGCACGAGGCCTACCTGCGCACCCTGCGTGCAGTGGTCGACTGGCGCGGACAGATGGTGACCATTCTCGACCGCTGCTATCTGACCGAAAGCGTCCCGGTTCAACTGATCTGGGGAGATCGGGATACCGTCATCCCGGTCAGCCACGCCCACCTCGCGCACGCGGCGATGCCCGGCTCGCGCCTGGAGATTTTCGAGGGCGCCGGTCATTTCCCCTTCCGGGACGACCCGATGCGCTTCCTGCACACCGTCGAGAAGTTCCTGTCCGACACGCGTCCACTACCGTTCGACGAGACCAGGTGGCGGCAGCTGCTCAGCACCGGAACCGCCGAGAAGCCCATCACCACCGACCCCTCGATGCGAACCGCCGTGCTCGACGCTGTGGGATCCAACCAACGCAGCGCCACCTGATTCGGTCTCAAATTGGTCGACTCCGGGCACCCACACCATGTTCGGTGCTTGGATGGGCGCGCGGTCCAGCGTGATGGTATCGCAGTTGTGGGCATCCGAGCCGACACGAACTCGATGGAGCTGCGTCAACTCTGTGTTCGTTGCAATCGAAGAATGAAGATCGATCTCACCGGCAACGATTCTCACGGTGCCCAGATCGGGTCGATGACAGTCTTCATTGCCTCTGGACAACCTTCGGCCGCTAAAGTTTGTAATGGACAACGCGCGCGGGATGGGTGTTTCGGGCGGCTCACCGGCCCACCGATCGGGTGACGGGCGCGCCCTTCCGCGGCTGAGGAGTCGGCATGACTGACGCGTTTGTTCTGGGCGGCGTTCGGACGCCGGTCGGGCGCTACGGTGGCTCGCTCTCGCACATTCGCACCGATGATCTGCTCGGCCGAACCATGGTCGCAGCGTGCGAGCGCACCAGTGTGCCGCTCGACAAGGTCGAGGACATCGTCGCCGGCTGCGTGAACCCCGCCCACGAGGGGATGGGTGACATCGCACGCTGGTCCGCCCTCGCCGCGGGTTTCCCGGACTCCGTCCCGGCGATCACGGTCAACCGTTTTTGTGCGTCCTCGTTGTCGGCGGCGATCTCGATCGCCCACGCCATCCGCAGCGACGAGATGGAAATCGGACTCGCCAGCGGCGTCGAATCCATGTCCCGCTCGGGATGGGCTCTGATGAAAGGAGACGCGCCGTTCATGCCACGA
>NZ_BCWY01000177.1 GCF_001894825.1 Rhodococcus jostii NBRC 16295 | reverse complement strand
AAATCGTTCGCTCCGACCGTCTACACGGTTGCGACGCTGCCGAAGACGAAGAACGGGAAGATCATGCGCCGCGCCATCCGGGCGCGGTTCCTCGGGGACCCGGTGGGGGACATGTCGTCACTCGACCCGGCGACACCCGTCGAAGACATCCCCGTATCCACAGGTTCATAGAAAAGGACAACTGATGAGTGAGACCGACCAGAGCAACGTCGAAGTCGTTCGCGAGGCGACCCGCGCGCTGGCCCGCAAGTTCGACAACAACTACTGGCTCGACAAGGACAACAAGCACGAGTACCCATGGGACTTCGTGAAGGCCTTCGCCGCGGGCGGCTGGCTGGGCGCGATGATCCCGGAAGAGTATGGCGGTATCGGGCTGGGCCTGAAAGAGGCCGCCGTGATGATGGGCGAGATCTCTGCATCGGGCGCCGGCATGAGCGGTGGCTCGGCAGTCCACTTCTACGTCTTCCCTCCGGCGCCGATCGTGCGGTACGGCTCCGAAGAGATGAAGCGCGAGTACCTGCCGAAGCTCGCCAGTGGTGAGATGCTCATGGCGTTCGGCGTCACCGAGCCGACCGCCGGCGTCGACACTTCGCGGATCAAGACCAAGGCCACCAAGGTCGACGGCGGCTGGGTGATCAACGGCCAGAAGGTGTTCATCACCAACGCCAAGAACGCGCAGCGCATCCTCCTGCTCGCGCGCACATCCCCGCGGCGCGACGACAAGCCGCTGCACGGCATGACCCTGTTCTTCGCGAACATGGACCCCGAACGGATCACGATCCGCGAGATCGACAAACTCGGCCGCGCCGCGATCGACACCAACGAACTCTTCATCGACAACCTCGAGGTGGCCGACCACGAGGTGGTCGGAGAAGTCGACAAGGGCTTCTACTACCTGCTCGACGGCTTGAATCCTGAGCGCATCTGCGTCGCGATGGAGGGCATCGGCCTGGGCCGCGCCGCTCTCGACCTGGCGACGAACTACGCCAACGAGAGGATCGTTTTCGACCGCCCGATCGGCAAGAACCAGGCCGTTGCACATCCCCTGGCCGATTCGTGGATCCGGCTCGAGGCCGCCGAAGGCATGGCAATGAAGGCGGCCGATCTGTTCGATGCCCAGCAGCCCTGCGGCGCCGAGGCGGCCGCGGCCAAATACCTCGGTGCCGAGGCGGGCTTCGAGGCCTGCGACCGGGCCTTCTCCACCTTCGGCGGCTACGCGTACGCGAAGGAGTACCACATCGAGCGGCTGTGGCGGGAGGTGCGGCTGCTGCGCAACGCCCCGTTCTCGCAGGAAATGGTCCGCAACTACATCTCGCAGCAGGTGCTGGGGCTTCCCCGTTCCTACTGATAACCGACTCCCGAGGTCCTACTGATCCGACAGGGGACCGCGGGCCCGGCCGCCGGCCGCGGCGAACTCAACCCGCGGCCGGCGGCATCCACGAGAACTCAGGAAGTGAGCGATATGAGCGGACCCCTCGACGGCACCCGGGTGCTGGTGTTGTC
The DNA here is from genome assembly GCF_001894825.1 of Rhodococcus jostii NBRC 16295. Lineage (GTDB taxonomy): Bacteria > Actinomycetota > Actinomycetes > Mycobacteriales > Mycobacteriaceae > Rhodococcus_F > Rhodococcus_F jostii. The sequence continues at coordinate 3,920 of NZ_BCWY01000177.1, read as the reverse complement.
CGGCATGGGCCCGGTGCCGTACGTATCGATGTTGTTGGCCGACATGGGCGCACACGTGGTGCGCGTGGTACGGCCGACTCATCGGGCGGCGCGGGCGCTCGCGCAGACCGAAGGGCTGCGCGAGGAGTGCGACGTGGCCAACCGCGGCGTCGAGACCACAGCTCTCGACCTCAAGGACCCGCGCGGCGTGGATACCGTCCTGCGGCTCGCTGCGGCCGCCGAAGTCTTCATCGAGGGCTACCGCCCTGGCGTGGCCGAGAGGCTGGGTCTGGGGCCCGAGGTGGTGCTCGGACACAACCCGGCGATCGTCTACGCACGATTGACCGGCTACGGGCAGTCGGGCCCACGTGCACAGGAGGCGGGGCACGACATCAACTATGTCGCCCAATCCGGTGCCTTGCACGCCTTGGCACGGCACGGTGAACGCCCTCGTCCCCCGATCAACCTCCTCGGCGACTACGCGGGCGGCGGAGCCATCGGGGCGTTCGGGATCGTATGCGCCCTACTGGAGGCGACGAAGTCCGGGCATGGGCAGGTCATCGACGTCGCCATGGTCGACGGGGTCGCCCTGTTGACCGCCAAGCTGCAGGGACTGCGGGCGGCGGGACTGTTCTCCGATGAGCCGGGCACGAACTGGATCGACTCCGGAGCACCGTTCTACGACACCTACCGGTGCGCGGACGGCCGTTATCTCGCTGTCGGTGCGCTCGAACCCGACTTCTACCAGGAGTTCCTCGCCGGCCTCGGCGTCGAGACCGCCCAATGGCCCGACCAGGGTGACCGCGCGCGGTGGCCCCACTTGTGGGAGCTGATCGCGGCGGTCATCGCTGGGCGGACGCGGGACGAGTGGGAGTCCATCTACGCCGGCACCGACGCCTGCGTGAGTCCGGTTCTGAGCTTCGACGAGGCTGCGGAGCACCCACACAACGCCGAGCGGGGGCTGTACCAGCGGGTCGGCGGAGTTCTGCAGCCGGCGCCAGCGCCTCGGCTGAGCCGCACCCCCGCCCGCACACCGTCGGTGCCGCAAACCGAACAGGTCGCGGCCGCGGGTCTGATCGATGCCTGGTCGGCTCCCGACCTCCAGACGAACAATCTCCTCGAGGAAGTAGGGGTACAGCAGTGAAGACGTATGACGGGTTCCCGACGTTGGCGATCGACCGACCGTCGGACGGGTTGCTGCGGATCGTGCTCGACGGGCCGGACCTGCACGCGGTCGGGGCGGACATGCACCGGGAGTTGGCGGATGTGTGGGCTGCGATCGCCCGGGACGAGTCGGTGCGGGCGGTGCTGATCCGGGGTGCCGGCGACCGGGCCTTCTCGGCCGGCGGCAGCTTCGACCTCATCGACGCGATGGTCAAGGACTTCGACACCCGCACCCGTGTCATGCACGAGGCCCGCGATCTGGTCCGCAACATCATCGAATGCCCGGCCCCGATCGTGTCGGCAATCAACGGGCCGGCCGTCGGTGCCGGACTGGTCGCCGCACTGCTGGCGGACGTGTCGGTGGCCGGTCGGCGAGCGAAGATCGTCGACGGGCACGTGCGGATCGGGGTGGCTGCCGGTGATCATGCCGCGCTCTGCTGGCCGTTGCTGTGCGGGATGGCGAAGGCGAAGTATCACCTGCTCACCAACGAGGTGCTCACCGGCGAGGAGGCGGAGCGGATCGGGATGGTCTCGGTGTGTGTGGACGACGACACCGTGCAGGACCGCGCCCTGGAGATCGCCGAGAACCTTTCGCGCGGGTCGCGCAGCGCGTTGCGGTTCACCAAGCACGCGTTGAACAACTGGTACCGGCAGGCGATGCCGATCTTCGACGCGTCGCTGGGTTTCGAGTTCTACGGGTTCGGTGGCCCGGATGTTGCCGAAGGTGTGGCCTCGCACCGCGACAAGCGTGAGCCGAGGTTCACATGAGCGGGCCGCTGGACGGGATCACCGTCCTCGGGCTCGAGCAGGCCATCGCGGCGCCGCTGTGCACCCGGCACCTGGCCGACCTGGGTGCCCGGGTGATCAAGGTCGAGCAACCCGGATTCGGGGACTCGACCCGCCACTACGACGGGACCGTGCGCGGGTTGGCCGCCCACTTCGTGTGGCTCAACCACGGCAAGGAGTCGGCGGCCCTGGACCTGACCGCCTCCGCCGACCGCGAGGTGCTGCACGATCTGCTGGCGCGGGCCGATGTCATCGTCAGCAACCTCGCACCGGGCGCATTGGACCGGCTCGGCCTTGGAGTGGACGAGCTGGCGCAGCGGTATCCGCGGTTGATCATCGTCGACATCTCCGGCTACGGCCGCGGCGGACCACTCGACCACAAACGGGCCTACGACCTGCTCATCCAGGCCGAGGCCGGATCCTGCACCATCACCGGCAGGCCCGGTCAGCCGGCCAAACCGGGGATTCCGATCGCCGACATCGGCACCGCACTGTATGCGTACTCGGCCATCCTGGCCGCACTGTACGAGCGGGAGCGGACCGGACGCGGGGCGGTGATTCCGATCGCAATGCTCGACGTCGTAGCCGAGATGATGGGCTTCGCACTCAACCAGGTCATCCACGGCGGTGTCGAACCCGAGCCGGTCGGCATGGGATCGCCAATGGTCGCCCCATACGGCGCATACCCGACCGTCGACGGACAGACCGCCGTCCTGGGCACCACCAGCGACCGGGAATGGCGGCGGCTGGCGGCCGACCTCCTCGGACGCCCGGATCTGGCCGAGGACCCTCGCTACGCCCACAACGACGACCGCGTCCGGGCCCGGACCGAACTGGACGAGATCGTCGGCGCCTGGTGCGGGCAGCGCACCCTCGCCGAGATCCAGCGGGCCGCGGATGCGGCCGGGATCGGCAACGCCCGACTCAACGGAGTCCGCGACCTCGCCGAACACCCACAACTGGCCGCCCGCAATCGGTGGCGCGACATCGACACCCCGGCCGGTCCCGTGCCCGCCCTGGTGCCGCCCGGCCTCGCACAGGGGTGGGCCACGGTATCGGGCAGCGTCCCGGCGTTGGGCGCCGATACCGACGCCATCCGCGCCGAATTCGCCGAACACAGCACCCCACACAGCTGACAACTGTGCGGCCGCAGAACCCAGTTATGACAAATGATTTCACACCCGTTGGGAGAAACCCATGAGACCGCTTCGTTCGTTGTTGTTCGTGCCCGGGCATCGGGAGGGGTGGGCCGAGAAGGCCATCGCCGCCGGTGCGGACGGCCTGATCCTCGACCTCGAGGACTCCGTACCCGAGCACCTGAAGGAACAGGGACGACTGACTGTCGCGCGCACGATCGGCAGCCTGCGGGCGGCCGACGCGGACGTCGCACTCTACGTGCGGCTGAACGCACTGGACACCGGGATCTCGGGTGACGACATCGCTGCCGTCGCCGTGCCGGGACTCGACGGCTTCGTCCTGCCGAAAACCTATGGCCCCGATGACATCGTCCGGTTCGATGCGCTGGTCACCCATTTCGAGCGGGCCAACCGTGTCGACGCCGGGAAGCTCGAATTCATCTGCTGCCTGGAAACCGCCGAGGCGTATGCGAACTGCGAGAAGATCGCCGTCGCGTCACCTCGGGTGGCGACCCTGTTCGCCGGGACGGCGCGCGACGCGGACGTGTCCCGATCTGTCGGGTTCCAGTTCACCCCGTCCGGTCAGGAGACGCTGTATCTGCGCAGCCGGGCGCTGCTCGCCGCACGTGCCAACGGCCTCGAGTTTCCGTTGGTCGGGGTGTGGCAGGACCTCACCGACCATGACGGGGCACGGAATTTCTCCGAACGCAACCGCGAACTCGGCTTCCGCGGCCAGGTGTTGATCCATCCCTCGCACATCGCGCTCGCCAACGAGGTGTTCAGCCCGTCCGACGCCGAAATCGCGTTCTACTCGGGCATGATCGACGCCTTCGAGGAAGCCGAAGCCAAGGGACT
>NZ_BCWY01000176.1 GCF_001894825.1 Rhodococcus jostii NBRC 16295 | reverse complement strand
GGCGGCGGATCAGGCCCGAACGAGGTGAACGAGCCGTGCGGATACACCCTCGGCTGCGGAACATTGCCGTAGTGCTGCCACAAGATCACCGCCGGCACATTAGCCGAAGAACCCCAACAGCAGGCCGGCGATGACGCCCAGCGAAATCCGCCAACCCCTCGCCGACCCCGCCGGTGTCACCTCGTCCACATCCTCCCAGGACGTGTCATCTTCCCAGCTCAGAGCGCTCTCCGAGGCCGCGGTTCTTGCCGTCCATCCACACGATCACATCGAACACCCGCAGCGCGGAGATCTCCTCGGGGAGGCCGGCCTCCTCCCGGATCGACAGCAACCGGTGATGCAACGCGCCGTCGTCGGCGCGCAGCGCCTCCCGAACCGGGTTCAAGTGCGATCGCTCGGTACCCAACACCTGACTGACCACCGAATGTAGGGTCGAGAGCTGGCGCGGTGGCAGATCCTGACTGTAGGTCGCGAAGCCACTATGAGCAGAACGGTTTCCCGCTCGGCTGTTCTTCTTCACGCCGTGGCCAGGGTGCTCCGTTTCCAGCTCCCGCCCGTCAATCCGTGCATGCGGCTCTCCCGCACACGGCTTACCGACGTCGTTCACCGCCGGCATTCAGTCTCTCCCGCCAAGCCTTGAAAGGCCTGGGAGCGACGACCGTTCCCGACAGCGAGATCAGCCCCAGATGGTCCGGAGACTGGTAAGCCAGCACCGACCACCCGCACTCGCGGGACCGCTTGTGGCGCTTGGCAATTAATAGCGCCACCCGTGTCCACGCGTGGTGGATGATCTTCTCCAAGTGGATCGCAGAGAGTTGCCGTACCGGAAATACGCGGCCCAGCCGCGCAGAAACCGGTTCACCTTCGCCACGATCACCTCGACTTCGAAGCAGCAACCGCGATCGGCGGGTCACTTCCCTGACCCGATCGCGGGCGTGCCTCATGGCCCTGTCCGCGGGCCAGCGAGCGAGGAATGTGACCGACTTCTTGCCGTTGCGACGACCGATAGAACCCAAGGGGGTGACGCCGGGGCACAGGGGGTTGTTCTGAGAACAAAATTGGGGGGATGCTCATCAGAACGAACCCGAGTCTACGGATCGCCACCGACATACGATCGCGCGGCCGCAAATTCAGTCAGAGGAGCGCATATCATGTCTCGAACACGTTTCATGGCATTGCTCTCCGTTATGACCACATTGGGCCTCCTAGCCACGACCGCCCTCGCCGCCTGCTCCTCGGAGGACGAGAAAGCGTCGTACTCATACGAAACCGCGCCGTGCCCGAATCCGAATATCCCCGAGGTCGGCCCCAGCGCCAATCTCGGGCCGGAATTCACGTGCGGGTACCTGACCGTTCCGGAGAACCGCGACAAGCCAGATGGACGCACGATTCGCATCGCGGTGGCCCGGGCGAAGGCCACCTCGGCGACGCCGAAGCGGGACCCGATCGTCTTCATAACGCACGGACCGGGCGGGCTCGCGTTCCTGGACGCAGTCAGAGAAGTGGCCGCCGGGATGAACGCCGACCGTGAGGTCATCTTCCCCGCCCAGCGCGGCAACTACCACTCCGACCCGCAGCTCACCTGCCCCGATTACGATGCTTTCGCCGACGGGACGGCCCTGGGCCTGAAATTCGCGGCCGCCAGCACCGGCGAGCAAAACCTAGCCGCCGTCAAGGCCTGTCGCGAACATCTGACGACCACCGGCGCCGATCTCGCGTCCTACAACACCAAGGAAAATGCGGCGGACATCGCCGATCTGCGTAAGGCGCTGGACGTCGAGGAGTGGAACGTCTACGGCGTGTCCTACGGGACGAACGTGGCCCAGGTGCTCCTCCGCGACCACCCGGAGGGCATCCGCAGCATGGTGATGGACTCGGTTTCGCCGATAAGTCAGAACATCTTCAAAGAGGGTTGGCCGGCGGCCGCGGGCATGTATCAAGGCATTTTCGATGCCTGCGCGAGCCAACCGGCGTGCGCCGCCGCCTACCCCAACCTGAAGGAGGAGTTCACGGCTGCCGTCAACCGCCTCAACCAGACCCCGATGGCCGCAACCGTGAACAACGCCGAAGGCAAACCGGTCGAGGTCGTGGTCGACGGCTACACCCTCGCCTGGGTGGTGACGGGCCAGAGCTACACGGGTCCGACTGCCTTCGCGACGATTCCCAGCATGATCCACACGGCGGCCAACGGCGATGTGCGCGAGGCCGCGGAGGTCCGGCTCGGACGAGCCGCCCCGCCCGGGCTCGCCGGCTACGGTCTTGCGTTCGGGGCCTACTGCCGGGAGGTGGCGTCGTGGACCAGTGAGCAGGAGGTCCTATCGGCGGGCAAGGCGGCGCTGCCGGGGTTCCCCGACGAGGTGCTCCGCCTGATCATGGTGTCCGGTCGGGTGTTCAGCGAATGCGCCGCGTGGGATGTCGGCGGCACGACGCCCGCCGACCGCGCCCTCGTCGAAAGCGACGTGCCGTCCCTGCTCATGGGCGGAGTCCTCGACGGGGTCACGCCCGCCAGGTGGGCGGATGTCGTGGCGAAGGGCCTCGAGAACTCCGAGGCGATCGCGATCCCGGGAGTCGGACACGACGTGATCTCGCAGTCGCCGTGCGCGCGCTCGATGATGGACGCGTTCTTCGACGATCCAAACCGCCCCGTCGACCGTTCGTGCCTGAACGACATCACGATACCGCCGTTCGAGACACCCTGATCTCCGAGTTTCCCTAACCTCGCGCCTTCACCGTACGCTTCGGAGCCGGCATCGCCATTCGACCATCGGGTGGTCTCCGGAGAGGGTCGGACGGGTGAGCAGGTCCGGGGCCGTGCGCGGGCCGCAACGACCACGTCGTGCGCTACTCGCCGACCGGGACGACCGCGCCGCCGGCGGTCGCCAACTACACCGACGACCAACCCTGACCTTTCCAAGACGACCACCCTGACCTTTCCAACGTGAACGTCCCCGTATTGTCGATGGCTGCATGGCGAGACGGGTCGGCCAGCACCGCGAACACGGCCCCGGCCGAGCGCTGATCGTGGTCGTCACACTGAGGGTCTCGTCGATAAATGGACATGTTAGATAATGGTCAGGTTAATGGGGACGCCGTTGCGACGCAGGAATCAAGGCGGCCGATCTCGATGACTCCTAGCGGCCAGGAGGGTCGGCCCAAGCATGGCGCTACTCGAAGACGTCCGGCCACTGGGCACCGAGCTCGAGCGGTCGTACGAGGTGTACGTGCGCGGCAGGCTGAAGTTCCGCGTCCAACAGATCGTCTACGTCGCGTTCTCCCTCGACGAGACGGTAATGGGCTTCGCGTTCCCAAGGGAGGAGCGGGCGGCACTCGTCGCGGGCGAGCCGCACAAGTTCCAGATGCCGCCCGCGGCGGACATGCGCTTCAACTGGGTTCACGCCGACCTTGCGGCACTGCACCCGGCCGAGGCGCGCGAACTCATCGTCGACGCCTGGCGCATGGTCGTCCCCCTAAAGGTCTCCCGCGCCTACGATCTCGCGAATCCCGACGGCCCGGGCTGACTGAGGCCAGTGCGTCCCATGGGCACTGTCAAACTTGAGGTCGCCTGAACAATCTGCTAACCACACAAGCCGCATTCGTCACACGCGACCTGGTGAATCGCGGAGGCGAACCGGCGAAAATCGCCGTCGGATTGCGCAAAGTTGACAGTGCCGTCGGCGGTGCGGATTCCGACAAGTTGGCGAGAATCGTCCGCTGACGCGATCGTGAATATCCGCAGGTCGGCTCGCTCAGAATCCGAAAAATTCGGGTGAGAACCAGCTCACCCCTGTTTGACCAGGGTGAACTGCATGACATCGACGCGTCCGCTGCGGAACTGGTCGGCGCAACCGGTCAGGTACTTCATGTACCGCTGATAAACCTCTTCCGAAGCGATCCGCACGGCGTCATCGTGACGGGCCGCGAGCGCCCCGGACCACCGGTCCAACGTACGCGCATAGTGCGACTGCAACGGCTGAATCTGGTCGACACCGAACCCCGCCCGCTCCGCCGGAGCGGTCACCCAGTCCGGTTCGGGCAGCTGACCACCCCGAAAGATCTCTCGAACGATGAACACGGCGAAGCGCACGTAGGCCTCGGTGATCGGGATACTCATCTTCTCCAGCGTGCCCCGCTGGTAGGCGATGATCGAGTGCAGCAACATCCGCCCGTCCGCGGGCAACAGGTCCCGGCACCTGTCGAAGAACGCCTGGTAGCGGTGGCGGCGGAAGTGCTCGAAGGCACCGATGCTGACGATGCGGTCCACCGGCTCGTCGAACTCCTCCCAGCCCTGCCGGCGGACCTCCGCGGTCCGCGGCCCCGACAGACCGGACACGAGCTCGGAGACGTGCCGGTATTGGTTGTCGCTGAGGGTGAGGCCAACGACGTTGACATCGTACTTTTCGATCGCGCGCAGCATGGTCGAGCCCCAGCCGCACCCGATGTCGAGCAGCGTCATACCCGGCCGCAGGTCGCATTTGCCGAGCGCGAGGTCAATCTTGGCCCGTTGCGCCTGCTCGAGCGTCATGTCCTCGCGCTGAAAGTAGGCGCAGCCGTAGGTCATGCTCGGATCGAGGAACAGCCGAAAGAAGTCGTCGGACAGGTCGTAATGGGCCTGCACCTGCGTGACGAAGGGCTTGAACTCCGACATCCCAGATCCTTCCCTCAACCCGCCGGGAAAACTCGTCGGCCGACTCACCGACGAACGCCACGCACCCGCGGCTGCATGAACCTCACCTCGCGCCCCGCGACCGGCCCGGCATTTCGCCGGACCACGACGACGATCCGGTCCCCGAGGGCCTCCCGGACGCTCTGCCGGAAGATCAGTCCACCGTGGTTTCCGGCCCGGTGGACGTCGCCGAGTCTTCGATCGTCTCGATCGAGATCGGTGAGAGTTGCTTGTTGATGTAGCGGGTGACGTCCTTGTCTCGCCGGACGGCCTTCCACGACCCGGGCCGGTAGATGGCCAAGACCTCGGTGTCCTTGAAGATTGTCAGCACCCCGTCCACTGCCGACGCGTCGTTGCCCTCCCGGTGGTGCTCCATCACGACGTCGGCTTCGGTGTGGATGCTACTGGGGTGGCGGGCGATCGCGTCGTGGAAGGCGGCGCTGCGTCGACGGAGGAAGCTGGCATGTACCGCCGACGTGTCGTCGGCGAGGAGATACGCCGCGGCGCCGTCGCAGTCGAGGAAGAACTTCCCGTACGCCCGCCGCACCGGTGCCTGCTCGTCGAAGATCACCGGCAGCACCACGTCGTCGACCAGGTGGAACGGGAAACGAACGAGCCGGTAGGCGGCCCGCATCAGCGCTCGCGCCGCAGCGCCCAGTCCCATGGCCCGATCGTAACGCCGGCACGAGCTGTGATGGCGCTGTTACCAGGCCGAGTTCCAATGGGGCCAGGCCTCACCGCAGTGGGAAGGGTGCCGAGGTCCCGGCAGCGGCGTCTGGTCGCTCGGTCTCGCCCGAGCAGGGGCCCTATTCGGTACT
>NZ_BCWY01000175.1 GCF_001894825.1 Rhodococcus jostii NBRC 16295 | reverse complement strand
CCTAGGTGTCGAGAATAACGCCGGCAACACGGGTACTCGCCGGCCACCACTCCGCCATTGCGGGTCCTGGCGTCACCAGTCCCATTGACCGTGCATCACGTTGTGCCCAGGCTCCAGGTCATTTCACTCCATTCTCATTGCGTCAGTATCGAACCCGGGCAATAGACGTCCTCCTCCGCGCGGCGGGTGCGCTCAGCGCAGTACCCGGGCGGCGAAGTTCAGCGACCCGGGCATCGACGCGGTGAGGCTGTGGGCATGGTCCGTCGCGGAAAGCTCCTGATACTCGACGTCGACAGCGCTGGAATGCATTTCGGCGAGTTGTGCCCAGGTCAGTGGGATTGGGACCTTGGTGTCGGTGAGGCTGTGCACGACCCGGATTGGTCGGTCGAACCCGTCAGTGGGGACATGCTGCATCTGGTCGAGCACACCGCGTAGGTCCGGGGTGTCGAGTGGGGCGGTGAACAGTTCCGCGACGGTAACCGGGTGGGTGCGCAGATATTCGTTCAGGTCGTTGCTACAGGTTGCCTTGGCCTTTTCCATCAGGTCGATTCCGGTGGGGGTCAGATGTTGGCGGATGTCGAGGTCCGGGCGACCTTCGTCCAGTCCGGCGAGGGTGTAGAGGACGTAGTGGGCGATCCCGGCGACCGGCACGGCCGGGAAGTTCGGTCCGGCAAGCGGAAAGATCTGATCGAGGTGAGTGGGGGCGGCGACGGCAATCGCACCGCGGAAGTCGAGTTCGGGTGTGCGGGTGGTGGCCTGGTGGGCGGCGAAGTAGGTGGCGTGACCGCCTTGGGACAGGCCGGTGACGATCCACCGGTCGCTGAGTTGGTCACCGTAGAGTTGGTGGGCGGCGCGGACGATGTCCACGGCGTTGGCGCCGGCTGCCGGTCCGTCTGTGTACGCGTTGACTCCCTCGGTTCCGATCCCGGCGTAGTCGGTGGCCGCGACCGCGTATCCGGCGGCGAGCCACTGTTCGATGAATTCCCGTTCGACGTCACTGGATCCGGTGATCGACGGTGCACACTCGTCGTCGATTCCGACGTTGCCATGCGCGTAGGACACGACGGGCCATCCACCGGCAGGTGGTGCACCCTGTGGCAGGAACACCGATCCTGTGGACTCACCGGCTTCGGTCGCGGTACGCAACGTGGAATAGCGGATGACAGCGCTGGTATCCGCGGCACCGACGGGGAGAAACGCGGCGGTGGCAGCCTGCTCGGCGAGCAATGCGCCCGCCGGGTGGATGTCGTCGGGCAGGGCGGCGGCGGGTGCGGCAGTGAGAACTATCCCGCTTACGCATACCGCGACGGCCAGTACGGACCGTCGCCACAGACGTGTGCCTCTTGGTGAGCCCGTGAACATTGACATCGACGATCCCCTCCGATGAACTCGGTGCCCGTTCCCCGACGAACACGATGCGGATCGTACCGACCGAACAGATGACCACACCCACCAGTCCGGCACACGATGAGACGACGAGGTGCTGGATTGTCTCCACTCCTCATGCCATCCAGCCTCGACGCAGCACCGCGAGAAAGCTGCTCGAGGGTGCGCTCTCTCATGACTCGCCCCTGTCGAGGATGTCGAGCTGGACGCGGTTGCGGTGGCTGATTTCCCACCTGCCGGCTTCGAGGTCGTGAAGGAGGTCGCGGCACCGCCCATCGGTGCTCACGTCGCAGCTGTGCCCGATCACGTTGATCGGGCCGCGGATTCCGTTGCGCCAGTCGATGACCGTGTAGACGAAGTCACCTTTGGTGGCGAAGTCGCGTTGGCGGGTGCAGATGACGAAGTGCTCCGAGAGTGCGCGGACGGTGTAAGGGCGGCGGGGTTCGATGCCGAAGCGGATCCGGGCGCCGGGGTCGAGTGGAATCGGGGTGGTCGGTACCCCGGTGGCGTTCATCAGGGTCACCGCGCACCCCCGGCTGCGAACCTGCCTTCGGAGAATGCCGTCCGCTGATTGTCCGCGAGCGTGTCGCGGTCGATGGCGCCGCGGCCCAACCCTTCTGGCCGGAGCCCGACGTGGAAGCCGTCACTGTCCTGGTCTTGGTGTGGGCAGGGGTAGATCGACAGGCCCTGACGCTTTTCGTGATGGGTGCGTGCTGCGCGGGCATCCTTACGCGTGAAGTAGGTGCGTTTGCCGCAGTGCGGGCAGGTCACCCAACAGGAGGTGGGGCGATGTACTCGAGCGGCCAATTTTCCGGTGCTCCTCTTCGACTTCGGACGCGGTCGGGTTCGTCAGACGGCGCGGGCGATCTGCAGGTTCAGCCAATCCGAGACCCACTGGATGGCGTTGCGGCCGGCGTTGTCGACGACCAGGTCCTGGTAGCTCTGGTGCGCACCGGAGGCGAAGAAGCTGGCCGCGTTCAGGCCCTCGCCGACCACCGCGGCGAGATCCTCGGCTCCCTGCGACTGCGCCATCGTCGACACCGACCCGGCGAGTCCTGCGAGGTCGAGGGTCTGCGCCTGCGTGGTGATCGCGTTGCCCACGGGATTGGTCTGCTTGCCGAGCAGCGCGGGGTCGGTCTTGCTGGCTGTGCCGGTGAGCATGTTCGCGGCCACCGAGGCGAGTTCGAGTCCGAGTGGGATCAACGCCGTGGTCTGCGCGACAGCACCGACCGGGTCGGGTAGTACCCCGGGCGAGGGAAAGAGCTTGTCCGCGGCGGCCCACGCAATTTCCTGGGCTTGACCGGCGATGTTGGCCAGCTTGATCACGTCGACGTTGCCGAGAATGCTGGTGACCAGCGCCGCGATCTGGGTGTACCCGGACGGGTCCGGGATGATCGCGAGGATCTGGGAGACCCACTTCAAGTCGACACCGGCGACCATCTTCACCACCGGCGCGAACTGCACATTCAGCTCTCGAGCGGCATCGCGGGCGGCGCGGACATCGCCGGCGGCAATTCTTTGCGGGAGCACGATCAGGTTGTGCAGGATCTTCGGAATATCGAGGGCAGTGACGCCGGTGACGACGTTCAGTGCCTGGTCGACGACGACTTTCGGTTTGAGGACCGACAGCACGCTCGACGCGGAGGAGAGGGCATCCGCGGGGGTGGCGGCGACGGGCGCGATGTGGCTACCGAGTGATGCGGCGGTGCCCGCGAGTTGAGAGATTTCGGCAGCGGTGGCGGGCAGTGTGGTGGCGCCACTTTTGGCGAGTTTGGCTGCGGTGTTCGCGATCGTGGCCACCGAGTCGAGTGCACCAGTCAGGTCCGCGTGGCTGGCTGTGGTGAGGACCTGTGCGGCCGCGTTTTCCGGTGTGCCCACTGGAGCTGCGGCCAAGCGCGCGGTGGCGGCGGTGTTCGCGGCCCCGGACTGCAGCAGGTCGGCCAGTGGGCTGAGTGTCTTGCTCAGCGAGGTCGCGGTGTCGGCGATCTGGTTCACATCGATCGAGCCGCCGGTGTCGGTGCCGGACAGTTGCCTTCCGAGCGCGTCGACATTCGATCCGAGACCGGGCAGGTCGGCGCCACTGAAATCCGAGGTCAGCGCGGTGGCGACCGCCGCGTTACCTCCATCGGTACCGGCACCGGTGTTGCCGGGGGTCTTCGACAGGATCGACCCGAGCGATCCGAGGAACGGGTTGGCGCCCTTGCGGATCGAGCAGTACAGGTCTTTCGGATCGCAGATCGAGGCGACCCGCCCCGACAGCGTGCCCATGCCCTGCGACCGGGGACCGGCGATCCCCTCCCCCGACGTCGTCGGCCCCACCGTCGCGGCGCCCTTCGTACCGGCACCCGGGTCGGCGATCAGCGCCACACCGAGGATCTGATCCGCATCGACCGGACCCTGATCGTTTCCGATCGCCGACGCGAGATCGCCTGCAGCGTCTGCACCCTGGGAGTATCCGGTGATCGTGATCTTCGCGCCCCGACACTCGTCGACGTAGTTGCGCAACACGGCGGTGGCCTTGCTGACCGCGTCGGCCTTGCTGTCGGCGTAAGTGTGGCCGTTGTCGAACGCGCGCGCCATATACGGCAGCGAGTAAATCTGCGCGCGGGCACCGTTCTGCGCCTCGATCGCCGCCGCGACCGGGGCCAGCATGCCTACGGGCTGGTTCGGGTCGGCGTTCTCGTTGGTCTCCCACGTGCCGGGAATAAACAAGTTGAACGTCGACGCACAGTTGGCAGGGTTGGCATGGGCGATCACGGGCCCTGTGAGCAGCACAGTCCCGCACAGCACAGTGGTGGTGGTGACCGCCGCGAGCCCACGTCTCGCTGACCATGCCATGTGCGGACTCCTATCGCGCTGCAGCCTGTGCCTTCCGGCTGTCAGTCTCGGTCGCAGTCCGTCTACCAGCAACGACCCCCGCACGCGGTCGGGCGTGTCGGGGGAGCGCCGACGTTCTGACTTACGGCGGTTGGGCGCCCACATCCGCCCAGTGGAAGTCGACGAAACGTCGGGCGCCCGGCCGTCGTGGTCGACACGTCCCATAGATCGGCTGATCTGCCGCTGTGCCCGGTCGAAGCCATTGCGGAGTGTCGAGGGTGGCGTGCGACTCCCAGCACCGCAACGACGCGGGCGCTCGCGTCGTCAGGAGGCATGCCAAGTTCGCCGGCCTCGTCCTGAACGTGGTGTCGGAGTTCGCGACTGGCACGCGGCAGTCATGCCCAACCTCGGACCGTTGTGCACGGCCACGTCGCCTTTGACTCAGACCGCGCCCTCTCTACCGTCCGGCCGAAGGCCTGTCCGCTTCGAGGACTCCTACCCGGGCCTGGTCGAGTTTCTGGCTGGTCGACCCGTGCAGATGCTGGGTTTTCGCGAGCCCACTAACAGTTGAGCGAGATGCGGGCGATCAGCGCGGCGACGGCATCGACACCACCCTGACGGGCCGTATGCAGCGCGGCGTTGCGTCCACTCGGCAACGTCGGCATGCAAACTGTGGCCCTGTTGCACCCTGCGGCGAAACATGCGTCAGACGGGGGCTGCGTGCAAGCTGACCTCCTCCGACTTATGTTCGGAAGAGCGGTCCGTGGTCGGGTTAGCTGCCCGTAACGTGCCGTAGCAGACCGGAAGGTTTGACTCCTGATCTTCCTGTCACCCCATCCAACGGGGGTTGACTTTGCGGGGGTATGTCGCCCCTTCCGGTCTGCGTTCGCGGAGTGACTGGAGAGAGGCGTGACCCCAAGCTGCTGTGAGAGGTACTTGAAGTCGGACTGTCCTCCGCGGATCCCCCATCCCGGCAGAGAAGGGAACCGTCGTCCATGATCGTCATCGGTATCGATCCCCACAAGTCCACCCACACCGCCACCGCGGTCAACCCGGTCACCAACACCGATCTCGGCTCGATCCGCATCGACGCCACCCTCGCCGACTACAAGAAGCTGATCGCGTGGGCCAAGGCCTGGCCCACGCGCGAGTGGGCGGTCGAGAACGCCGAGGGGCTCGGCCATCACCTGGCACAGTGGCTGCTGGTTCTCGGGGAGATCGTGCTCGACGTTCCGGCCACCGCCACCGCCCGGGTCCGGCAACTCTCCCGCGGCGGGCGGCGCAAGAACGACCGCATCGACGCCGCCGCGGCC
>NZ_BCWY01000174.1 GCF_001894825.1 Rhodococcus jostii NBRC 16295 | reverse complement strand
GGCGTGGCGGCGCGACGCCTCCGAGCACCCCAGCCCCAACGCCGGCGTGGCGGAGGCCAGCGCGGCCGGGGCCCTCGGGATCTCGCTCGGTGGGCGCACCGAATACGCGCACGGCGTCGAGATGCGACCGTCACTCGGATCCGGTCCGTCACCGGAACCCGTCGACCTCACCCGCGCGGTACGGCTGTCCGTCGCCGTGCAGTGCGGCGCCGCGCTGGTGTCAGCGGCCCTTGCCGTAGCGGTCGGCCAGTTTCACTTCCGTCGCCGTTCGCGGCGCTGATTCCACCGGCTTGCTGCGCGTGAACGGCTTCTTCCGGGCCGCCGGTGCGGGAGCCGTAGCGGGGTCCGCAGAGGACTTCGCGGACTTCTCCTTGCGACGTTCACGCCACTCCGCCCGGATGAAGTAGGCGAGACCGAGTGGGGCCATGATGCCGAACGCCAGCCACTGCAAGCCGTACGACAGGTAGGGGCCCGCGTCGAGTTGCGGGAGTGGAATGGTGCCGAGGCCGCCCGGCTGATCGGGTTCGAGTTGTACGTACGCGTCGACGAGATCGGTGCCGATGTAGCCGCCGATCTGCCCCGCGTCGATGTAGTAGACCTGCCGCAGCCCGTTCTCGTCGATCGGCTCCTTGCCGGGGATGGTGCCCTCGGACTTGCGGACGCGACCGTCGAGCGTCACCTGCCCGGCCGGCGGCGGATCCACCGGCGGCGGCTCGGTTCCCTGGACCGGTCGGACGTAGCCGCGGTTGACCAGGATCGTGCGGCCGTCGGTCAGCTGCAGCGGGGTCAGGACCTCGTACGCGGGCTGCGAGTCGATGGACCGCAACCGGACCAGCAGGTCGCTGTTCTGGACATAGGAGCCGGTCGCGGTGACGCGGCGCCACTCGTCGTCCGAGTTCGGGGCCGCGCCGGACAGCAGGCTCTCCAGCGGGACAGGGTCGGCGTCGACCGAGTCGGCGATCAGTTGGTTACGGTGCTCCGTCGACGTGTTCTTGCCGAGCTGCCACGGCGCGAGCACGTAGAAACACATGAATGCGAATCCGGCGACCACCAAGGCCAACACCAACCAGCCGGGTCGCAACAGAAATCTCAGCCTTCGCACGCCTCCACGGTAGCCGCTCGCAGGTGGGGACCCTGATCGTGGGTTACCGGCTGCGCACCCAGTCGAGCAGCCCGGGCACCGCCGCCTCGATCTGGAGGCGGACCCGCTCGAAGTCCTCGAGGTCCCCGTAGAAAGGGTCGGGGACGGACGACGTGTCCGCATCCGGATCGAAACTGCGCAGCAGCCGGCGGCGCTCGTCCGGCACACCCATGTGCGCAAGCTCACGGTCGTGGTTCGCGGCGAGAGCGACCACCAGGTCCGCGCCGAGATGGAACGGCCCGACCTCCGCGGCCGTGTGGCCCGTCGGGTACCCGTTCACCTTCAGGGTCTCGTTGGTACGGATGTCCGCTTCGCGGCCGACGTGCCAGCCGTGGGTCCCGGCGCTGCTCACCATCACCCGGTCGTCGAGGGCCTCCCGGCGGAGATGCTCGGCGAAGATCTTCTCGGCCATCGGGGAGCGGCAGATGTTTCCGGTGCACACGAACGTCACGTGCAGCGGAGTGTCAGGCCGCGTCATCGAGCATCTTCCCGAGGTCGGCGACGGTCCCCGCCGTCGCATGCGCGCGCTCCGCCTCGGCAGGGAAGCCGTAACCCCATTCGACGAACACCGCGGGAATGCCCCAGTGCGCGGCGCCGAGGACGTCGTGGTCCCGGTCGCCGACCATCAGGACGTCGGGGGTGGCGCCCTCGGTGGCGGTGACCCCCAGGTTCCGGAGGGAGTGGGCGATCACGTCCGACTTGGCGCGGCGGCTGCCGTCGTCGCTGGCGCCGCCGATGAACTCGAAGTAGTGGGCCAGCTCGAAGTGCTCGAGGATGCGGATCGCGAACCGCTCCGACTTCGACGTGGCGACGGCGAGTCGTCTGCCGCTGTCGCGGGCGTCGACGAGCACCTTCTCGATGCCGTCGAAAACGGCGTTCTCCGCCCATCCCACGCTGTCGTAGCGTTCGAAGTAGGCCGAGACCGCCTGCTGCACGACGTCTTCGTCCAGCCCCATCGACCGGAACGTGTCGATCATCGGCGGGCCGATCACGGCGTCGATCATCTCGTCGGTCGGGGCCGGTTGCCCGATCGTCGCGAGCGCGTGGCGGAACCCGGCGTGGATGCCGGGAGCGGAGTCGGTGAGGGTGCCGTCGAGGTCGAACAGCACGATGGGTGCCGACAGGGCAGCAGGGGCGGAGGACGCGGAGGTGGAGAGAGATGTCACCGGACCATTGTCCCTTAGGCTCGACAGCTGTGGACATTCGTGCCGGTAGCCGGGAGAGCCTGCGTCATCACGGAGACGTGGATGCGGGGCCCGGACTCCTCGATTTCGCAGTCAACGTGCAGGGCGACGGGCCACCGGACTGGCTGCGACTCCGCCTCGCCGACGCGCTGCCCAGCCTGGGCTCCTACCCGACGGTCGCGGCCGATCGCGCGGCCCGGACCGCGGTGGCGTCCCGGCACGGCCGGCCACCCGAGGAGGTGCTGCTCCTCTCGGGTGGCGCGGAGGGTTTCTCGCTGCTCCCGCGGCTCGGAGTCCGGGAGGCGGCACTGATCCACCCGTCGTTCACCGAGCCGGAGTGGGCGCTGCGGGAGGCGCAGGTGCCCGTCACACAGGTGCTGCTCGACGACCCGTACGTCCTCGACTCCGCGGTGGTCCCGGAATCCGCCGATCTGGTGGTGATCGGTAACCCGACCAACCCGACGTCGATGCTGCACCCGGCCGAGCAGATCCTGCGGTTGCGTCGTCCGGGCCGGATCCTCGTGGTCGACGAGGCGTTCGCGGACGCGGTGCCGGACGAGGGCGAGTCGCTGGCCGGCCGTTCGCTGCCCGACGTGCTGGTGCTCCGCAGCCTCACCAAGACGTGGGCGCTGGCGGGACTGCGCTGCGGGTACGCGCTGGGGTCCCCTGAGATCCTCGAACGCCTGCAGGTGGGACGGGCGCACTGGCCGTTGGGCAGCCTGCAGGTGGAAGCGATCGCCGCGTGCAGCGAACCGCAGGCCGTCGCCGCCGCCCGCGACCACGCCGTCGTGCTGGGCGAGTGGCGCGACGACATGATTCGGCGGCTGACCGCGATCGGCGTCGCAGTGCACCAGCCCGCGGTCGCGCCGTTCCTGCTGCTCCGCCTGCCGGACGGCGAACTGATGCGCAAGCACCTGCGGGAGCGCGGCATCGCCGTGCGGCGCTGCGACACGTTTCCCGGACTCGGACCCGACTTCCTCCGCGTCGCGGTGCGCCCCCGGGAGCAGACCGATGCGCTGATCGACGCGATGAAGGAGATCCTGTGAATCCGGTTCGTCTCGCCGACGTGATCGCGACCCTGGATGCGGCGTACCCGCCCGCCCTCGCCGAATCGTGGGACTCCGTCGGCCTCGTCTGCGGCGACCCCGAGGACACGGTGTCGACGGTGACGGTCGCGGTGGATCCGACCGCCGCGGTGGTCGACGAGGCGATCGACGCCGGCGCCGACCTCCTCCTCGTCCACCATCCGCTGCTGCTGCGCGGCGTCGACACCGTCGGCGCCCACACCCCGAAGGGTGCGCTCGTCCACAAGCTGATCAAGGCCGGCTGCGCCCTGTTCACGGCGCACACCAACGCCGACTCGGCGGACCCCGGCGTCTCCGACGCACTGGCGGCGGCGCTCGGGCTCACCGTCACCGGGCCGATCGAGCCGCACCCCACCGAGAACCTCGACAAATGGGTGGTCCTCGTCCCCGCCGGCGACGCCGACACGGTGCGTCGCGCGCTGTTCGACGCCGGCGCCGGACACATCGGCAACTACCGCGACTGCAGCTGGTCCGTCACCGGGCAGGGCCAGTTCCTCCCGACCGACGGCGCGAACCCCGCACTCGGCGCGGTCGGTGCGCTCGAACGTGTCGAGGAGAGCCGGGTGGAGGTGATCGCCCCGCGCGGCATCCGGCAGCGGGTCCTCGCCGCGATGCGCGCCGCCCACCCGTACGAGGAGGTCGCGTTCGACGTGTTCGAAATGGCGACGTTCCCTGGCCCCCGCGGACTCGGGCGCATCGGGGAGCTACCCGAGCCGCTGTCGCTGCGCGACTTCACCGACCGGGTGGCGGACGCGCTGCCCGCCACGACGTGGGGTGTGCGGGCCGCGGGCGACCCTGACGCCACGATCCGCACCGTCGCCGTGTGCGGGGGCTCAGGCGATTCCTTTCTCGACGCCGTGTCCCGACTCGGTGTGGACGCGTACGTGACCGCCGATCTGCGGCACCACCCCGCCGACGAGCACCTGCGCGCCGGTGGTCCGGCTCTGATCGACGTCGCGCACTGGGCGAGCGAGCAACCGTGGTGCGAACAAGCGAAGGGCGTGCTGGACACCGCTTTCGCGCAGACCCCGGAATGGCAGGTGCGGGTGTCGGCGGTCCGGACAGATCCGTGGTCGGTCAGCGCGTCGTCGTTGTAGCGCCGTCCGGCCGAAACCCGTGATGCGCCGGGGTACGGTTGACACTCAGCAATCTGCACAGAAGATCCCTTCACAGAAGACAGCAGGAGTTACCACGCGTGAACGTCGAACCACAGGTGCAGTCCAAGCTTCTCGACCTCGCCGGCGTCGATGCGGAGCTGTCGAGGATCGCCCACCGACGCACCGCGCTTCCGGAGCGTCAGGAAGTCGAGCGGCTCGAGGCGGAACGCGTTACACGTAAGGACGCGGCCGTGGCCGTGGAGATCATCCTCGACGATCTCGACCGCGACATCCGCAAGCTCGAAGGCGAAGTCGACGCGGTCCGTCAGCGCGAGGACCGCGACCGCACGCTTCTGCAGAGCGGAACGGTCGGGTCGAAGCAGCTCACCGAACTCGAACACGAACTCGGCAGCCTCGTGCGCCGTCAGGGACTGCTCGAGGACGAACTGCTCGAGGTCATGGAGCGGCGCGAGGCGTCGCAGTCCGACCACGACCACGCCGGTGCGCAGCTGTCGCAGATCGAGGAAGACCTCATCGACGCCTCCCGCCGCCGCGACGACGCCGTCGCCGATCTCGACGCCGCGGAGCAGCGCTGCACCCGGGACCGTGCCGCCCTCGCCGACCAGTTCCCCTCCGACCTGATCGCCGTCTACGAGAAGCAGCGCAGCCAGAACGGCGTCGGTGCGGCGCTGCTGCAGGCGCGGCGCTGCGGAGCGTGCCGCATCGAACTCGACCGCGGCGAGATCTCCCGCATCACCGGCACCGCACCCGACGTCGTCGTGCGATGCTCCGAATGCGGCGCGATCCTGGTGCGTACCAAGGAGTCGGGTCTGTGAGTCGCGTCGTCCTCGAGGCGGACGGTGGATCGCGCGGCAATCCCGGACCTGCGGGCTACGGCACCGTGGTGTTCGACGCCACCCGCGGCACCGTCCTCGCCGAGCGCAAGGAAAGCCTCGGGATCGTCACGAACAACGTCGCCGAGTATCGGGGTCTGATCGCCGGACTCGAGGCCGCCGCCGACCTCGGCGCGTCCGAGGTGGATGCGCGGATGGATTCCAAACTGGTCGTCGAGCAGATGTCCGGGCGCTGGAAGGTGAAGCACCCCGACATGATTCCGCTGCACCGTCAGGCGTCCACTCTCGCCCGGCAGTTCGACGAAGTCACCTACACGTGGATTCCGCGGGCGGAGAACTCGCACGCCGACCGCCTCGCCAACGAGGCCATGGACGGCGCCGCCGCCGAGCCCATGGACGGCGCCGCCGCCGAGCCCATGGACGGC
>NZ_BCWY01000173.1 GCF_001894825.1 Rhodococcus jostii NBRC 16295 | reverse complement strand
ACTCTTCGGCACCTGAGCCCACCCCACAGGGATTGGCGGAATCACCGGCATGCCAGGTGACCGCCCGCCGCCGGTAGAGCCGGTCACTCAAGCACAATTGACGGAGCGGTGGAAAGACGCAGGTGCGAGGCGAGGCGATGAGCTGGTACAACGACAGGCCGCGATTGGCGCAGTACGACTGATATCACCAGGGCGACCGGTCTGGGTGGCGCCGCGGACCATCACTGAGATGTTTGCGCAGGCGGTAGCGTCGTCGCCGGGCGGCCCGGCCGGGAACTTTCTCGGGGCACGCTGCCCTACCGTGAGGCCGACGAACTGAGCGACGGCATCTCCGATTGCCTCCGCGAACTCGGCTTCCGCCCCGGCGATCAGCTGGGCCTGTACCTGCAGAACGTTCCTCCAAGCTCCACCGACGTTCCGCGGCCGATCGCGGTGAGGTCAATCCGCTGGTGACAACCACCGTCCCACTCCCCAATCCTTTGAGAATTGACCAGTTGATCTCGCGACGATCAGGCCACGTTCGTCGACCCCGGTACCGGACTACTTCGTCCGGCACGTCCACTCGGTCAGCCGCAACCGCATCGGGCCGACCCGCTTCGGCTACACCGTGCCCTGCACCCCAGCAACCTGACCATCACCCGCCGTCCCGGCTCCGCTACGCTGCGCCGGGAACCCGTGTGCAGACACCGCAGTCGGGTCACCCGTCATTTCGTATCAGGAAATCGCGTGAGAGGTGCAGTCGCATGAACGACGTCGATCCGCTTGGTTCCGCCAAGCAGGGGCAGTCCGCGGTGCGCGCGTTGGACCTGCTGTTCCTCATCGCGCAGACCGAGAAGCCCATCGGCATGGCCGAGGCGGCACAAGCACTGAACCTGCCCCGGTCCACGGTGTACCGTCTGGCCCAGATCCTGGTCGACTACGGCGTGGTCGTCCGTCTACCGGAAGGCCTGCTCCCGGCCCCGCGGCTGTTCCTCTTCACCAGCGGGAACCGGGCCGCCGCCAGCATGGAAGCGACCCTCGAGCCGCACCTGAACCGCTGCCGGGACCTCACGCGTGACACCGCCGGCCTCCACGTCAGGGTCGGCTGGTACCGGCGCACCATTGCGGAGATCGAGGGATTCCACGGGATCCGATGGACCCGCGGCGTCGGATACACCGCCCCACTGTGGAACGGCGCCGTCGGCTACGTGCTGTCCCTGGCGCTGAGCGACGACGAACTCGACCAGATGCTGGACCAGGCGGACCTGACACCCCTGGCCTCCAACACGCCCAAGACACCGGCACAGGTCAGGGAACGAATCGCCGAGACACGCAGTCAGGGTTGGTGTTACAGCGAGGGCGAGAGCGTCGACGGCGCCGCGGCGATCGCTGCTCCGGTGACCGCCGGCGGCAAGATCGTCGCCTCCCTCAGTGTGTACGCCCCCGTCTCACGCGGCCGCGAACTCACGGCCTTCGGTGAGGAGCTCGCGGAGGTCGCCAAGGAGGCATCGCAGACCTGGCAGCACTTCGCCACACGGGCCGACACTCGCGATTCCGGCTCGCAGACGTGGTCAAACATCGAGACAGACCTGCTCGCCGACGAAACATAGGACTGATGCAGGCGTCGTCGGGATTGCATTCCCAATCAGCGAGATCGGTCCACCGCCGCAGCTACCCCGGCCGCCTACACATGCCAGCCCAGCACCGGCCACCTGTCCTTCAACACAACCGCGCCGCTCGAGCCATCTCCTCAGTTCCGTGGTCAGCACCGAGGTGACATGATCGTCCCCACGGCCAGATTCCACGCAACTTCTCTAAAATGCTCAAACGCGCGATGCGCGGACGGGCCAACCTCGACCTGCTTCGCAAACGCGTCCTACACGCCCGCTAGTCCAGAGCCACAACGGGTTCACGCAAAGTTGGTCGATCGCGCCACACATGCGCACCGAGCTGGTCACCGACGCGCTGCGGGGGCCCGCCGCGCGCGGTGCCGCCGGGCTAGATGGGGGCAATATTTCACTCTGGCAATGACGCCCAATATGTCTCCAAGGACTTCACCGACCTGTGCTGCGACTGGGGGTGACCCGGTCGCGGGGTGTGGTCGGAACGTCGGCGGACAATGCGGCTGCCGAATCGTTGAACGCGACGTTGAAACGGGAGACACTGCAGGGCCGCAAGCGCTGGAACAGCGCGGGTGGGGCGCGCGCCGCCGTCTTCCGTTTGGATCACGCGCTACAACAGCGAACGAGGCGTTCTACTCTCGGTCAGATCTGTCCGATCGACTTCGAGCGTGGCCGGCCTCGCTCATGGCGCCCGAGGAACTGCTGCGCTCCCGGAAGCGCGCCGCCTGCAACGGGTTCACCGCGAACACGGTGTAGCCGACGACCGCCAACGCCACCCCCGGTCATCGGGATCGATGATCAGGGCAGGATCAGCTACACGACACCGGAGATCCGGCGCCTGCTCGTGCATCTGATCCTGCGACACGCCCACCCCGACGAGCACGTCCGGTCCTGGTTGCACTGGCGACGACGCCGACAGCACCAGGACCAATCCTGGCACTGCCGAACCCGCGAACACCTTCATAAGTGCCGTTGCAGTCCTGATCCCGGTGTGGGTCCAACCTGATCCGAACCCGGCCCGTCTGCGAGCTGACCAACAGATCAATCGCCGAGGGATTCGTCGTTTCGATCGTCGGCAGTGCGAAAGTTCGTCGGCAGTGCGAAAGTTCTTCGGCCACCGGCACCTGCGCTCGACGACACGCTTTCGCCGGGGACCGGCAAACTAATCGACTGAGTCCAGAACGATCCGTCTCACCGGAAGAAGCCGCGCCGTAGAAAGTCTGACGCACAGCCCACAAGCTTTCGATATGGCGGGCAGCGAAGTGCCGAGTTCGGGCCGGATCGCGATCGGTTCGATCACCCACACCTCCATCTCTACCGCGACGATCGACGCGACAGACACCTACTCTGTGGCACGGTCCGGCCGTGTCGTGCCGTCGATTGGCGCGGATAGGAGCCCTGCATCGTCGACGTCCCCGTCGGCATGGGTCAACGGGTCGATCGCCGCGATCCGGGCACGATCGCGGTCGGGGTCGACGGTCAGTGCGATCAGCACGGCCCCGACGATCGCGGTAATTCCGATCACCTGGAACGCGGTGCGGTATCCCTCGACGGGGATTGGGGCAGCGTCGATGATGCGACCTGCCAGCCACGGCGCCAACAACCCAGCGACCTGGTAAAACGCGACGAACGCGCCGACGGTCGAGGCCACCTGCCGCTCGGGGCAGATGTGACTGACCGCGATGTGCATAAGCGGGACGGTCGCATACCCGGCACCGTACGCAATGACCACGAGGAGCACCGCGGTCCAGGTGCCGGCCACATCGGGTAGCACCACTAGCATGCCACCACAGATCAGGAGTGAGATCGTTGCAACACCGCCACGGGCGATCCGGACGGAGAAACCGCGGTTGGCTAGGCGATCGGAGACGATGGACGAGAGCAGCAGCGCGCTCACACCGGTGATGCTGGGTAGAGCGAAAAGAAAGCCCGAGTTCAGTCGGCTGAACCCGAGACCCTGCTCGAAGTACGAGGGAAGCCAGGTCAGGACAACCGCCACGAAGCCATAGACCGCTAGCATGCCGAGTGCCCCGCCCCAGAAGGTAGGCCGCACCGCGATGCGCCAGAAGCTGACCCGCGTGACCTTGCCGGTATCGTCCGATGACCGTGCGCGGTCCTGGGCCGTGTTGACCGAGTAGGGACCATCCTTTCCGACGACGAACCACACCACGGACCACACCAAGCCGATGACAACCATGCTGAAGAAGGCCGCCCGCCAGCCGTATGCTGCGACGATGACCGCCAGTGCAGGGAGCATAAGGACTTTTGCCAGCGCCCCGCCAGTGCTAACTACTGAGGCGGGCAGCCCCCGCTTGTTCTTCGGGAACCATCCGAAGACCGCAACGCTGTTCAGAGAAGCGGCCGGCCCCTCCGCTGCGCCGAGCAGAATGCGGCACACGATCAGTGTTCCGAAGGAGCCCATCAACATGATCGGGACCTGCAGCAACGACCACAGCACCGCCATACCCAGCAGCATCCAGACGATCTTGACGCGGTCTGCAACGAAGCCCCCGATCACGCCGGTGACCGAGAACAGGATGAAGAAGGCGCTGCCAAGCAGCCCGATATCCGCATTCGAGAGTCCGAGGTCCTCGGCTAGCGGCCGGGCGACGACGCCGAGTACCGCTTTGTCGGCATAGTTGATCATCTGGAAGACCATCACCATGAAGGTGACGCTCCAGGCAGTACGGGCGCTCACGTGGAGGCCGATCCTCGTGCTGCCGCCGATGTCATCCGCGTGCGCGGCAGTTTCCTTTGTGGTCATATCAAAAATCTCCTTCTCAGACCTGAGTAGATGAGGTGGGCTCCGGGGACAGCGCCAGTGTTCTGCGATGCAACCCTGCAGCACCGGTCAGCGCGTTGACGAGCGGGCGATGAGCGAGGCCTCAAGGTAGGACGGGTCCTCGGTCGGATGTCGGAATCCGATCGGATGCTGTTGTGCCGGACTTGATGGGTTCGATTGGGACATTCGCCCGCCGGAGTCAAATGACAGTCGGGCTTTGCAGACTGGCGAACTAGTCTTGGGCCAGGCCGAGTTGCTCGAGAGAACTTCGTCGATGTGCTAGCCCAGGGCAGGTCCCAGGCTGCGGATCGGAGCGGAGTTTCGCTCATTTCGGGGCGGCGAGGTGGCGATCGGCAGCTCGCTCGACATACTTCTCATCAGGACGGAGGTTGGAAGTAATGCGACCACCACCTTGCATGTCCCGCAGGCCTGCCGTGTCGCGTCGTTATCGTGCCGCGCGTCCACCGGGATCCGCGGAGCGCCCGCCTGTGTCCGGCCGCTCGTCCTGAACCGATCGCCGGCCGGTGAGGATCTTCGCCACTCCGCTCGATGTGCCGTGCACTCTCATGTGATCTCCAGTCACGTCCCATGTTTCGTCGGCGAGCAGGTCTGTCTCGATGTTTGACCACGTCTGCGAGCCGGAATCGCGAGTGTCGGCCCGTGTGGCGAAGTGCTGCCAGGTCTGCGATGCCTCCTTGGCGACCTCCGCGAGTTCCGCACCGAAGGCCATGAGTTCGCGGCCGCGTGAGACGGGGGCGTACACACTGAGGGAGGCGACGATCTTGCCGTCGGCGGTCACCGGGGCAGCGATCGCCGCGGCGCCGTCGACGCTCTCGCCCTCGCTGTAACACCAACCCTGACTGCGTGTCTCGGCGATTCGTTCCCTGACCTGTGCCGGTGTCTTGGGCGTGTTGGAGGCCAGGGGTGTCAGGTCCGCCTGGTCCAGCATCTGGTCGAGTTCGTCGTCGCTCAGCGCCAGGGACAGCACGTAGCCGACGGCGCCGTTCCACAGTGGGGCGGTGTATCCGACGCCGCGGGTCCATCGGATCCCGTGGAATCCCTCGATCTCCGCAATGGTGCGCCGGTACCAGCCGACCCTGACGTGGAGGCCGGCGGTGTCACGCGTGAGGTCCCGGCAGCGGTTCAGGTGCGGCTCGAGGGTCGCTTCCATGCTGGCGGCGGCCCGGTTCCCGCTGGTGAAGAGGAACAGCCGCGGGGCCGGGAGCAGGCCTTCCGGTAGACGGACGACCACGCCGTAGTCGACCAGGATCTGGGCCAGACGGTACACCGTGGACCGGGGCAGGTTCAGTGCTTGTGCCGCCTCGGCCATGCCGATGGGCTTCTCGGTCTGCGCGATGAGGAACAGCAGGTCCAACGCGCGCACCGCGGACTGCCCCTGCTTGGCGGAGTCATGGGGATCGACGTCGTTCATCCGAACATCACCTCTCACGGCTGTCCACTAGTCGGACATATGCCTACTTGTTGGACATGACTCTCGTCACATCACGTGACCTTGTCAAGACCCCAGAGCCGTTGCAGTGCAACCTTTCGGCGGATGGACTGCGGGGTTGCGGACGGACGATCCGCATCCTATAGTCTGTCCATTAGGAAGACACTAGTCCTCTCAGTGGACAATATTCGGACGGAGATCACTCTCAGGTCGGTGTCTGCGGCGGATGGCCGCACGCCTCGACGTGGACGTCGTCGCGGTGTCCGATCCAGCCGAGGCGGCCGCTGCACCGGTCGTCGTGGTGGCCACCAATACTGGTGTCGGAACCGGGCGCGTTGCCCTCGAGGGCAAGTGGCTCACGCCCGGGACCACGGTCCTGTCGATCGGCTCCACCATGCCTTCGTTGCGGGAGATCGACACCGAGGTCATCAACCGCGCCGCACTCGTGGTCAGCGACGCCCCGACCAGGCATGCACCGAGTCCGGGGATCTGATCGCCGCCGACGAAAAATGGTCCCTCGACGGCAAACTCGTGGCACTTGCGGATCTAGCTGGAGGCAACATGCCCGACCTCGACGCAGGCGCGGTCACCGTGTTCAAGTCGGTCGGCACCGCGTTGCAGGACCTGGTCGCGGCCAAGATGGTCTACGACTGTTCAAGCCATCTCTACTCGCTCGACGCCGACGAACCACCGCTGTCAGCGAAGGTTGAGTGAACGTGCGCAGGGTCGCGGGGAACTCGAACAGCCCGCACAGTGTGACGTGATGAGCCGCCGCGGCTCCCGCCGTTTTACGCCGGGTTGCCGAACAGC
>NZ_BCWY01000172.1 GCF_001894825.1 Rhodococcus jostii NBRC 16295 | reverse complement strand
CGATATGAATCCGGCTGCTGCGGCGCGCGGCGCCACCGGCAGCGGGCCGATGACGGTAGGGCGCGGCGCCGCCGGTGCGGGCTCGCAGGACGAGGAGGAGCGGGACACCCCCGACTACCTGAAGAACTTCGAGCACTTCGCCGACGGGCGCACCGTCATTCCCTCGGTCATCGGCGCGAACCCGGACCATCGGGAGTCCGGACGGTGATCGACCTGGGCACCCAGCCGGGTGTGCCGACCCTCCCGGCCGTGCCCCTGAGCCTCGACGAAATGGATTATCTCGTCGACACGCTCGCGCTCGACGTACTGCCGGTGGTGCTCGACGCCGCCCCGCGGTACGACACGTACGACACGAGGGACGCAGCGTTCCGCGGCGCCGTCGACACCCTCACCGCCCGGGATCTGCTCCCGGGCGGTGAGGTTCACCCCGAACTCGCCGACCGGCTGCGGGTGCTCGCACGACCGG
Organism: Rhodococcus jostii NBRC 16295; assembly: GCF_001894825.1. Lineage (GTDB taxonomy): Bacteria > Actinomycetota > Actinomycetes > Mycobacteriales > Mycobacteriaceae > Rhodococcus_F > Rhodococcus_F jostii. Next base: position 6,398 of record NZ_BCWY01000172.1, on the reverse strand, counting down.
TGTGGGAGATCGCGCTGCGCTGGTACGTCGAGGGCAGCATCTCGAGACTGTGCCTCTCGCAGGGCAACGCCCTCTCGGTGCTGACCCTGCGCGCCGGCGACACCTACGTCGTCCAGGACGCCGGCGCCGACATCTTCGCTCCTGTGATCGGAGCGCTGGGGGCGGTGGACCCACTGAACTTCGGCGTCGTCAACGCACCCACGGTGCAGCTCGGTGAGGCCTTCGATCAGGGCGGCGACGGCAAGACGCTCGCGGCCGCCCTCACCGCACTCGGGGTAACCGCCGTCGACGCGACCGCCCTGGGCAACGCGATGGCCGGCTGCACCACGTACGCCGAGATCGTCGGAATCGTGTACGGCGACGGGCAATACGACCCGGTGGGCGGACCCGTCACCGTGTTCGACACCGCGGGCGGGCGTGTCGTCGGCACCTCCAGCCTCTCCGCGCACGGGGTCGCGTGGTCGTCGCTCAGCCCCGGCACCCCGCAACGTCTGCGGCAGGCGCTGGAGTCGCTGGCCGACCGACTGCGCTGACCTAGATCGGTTGCCGCTTCCACCACGCGCCGGTGTCGCGGCGTTCCTTCCACGTGGTGAATTCGTACCGGTACATCCGCGCTCGCACGTGTTTCGGAGGGTCATCCGGGAACGGATTGTGCTGCAACAATTTCAGGGTGTCGCGATCGTTCCGCAACAGCCGCTCCACGAAACCCCGGAACCACGGTTCGGCGTACCCGGGCGAGATCGCCGTGAACCAGAACAACCAGTCGAGTCGCAGGTGATACGGCGCGAACTGGCGCGGCCGACGGCGCACGTCACCGGGTTTCCCCTTGAAGCCGTACTCCTTCCACTCGGAGTGCGCACTGATGTGCGCGTCGGACGTGCCCTCGACAATCACCTCGTACCGCACCCGGGTGATGCTGCCGAACGCGCCGTACGTGTTGACGAAATGCCACTTGTTGAACGAGGCATTCATGCGCTGCCCGTGGGAGATCATGTTGCGAATCGGCCAGTAGCTCAACACGACGACGAGCGCCGTCACCGCGACCACCGCCACCACGAACGGCAACGGCGCCGAATCGCTGCTCGCCGGTATGTCGACTGGCAACACCGTCGCGTACACGCTGTCCGGGATGACGGCCAGTCCCAGCACGATCGTCGTCCAGTTCAGCCACGAGAAGTTGCCGCTCGCCACCAGCCACAGCTGGGTGACGATCATGATCGTCGCGGCGATTGCAGCGACCGGTTGCGGCGCGAACAGTCCGAACGGCACCACCAGTTGCGCGAAGTGGTTGCCGAGCACCTCCACCCGGTGCAGCGGCTTCGGCAACCGGTGGAAGTACCAGCTGAACGGTCCGGGCATGGGCTGTGTTTCGTGGTGGTAGTACAGGCAGGTGAGGTCGCGCCAGCATCGGTCGCCGCGCATCTTGATGAGCCCGGCCCCGAACTCGAGGCGGAACAGCAGCCACCTCAGCACGAGCAGGACGAGCACCGGTGGCCCGACCGACGTGTTGCCCAGGAAGATCGCGAGGAAGCCTGCCTCGAGCAGCAACGACTCCCAGCCGAAGCTGTACCAGAGCTGGGACACGTTGACGATCGACAGGTAGAGCACCCACAGCGCGAACCACACGAGCATGCAGGCCGCGAGCGGGACGATCTGCGTCAGACCGAGCAGCGCGGCGAGGGACAGCGCGGCGCCGGTCCAGCACACCGCCTCGAAGAACCGGTCCGAGTAGTGCAGGTGGAAGATGCTCGGGGAACGCCCGAACGTGACCGCACGGAGAAATCTCGGGATGGGCAGCATCCCGTTGCTTCCGACGAGTGGTCTGAACTGGTTTCTCGCCGCCACGAACGCGACGAGATAGATCGCGGCAAGTCCCTCGGTGACGAGCAGCCGACCGAGCGAATAGTCATCGCCAACGAACCATTCCACCGCCGTCACTCCTCGAGGACGGTTTTCTCCATCGTCGCGCAACCCCGGGGTGCGCGCAACGACATCACCCCATGGGGTCGTCAGCGCCGGGAATCACCCGATGCTCGAACGGTGGCTCGACGGTTCCCCAGCGCACGCACTCCCAGCCGCCGCCCGCGAGCGGCGTCAACTCCACCGACTGCGTGTTGGCCAGGTGATTGTTGGCGGCGAAGAGGCCGGGCACGCCCGCCAATTGCGCTGCCACCAGCCGGATGGCCGCGCCGTGGCTGACCAGCACCACGTCTCCGGATTCCGCCGGATCGTCGAGGTACTGCTCGCGGAGGGAATCCACGACCGGCACGTACCGGTCGAGGATGTCGTGGGCGGATTCCCCGCCGGGCACCCGCGCACCCAGTTCGCCGGTGTGCCACAGGTGGAACGTCTTCATGAACAGCTTGTGCGATTCCTCGTCGCTGCGGTCCTCGAGTTCCCCGGCCTGAGCCTCGTGCAGACCCTCCCGCACCTGGACGGCGATGCCTGACGCGAGTTCCACGAAGCGCGCCGTCTGCCGGGCGCGCAACGCCTGTGACGACACGAGGGCGGCCGTCGTCGCCTTCGCGGCGAGGTCGGTGCCCAGCAGTTCGGCTTGCGCGAGCCCTTCGGGTGTCAGTCGGGCGCCCGGCAGTCGGGTATCGAGCCTGCGTTCGACGTTGGCCTCGGTCTGCCCGTGCCGGACCAGGATCAGCTTGCCGCTCACGATTCCCTTTCTCCCTGACGGATTCGTTCGATCCAATCCGCCGCGTCTCCGTCGGACGGCGGGGGCGGGCCGCTGGGGTTCGCCGCGGGCCAGGACCCGAGGAACCGCACGTGCGACTTTCGGTGCAACGCCCGGAACGCTTCGTCCACGAGCGGGTCGTCGATGTGCCCGATGCAGTCGACGAAGAATCGGTAGGTGCCCGGGTTCGTGCGCACCGGGCGTGACTCGATGCGAATGAGATCGATTCCGCGCGTCGCGAACTCGGACAGCACGCCGACGAGGGAGCCGGGCGTGTTGTGGGGTTCGAGAACGGCCGAGGTACGGTCGCCGCCGGTGCGTGCGGGCACCGGGACCGGTGCGGTGACGAGCACGAACCGGGTGCGGGCGCTCTTCTCGTCCGCCACCCCGTCGGCGAGGCTGTGCAACCCGAGGCGTTCCCCGGCGAGCGCCGTGGACACGGCGGCGTCGGCCAGTCCGTTCGCCACGTCCTCGGCCGCGCCGGCGTTGGACGACGCCGTCTGGACTTCGGCGGCGGGGCAGTTCTCCTCCAGCCAGATTCGCACCTGCCCGGCCGCGACCGGGTACGCCCGCACGGTGCGCACCTGGTCGAGCCGCTCGATGCCCGGCCGGCCGAGGATCGTGAACGCCACGTCGAGTTCGGTCTCGGCGACGATCTGCAGCCGGTCGCCCAGCGCGAGCGAATCGAGCGTGGGCACGACGGCCCCCTCGACGGAACTCTCGATGGGCACGACGGCACCGTCGACGACGCCGTCGCGCACCTTCGCCAGGGTGGCAGGCGGGCTGGTTGCCGCTACCCGCTCGACCGGCCCGTCGAAGGCGCCCGCGGCCTCGAGCTGCGCGAGCGCCATCTCCGTGAAAGTTCCCGAGGGTCCGAAATACGCGATCTTTGGCACGCCTACGAGATTACGCATCGAGCGTCGACGGTCCGGCGCATTGCCGGTGAATGTTTTACCGCAGACCCGCGTCCGAGAGTTCGCGGGCGACGAGCGCCGGGTCGGTCACCTCGACACCCAGCAGAACCTCGCGGACGGCCTCCGCGGCCTCGGGAATCAGTGAGGTGAGCTTCGCGGGATCCGGCGCCGCGAGCGCAGCCCGCACGTCGTCGCCACGCAGTGACGCGACCGTGCCCGACAGGATCGCGAGCACCTCGGCCGTGTCGCGGGCTCGCGCCACGTATCCGACGTCGGCGTGCGCGAGGACGGCGAGGAAGTCGGCGACCTCGCCGACCGAGTGTCCGCTCGCGAGTCCCGGAATGCGGCCGGCGCCCGCGAGGTGCTGCGCGGTCTCGGCCAGTCCGAGTTCGTCGGAGTCGTCCGTGGTGACGAACACGGCGAGCGGCGACGGCAGCCGGAGGGCGACCGCGTCACCCAGCTGGTCGGCGGGGCAGTCGAGGTGGAATCGGACCGCCTCGTAGGACGCCTGCTCACGGGTGCGGAGACGGGCCGGGTCGACGTCGAGGCCCACGATGATGCGACCGGCGTCGGTCCCGACCGCGTCGAGCAGCGCGGAGGCCGGGACCACTCGCGGTCCGAGTGCGCCGCCGGCCCCGTCAGCGGCACCGGACCCGCTGAGAAGTTCCGCGAGCAACGACTGCGGTCCGCGGGAGCGGGGGACGCCGAGGGAGAGAGGTATAGCCACCTTCCCACCGTAATGCCCGCCGGATCGGCCGAAGTTTCCTCGGGGTCTTGCCATCGTCGATGGCGCCACATTAGGTTAGGGTTACCTCAGTATCGCGGAACCCTGAAGGAGGCTCCATGCCCGTCACGACCACCGGTCCGTCCACCGCCGAGCGTGTGCGTAGCTCGTGCGCACGGACCCAGGACGCGGTACTCGCCGTCGAAGGCAGCGCCCCGACCGTCACCTCCGTGCACCACCTGCGGTCCAGCGGTGACGTCGTCGTCGCGGTCCCGAACGATTCGGCGGCCGCCACACTGTCCTGGCTCGCCGGTGGCGGCGGCATCCCCGCCGTGCTGGAACTCACCGACAACTCGCCGCTCGCGCTCCGCGAGCCCGTCCGGTCACTCGTCTGGCTGCGCGGCACCCTCCACGCCCTGTGCGAGGCGCACACCCGATCGCTGGCAGACGAGGTGGCGTCCGAGTTCCCGCACCCCGGGCTTCTCGACGTCGGCCACGACGCGACGCTGCTGCAACTGCACCTCGAATCCGCGGTGGTCGCCGACTCGAGCGGCGCCGAACCCGTCGCCCTCGCCGACCTGCTGGCCGCCCGGCCCGACCCGTTCTGGGAGATGGAGACCGTCTGGCTCCAGCATCTCGACGAGGACCACCGCGACCTCATCGACATGCTGTCCCGCAAACTGCCGCCCCACATGCGGCGGGGACGCGTCCGCCCCCTGGGCATCGACCGCTACGGACTGCGGCTGCGCGTCGAGAACGACCACGGCGACCGCGACATCTGGATGCCGTTCTCGGCGCCCGTCGACGACGCCGTCGCATTGAGCAGGGCGATCCGGCTGCTGGTGGGATGCCCGTTCGTGAACGGGCTCCGCGCGCGCGGCTGATCGGCATTCCGGTTCGGCGCAGGCTAGCGTGGCCGCGTGATCTCGCGTGCAACGCTCGCCTCCTGGATACGGCCCGCCTCACCCGAACCGGCAGCGCCGCCGGTCACCGGGAGTGAGCGGCGGGGCCTGTGGATCGAGATCACGATCGTCCTGCTCGTCACCTTCGGGGCGAGCGGGCTGTCGGGATTGCTGTCGCTGTCCGAATCGCTGCTGACCCCGGGCAACCTGGCCGACCAGGCCGTCGCCCTCAACGTCTCCCGCGCGGAGAACCAGGTCATCGACGTGGCCCGGCAGTTGCTCGGTGTGGTGAAACTCCTCGCCTGGGGAGCGCTGGGGCTGTATCTCTTGTGGCGCAGCGGGATGGGGCCGAGCAGCGTCGGCCTCGGCCGGTTCCGCCGGCGCCCCGACCTGACGCAGGGTGTCGGGCTCGCCGCGCTGGTCGGCCTGCCGGGACTCGGCTTCTATCTTCTGGCCCGCGCGGTCGGTGCCAACCTCACCGTGGTCCCGAGCACGATCGGCGACCACTGGTGGCGGCTGCCCACCCTGATCCTGTGGGCGATCGCGAACTCCGGCGCCGAGGAAGTGCTCGTCGTCGCGTATCTGATCACCAGGCTGCGCCAACTCGGGTGGAGCGAGAATTCTTCGCTGCTCGCGTCTGCGGTGCTGCGCGGGACGTACCACCTCTACCAGGGGTTCGGCGGCGGGTTGGGCAACGTGGCGATGGGTCTGGTGTTCGGCCGGTACTGGCAGAAGACTGGACGGTTGTGGCCTCTCGTGATCGCGCACGCCACCATCGATTCTGTCGCGTTCGTCGGCTACGCCGTCCTGCGCGGGCACGTCGGCTGGATTCCGTAATCCGGCCGGACCAGTAAAGTCGTGCGGGTGACCGGCGACGCCCCCTACCCTCCGCTGCCGCCCCGTCCGCCTCGGCGGACGCAGGGCGGGCAGCCGGTGCCGCCGCCGCCGAACCGTCGAATTCCACCCTTTGAACAGCGAGTTCCCCCGCAGACGCGGAGGGTGCCCCCGCAGGGTCCGCCGCCACAGGGGCCTCCTGCGCCTCGTCCGCGCCACCCCGCTCCCCGCCAGGGCCCGCCCGCGCCGCCGCCGGAGGGCACCCAGGTGATCCGCCGGGACGGCAGAGGCGCACCGCCGCCGCCACAGCAGGCGTGGTCGCAGGCCCCCGAACCGCAGCT
>NZ_BCWY01000171.1 GCF_001894825.1 Rhodococcus jostii NBRC 16295 | reverse complement strand
TGTAGGTTCTCATGATTGATGTCGCTTTTCTCATCGATCTGTCGCCCAGATGTCGCTTCCGACATTTTAGTGAGAATCGTTCTCGGCGTGTCTGCGGCCTGATCCTGGGCTTGGGCGGTTGGGTGTCCGCCATGACTGATGAGGGCAGCCTGATGTGGGCTGGTTTGGCGGGAGTTGTGCCGGGGTCGGAAGTGGCCGTGCGGTTCCGGGGAGACGACGGAGCGTTCGTCGATACGACGTTGCGGCGGTTACCGGTGGAGGAGGTGCTGGCGGGCCGTCCGGTGCGGGAGTTCAGGTCGTGGCAGGGGCGGCGGCACTATTCGGGCTGGTACTGGTCGGCTACCACGGGTGGTCACGTGGTCTACGAGAGCCGTCTGGAGCTGGCGAGAATCCTTCTAGCGGACCAGGACCCGACCGTGGTGGCGGTCGCGGCGCAACCGTTCCTGCTCGAAGGTGTCGATGGCGATCGGAAACGGCGGCATGTGCCGGATCTGCTGCTCGCGCACAAGGATGGAGCGCTGACGGTGGTGGACGTGAAGGCAGCTGCCCGCGTTGCCGATCCGAAGGTTGCGGCTCAGTTCGCGTGGACAAGGGCGGTGTGTGAGCGACACGGTTTCGGGTTCGAGGTATGGACGGGCGCCGATGCGGTGCTGGTGGAGAACTTGCGCTTTCTGGCCGGGTATCGGCGGCCTGCCACGATCGCGACCGAACTGGTGCCGGCGGTGATCGATGCGGCGGTCATGCCGGTGACGATCTCCGCGTTGGAACGGCGGCTGGGCCTGTCGGTGCCGCAGTGGCTGGTGCGACCGGTGATCCTGCACCTGTTGTGGCGATCGTGGCTGGTGGCGGATCTGTCGCGGGTTCTCGGCGGCGACACGCTGGTGTCGGCGGAGGTGGTGGCGTGAACGCGCGCACGGTGAGGGTCGCGGTCGGCGCGGGGCTGATGGTCGACGGCGACGCGGCGCGGGTCGTGGAGTTCGACGGCCGTAAGGTGGTCGTTGAGTACGCGGACGGCCGCTACGGAAGCTTCGCTTTGGCGGAGTTCGTCTCGCGGGCACGCGGTTTGGAGCCGGTCGAGGAAGGTCTGGATCCGGGGCTGGTGCTGGCGGGGCTGTCACCGGCCGAGCGGGAGCAGGCCGCAGCGCGAGGCGAGCATGTCCGGGAGGTGTTGACCGGCTACAGGTCCGGTTACGCCGAGGCCGCGCGCACAGGTGAGCCCCGCCCCGACTATGCGCCGGCGGTGGGGCTGAAGGCACGCTGCGAGGCCAAGGCCGCGGAGTTGGGGGTGGCGTCGCGCACCGTCGAGCGGTGGGTGGCCGCCTACCGGGATGCCGGTGAGGCGGGGCTGGTCGATGACCGGCGCCGCCGTGGCCGCGGCTCGACGGTGGATCCGCGCTGGGAGGCGGCGGTGGCCGCGGAACTGGCGGCGGGGGTGTCGGCGTCGACACCGACCCGCTCGGCGGTGCTGATGCGAGCCGCCGAGCGGCTCGAGCGCGAGCACGGGGTCGGGGTGGTGGCGCTGCCGTCGCAGGCGACCGCCTATCGGCGGCTGGCGGAGCTGGTTAAGGGCACGAACGCGGTGAGCGGGTCGGCGAAGGCGCGGCGTTCGATCGCCCAACGCCCGAAGGGCGTTTACGGCCGGCTGCACGCCACGCGTCCGGGTGAGTATCTGATTCTGGATACCCAGGATCTGGACGTGTTCGCGATGGAGCCGGTGACCTGTCGGTGGGTGCGGGCACAGCTCACGGTCGCGCAGGATCTCTTCGACCGGCAGATCCTGGGGTTGAAGGTGACCCCGGTGTCCACGAAATCGGTTGATGTCGCGAGTGTGTTGTTCGAGTCGGTCACAGGCCGCAGCGCGGGGCGCCCAGCGCTGGGGCCGGTGCACGGGTTGCCGAAGCATCTGGTGTTCACCGAGGAGAACACCGGCGCCGACGCCGAGATCTGGTGCCCGCCCGAGACCCTGGTGATCGATCACGGCAAGGCGTTCCTGTCGGCCCATGTGATCGGGGTCTGCGCCCGATTGGGGATCTCGATCCAGCCAGCCCAACCGCGCAAGCCAACCGACAAGCCCACGGTCGAGAGGTTCTTCCGTTCGTTGAGAGAGGGCCTGATACAACATCTTCCGGCCTACAAAGGCCCGGACCTGCACAGCCGCGGAGAAGGCCTCGAGGAGCAGGCGTTTTTGTTCCTGCACGAGCTCGAGGATGTGATCCGCGACTGGATCGTGACGGTCTACCACCCGAGTGACCATGACGGGATCGCGGTCGCCGAGTGGCCGAATCTGGCGATGTCGCCGAACGACATGTTCGCCCTGGGCATCGCCAAGGCGGGAGTGTTGCGGATCCCGGCCGCCCCGGAGCTCGCCTTGGAGTTCCTGCGGGTGGTCAAACGCACCATCCAGCATTACGGCGTCGAGATCGACGGTCGCCGCTACAACGGTCCAGCACTGGACGGCTACCGCAACGCGACCAGCCCCTACGGCGGCCTCGACGCCGGGAAATGGCCGTTCCGCGTCAACGACGACGATGTCCGCCACATCTACTTTCAAGATCCGGGCGATGGGCAGTGGCATCAGCTCGACTGGGAGCACGCGCCGATGCTGGGCACACCGTTCTCCGACGAGGCCGCCCGCTACGCCCGCATCCTCGCCCGCCGCACCGACCGTTTCACCGACCCCGCCGAGACGCTGGCCACATTGCTGAGCCGGTGGGATGCGGGTGAGGTTCTCGACCGGCGCGAACGGCGCATGGCCGCCCGGCTGGCGGCCGAGCGCAGCGGCCTGGCCGCGGCAGCCGAGCTCGACCTGGCCGCCGACCCTGTTCCGGCGCTGAGCGCCGCCACCACCAGCTCGGGCCCGCCGGTGGTCGGCGACGACGATGACGACAGCGAGATCCTCGACGACGTCGACGACTTCTACGCCGACGCGCTGGAGGTGCTCGAGTGAGCAGCGCCTACAGCCTCTCCCGCAAGGACGGGTGGCGCCGGTTCGTCGACACCGCGCCCCGCACCCGACCCGACACCCTCACCGCTACGGCGTTGTCCGCCTTGGGGAGCGACGCCCGCGAGGACTACGACGACGCCCGCCACGACTGGCACGCCAACTTCGGCACCATCGCCACCCCGCAGCTGAAGGCGGTCCGCGACGAACTGGAGCTGATCGTCGCCTCGAATCGTCAAGATCCCGATCGCGTTCGGGGCGCGGCGGTCATCGACGGGTTCCCCGGTCTGGGCAAGACGACCATCGTCAACCTGTTCGGCCGCGACTATCACCGCCAGGCCCTGCGTCGCCGCGGCCCGGTCACCGAGTCCGGTGACGAGCACATTCCGGTGTTCCGGGTCGGTCTGACCTCGAACACCACGCTGCGGACGTTGAACAAGATGATCTGCCAGTTCTACGGGCATCCCGGCGCCGATCGCGGCAGCGCCGCCCAGTTGGCCACCTACGCCCTGGACTGCGTCCTCTCATGCGATTCGCGGGTCGGGATCATCGATGATATTCACTTCATCGACCAGAACAGCCGCGACGGGCTCGCCGTCAGCAACCACCTGAAATGGCTGGCCAACGAGCTACCGGTGACGTTCATCTACGCCGGAGTCGGTCTCGGAGAACGCCGGTTCTTCGAGGAGGGCCTGTCCGGGTCCTCGGCTGCGCTGGCGCAAAGCGCCCGGCGCTGGACTCGCCTCGAAGTCGGCACCTTCGCCCACGACCGGCACTGGAAATCCCTGGTCAAGGCGGTCGACAAACAGTTGGTGCTCGCCCGCTGGCAGCCCGGACAGCTCACCGGCCTGGCCGACTACCTGTTCGCCCGCACCGGCGGGCACATCGGGTCACTGATGACGCTGATCAACCGCGGCTGCTTCAAAGCGATCCGCACCGGAGACGAGGCGATGTCACAGGAGCTGCTCGACACCGTCCGCATCGACGAAGCCTCCGAGAAGGCCCGCCACCGGCTCGAAGCCGCGACCTGCACGAGAGGGAAACGCAAGCAGGTGAGGCGATGACCGCGGTCACCACTCTGCCGTTGCGAACACCGATCACCGCCGGCGAGAGCCTCGATTCCTGGATCGACGCACTCGCCCGCCGCAACGACACCTCCCCGCGGGAAGTGCTGCGCGCCTTGGGCATCGATCACCCCGGTCAGTCGATCCGCCAGCTGGTCGATGAAACTGATTCCACGCAGCTGCGCCGCATCGAAGCCGCTACCGGGCTGCCGCCCCGTCGTCTCGACGCCGCGACCGGCCCCGCCGTCCCCGGGATCGAACGGCTATCGATGAAGTTTTCACGGTTCTGTCCGCGCTGTTTGGCCGAGACCGACGGCCGTTGGCAACTGTCATGGCGGTCGAGTTGGGCGATGGCCTGCAAGCGGCACCGACTGCTGCTGCACGACACCTGCCCGGAACCGAACTGCCGCGCGGCACCCCGAGTGCAGATCGTCGGCGGCGCCACCCCACCACCGGCGTCGACCTGCAGCCGCCTCATCGACCGGTCCCGGCTGCGTTGCGGCGTCGAGCTATTCACCGCGGCGGACCTGCCCGCCCCCGACGATGTCCTCGATGTCCAGTCCTGGATCGATCAGCTGGTGGCCGCGGCCCGCGCACCTGGCCCCGATCCGGCCCATGCGGCACTGGCCGATTTGCATCTGGTGGTGGCCTGGTTGCTGCGCCTGGACGGCACGGCCGCGATCGCTGCGGCCCGGGCGATCAACCCGCGTCGGCACGCGACTCCGCCGCCACCACGCAACGGCAGCCCGCCCAACCTCGATGCGGCACTGACCGCGGCACTGCTGACTCGCGCACGAGTTGTTCTCGGCGACGACGAGGCCACCGCGATCGACGAGCTGCGCACGCTGATCACGAAAACCCCAAGTCCGCAACGAATCCCGCCGCCGGAATTCACCGATCGCCGCTTTGCCTCCATGCCCAGCCGGTTCCCCAACCGCTACTTGCGTGCCGTCGACGCCCACCTACCCGGAGCCGTCAGGCTGCGCATGCGGACCGTCACACCCTCGGCCTCACCACCGCGCGCCAATGGAGCGAAGCGGATCCGGATGCTGCCGCAACTGTTCTGGCCCGACTGGACCGGCCGTCTGCTGCCCGTCGCGGGCGGCTTCCACACCGACCTATTCCGAGCAACTCTCAGCGTCCTGCTGACCGTCCCCGGTGATCCCTCGCAGCGGATGGACACCCACGCCGGGTTGTTGAACCCACGCGTCACAGCCGCCAACCTGAGCATCACCCTGCAAGGATTCGACAAGCTTCCCACCGGATCGGCGCTGACCGATGTTCTCGCGCTGCTCTGCCGCATCACCGACCACCTCGATCAACACGGCACACCGATCGACTACCAGCGGAGACGCGAGCAGATCCCCGCCGAAACCCTCACCTGGGCCCAGTGGCGTGACCTCGCCTGTTCGGTCGGAGCGCACCCTGGCAAGCATCGTCAAGGCCGGCTGCGGCACGCCCAACGTCACCTGCATCAACTGCTGTCCGGTGCCGACCTCGCCGACCGCCGCCACCCACTGGCGTTCCGCAGCCCCAATGACCGCGGCACCTTCGTCGGGTTCACCACCGCCATGGCAGCGCCGCTGCGCCGGGCCCTGCACGAACACGCCGAATCCCTGCTGGTTAACCTCGGCATCGACGAACCGCTGACCTGGTCGCCACCAGCCGACCTCGCCGACGGGCTCGCTCTGCCGGGCATCGATACCTGCGACCTCGATACCGACAAGGTCAGTCGCCTGGTCGTCGACGAACACCGCTCCTCGCGGGAGGCCGCCGAGGTTCTCGGCGTCCGCCCCGAACACGTCCGCATCGCGATGGAACGTCTCGACCAACCACGACGACAGTGGGCGCCCCATGCGGCACCCGCCGCATGGTTGCGTGAACAACACGCCGCCAGGCTGTTCACCCGCGAGTTCTTCGATCGCGAATACATCCAGGCCGGACGCAGCCTGAACGACATCGCCGCCGACACCGGCATCGGCCGCCACATCATCACCCGATTCGCCAAACAAGCCGGGATCTCCCTGCGCAGGGCCCGTGCACCCTTCCGCATCGACCCGGCCTGGCTGCGCGAGCAGTACTGCACGCAGCTTCGTTCGACCGCCGACATCGCCGTCGAACTCGGCACCGAACAGATGCGCGTCAACAATGCCCTGCACCGGCACGGCATCCCGGTCCGGCCGCAGGGCGTCGCGAGCCGCACCGAGATGATCATGACCTTCGACCACCTCCCACCGAACATCCGCGCAGCTGTCGAGGGCACCCTGCACGGCTGGATCCGGCTGCACCGCTTCCGGATCACGATGGCGTTCCCTTCCCTGGGCACCGCCGCCGACTACCTCGGAATCAAGTCGAACAGCCTGCTCCACCAACTCCGACTCCTCGAACGTCACGTCGGAGCACCCCTGTTCCACCGATCGCGCCGCGGCACCGCGCACCAGCCCACCCCACACGGACACGCCCTGCTCCGCGAACTCGACAACGAGCACGTTCAGCCACTGATGACCGCCGCCCTGCATGGCTGCAACGCCCTCGCAATGCCCGACGCGAAGACCCTCGCACACGCGGTGCGCGAAGCAATGACACCACCACGAAAACCTATACCGCTCACTCCATTCGGTGACATCGCAGTCGAGCGGCTGCGGATGACCCACACCACGCTCACCCTGCTACGCCACCTCACCACAACCGATGCCGAGGAGTCCTATGGCCACGGCCTGCACCAATGCACCAGCATCCAACACGGCACCCTCTACCCACTCCTGAGAAGCCTCGAACAAGCCGGATGGCTCACCAGCCGCGACGAAGACGAGGCCGACTGGCTCGCGGGCGCCCCACCCGGATGCGGACCAGGACGACGCCGCACCTACTACCGACTCACCCCAAACGGGCGCCGCGCCGCCCTCCGCGAACTCAACACGCCAAGAAAGCGACAGAACAGTGAGAACCCAGGAGCGACAAACCCATGAGAAACCACACCATCAGCCCAGGCCAGCCACGACCAGGACGACAAGACGGACGAGAACCTACAG
>NZ_BCWY01000170.1 GCF_001894825.1 Rhodococcus jostii NBRC 16295 | reverse complement strand
GACCCAGACACTAGCCATACACTCCGACAAACCGGATCGACTATCCCGGACCTGAAGGACCGGGTTTGCGCCGAAAGACTCACGGATCACCCGGCAACAGCACTGTCAGCGGCACCTTCCGTGGCAAAGCGGAGGTCGGCGCGATCTGGATGAAACTGGCCGAGAAATCCACGACGACAACACCCGAACGATTTCTCGGCGACGACGATGTCGTTGTCGTACTCACCCGAGTCGCCGCCGGCGGCGAGTCCGCGGACGAAGCCGATGTGCTCACCTTCCGCGACGGGAAAGTCGTCAAATTCCAATCCGCCGCGGACACCGCCATGCTGGAACGGGTCTTCGGCACGAAGTAGCGACCTCGAAACGACATGATGGCATGACCGCTCGTGCCATCGACACTTGGTGGGTAGCAGGCGGCAGAACCGTGGATCCGACGTCCGAGGCATCGGATACGTCCTACGCGCCTGACGGGACTCGCGCCGGCCTCGGTCGAGAGTGCGACGAGCTCCTGAGCGCTGCCGTTCGTGTGGACCATGAAGGCTGCCCGAATCGTGTCCAGATCACGGGTCGCAGGGGCCCCGATCAACGCGGCACGGACCGCGTGTATACGTTCCAAGTCGGTCCCGGAGAAGCGCGATGTTGATGTGCGCTTCGATGACGACCACAGCGTCATGAGCCGGTAGTTTCTGCCGGCGCCCAACTAGCTCGGCGGAAAGCCAGGTGGGCTCGTGGTAGACAGGCGGGTTCGGGTCGAACGCGCGGCTTTCGAACTCGCGCCAGGCCTCCAGAACCGTCTCCAGCGAGTGGCCGGATACATCGGCCACCGGTTGCATGTCGGCGAGTTGTTCGATAGCGGCAGCGAAGTCTGCCGCACCTGCACCGCGAAGTCCCGCGCTCAACCCACTCCGCACCGGCAGCATCTTGATCAATCCCGCATCGGCTGCGTTGTGCCTGCGGTGATGCAATATTGCACATCCCCCTTGCAGGTTAGGTGATTCCTCATCCTTCCATCCGCGGGCACACTGATTCACGTTCCCGGCGGAGAGCGACGCCAAGCGCCACGATCCCCCGGGGTTCATCCACGAGCCGTTTGTCCGAATCGATGCCCCGGATGGGTTTTCCTCGGCCCTTGCGTGGAACGTCGGCTACCACACCGCTAGGAGTACAGATGAGCAAGATCGCTTTCCTCGGCCTCGGAAACATGGGCTTGGGTATGGCCACGAATCTGGTGCGCAACGGCCACACAGTCATCGGATTCGACCCCTCCCCGGCAGCAGCGGAGAAGGCGACATCACACGGAATCGACTCTGCCGCGTCTCTTGTCGATGCAGCAGAGCATGCCGAGGTGATCATCACCATGCTGCCCAGCGGCAAGCACGTGCTCGACGCCTACGCCGACCTGGTTCCGGCCGCATCGCCAGGAACCCTCTTCCTGGACTGCTCGACGATCGATGTCGCCGATGCGCGGGCCGCCGCTGAACTGGCTGTCGGCGCCGGGCATCGAGCGGTGGACGCCCCGGTGTCCGGAGGCACCGTCGCGGCGGACGGCGGAACCCTCACCTTCATGGTCGGTGGCCCCGCGGACGCGGTGGACCAGGCCGGCGCGCTCCTCGACGCGATGGGGTCCCGCATCGTTCGATGCGGCGACTCCGGAGCCGGCCAGGCTGCGAAAATCTGCAACAACATGATCTTGGGGATCTCCATGATCGCCGTCAGCGAAGCTTTCGCGTTGGGCGCGAAGCTGGGCCTGACCGACCAGGCACTGTTCGACGTCTCGTCGACCGCGTCCGGTCAGTGCTGGGCGTTGACCACGAACTGCCCGGTTCCCGGGCCGGTTCCTACCAGCCCCGCCAACCGCGACTATGCTGGCGGGTTCGCGAGCGCGTTGATGCTCAAGGACCTTCGACTCGCGCAGGCTGCCGCGGCGGACAACGGCGTCGATACGACGCTCGGACGACGCGCCACCGAACTCTACGAACAGTTCGTCGCCCACGACGGCCCCGGTCGCGACTTCTCCGCGATCGTGACGGCGATCCGTGCCGGCGCGTTCGACGCGCAGGCACAACCTTCGTAGTCCCTCCCACGTAGACCTCACCCTGTGCTGCGTCGCCGGGCGTGAGGCACTGCTCGATGTGAAAGGAATTGGTTGTGCGCATCATTCTGACGGGGCCGCCGGGAGCGGGTAAAGGCACTCAGGCGCAGGTGCTTTCGACGGCACTCCAGCTGCCCCACATCTCGACTGGTGATCTGTTCCGTAGCCATATCGCGCAGGGCACCGAACTGGGGCAGACAGCGAAATCGTTCCTCGATTCCGGCGAGCTGGTCCCGAACGAGGTCACCATCGGGATGGTGGCGGAGCGACTCGCGGCCGACGACACGGCCACGGGATTCATCCTGGACGGCTTCCCGCGCACCGTGGCTCAGGCGATCGCCCTCGATGAGCTCCTCGGCGAACAACTGAGCCAGATCAACGCCGTCCTGGACTTTTCGATCGCCGACGATGCAGTCGTCGCGCGGATGCTGGCCCGTGGCCGCGCCGACGACACCGAGGACGTCATTCGTCGACGTCTGCGGGTCTATCACGACGAAACCCGACCGCTGCTCGACTACTACGCACCAGTTCTTCTGTCGGTCGATGCAGAAGGTGAGGTCGACGAGGTCTACGCCCATGCGATCGGCGCGCTGTCCGAGCGCGGAAGCGTCGCTCCGTCCGCCTAACGCTGTTCCCCGCACTCCAGCAGAGCCATCCGTATATCAAGGAGATTCCGACATGACCTCCACGCAAACCTCACTCGCTGAGCTCCACATTCCCGAGGCCCGCGACTACCCCATGTTCGTCGACGGCGCGTGGGTGGAAGCCCTTTCCGGTCAGTGGAGTGACGTGACCACCCCGATCCTGCGTGAGCATGTGATCGGCCGTGTCCCGTCCTCGAGCACCGAGGATGTCGATCGCGCGGTACGTGCCGCGCAGAAGGCCTTCCCCCGGTGGCGCTCTCAGCACTTCACGGCACGAGGCCGGATCCTGAGCCAGATCGCCGACGCCATCGACGCGCGCGCCGAGGAACTCGCCCGCCTCACCGCCCTCGACACCGGCAACGCGCTGCGCACCCAGGCGCGCCCCGAGGTCGCCACACTGGCGAACCTGTTCCGATACTTCGCCGGTGTCGCCGGCGAGATCAAGGGCACGGTCCTGCCCGCCGGTGACGATCAGCTCCAGTACTCGAGGCAGGAGCCGCTCGGCGTCATCGGCTGCATCCTTCCCTGGAACTCCCCACTGATGATCGCCGGATTCAAGATCCCCGCCGCCCTCGTCGCCGGAAACACCGTCGTGGTCAAGGCGGCCGAGGCGGCCCCGCTGAGCGTGTTGCTGCTCGCCGAGATCTGCGCCGAGTTCCTGCCGGCAGGTGTACTCAACGTCATCACCGGATCCGGCAGGGTCGCCGGCGAAGCGTTGGTCCAGCACCCCGAGGTCGACAAGATCTCCTTCACCGGCTCGACCGAGGTGGGTCGCCATGTCGCCCGCGAAGCCGGCGGCCGTCTCGCCCACGTCTCCCTCGAACTCGGCGGCAAGAATCCGTCGATCGTCTTCCCCGACGTGGACATCGACGACGACTTCATCAATCAGCTGCTGCTCTCGACCCGGGTGCACCGGCAGGGCCAGAGCTGCACCGCCGGTTCCCGGCTGTTCCTGCACCAGGACATCTACGACGAGGTCCTCGACCGGCTGGTGAACGCCCTCGCCGCCCTCGAGGTCGGAAACCCGCTCGCCGAGTCCACGGACATGGGCGCCATCATCAACGACAAGCAGTTCGCCTCCGTGTGCGGGTTCCTCGACGACGGCCTCAGCTCGTCCAAGGTATCGGTCGCCCTCGACGGCTCCCCCGCCACGATCCCGAACTCCGACGGCTACTACATGGGCCCGACCGTGTTCTCGGGCGCCGACAACTCCTGGCGCCTGTCCCGGGAGGAAATCTTCGGACCCGCGCTCGTCGCGATCCCGTGGAACGACCACACCGACGTCATCGAGATGGCCAACGACTCGCACTACGGTCTGGCCGCCTACGTGTGGACACACAACCTCGATCTGGCCCTGTCTACCGCCCACGCCCTCGAAACCGGGTGGGTGCAGGTCAACCAGGGCGGCGGCCAGATGGTCGGCCAGTCCTACGGTGGCTACAAGCAGAGCGGCCTCGGCCGCGAGGTGTCCCTCGAGGGCATGATCGCCGGCTTCACCCAGACCAAGCAGGTCAACGTGCGCCTGCGCACATTCTGAGAAGGGAGCTCACCATGACCGTTGGACCACTGAACGACATCCTCGTGCTCGACCTCTCCCGGGCGCTGGCCGGCCCCATCGCCGCAATGATGCTCGGTGACCTCGGAGCCCGCGTGATCAAGGTCGAAGCCCCGGCCACCGGCGACGACTCCCGCACCTGGGGGCCGCCGTTCGTCGGGCCGGCCGACGACCCGCAGTCGTCGTATTTCATGTCGGCGAACCGGAACAAGGAATCGATCGTCCTCGACCTCAAATCCGAGCACGGAAAGGATGCGCTGCGCCGCCTGATCCGGCGGGCGGACGTACTGATCGAGAACCTGCGGCCGGGCGCGTTCGACCGGTTGGGATTTCCGGCCGATGTGCTCGAAGAGCTCAACCCGCGGCTGATCACGTTGTCGATCACCGGCTTCGGGCACGACGGGCCCGAGGGTTCGCGCGCGGGCTACGACCAGATCGCTCAGGGCGAGGCCGGCCTGATGTCGGTGACCGGGGATCCCACCGGGGAGCCGACGCGGATCGGGGTCCCGATCGCCGACGTCCTCGCCGGTGTCCACGGCGCCACGGGAGTCTCGGCCGCACTGGCCTCGAGGGAAAAGACCGGCAAGGGCATGGTGGTGCGGACGTCCCTGTTGGCCGCCGCGGTCAGCGCCCACACCTTCCAGGGCACCAAGTGGACGGTCGGCGGGCAGGTCGCGCAGCGGTCCGGCAATCACCACCCGCAGATCGCACCGTACGGAAGCTTCCGCTGCGGGGACGGATTCGTCCAGATCGCGGTGGGCAGCGAGGCGATCTGGGCGAAGTTCGCGCCGGTGGCAGGTCTGTCGGCCCAGGATCCGCGGTTCGCCGTCAACCGGGACCGGGTTGCGGCCCGGGATGCGTTGATCGCCGCGATCGAGGCCGACTTCGCAAGCCGCACGCGGGTCGATGTCCTCGCCGAGCTCGAGGCCGCGGGTGTTCCCGCGGGGTCGATCCGCACTATCGACGAGGTCTACGAGTGGGAGCAGACCCGCAGCCAGGGACTGCTGCTCGAGGTCGAGCACCCCGTGGTGGGGCCGGTGCAGTTGCCGGGTCCGTCCTTGCGGATGGAAACGGCCGGCGGTGAGTCACTGGTGCGGTCCGCGCATGCTGCGCCGCCGGTGCTCGGACAACACACCGAACAGATCCTCGAGTGGCTCGACACGGTCGACACCACCGATCCGCTCGACACCATGGTGCCCGCACAGGTGTGAGTTCGGTGAGAGTCCGACTGGCACAACGGTCAGCGGCGTTGCAGGAGTCTGCGTCCTGCGACGCGGCCCCGAGTGCGCTCGGCAATTACACGGTGGGGACCAGTTCGGCTCGCCGGCTGCGCGCCTCTTCCTGAATCGCTTGCCGGACGGCCTGGACCGCCGGGTTGGTGAGGCTTTCGCGGCGTGCGGCCAGGGAGAAGGCGAGCCGGACGTCGACGGCATCGGGCAGAATCCTGCGCAGATCGGCGTGTTGGTCCGCCATGAACGCCGGTAACAGTCCGATGCCGCCGCCGGACCGCGTGGCAGCAACGTGAGCGAAGATGTTGGTGGACATAAACTTTGCCGCAACGCCGGGGAGGTGTCGGCTCAAGTCGAGATCCCCGACCTGCAGCAGGGAGTCGACGAAGAAGACCAGCGGGTGTGCTGTCAGCTCGTCCAGGTTGCCGGGTTCGCCGTGGTCGCTGAAGTACTGTTCGCTGCCGTACAGCCCCAGCGAGTACTGGCACACGCGTTCGGAGACCAGCCGACTGGTGATCGGTGTGCCCACCGCAACGGCGAGGTCGAACCCTGATTGATAGAGATTGAGTTGCCTTGTATCCGTGATCAACTCGACGACAAGGTGCGGGTGACTCATCCGCAGCTTGGCCAGTGCAGGAGCGACGAACAACGACCCGAATCCGTCCGGAGCAGTGATCCGGATGGTTCCCCGAAGCGGATTCTCACTGATACCGAGGACTACGTCGGCGGTTTCCTGAACGGCCTCCTCGATCAGTCGCGCCTTCTCCGCGATCGATCGGCCGACATCGGTCAGCTCCCACCCGTCGGCACTGCGCTGCAGCAGACGGACACCCAGGACCTTCTCGAGTGCGCGCACACGCCTCGAGACGGTGGTGTGGTCGACGCCCAGGTCCAGCGCCGCGGATCGGCGGCTACCGGTTCGCGCCACGGCGAGCAAGTACCGAAGGTCATCCGAGCGGATGTTGCGTGCCTCGATCACGGCCGGCCCCCCGGCAGGTCGGCCGCCCCGGCGCGGGGTCCGCCCGGTGCGGCGGTCGCTGTACGTCGGGTTGCGGCGAGTAGCTGTTGCAGATCCTCGTGGAGACGGCGCATTACCTCCGGGTCCGTTAGGGCGACCGCATCGAGGGCTCGGGTCGCCGAGATCGCCACCTCGCGCCCCTTGTCGGTGATCGTGACGAGGGTCGATCGGCGATCGGAGCGATTGATCGTCCGCTCGGCCAACCCGGAACAGTGGAGTCCTTCGATCAGCGTTCCGATGGTGGTGGGATGCCTGTCCAGGGCGCGGACGATCCGCACCATCGGCAGTGCGTCGTCCGCGGCGACCAGCATCGCCAAGACCTCGTACCGAGCAAAGGACAGTCCGAGTGGACGCAACGTGGAGTTGAGTTGGTGGGCGATCAGCTTCTGCGTCTGCAGGACGGCGGCGATCAGCGACGTATACGGCGCCACCGAGTCGGCGTCCGGCGCCGGGTGGGGTGGTTGCGCAGTGGCCACCGGAAGCCTCCTAGTTATCGGGCATCGACTGAACGCCCTGAGTGTGTATTCACGAACTTCACCAGCGGTGGACGGGACGCTCGACGCTGTCGCGGTCTGGTCACGTCCCCCGCGTCGGATGGTCTCGGTTTGGAGTGGGTCACACCCACTGGCGATTTACATGGATATCCAACTATAGTACTTCCAACTTCCCCGATCTGAAAGGGCCGATTCGT
>NZ_BCWY01000169.1 GCF_001894825.1 Rhodococcus jostii NBRC 16295 | reverse complement strand
AACCCTCACCCACCACACCCCCGGTACGCGCCCCTCAATCGAGGCGGCACCGGTCACTCAGCCCTGCCCCCATCACCACCACTGTGACCACCACAGAAGTAAGGAAGTACTGCCATGCGTGTTAACGCGTACGCCGCCCCCGCCGCCGGCCAGCCGCTGGTCCCCACCACCATCGAGCGCCGCGACGTCGGCCCCCACGACGTCCTCATCGAAATCCAGTACGCCGGCATCTGCCACTCCGACATCCACACCGTCAACGGCGACTGGGGCCCGCAACCCTTCCCCGTCGTGCCCGGCCACGAAATCGTCGGCATCGTCGCCGAGATCGGCGCCGACGTCACCCGCCACAAGGTCGGGGACCGCGTCGGCGTCGGCTGCCTGGTCAACTCCTGCGGTGACTGCACCAACTGCCAGGGCGGCGACGAGCAGTACTGCGCCAACGGCATGGTCCCCACCTACGCCGGCATCGACCGTGACGGCACCACCACCCAGGGCGGCTACTCCACCCACGTCGTCGTCGACGCCGACTACGTCCTGTCCGTCCCGCAGAGTCTGGACCCGGCCGCCGCAGCTCCGCTGCTGTGCGCCGGCATCACCACCTACGCCCCGCTGCGCCGCTTCGGTGCCGGTCCCGGCAAGAAGGTCGCCATCGTCGGCCTCGGCGGCCTCGGGCACATGGCCGTCAAACTCGCCCACGCCCTCGGCGCCGAGGTCACCGTGCTCTCCCAAACACTGAAGAAGCAAGAGGACGGACTCCGCCTCGGCGCCGACGCCTACCACGCCACCTCCGACCCCGACACCTTCGAACAACTCGCCGGCCGATTCGACCTCATCATCAACACCGTCAGCGCCAGCATCGACCCCAACGCCTACCTGGGCATGCTCGCCGTCGACGGCACCCTCGTCAACGTCGGCGCCCCAGCCGAACCACTCAACCTCAACGTGATGTCACTGATCGGCGGCCGCCGCAACTTCGCCGGATCGATGATCGGCGGCATCGCCCTGACCCAGGAAATGCTCGACTTCTGCGCCGACCACAGCATCGGATCCGAAATCGAAGTCATCCCCGCCGACAAGATCAACCAGGCCTACGAGCGGGTCCACGCCTCCGACGTCCAATACCGGTTCGTCATCGACACCGCCACCCTCAACTGACCCCACCTCAGATCGCACGCCGCACATAGGGTTCCGGCGGGCGTTCACCTACACCTGAACGTCCCTGCGCACAAGCACTTCTCAGCCGTGATCCTCGGAGGACCTGCCGTCAGTGTCACCCTGTGCGAGTTTGCGAGTTTGCGAGTTGGAGTGCTGTCGGCGTCGTAGGACCGGGCCAGCGCCACCGGTGCAAAGCCGCTCCCTGATCACGTCCATCTCACGGCACTACATTCGAGGGCCCCTAACCGAACACCGACACTAGTCGGGATCGGAGAGCCTACTTGGCAACCACGCTGCCGCCTCCGGATCGAGCACTGTAGACGCCCATAACGCTGTAATCGGGGTCGACGTCGTCAGGGACCGCCGCTCCGTTACCGGGAATTCTTCTCGGCGACCGCGGTCGCCGGGTGCACGGCGATCAGGCCGAGGCCTTGGCGTCGCTTGCACAGCCGCGCCAGTTCGCGATACGCGGCCTTGCCGAGCAACTCGGTGAGCTCCGGCGCATACGACTGCCACACCGCCTTGCTGCCGACGTGCGCGTCCGGCGAGCCGGAGCAGTACCAGTTCAGGTCCGATCCGCCCTCACCCCAGCCCCGTCGGTCGTACTCGGTGATCGTCGTCTTCAGGATCTGCTCGCCATCGGGTCGCTCCACCCATTCCTGGGTGCGCCGAATCGGCAACTGCCAGCACACATCCGGCTTCACCTCGAGCGGCTCGATGCCGCGCCTGAGTGCCATCGAATGCAACGCGCACCCGATGCCACCCTCGAAGCCGGGACGGTTGAGGAAGATGCACGCACCCCGGTAGCGGCGGGTACGCAGCGCCGGCTCGCCCTCGAGCTCGTCCTCCTCGATGTACCCCCTCTTCCCGAGACCCACCTTCATGAACTGCCAGTCCGCAGGCCTGAGCAGCTTCACCGACTCGTGCAACCTCTCGACATCCTCCTCGTCGGACAAGAAGGCGCCATGCGAGCAGCAGCCGTCGTCCGGTCGGCCCGCGATGATGCCCTGGCAGGCCGGAGTGCCGAACACGCAGGTCCAGCGCGAGAGAAGCCACGTCATGTCCGCGGCGATGAGGTGCCCGGCGTCGTCGGGATCGAGGAACTCGACCCATTCCCGAGCGAAGTCGAGCGCAACCTCGGGGCTCGGCGTCATCTTGTCCGACGGCCCCGGAATACCTGCTGTCACAAATTCCCACGGTAGCCGTCCCGCATAACAGACAAGGACTGATCGGATTCCCGTCCGGGAGCAAACGATGCCCGACCCGAATCTCGCCCGATACTCCTGTGATACCACCGCTGTGATGTGCGATCGATCAACCCCAGTCCCGGTGCCGCACATCGGAAGCGACGTTGAGCGGTACGACCGGACGAACCGACACCCCACGGCATCGAAGTCCGAGGCGGCGCGAGATCGCCCGTCCTCGTTTCACTCGGCTGCGGCACGTTGCTCACTCGTACAGAACTTTTGGCGCGCCTCGCTCCGGTTGCCGCGGGCCGGATGGTGGTGCACGATCAGTGCCGTGCGCAGTCCACGCTGGCCCGCGACCGCCCCACCACCGTGCGGCGGGAACTGAACCCAACGACTCCCGCAGGGCTGGACCAGACCGAAACCGTCGACGACCGCACGGGTACCGCGCTAGCCGGCACACGGGCGGGTGTTGCAAAACACCGATCAACCGGCGGAGCCGAGGTGCTCCGTGTCCAGGTGGTCGGTGACGGTGTCCGCGATGTCGGCGAGGACGTCGAGTTGCTCGGGGGTGAGCAGGTCGACGAAGCAATGCCGAACCCCGGCCAGGTGGAGCGGCGCGGCCGCTTCGATGGCGGCCACGCCCTCGTCGGTGAGCAGGACGTCGAATCCGCGGGCATCGGTGTCGCACCGGGCGCGGCGAACGCTGCCGCGGGCTTCCATGCGGGCGATCTGATGCGAGAGCCGGCTTCGTTCCCAGCCCAGAGCCCGGCCGAGATCGCGGGAACGGATCCGACGGCCGGGCGCTTCGGACACCTCGACGAGGACGACGTAGTCGGCCTCGGTGAGGCCGAATTCCTCGGTCAGCTGCCGCGCCAGGTGCGCACTCAGGTCGGCGTGCATGCGGCGAAGACCGCGCCATGCCCGGCTCTCCCGTTCGTCCAACCACCTCGTCGCCATGCCCCAACAATAGCCTTTTGTTGACACATCATCAAAGTGGGGAGTAGTTTTGTGGATACATCAACAGATTGATGTGAGCCCTCCAACCGCACCGTCGGGACCGAACACCACATCGATTCCGTGCAGGAGTGATTCGCCATGACCAGAATCGGCATCATCGTCGGCAGCACCCGTCCCAACCGCAACAGCGAGAAGGTCGCCCGTTGGGTTCACGACATCGCCTCCCAGCGTGGCGACGCGGAGTTCGAGTTGATCGACCTACGCGATCACACCTTGCCGCACCTGGACGAACCGATGCCGCCGTCCTACGGGCAATACCAGAACGAGCACACCAAGCAGTGGTCTGCCACGATCGCCGCGTTCGACGGATTCGTCATCGCTTCCCCCGAGTACAACCACGGTATCCCCGGAGTCCTCAAGAACGCCCTCGACTACCTGTACACCGAATGGACCAACAAGGCAGTCGGATTCGTCACCTGGGGCGCTGTCGGAGGGGCCCGCGCCGCTGAACACCTGCGCACCATCGCCGGGGAACTGCAGATGGCCGACGTGCGGCGGCAAGTCACCCTGTCCCTGGCCGCCGACTTCGAGCACTACACGGAATTCACCCCCGGCGACCACCAAGCCGGCGCCGTGAACGCGATGCTCGATCAGGTCATCACGTGGAGCACTGCGCTTGCCCCGATTCGAGCCGCGGCAGCCGCAGCGTGAATCGAGTCCGCAAACCACTACCGGTCCGTCAAGCATCCAAGAGGCCCTCTCCCGGCCTGGATCCCAGGGATAGCGTTCGCGCGCAATATGATTCGAGGCACCACCACCAGGAGTCGGGAGGCGAAACGACCAACAGGGTCATCACCCCAAACGCGTCGCCACCACACTCCACAACCACCCGCAGGAGGTCGACGATGGATATCGTCGTTCTGATCGGCCGAATTCTCTTCTCCGCACTGTTCCTGTCCTCGGCCGTGGGACACCTGACCCAGTCCACGACGATGGCGCAGTACGCCGCCCCCAAGGGCCTGCCCCTCCCCCAGGTCTCGGTCCTGCTGTCCGGGGTGGTCCTCGTCGCCGGCGCGCTGAGCGTACTGCTCGGTATCTGGGCCGACCTCGGATCCCTACTGCTGGTCGCCTTCCTCATCCCCACCGCGGCGCTCATGCACAACTTCTGGTCCGAATCCGACCCGCAAACCCGGCAGATGGAGATGATCCAGTTCAACAAGGACATCGCGTTGGCCGGCGCCGCACTGATGCTGTTCGCGTTCTTCGCCCACGACGCCGACCTCGGGCTGACCCTCACCGGACCGCTTTTCCCGCTATAGAAGCAGGCTGCCGCTGCAGACCGCGAAACAACATCGCGAGGACGAGGACACAACATGACCGAGCGGACCATTGAACTTCTTCATCGAAACCTTCAGGAGGTCTTCGGGGAGGGCGATGCGACCCGCCGACGCGCCGCCATCGAAGAGTTCTACACCGACGATTGCGTGCTCTACGCCCCGAACGGCGTCTTCGTCGGACACGACGCACTCGAAAAATTCGCCGGAGAACTACGCGCGACCCATCCCCAATTTGCCTACACACCCCACGGACAGGCCCAAGCCCTACACAACGGGGGAATCCTTGCATGGGGCTCGGGCCAGACAGGCGAGCCGCCTGAGTACACCGGACTAGATGTTGTCATCGTTCGTGAAAGCAAGATCGCCGCGCTGTACGTCTTCCTCAATCCGGAACTCTCGTAACGCAACAGGGCACTCCCGCTCGGATCGAGTCCCGAACGTTCCGAACTCAGGACGACAGCCTCGCACCTGACTGAAGTGATGCCCCCGAACCGAGTGTGGCCGACCATGATTTCGCCGACACACTCGGTCGCGTCCACCTCGAGGTCTACGTCGAAGTGCAAGAGCAGCGATCGCACGGATCTCGTCTTCGGTCATACCAGGAACGTCCTCTAACGCCGGTTCTACTTGAAGCAGTGGCGGGGCCTGGCCACTCGCTACGACAACGTGCCATCGCGTACCAGCGGCGGTCGTCCCGAACGCGGTCATCGCTTGGACCCGACGATTGTCACACATGCCCTAGGACGATCTGGCCACCCGCGCACTGGACCCGATGGGCAAGAGAAGAGCACGATGGGCAACACGGTGGAAAGGAACTATCAACGCACCCGCCATCACACTCGAGGTCCGGACCACCCCATCAACAACTAGCCGCGGTGCCAGAACCCGATCCGCCGAAATCCGGTCAATCACCCGAAGGGACGGTTGGAATGACCAGCAAGCGCTCGGAAACTGACTGGCACACACCACAACTGATACCACGCCGGTTGCTACGCGGGAACAGCGTTCACCATCCGATCGTACTAGCGGAGGCGAAGAGGCGGAGCGGCAATCTGCAGCTGCGGCTGGCTGACAGAATCACCACGTTCGCCGGGTCGATGCAGTTCGTGTGGCTCCATGTGGCGCTGTTTGCGGTGTGGATGCTCTTTGTGGAACGAAGTCCGTGGCCCACGTTGACCCTCGCCGTGTCCCTCGAAGCGATCTTCCTGTCCACCTTCGTGATGATCGGCCAAAATCGTCAATCGGCCTTCCAGCAAGCAAAGGCCGATCACGACTTCCACGCCCAGGAACTCGAGTTGCTCACCAACACCGAACTGACTCGCCAAATTCACGTCCTCACCGAGGAACTTCACAAGCGTTTCATCGGTGAACCAGCACCCCGAAGCGATCCAGGGGCGCCGACGTGAGAGGTCGGCGGGGGCTGTCAAACACCGACGGTGGCACTGACTGTCCGGACTTCCGCGGTTCGGAGGATTTCGACAATGTTTCTCGTGTAATCAGTTCGTCACCGCCCGTCTCCGGCCGTCGTTCGGCCACTAGCTGCGACCTCGTCGGCGGTCGCATGCAGGCCTCGAGTGACATCTTCCTCGGCGGGTTCCGCGCCCAATCCACCGGTGCCCGAGCGCGGACAACTACCGACGCCAGCTCCGGGACTGCAGGATGGCCGCCGAGATCGAAACGAGGAGCCCCGCGGTACTTCACCGAGTTGAAGTGCAGATGGAGTTCCTCGGCGGCGGACTGAACCGTGTCCTAGGCTAGGCAGGTGCGCAGCGTCTCGCGCAGCCCCGCATCGTCGAAAGTCACCGGAGCGACGGTGTTCGCCTTCAGGACTGCACGCCTCAGCCTCTACCTTTACGTAAACGGGATGACAGGTCGGGTTTGGGATTAAATCCTCGAGGCAACACCATCGACAGCTGACACCGCTTCCCAACCGCCGCCCCGGTCACTACGGCCGCCGCGTGAGAGATGTGATCACACGATGAAAAGTCTGCACAGCAAAGTCGCGCTGGTAACCGGAGCGTCAGGCGCGATCGGTGCTGTTATCGCAAGAGCGCTGGCTGCAGAGGGAGTGGATGTCGCCGTATCCGGCAGGCGTGAGGATGTCCTCGAAGAGCTCGCCAAGGAGTTACAGGGAATGGGCGTTCGTGCCACCTCCGTCTCCGCCGATCTCGGGAACTTCAGTCAGATCGACACCCTGGTCAAGCAAACCGAGGATCAGCTCGGCCCGGTCGATTTGCTCATCAACAATGCGGGCATTGAGAACACCGCGTCTTTCACCCAGCTCACCCGCGACGAACTGACCACGATGGTCGATCTCAACCTCACTGCGCCGATGTTGCTTACCCACCGGGTCCTACCGGGAATGCTCAGCCGCGGAGCCGGTCATGTGGTGTTCATCAGCTCTCTTGCGGGAAAACGGGGCATTGCTTACAACGAGCCATACAGCGCGACCAAGGCCGGACTCATCCTCCTGACCCAATCCCTGCGAGCCGAGTATTCGACTGCTCCAGTTGGCTTTTCAGTCGTTTGCCCTGGGCTTGTCGCGGGCGACGGGATGTACCAACGGTACCTCGACGCCGGTATGACGGCCCCCTGGTTGGTCGGTAAGACGACGACCGACAGGGTCGCCGCCAAGGCAGTCGCTGCGATCAAGCGCGATCTGCCCGAGGTACACGTGAACAGTGTTCCTCTACGCGGGACGCTGGCGTTCGGTGAAGTCGCCCCGCGGCTCATCGAGCGCCTCGTACCGTTGTTCGGAGTCGACAAGTTCTACCGGCGTGCCAGCGCCAAGCGCGGCAGGTTTGAGCCCGCGGTCGAAGACTGAGG
>NZ_BCWY01000168.1 GCF_001894825.1 Rhodococcus jostii NBRC 16295 | reverse complement strand
AGCCGGGGCAGTCCCGTTTGGGCCGGGACGCCCGGTGGTAGGCGGCTGCGTGCGCCGATCTGGCTCGGTACCGCCCGGAGGTTTCACGGTTGCGGGCAATCTCGCGCGAGATCGTCGAGGGACTCCGGTTCAGGGTTTTCGCGATGTCACGAAGGGTGTGACCTGCGGCGATGCCGATGGCGATCTCTTCACGTTCGGCGAACGTCAAACACCGGCCCTTGAGGTTGCGGCCACGCCGGGGACGCACCCCACCGCAGGCCGCAAGCCACCGAGCGCCCTGTTTGCGATACGACCCGGCCGCCTCCGCCGCGTCCGTGATGAACTCACCCGCAGCCATCCCTGCCCAGAACGTTTGAAAGATCTCCGGAACCATCCGATGAGAATATTTCACCATGTGCAACACCCTTTGATCAGTGGTGTTGCGATCACCGCACGAACCCAAGGATGGTTTAGCGGGACCGTGCACCGACGCCTCACATGATGTGGTCTGGGCTGATGCGGACAGTGCGTTCTCGCAAAGGCCCGAGGTGAGGTCGCCGAGTGGATGGGCGGCTTCCGCGGAATGGACCTCGACTGGTGTTCCGAAGAGGCTGCGGTGTTTCAGCCGGTTGTGGGGCCGGGCTGATCCGACTTGGGGCGGTGGGTGTGCTGGAGTTCAGCATTGATGCGTCGGGCCTCGGCGAGTTGGTCTTCGAGGATGATGATGCGGCACGCGGAATCGAGTGCGGTGCCCTTGTCGATCAGTTCGCGGGCGCGGGCGGCGAGACGGAGCTGGTATCGGGAGTAGCGGCGGTGGCCGCCCTCTGAGCGTCCGGGGGTGAGCAGCTTCGCGGCGTCGAGGCTGCGGAGGAATGCTTGTGTCACGCCGAGGATCTCGGCGGCGTGACCCATGCTGTATGCCGGGTAGTCCTCGTCGGCGAGCTTCCCGGCCGCGCTTCGGTCGGGCGAATCTTCCGGAATGGGGGGACACCTTTCAGACGGACAGGGCCCCCGGCGCCGTGAGGCACCGGGGGCCGGAGCGGGTTTCACTTCCTTGTTCACTGCACTTCTTCCGGCTGTCGGGCCTTCGTGCTGCCCGGCCGCCGCCGGACGTGCCGGGGCCTTACAAACTCACATCAACCCTTGCCCGGCACATCCTGGTCTTGCGGTACTTCTCTGCGGGCAGTTCATTCTCTCCCGCACCTCGTGAACTCTTTCCTTGCGACGAGAGGAACTCTACAACAGCGACCCTTCAATGTCTACATCCGCCACTACAGAAATTTTGGAGCGGTTGACCAGGGATTTCACACCCGACAGCCGACTTTGCTGTCCACGTCGGCGGTCGCGCGCTCGACGGATCGGCTCTGGTTGATCGATGACGGACGGCGAAGTCGGCAGTCGCAGTAGGCGTCGAGATGTCCGCTTTCTCAGATCAGGTGCGGTCGTCCCGATCCGTCGTCGGGGTGGCAGGATCACTGGTATCGAGATCGGGAATTCGATGTGAGTGTCCGGATCGGCTTTTAGGGAGTATCGGCATGGCGCAGGGCATTGTGAAGTGGTTCAACGGCGAGAAGGGCTTCGGTTTCATCGCGCCCGACGACGGAACTCCGGACGTCTTCGTGCACTACTCGGAAATCTCGGGCAGCGGCTTCAAGTCGCTCGATGAGAACCAGCGCGTCGAGTTCGAGGTGGGCCAGGGGCAGAAGGGCCCGCAGGCTACGAATGTGCGGGCTGTCTAACTAGTCTGTGGGACCGCACCCGCCGGGAGCGGTCCTCATTCGATAGCCGGATGAGGACCGCTGTCCGGTCGCCGACCACCAACTATCGGCGTGATCGAAAGGCTTCCGCGGAGGGCGCGAAGCCAGTAGAGATGCAACGGTGGACACCTCGCTCAGATACCGCACATTTGCAGAGGTAGAGGCGAAGGGAAACTCCGCCACCTATCAGCAGTGGTGCACGGCCATCGCCGACGACCCGGACGTGCTCGCGCTGATCGAGCGTCTACCCGAACCCCGGCGGCAACCCAATCTCGTCCTCGGCGTCAGCCGGCGCCTCGGCGCACCCGCCGGCACGTACGCCTCATTCCGAGAATGGCTACTTCACCACTGGCGGGGCGTCGAAGAACTCGCGCTGACACGGACGACACAGACCAACGAGGCGGGACGGGCAGCCGTATTGCTCCCCATCCTGGGACATTCAGTGGTGTACGCGGCGACCGGTGACGGCTTTGACCACGAACAACAAGATGACCGCCCCGAGTAGGCAGGTCAGGAAGCTGAAGATCAGCCCGCCGCCTTCGACGTCGACACCGAGCAGTTTGAGGAGGAATCCACCGAGCAGTCCGCCGGCGATGCCGACGACGATGTTGAGGAGGATTCCCATCTGAGCATCGGTCTTCATGATCTTGCTGCCGATCCAGCCGGCCAGTCCGCCGATGATGATCCAGCCGATGATTCCCAGTCCGAGCATCGTGGGGTCCTTTCCTGGTGCACCCGCGAGGTTGGCCTCTGGTGCTTGTGGCACGTCGAGTCGGATGCCGACGGCGCTGTTGGAGTGGATACCCCGGGATGTAGCTGCGCATACCAGGGTCATGGGCGAAGATGACCTTTATGAGGTGCTCGGCGCGCGACCGACCGACAACGTCGTACGTGGACCCAGGCGGAGGGCCGGTCAGTTCGGGATTCCGCCCGCGGCCAGGTAGGTGTCGATGGCCTGTTGCAGTCGGTCCAGCGCCGCGCCGTAGGTGGTGAAGTCTCCGTCCCGTTGTGCTTCGCGCAGGTTGGCCAGGGCGGCGTTGAGTTCGAGGACCGCGGCGGTGAGGCCCTCGGACCCCGCGGGCGGTGGGGTGGGTGGGACACCTGGTGGGGGCGGCGCCGGCGGTTGCCCGCCGGTGGGTGGTGGTGTGGTGGCGTCGCCGCCGGGTGCGGTGGCGGCGGCGCCGGTGCCGGCGCCGAAGACCTGGTCGAGGGCCTCGGCGAGGGTGGGGGCGTAGCCGATCCGGACACCGCCGGTGCCGGGTTCGCGGTAGCTGACCAGGACCCGGGCCAGCTGCGGGAAGGTCGACCCCTCGGCGGTGGTGGTCAGCCGTTCGGTGAACACCGGTTCGACGTAGAGGATGCCGCCGTCGGCGATCGGCAGGGTCAGCAGGTTGGCGTAGTGGATCCGGTTGGACCGCTCGAGCAGGGTGCGTTCGGAGGCGACGCGGGTGTCGGAGATCATCGAGTTCTGGGTCTGCTGCGGGCCCTGGGTCTGGGTGTCCGTCGGTAACTGCAGGATGTCGATCCTGCCGTAGTTTTCGGGGTCGGAGTGCACCGAGAGGTAGGCGGAGAGGAACTGTCGGTTGAAGCCGACCATGGCGCTGGTGAGTCGGAACGACGGGGCCGCGGTGTCCGGGTCGCCGACCAGGACGTAGTACGGTGGCTGCTCCCCGCTGGTGTCGGCGGTCGGATCGCTGGGAACCGACCAGAACGCGTTGGTGGTGAAGAACTCCCGCGGATCGTTCACGTGGTACTTCGCCAGCAGGTCTCGCTGCAGGCGGAACAGCTCCTCGGGGTAGCGGAAGTGCGCCCGCAGGTCGCCGGGGATGGTGTCCGCGGGTCGCACGGTGCCGGGGAACACGTTCATCCACGCCGTCAGGACCGGGTCGTTCTCGTCGATCTGGTAGAGGGTGACGGTGCCGTCGTAGGCGTCGACGGTGGCCTTCACCGAGTTCCGTATGTAGGAGATTTCCTCCCGCGGCATGGTGCGGCCGGTGTCGGTGACGACCGGCGCGGCGAGCGAGCTGACCTGGGAGTACGGGTAGTGCGGGGCGGTGGTGTATGCGTCGACGATCCACACGATCCGACCGCCGACCACAGCCGGATACGGGTTGGTGTCGGTGGTCAGCCATGGGGCGACGTGTTCGACCCGGGTGGCCGGGTCCCGGTTGAAGATGATCTTCGACCCTGGACCGATGGCGCCGGAGAACAGGATGTTGCGTTCGGCGTACCGGGCGGCGAACGCCAGTCGGTTGACCCAGTTGCCCACCGGCACCCCACCGGTGCCGGTGTAGGTGTACTGGGCGGTGTCGGTGTCGTACTCACGCGGCGGCGCACCCTGCGGGCCGCCGACGATGGCGTAGTCCGGGTCGGCCTGTGCGATCACCTCACCGTAGTAGATGCGCGGTTGCTCGACCGGGATCACCTGGTCGCCGGCGGCCTGGGAGGCGATGTCACTGACCGCGTAGAGCGGGTAGCCGCTGTCGCTGCTGGTGGCCTGCCCGGCGGCGTCGCGGACGGCGGCGTTGACCCGGTTGGCGGGCGCGGCGACGAACCCGTTGCCGTGGGTGTAGACGGTGTGCCGGTTGATCCACTGGGTTTGGTTGCCGCTGAGGCTGTTCGGGGACAGCTCGCGGGCGGCGACGATGTAGTCGGCGAGTTGCCCGTCGATGGTGTAGCGGTCGATGTTCAGGTGCTCGGGGAAGCCGTAGAAGTTCTTCAGCTGCTGCTGCTGGGTGAAGGTGCGCGAGAGCACGGTCGGGTCCAGCAGGCGAGCGTTGGCGATGGTGGTGACATCGGCGGGAATGTCCCGGGGCGGTCGGGTGCCCACCCCGGGGTAGTCGAGGTAGTCGACCCGGTCCGGGCCGAGGCCGTAGGCCTGCCGGGTCGCGGCGATATTGCGGTCGATATAGGGGCTCTCCCGGTCGGCGGCGTTCGGGCGGACCGAGAACTGCTCGATCAGCGCCGGATAGATCCCGCCGACCAGGATCGCCGAGAGCACCAGCAGCGCCGTGGCCATCGCCGGGATCCGCAGGTCCCGCACCACGATCGCGGCGAAGAACGCGAACGCGCACAGCACCGCGATCGCGACCATGATCAGCCGGGCCGGCAGCACCGCGTTGATGTCGGTGTATCCGGCGCCGGTGAAGGTGGGCTCCTTCCGGCCGCTGAACAACAGCGCGTACCGGTCGAGCCAGTAGGAGGCCGCCTTCAGCGCGATGAACGTGCCCGCGAGCACCGCGAGTTGGACCCGTGCGGGCCCCGACACCGCCCCCGCGGGGGTGTCCTTCTCGTTCTTCAACGACAGCCGGATCCCACCGAAGAGGTAGTGCACGCCCACGCTCGCCAGCAACGCCAGGAACACCGCGATGAACAGCCACGTCAGGATCAGTCGGTAGAACGGCAGGTCGAAGACGTAGAAGCCGATGTCGTACCCGAACTCCGCGTCCACGGCACCGAATCCGCCGCCGTGCAGGAACAGTTGCACGGTGGCCCACTTCGCCCGCGCGTGCAGGCCGAACGGCAGCGCCAGCACCAGCGGGACACCCAGTGCGAACCACCGCCTCCGGCGCAGCACCGCCGTCCGGACCGGCTCGAGCGGGTCGTTCTCCGACGTCGCGGCGGCCGCGGCCGCGAACAACGGGCGGGACCGGTACGCCCACACCATGGCCGCGAAGATCACCGCACCCACCAGCAGCGTCACCGCGGTGAACAGGAGCAGCCGGGTGACCAGGACGGTCCCCCACACGCGGCGGTAGCCGACCTCACCGAACCACAGCCAATCGGTATAGGCCACGACCAGCCGCGGCCCGATCAGCAGCAACGCGACGAGCGCCACCGTCACCGCGATCGCGACTTTGGCCCGCCGCGGCAGCGGCCGCATCCGGTCGGACGGTTGCATGGCCACCTCCCACGGGCCGGCTCCCACGAGCGGCCCGGTCGGCGCGGACAACCTTCCCCGGATGTAGCGACGGTGGCCTGTCCGTATCGCCCCATTCTAGGTGTGCCCGCGCATCGACCGCAGCAGTGTGCGGTGCGGCAGGCGACGCTCATTCCCTGCGCACGCCTCAGCGGGCCAGCCGGAGACCGAGGGGCGTTATCCCGGATTCCGGTCTACACCAAGCCCCTTCTATTCGGCATTTCCGGTCGGGAAGTACACCGACCCGTCGCTGCCGACGCACCCACCCTGCACCGGGCCGGGACCGAAGTAGGTTCCGTTGAGCTGTCCGGAGCCGCCCGGGGACGTCGTTCCGGCGCCAGCGCCGCCGACCGCTCCACAGCTGTAGCTGTTCGTATCGGTCGGGTCGTCGTTGCTGGCGTGGAGTTGGGTGCCGGGAGTGTTCGGGTCGTACGGTGCCGCGGCGGCAACGCCCGCCCCCGGCGCCGCGAGCGCGGCGGCGGTCATCGCCGCCCGTGATACCAACGTGTTCATTCGATCTCACCCTCGATCTACTAGGTTCTGTCTGCTAATTGCGCAGTCGGTGGGACGTGATAGTTGAGGCGAGGAGTACGCCGCCGAGGTAGGTGATGGCGTACTTGTCGTAGCGGGTTGCGACCGCGCCAATGCTTGAGTCGGTTGAAACCACGCTCGACAGTGTTGCCCGAGACCGGTCAGTGTCACCAGCCGGGCCGCGGACAGCATCTTCTTTGCTTCGACCACCTCGTGGCGGCGGCCGACGAAACTGGTCAGCTCCACCGGTAGGTTTCCACCCTTGCCTCGGACCCGGACTGGCATCGGGTTGCCCGAGCCGCCGCCCGAACGCGTCTTCGCGTTGGTGGGCGGCGCGGGCACCGAGGTGAGTTCAGTCGGGCGGCGGGCGGGGCCAGCTCGATTAGATTTGTCGTTCATGAACCGGTCTTCGATTCGGCGTGGATGACGTCCAGATCGAGCATGTTAGGTCTCCCCTTTTGGCCTGGGCTGGTGAGGTATCCACGTTTCCTGGCGGTCACGATCGGAGTTCTCTCGGGTGGCTGCGTCCCGGCCAGTTCCGGGGCCAGGTACTCGGCGTAGTGTCCGTCAAGTTCGGATCTTCCTCATTGACGTCCACGAGGTGAGGACCCACGGCGTGGCCGCATAGCCGAGGGCGACCGGGTGGCTCGCAGTGAGCCACCCGGTCGCCCTCGGCAGAACGTGGGCAGGTGCACACGCTCGGCTACGGTCCTCTATCGAAGTGACCGCATGCCCGCGCGAATCTCTGCTACGAGGTGCCGGGGCTGTTCCCAGGCCGCGAAGTGCCCACCCTTGTCGAGCTTGTTGTAGTGGACGAGGTTGGGATAGGCCTGCTCTGCCCAACTGCGCGGTGCCTGATAGAGCTCGTCAGGAAAGACGCTCACGGCCACCGGGATAGAAATGCCCCTGGCGGAGAAGAACGCGGACTTGTTCTCCCAGTAGAGGCGGGCCGCAGACACTCCCGTGTTCGTCAACCAGAACAGGGTGATGTTGTCGAGGATGTCGTCTCGCGTCAGGCCTTCGGGCTCTCCGGCGAAGACGCGGGAGATCAGCTCCAAACTCTTCACGTCGTGGTCGAGCATGAAAGCTGCCAGACCGACGGGCGAATCCGCCAATCCGGTCAGCGACTGCGGGCGTGACCCCATCTCCACGGCATAGCCGATGTGCTGGTAGAAGAAGGCCAGCTGGTCGCACGCGGCCTTTTCGTCGTCGGACAGATCCGAGGGCAGTGGGTTGCCGGTGAGGAGTGCCTGGTCGACCTCGGGTGGAACCACGCACGCCATGTTGGTGTGAATGCGGGACTGCCCCGGCT
>NZ_BCWY01000167.1 GCF_001894825.1 Rhodococcus jostii NBRC 16295 | reverse complement strand
TCGACCGAGTCGCTTCGCTCCTCTGAGTTTCCGAAATTAGGCTCTCACCTGTACTTTTCGTCGTCACGTTTGATCCGGTCCCCCCACACCCCAACGAGGCCTGGGAGGCTGTTGCGCGCGCCCGACGGGCTTCCACTCGCCTTCTCGCTCCGCTCGATGCCATACCCACATCCTACCACTCATTTCCCATTCGATCCAAACACTAAGAAATCATAAAACAGCTAAATCCATTGCTTACCAAGATATTACAAACCTCATAATCTCAGATTCGTGCATAAATCTCGTAAATACATACTTATCAAATAATTTCCCAAACCTACTGAAGATAAACATCTTTCAAAATCCACTCATCTGAACGCCACAAGCAACCCCCACGCGCCCGCCGACACCCCGGCGCCGGAACTCCCCCGGTAAGGTCGCCGGCACCCCCACATCACAAACCGGGGACACGTCATCACAAAGTCACAACACCATCACGCCTCCACCCAGCACACGGCCCGGAAGTCGGGTGCGGGCCGCGCACGGAGGGTCGCGATCAACACATCGAGGTCCACCCAGAACCGATCATCGCGACCCTCCACATAACCCCCGATCCTCGAGCAGCCCCGGCATCAGCTCACGAACCGCACAACAAGCACCGCCGAGCATCGAGGTCCCGGCGCACCATCCAGTCCCACCCCGCACCCGCATCAACACCACCCTCGACGGCCTCAACAACCCGAGACGCCGGCAGGTCCAGCCGC
This sequence comes from Rhodococcus jostii NBRC 16295, assembly GCF_001894825.1. Classification (GTDB taxonomy): domain Bacteria; phylum Actinomycetota; class Actinomycetes; order Mycobacteriales; family Mycobacteriaceae; genus Rhodococcus_F; species Rhodococcus_F jostii. The sequence goes on along the minus strand of NZ_BCWY01000167.1, from coordinate 7,881 downwards.
AGTGAAAAACAGATCCACCCCGAGGAAACACCCCCGCCACCATCGCGGTGAACGACCCGAGCGGATACACCACCCTCGGCCGCACCACAGTGCTGCCACACCATCACCGCCGGCAGACAGCAAAGAACCCCCACAGCCGGTCCGCGATGACGCCCAGTGAAATCCGCACCCCCTTCCCGGACTCCGCCGGTGTCACCTTCCCCGGTCACCGCGTCCGCCCAGGCCGCGGTTCTTCCCCGTCCATCCCGCACTCCAGGACGCTCGCATGGAGCTGTCCGAGTACACATACGAGGTCATTCCGGGACCTTCACAAAGATCTGCAGGTAGGCACCCGCGGCCGCTGCGGCGACAGGGGCCGCGGCCTCGGTTACAGGTGCTCGGAGGTGCGTCTGCCGATCGTGGTGCTCAGCGCGTCCAGTTCGGCGAGCACGGCAGTGGCAGCCCAGATCTGGTTGCGCTTGCTCTCGGACAGCACCTCGAGCACCCCCGCCGCAGTGAGCCGGCCGAGCGCACGGTACGCGCTCGCATCGGTGGTGCCGGTGATCCGCTGGGCCGTGTCGGCGCTGAAGATCGGAGTGCCGAGGAGGGCGTCGATGATCTTCTCGTCGGCGGAGTTGCTGCGCGGCCGGGCGATGTCCCGCCAATAGCCGGGGAGTTCGGCCAGGGCGCGGGCAGAGTCCTGCGCCGCCTCGCTGGAGACGATCGCCGCACGGGCAACGTACTCGACGAACCCGTCCGCATCCCCCGCTCGGTAGCGGGTCAGGTGATCGAAGTAGCGGCGGGTGTCGGCGAGCATCACCGACGCCAACGGCACGGTGACCCGGTCGGTCAGGCCGCGGCGGCGCAGGATCGCGCTGACCAGGGCGCGGCCGATGCGTCCGTTACCGTCGGTGAACGGATGGATGGACTCGAACTGGGCATGCGCGATCGCGGCCTGCGCGAGGATCGGCAGGTCGATGCGGTTCGCGAACACGAGCAGATCCGCCATCAGATCGTCGACCAGTTCCGGTGGCGGCGGTATGAACAGCGCGTCGATCGGGGTGTAATCGCTACCACCGATCCAGTTCTGCACGTCGCGGACCTGGCCGGAGTCGCGGGCAGTGTAGTAGTCCGGTGCCATCAGCAACCGATGCGCACCGAGCAGGGTGTCACCGGTGATCGGGCCGTCGCCGGCACCGTCGACCATCGCGATCAGCGCCTTCACGGCGGCGAGCTGAGACTTGGCCTCCGCACTGGCCCTGCCGCCGGCCAGCGCCTTACCGAACGCCCGCCAACCCGCGTCGATGTGCTCAATCTTCGACGACGCCACCGACTCGCTGCGCAGCAAAAAGTCCGACAGCGGCGCCAGATGCTCGCCAAAGCCCGCCTCGAGGCGGGCCACAGCGATGACCCCCTCCTCATGCGCGCGGGCAACACCACCGACCAGATCACAGTCGAGGGAACCGATCATCGGCGGGATCATCACGTCGACGGTCCTCAGGGTGCGGTCCGCGCGCGAACCCTGCCGATGACGCGGGTTCCAGCCCAGAGTCTCGGTGCGATGCGCCGGCCAGATCACAGGCCCTCCCCGTTCCGAGACAAACGTAGACAACAGCGATATTAGCGTACTTTCTTTGCCATAAACGTAGTCAACGACGCCGTTGGTGTACAAACGGCGGCAGAACACCCCTGCAGGTCGGCTCCTGATGTGCTCCACCCCTGCAGACCACCACCGGATTCGGTGACACCGTCACCGTCGAACCCGACCCCACACCGTGCCCCGAACCGTCTCACCACCGCGACTGGATCAGCCTGTCCGGCTCTACGGGCCGCTGCTGCAGCTGGCGATGCGGCCGGCAGGGCTCCGGCCAACTTCGCCCGCTACGGCAGCCGTCAATGCCCCGGTCCCGCCCCAACACATACGTGTGACGCCAGTGCGGCCTGACTGATCTGACAGCATGCGAGCAAATTTGTGCTTGGAGGACGGTGTGCAGCCGCGTTGGACGCAGGATTCCCTCCCGCACAAGGGACCTCGGCATCACAGTGGAAGCGAAGAGCGCTACCCCCAACTGACACTTCAAGATCGGCTTTGCGGGCGCGCCAACCGACCACGGGTCAGCAAGGCGCAAACTCACGCCCTTAACCTCTCGGGGCTGCCCGTCGAGGCGAATGTATCCCTCCGTCTTTGAGGTAGGCGAGGACGGGCAATCGGCGAGTGCGGCGGTCCAGCCTTAGACTCGGGCGCCTTCGACGAGGGTGGGAGTAGCCCTGCGGTGGTTGCGGTCGATGCCGCTCCTGGGCGCGGTCGCGGGGCGCGGTTGGCTCAATCGGCGTGATGGCCAGCCACGGGACCGAATCGAATACGGATCCCACGTCCGCCTCGGGCGCGCGGGCGGGCAAAGGGTGTCGACGCGGGGGTGTGGGCCTGGGGTGGGCGGCCGCGACCGACCCGGCCCGGTACGGCACCAGCGGGAACCTCGAACCCGTACGGTGTCGTGCAAACTTCGCCGAGCGCTCGACCTCTGAGACGACCACCCCGGCGCGAGTCGGCCGGGCTCGACGACCTCACCCGAACGGCGGAGGCGGGCTACGGTCGAAGCCTGCTCCACCGGCGCGAGCACCGTCCGATGGTCGGCCGAGCGGGCATCGGCGTGCCGCGGCCGCGGGAATCCTTCCGCTACGCCGTCCCCCGCTTCGTGAAGGCCTCACCCCTTCGCCGGCGGGACGGAACTCGCGAACAACACTGCACAACAGCCACTTTCGAGGGAATGCTACAGACTGATCGCGGTGCGGAAGTACCGGGCAGCATGCACGCCACGCGTCGCTTCGACATCCCGCCGGATCACATCGAACTCGACCGCGATTCCGGAGGCCTCGTCCACGTCGTCGAACGGCAGCACCGCCACGGTATTCGTCGCGGGCTGAGCACACTGACCGCATTGTTCGCTGTCGTCACGACCACATCGCCCCGGTCGTTGGCCGCCACCGCGTACCGGCCGATCACGACCGGAAACGGAACCACGTCGGGGTGGTCGAGGCGTGCGGCAACACCACCACACGGTTGCTGAGGACATCGACCACGTAGCGGTCCCCTAAACCGCGTACCGCGACCGCGACCGGCACGTGCAACCCGGGGAACGGCAGATCCCACGGCGTCGACGTACCCCGTTCGAGGGCGGCGGCGCGGTTGTTCACCGAATCCGCGACAAACGCCGATAGCGGATCGACGAGAGGGACTGTTGGCGGTGTTAGCGTCCCAGCCATGACGACATTCGTGGTTGAGTCGACGAGCGCGGGCTTTTAGATGACCGACTCCGAGATCGAGATCACGGCAGAGCTTGTACACGATCTTCTCGAGGACCAGCATCCGGACCTTGCCGGGCTGGCCATCCGAAAGGTGGAGGGCGGCTGGGACAACCAAATGTGGCGCCTTGGGAATGAGTTGGTCGTGCGCATGCCGCGCACGGAACGTGCCCCGGACCTGCTGCGCAAGGAGCGCCGGTGGCTGCCCGTCCTGGCTCCGCGCCTTCCGCTCCCGGTTCCGACCCCGGTGCGGATCGGCGAACCGTCCGCGCGTTTCCTGAGGTCCTGGAGCATCATGACGTGGGTTCCCGGTGAGCCACTCGACTGCACCGCGATCAGCCGCGGCGACGACGCGGCCGACACTCTGGCGGGCTTCCTCACGGCGCTCCATGTCCAGGCGCCCGCCGAGGCGCCGACCAGTTCGGACCGCGGCGCTCACCCCAAGAAGTGCACGGACGGCTTCGAGAAGCTCGTGCACGCCGTTGTCCCCGGCGGCATTGCCGCCGGCATCCGGGCCGTCTGGGACGATGCCGTTGCTGCCCCCGAGTGGGAGGGCCGGCCGGTATGGGTGCACGGTGATCTCCATCCCGCGAATGTCGTCGTCTCGGACGGGACGCTCTCGGGCGTGATCGATTTCGGTGACATGTTCGCCGGCGATCCGGCGTGGGACCTCGCGGCCGCGTGGCTGCTCCTTCCCGCGGGCGCGGCCTCACGGTTCTTCCAGGTGTACGCGCATGCGGACGAGGCGACGATCCGGCGCGCCCGAGGGTTGGCTGCGCTGAAAAGCCTTTTCCTCATCCTCATGGGCCGGAACGGGGAACGGGGCCTTCGGGGCGGTAAGCCGACATGGGGACCTGCAGGCCGGGCGGCGCTCGATCGTGTTCTGACATCCAGCTTGGGCTGGCCCTCTCCCGCATAGGCCCCGCTCCTATCACGAAGCGCGGCGGACCATTTCAAGGAGTCTTGCTGCTGGTGTCGGAGCTAAGACACCGGGGCCGATCACCTCGCCACTGCACGGTGATCACCGCCGACCGGATATCCCGTTCCGATACTCCTCAAGGCCGTACCAGCTGCACCATGGACCCGCTCGCTTTCGTCCATCTCAACCATCCTTCACCGGTACATCGCACCGCGAATTAGAAGATGAGCCCGTGTTTCTCGACGAGTGCCATGGTCCCGTCCATGTCTGCCGAACAGCCGTAGGGGGCGATGGTCTGCTCCAACTCTTCGGGGCTCAGTTCCTCGGTCAGTTGGTCGAGGCATCGGAACAGCTCTTCCAGACCTCCGGGCGAGATGATCTCCAGCAACCTCGCCGCCGTCTCGCCGGCATTCCAGAACGTGTGCCACTCTCCCCGGGGTTTGATCACCAGATCTCCCGGACCGGCCACGACCTCCTGGTCCCCGAGCCTGGCGGCGACCGTGCCCTCGAGGATGAAACTGAACTCGTCCTCCCGGGTGTGCCTGTGCAGTGGAGCCGCAAGCACCCGTGGCGGCAAACGGTGCTCGACCAACGAGAACCCGCCGCCCCAGTCTCGGCCGTTGATCAGAAACCGATCACCGCAGGCCGCGGCTGGTTGGTAGAGCTCGCCGTCTTCAGGACCGACAATGCGATGATTCGACACTGCCCACACCACTTCCACGATCGAGCAAATGAGGTGCTTCATACCTTACGCCGACATCGGGCATGCAAATTGTCAGGACTTCGGGGCCGCCTCGGTGCCGGTTGCGAAGCAGTGGCACGAAATTCAGCTTCGGGCCTCGGTGAAAACTGTTGAATGGCCGACCATTCCGTACGAGGATCCTTCATCGGGGTTATTTCTTACTTGGCGACTACTCGCCCCACGGATCGCTCTCGTGAGGGCCACTCATAACGGCTCCGATCACGAACGCCAGGGCGATCACGCCGCCGACCATTGCCCCGGCCATCGTTCTGATGACGCCGAACACGGCGCCGAGTACTTCTTGCGACTTATCGCTTCGCTGCTTCACCACGGCTGCCGCCTCAGGACCTCGCCGGCGATGTACTGACGCTCCTGCTTATTAAATACTCAACCGGCGGCACTCAACCGGCGGCGGATCAGACCCAAACGAAATGAACGAACCATGCGGATACGCCCTCGGCCGCGAAACCTCCCCCACGTGCTGGCATCACTTCACGTTGGCCAGGTGAGAGGGCGCTTCGGCGATGGCGTCGGCTACGGTCCACGCATGGGAGGCGAGTGGATTCAGATCGACCGAGACTGCGTGACGTGCGGCAAGGCCGCGTTCCGGCGCTACATGTACGCCAGCCTCGGCGGTGCGCTTATCGAGACTGACCTCTACGAATGCGCCACCCCCGGTTGTCCTGGGCCGGTAGCGATCTGCGAACCAATCGACGGCTGACCACCAAGGGACCCCACCGGCCGTGCCGTGCTGCTGGTGGGGTCTCACTGCCGCCAGTCGCCCAAGGTTGCGGTAGGCGATTCGTCTTTGGTCGACCCCGGCCACGCGCCCTTGCGGCCGGGGTCTTGCCGTCACGTCATCGGGAGGGAGGCGTGGCGGCCATCAAAGCGCGCAGCGGGCGAACCCCTCAAGACCTGCCCGAACGCGCATGAAACAGACCATACGCCCCGAATAACAGAATAGGCGTGGGAAAGCGAACCCCGCCGGCCACTGGGGGGTCGGCCGGCGGGGCCACAGCACCGGCCTTCAATGCGGGGGGACGGCCGGTGCGACGACGAGCCTAGAAACCGGGCGGGGACAATTCGGATTCTGTGACGAATGCCACGCCTATATTTCGGTGGTGGACTGCAAGTGCGGCAACTCACGAGCAAAGGACCGTCAGCGCGAAACATGACGCACAGAACCACTCCATCCACTTCCTTGGGAAATGGCACCCCCGTCGAGATTGGCTGGTCATCGCCGAAACCGGAATCGGACCGCATCGCTTTGTGATGTCCATCACTTCGATGCATGTAACAGCTGTCGAAGATGTGCGCTCATGGGGTTCATGCGACTGGCGTGACCGAAAAATGCGCCTCACCTGCCCAATCGGTGTATCTACTTCCCCACAGCACACTGGCGGAAGATCGAACACTCTGTAACCTGTGTCGAAATCGTGATCGTTTCGTTATTTCGCAGCGTTCGACAGAGGATCGGCTTTGGCTCAGCACCGGAAAATCGACCCGCCAGCCCGAGGCGCCCGAGGCGCCCGGCACTCCCGGCACTCCCGTTCGACGAAGACCCCCCGGGGCCGGCTCATGGTGATCCCACTGGCCGCCGGCGCGCTGGCCGTGGCCGGAGCCGCCATCACCTCCGGGGCCACCGGTGAGGCCCGCGCCGAGGTGACCCCGGCATCGGCCGACATCACCCTCGCAGCGGCGCCGCAGATCCTGCCGGTGCCGCGCACCGCACTCACCGACTTCACCGAGGCACTCTCGCGCGCCACCGAACGTGAGGCCGAGCGGCTGGCGCGTGCGAAGGCCGAGGCCGAACGGCTGGCCCGCGAGGCGGCCGACCAGGCCGCACGCCAAGCGGCGGCGGAGGAAGCAGCGCGACGACCGGCCGTCGTGTTCCCGGCCGACGGCACCTTCACCTCGGGCTTCGGTCCACGGTGGGGCACCAACCACAACGGCATCGACATCGCCAACTACATCGGCACCCCGATCAAGGCCGTCACCAACGGCACAGTGATCGAGTCCGGTCCCGCCTCGGGATTCGGCCTGTGGGTCCGGATACAGCAGGACGACGGCACCATCGGCGTGTACGGCCACATCGACCAATCGCTGGTCTCGGTCGGCCGGCAGGTCCGCGCCGGCGACCAGATCGCCACCATGGGCAACCGGGGCCAGTCCACCGGGCCCCACCTGCACTACGAGGTGTGGGCGGCCAACGGAACCAAGATGGATCCGGCAGGTTGGCTCGCAGCACGGGGAGTGCCCGTGCCCCAAGGGCAGGGCAGCTAACAACCGCGCCCACCCACGGCGAGCACCACACTCATTCATTGCAGAAGCAACCCGACCTGCACAAGAAAAAACCTAGAACCGACTCCCCGACACGCGAAATCGTGGAGGGTCTCGCTCCGTGCCGGCGTGGACGGCAATTGTCGGCAGCCGTCGCCCGGTGTCACAGTCGGGTTCCGCCGCCATTACCCCGTTGTACGGCCCAGCGCACCACTCTCTATCACCCATTGGTTTATGCGCACTCGGCGACAACGATTTCACATATCGCAGCGATCTCTGGAGACTCTGTTGCGGCGGTGCACGTCTGAGGCCGCCCGGCGCTGGTTCATTTCGGCCGTTTCAGTCCTCACCAGCACGAAACCATAGGTCGTCAACGGGTCACCTCGACGGGATGTTGCAGGTCAGCGAATTCCAGTCATGGGCGGCAATCGGAACGCACCGGTAATGGTTCCTCCACCGGCACTGGGTCGTTCGGTCCGAAGACCACGAATCGGAGCGCACACGCGTCATGATTATGGGTGTGAGGATCTGGATGCTGGTGGACCTCGAACCCGGATACGAGCGCCTGCACGTCGGCGACCGAATCGAAGCCACTACCGCATGGTGTCGGCCGGAGATGCTGCCGGCAGAAGTGGTGAGCTGGGACGTCTCCGTGCAA
>NZ_BCWY01000166.1 GCF_001894825.1 Rhodococcus jostii NBRC 16295 | reverse complement strand
CCTCAACCTCGGATTCCCCCAGAACAACTGAGCAGGAAAGGACCTACGGTCATGACGACAACAGTCTCCCAGGACATCCTGCCCACCGGTCAGTCCCTCGACGCGGCCCGTGTCGAGGGGGAGCGGACGTACGCGCTCGACCGCGCGCACGTGTTCCACTCCTGGTCCGCGCAGGAGCAGATCACCCCGATGACGATCCTCGCGTCCGAGGGTTCGTATGTGTGGGACGGCGCCGGAAACCGGTTGCTGGACTTCTCGTCCCAGCTGGTCAACACGAACGTCGGGCACCAGCATCCCAAAGTTGTTGCCGCCATTCAGGAGCAGGCCGCGAAGCTGTGCACCATCGCACCGCAGTACGCGAACGACGTCCGCTCCGAGGCGGCCCGGCTGATCGCGGAGCGGACTCCCGGCGATCTGAACAAGGTGTTCTTCACCAACGGTGGAGCCGACGCCAACGAGCACGCGGTGCGTATGGCCCGCCTGCACACCGGCCGCTACAAGGTGCTGTCGCGGTACCGTTCGTACCACGGTGGCACGGACACCGCGATCAACCTCACCGGTGATCCGCGCCGGTGGCCCAACGACTACGGCAACAGCGGGGTCGTCCACTTCCACGGACCGTTCCTGTACCGCTCGCAGTTCCACGCGGAGAACGAGCAGCAGGAAACCGAGCGTGCGCTCGAGCACCTCGACCAGTTGATCCGGCTCGAGGGACCGAACTCGATCGCGGCGATCGTGCTCGAATCGGTTCCCGGGACGGCGGGGATCATGGTGCCCCCGCCCGGCTACCTGGCCGGCGTCCGCGAGATCTGCGACCGCTACGGCATCGTGTTCATTGCCGACGAGGTGATGTCCGGGTTCGGCCGGACCGGAAAGTGGTTCGCGATCGACCATTTCGATGTCGTTCCCGACCTGATCACGTTCGCGAAGGGCGTCAACTCGGGGTACGTGCCGCTCGGCGGTGTCGCGATCAGCGAGAAGATCGCCGCGACGTTCGCCAACCGGCCGTACCCCGGCGGGCTCACCTACTCCGGCCACCCGCTCGCCACTGCCGCCGCCGTCGCGACGATCAACGCGATGGAGGACGAGCGGATCGTCGAGAACGCCGCCAGGATCGGTGCCGAGATCCTCGGACCCGGACTGCGGGGCCTCGCCGACCGGCACCCGTCGATTGGTGAAGTCCGCGGACTCGGCGTGTTCTGGGCCATCGAACTCGTCGCCGACCGTGCCACGAAGGAACCTCTCGCGCCCTATGGCGCGTCCAGCCCGGCGATGAACGAGGTGATCGCGGCATGTAAGGCAGGGGGATTGCTGCCGTTCGCCAACTTCAACCGCATCCACGCCGTGCCCCCGTGCACCGTCACCGAGGCCGAGGCCCGCGAAGGACTCGCGATCCTCGACACGGTGCTCGACATCGCGGACGCGCACCGCGCTTCCTGACACACCCTGTCCGACGACACACCCGTGTCCTGACACTCGATCCGTCCCGCGGTCAATGGCGCCCGCGGGGCGGATCTTTCTCCTTGTCCACGACAATCACTCGGCGCCCGGATCTCAACGGAGAGAATCTATGAGCACGACCACGTCCACGCTCGCCCCGTCCCTGCCGGAAGGCTATGTCGAAGAACAGGATCGGCCACCGGTTCCCGACGTCGCCATCCTCGACCGACTCACCGCCGACGCAGTCGACTTTCACGTCGACACCGTCGGACCGCAGGAGAACCGGCAACTGCGCGTCACGCTGTACAGCGGAGGCTCGACCGTGTCGCTCGAGCGGGTCCTCCGCCTTCTGGGGAGCCTCGACCTCGAGGTCGTCGACCAGCGGACCTCGGTGTTCCGCCGCGCCGACGGACTGGTGTGCCGGCTCTACGACTTCCGGGTGACCGCCGGACCACTCGTCGCGTCCGCAGTCGCCGCCGGATCCGTCGAACCCGAATCCGTCCTGGAGACTTTTCGGGCGATGTGGTCGGGCCGCGCGGAGGCCGATCGGTTCAACGTCCTGGTACTCGCGGCCGGCCTGGACTGGCGGGAGGTCGTGCTCCTGCGCGCGTACGCCCGCTTCCTGCGGCAGAGCGCGCTGCCCTACGACCAGAGCCGGATCGAGGCGGTCCTGTTGTCGCGGCCCGGGTTCGCGTCGGCGCTCGTCGCGCTGTTCCACGCGCACTTCGATCCGCGACGCCGCGACGGCATCACGTCCCGGGAGGACGAGGTCGAAGACCGGTTGCGCCGGGTCGAGTCGCTGCTCGCCGACGTGGAAGGTCTCGACGCCGACCGCATCCTGCGCGCGTACTCGAGCCTCGTCGCGGCGAGACCCGCACCAACTTCTACCGGGAGGGTGCGCTCGGTCCGGCGCGTCCCCAGTTGTCGCTGAAATTCCGTTCCGCGGAGATCGACGAACTTCCGCGGCCACGCCCGTTCTACGAGGTCTTCGTCTATTCACCGGACATGGAGGGCGTGCACCTGCGATACGGGCCGGTCGCGCGCGGCGGGCTCCGCTGGTCCGACCGGCTCGACGACTATCGCACCGAGATCCTCGGACTCGTCAAGGCGCAGGCCGTGAAGAACGCCGTCATCGTGCCCGCCGGCGCCAAGGGCGGTTTCGTCGTGCGCACTCCCTCGTCGACGGGTCTCGAGTGCTACCGGCAGTTCATCTCCGGCCTGCTCGACGTCACCGACAATCGTTCGGACACCGCCGAATCGGTTCATCCGGAGGACGTGGTGTGCTGGGACGGCGACGACCCCTACCTGGTGGTGGCGGCCGACAAAGGCACCGCCACATTCTCCGACGCCGCCAACGAGGTGGCCCGGGAATACGGGTTCTGGCTCGGTGACGCATTCGCCTCCGGCGGTTCCGTCGGATACGACCACAAGAAGATGGGCATCACCGCGAAGGGTGCGTGGGTGAGCGTCACCCGCCATCTGGACGAACTCGGAATCGACGTCGGCCGTGACGATTTCACGGTGGCGGGTATCGGCGACATGAGCGGTGACGTCTTCGGGAACGCCATGCTGGCGAGTACCGGGATCGGGCTTGTCGCGGCATTCGATCACCGAAACATCTTCGTCGACCCCACCCCGGCCCGGCAGCCGGCATGGCAGGAACGTCGCAGGTTGTTCGAGCTGCCGAGATCGTCCTGGGCCGACTACGACCGAACCCTCATCAGTGCGGGCGGCGGCGTCTGGTCGCGGGAGAGCAAATCCATCCCGGTGAGCAGTCAGATGCGGACGGCGCTCGGGCTCGACCCGTCGGTGACGACGCTGACGCCACCGGAGATGATCCGCGCCATCCTCGCCGCCCCGGTGGACCTCCTGTTCAACGGCGGAGTCGGAACGTACGTCAAGTGCTCGGCGGAACCGCACACCGCAGCGGGTGACAAGGCGAACGACAACGTCCGGCTCGACGCGAACGGGCTGCGGGCGCGGGCCGTCGCCGAGGGCGGCAACCTGGGGATGACGCCACTCGCGCGCATCGAGTTCGGCCGCGCGGGTGGGAAGGTCAACACGGATGCGCTGGACAACTCGGCCGGAGTGGACTGCTCGGACCACGAGGTGAACATCAAGATCCTGCTCGATTCGCTGCCGGCCGACCGGAGACTCGACCCCGCGCGACGCTCGGAAGTGCTGGCGGCGCTCACCGACGACGTGTCGGAGCTCGTGCTCGCGAACAATCGCGCACAGAACCGTGTACTCGGCGACGCCCGGTGGAATGCCCACCGGATGGTGGACGTGCACACCAGGATGGTGAACGACCTCGTCGACAAGCGGGGCCTGGACTGCGAGCTGGAGGCACTGCCGAACGTCGACGGCTTCGTCGAATTGTCCGAAGCCGGAATCGGGTTGACCTCACCTGAACTGGCGACGCTCCTCGCCCACGCCAAGCTGGATCTGAAAGCGGAACTCGAGGATTCGGACGTCTTCTCCGACGGGTACTTCTCCGCGCGCCTCGCGGCGTACTTTCCGGCCGCCCTGCGCACCGTTGCCCCCGTCGCCGAACATCCCCTCCGCCAGGAGATTCTCGCCACCGAGATCGTGAACGACATCTTCGCGCGCGGCGGGCTCACCTACGCGCACCGGCTGCGCGAAGAGACGGGCGCCGGCCCCGCGGACGTGGTGCGCGCGTTCGTCATCACGTCGGAGGTGTTCGGGCTCGCGGAACTGTGGTCCGACATCGCCGCAGCGAAGCTGCCACCGGCGACGGAATACGAACTGGTCGTCGAGGCCCGTCGACTGCTCGACCGCGCGTCGCGGTGGTTCCTCGCCCACCGCCGCCAGCCGCTGTCGGTGGATGCCGAGATCGACAGTTTCCGAGACGACGTCCGGACGCAGTCCGGCGCGGTCGGCGACTGGCTGCGCGGCGCGGAAGGGCTGGCGATGGAGGCGTCCCGCCGCAGGTACGACGAGGCGGGCGTCGAGACGTCCATTGCCCGGCGTATCGCGGACGGGCTCTACCGATTCAGTCTGCTCGACATCGTGGACGTCGCCGGCGAGGTGGGCCACGACGTTGCCGAGGTGGCGCCGCTCTACTTCGCCCTCTCCGATCATCTCGGCGTGGACCGGTGGCTGATCAAGGTGTCCGCGCTTCCGCGAGGTGAACGCTGGCACACCCTCGCCCGTCTGGCACTGCGAGACGACCTGTACCGCTCCGTCCGGCTCCTGACGCGCGACGTCCTGTCCTCGAGCGAGCCCGGGGATTCGCCGGACTCCCGGATCCTGCTGTGGGAGAAGGCGAATCGGGCCAGAATCGAACGCGCTCGCCGGACGTTGGGAGAGGTCGACGCCACGTCCACTCATGATCTGGCGTCGCTGTCGGTCGCGGCCAATGCGCTTCGCGCCTGTGAGTACTTGTTAACCACGGGCGGTTAATAAGTACTCACAGGCGAAGCTATGAGGTGCGTGCGGGATCTGCGGATGGTGCGTCATCTTCGTCTTCGTGGACGAAGTCGGCTTCGACGGCGGAGGCCGGTTCCTTCCAGACCCAGGGCTGACCGTCCTGGACGACGCGACGGTAGGCATACAGCACGATCGACAGTGACAGGACGAAGACTCCGACGATCAGTTCCTTCGTGCTGCCGTATCCGGTGATGGACGCGCTGAGCGCACCGACCACGACCATGATCGTGTCGACGGCGACGAGGAGACCGGCGATGTACACCCACTGCCTGCCGAGCTTGATGGGGCGGTGGGCGTCCGGTTCGTCGCGGCGCAGGTTGAGGAAGCCGGTGAGCGACAGGATGTGGCAGATGAGGTAGCCGACGATGCCGGCGACGATGACGGCGAGTGCCTCACCGACGAACAGGATCAGGATGACGTTGACGAGCAGGTCGAGCGACATGGCCCGTCCCGGAACCTTGAATCGGTTGAGTTCACCGAGCTGTTTGATGGTGAGGCCTTCGCGGGCACTGCCGTGGAGTACGCGTCCGCCGTCTGCGGTGGTCATGACCATCAGGAGGACGAGACCGGCGATGAGGCAGATCGCCATCACGACGTCGCCACCGGGGATCAGACTTTCGAACACGGTCAGGTAGAAGGACACGGGGTTCTCGGCGACGTCCGCCTGGTCGACGAGTCCGCCGACTCCGAACGGGACGAGGATGTACACGGCGATGACGAAGAAGCCGGCCAGTCGCAACGCAATTCGGCTGTCGCGGATGGTGTCGCGAAACTCGGGAACGAAGGAGGCGACCGCCTCGATGCCGTAGACCGACCACGCGAGGACGAACATCCAGGCGATGGCGGTACGCCAGCCCGCTTCACCGCTGGCCGCGATGTCCCAGTGCAAGTTGCTCATCGACCAGCTGTCGGACAGGAGCGGGGCGGCCGCGAAGACGACGATGGGGACGAGAACGAGGGCGCCGGTCGCGTACATCAGCCACATCGCGGGACGCATGCCCAGAACGTTCAGCCCCCATCCCATGAACAGGACGCCGAGTGCGATGACGTGGGGTAGTCCGATGGTGGCCAGGCCGGTGGAGAACGTCCACGTCTGCTCGGGGAACCATTCGGCCTGCACCAGTTTCCCGATCTGGAGGCCGTAGATGGCCAGTGAACTGGACCAGGAGAACCAGTATCCGTACGTCGCGAGGGGGCCGACGAGGGTCGACCGGGTTCGCCACCCTTGGTGGGCGTACATCGAGATTCCGCCGACCTTGTCGACGAACATGCTGGCCATCTCGGAGTAGATGAAGTTCTGGAGGCATGCCAGGACGGCGACGGCGCCGAGAAGGACGAGTGTCGTCCACGCGCCGATCAGGCCGATTGCGTATCCCATTCCGACGAACAGTGCGGCGGGGATCGAGAGGCTGATGGTGAAGCCGTCCCACCAGCGCAGGTTCTTCTCGTAGGTGTGGTCGTCGGCGAAGGAATCGTGCAGGCTCACGGGAGTTCTCCAGTTCTGGGCCTTGTCGGCGCAGTGTGTGTATTCAGAATGCGGCCCTCGGCGACTCGAGTCGAGTGAGGTGGAGGCCGACGGACCGCCGCAAGTATGTGATTCAAGACACTAACACCGCGCAATGCGTCGCACAAGATGAAAGTTACCACGCATTGCGTATTCATTGGAGGTTTACATCCAGGAAATGCAGCGTTTTGGCCCCGCAACGCCACTGATCTCGTCGTTCTGGCTAGAGTCGATCCATGCCACAGCACACTCTGGACGAATTGGACCGCGCGATTCTGCGGCAACTCGAAGACGACGGGCGTCGCGCATTCCGGGAGATCGCGCGAAACCTGGGCTCGTCCGAGGCGACGGTGCGGGCGCGTGTGAAGCGCCTACAGGACCTGAACATCCTGCGCATCGTCGCGTTCGCCGATCCCGAGCGTCTGGGCGACTCGCAACTGGCACTCGTCTTCCTGACGGTCGATCCGGGACGGCACCAGGCGGTGGTGGACGCGTTGACCGAGATGCCGGAGATCACGTATGTCTCGACGCTGCTGGGACGCGCCGACATCTGCGTCGAGGTCGGTAGCGCGAACAACGCCGAGCTGTGGGCATTTCTGAACCAACATGTCAGCACCATCGAGGGCGTGCGCACCACCGAGACCACCTCGATCCTCAAGGTGCACAAGCTGCGCTACGGCACGCCCTCGAAGGAGTAGCCCTACCGGCCGGCGCTGAACACCGTGCGGTGCCAGGCTTTTCGTGACACCCCGGAGATGTCGCTCATGACGTGCTTGACGGTCAGGTACTCCTCGAACGAGTACGTCGACATGTCCTTGCCGAACCCGGACGCCCCGACCCCGCCGTGCGGCATCTCGCTGATGATCGGGATGTGATCGTTGATCCACACGCACCCCGCGGCGATGTCTCGGGAGGCGCGCTGTGCGCGGTACACGTCGGTCGTCCAGGCCGATGCGGCAAGACCGTAGTCGGTGTCGTTGGCGCGACGGATCGCGTCGTCGTCGCCCGAATGGCGGCTCACGGTGAGTACCGGTCCGAACACCTCGTCGCGGTAGACCTCTGCGTCCTCGGTGACGTCCGCGATCAGAGTCGGGAGGTAGAAGGCTCCGGGTAGGTCGGGTGCGGATCCGCCCGTCACGATCCGGAAGCCGGCGGCGCGGGCGCGCTGCACCATTGCATCGACCCGATCGCGGTGTGCGAGCGTGATCAGCGATCCGAGATCGGTGTCCGGGTCATAGGGATCGCCCACGACCACTCGTTCCATCAGTTCGGCCACACCCGCGACGAAGTCGTCGTACAGCGAATCCGCCACGATTGCGCGGGTCGCCGCGGTGCAGTCCTGGCCGCCGTTGATCAGCGACGCCGCCACCGCGCCGTGCACGGCCGCTTCGAGATCGGCGTCGTCGAACACGACAAACGGCGCCTTGCCGCCCAGTTCCAGCTGCACGCGGGTGCCGTTCGTGGCCGCCTGCGCCATCACCGTCCGGCCCACGGCCGTCGACCCGGTAAACGTCAGGACGTCGATGCCGCGATGTCCGGCCAGTGCCGCGCCGACCTCGGCGCCCGTCCCGGTCACCACGTTGAACACGCCGTCGGGCAGACCGGCTTCAGTCGCCAGCCGGGCGAGACGCAGCGTCGTGAGCGGGGTCAGTTCGCTCGGTTTGAGCACCACCGTGCAGCCGGCTGCGAGTGCCGGAATCACCTTCCATACCGCCATTTGTAGCGGGTAGTTCCACGGCGTGATCGACCCGACGACGCCGACGGCCTCACGCCGGATACTCGACGTGTGGTTGGGGGAGTACTCGGCCGAGGCCTTGCCCTCGAGGTTGCGTGACGCCCCGGCGAAGAAGTCGATGTTGTCGATGCTCCCCGGGAGGTCGAACTCGCGGGCGAGCCGGATTGCCTTGCCGGTCTGTGCGACTTCTTCGCGGGCGAGCAGTTCCGCGTCGCGCTCGAGCGCGCGGGCGAGTGTGGTGAGACAGGCTGCGCGCTCGGCCGGGGCCGCTCCCGACCAGGCAGGGAACGCTGCTCGTGCGGCCCGGACCGCGACATCGACGTCCGACGCGGTGGCCAGCGTCAGCGTCGTGACGGGTGCGCCCGTCGCCGGATCGACGATGCGATGGACGTCGCCGGAGCCTTCGGCTGTGGATCCGGAAATCCAGCAGCCGGGCACGGTGGCCGGTAGGTCGATCGCGGTAGTGGGTGGGAAGGATGCCGAGACGGTCATGAGATCACTCCAAGACGGGGGCGACGAAAAGATTCACTCACAGTAGAGAAGCGATCCGGTGTTGGCTACCCGAGATTGCGAAATTAGTCGCAGAATCCGTGCGAAGTCTGCGTATTGCGTCAGAATATTCACTCGTACTACTTGAATTCGCAGACATGAGCGGTCAAGATTGACGCATGCCGGATCGAACCCCGAGGTCCGACGATCTGCCGAGGCGATCATCCCGAGTTCACAGATCGAACCCGGCCCAGACCGAATTCGACTGAACCGAAACACAATTGAGGATTACGATGACTGAAGTCACCGAAAGAACCACAACTACCGGACTGGAAAGCTCGGCGGCGCGCCACCTGTGGGGTCATTTCTCCCGGCACGGGGAGAACATCACCCCGCCGATCATCACCCGCGGT
>NZ_BCWY01000165.1 GCF_001894825.1 Rhodococcus jostii NBRC 16295 | reverse complement strand
GGGGCGCGGCAGGTGAAGCCGCGCGATCGGTAGTCCTCGTCCCGCGGTCCAGACAGTCGCGCCGGCGGCGACGGTACAACTCAGGACGTGATCGACTCCGCAATCCGATCCAGCCACGCGAAGGTCTCCGAACCTATGACACAGCTCGATCCCGCACTGATCGCAAAGTCCCTGCTCACCGCGTATGACGACCGGGAGCCCATCGCTCCGATCACCGACACTCACCCCGACATGACGCTCGGCGACGCGTACGCGGTACAGCTGCACCAGGTGCGCCACTGGACTGGTGCAGGCCGCCGCGTGCGTGGGCACAAGGTCGGACTTACCTCGGCGGTGATGCAACGTCAGCTCGGCGTCGACCAGCCGGACTACGGTCACCTGACCGACGACATGTTCTACCTGGAATCGCTACCGATTCCGGTGGACCGCTTCATCAGCCCCAAGGTCGAACCGGAGATCGCGTTCGTGTTGAAGAAGGCGCTGACCGGTCCCGGAGTCACCGCCGCGGACGCCCTGTCCGCGGTGGACTACGCACTCCCGGCGCTCGAGATCATCGATTCACGGATCCGGGACTGGAAGATCACCCTCGCCGACACCATCGCCGACAATGCGTCGTCCGGTGGTGTCGTCCTCGGGTCGACACCGGTGACGCTGTCGCAGCTCACGCAATCCGGGTTGTCCCTGCGCACCATCGGCTGCGTGGTCCACCAAGGCGGCCAGGTAGTGGGCACGGGCGCCGGCGGTGCAGCGCTCGGGTCTCCGCTCAACGCCCTGGTGTGGCTGGCGAACACCGTCGGCCCGCTCGGCATCACCCTCGAGGCCGGGTCGGTGATCATGCCGGGATCGGTGACCGCGGCCGTCCCCGCCAGCGGCGGTGACTCCGTGACCGCAACGTTCGCCGGACTCGGCAGCGTGACAGCGAGTTTCGCAGAATCGAAGGAGAAGTAGTGGCTACAGCAGCGATCGTCGGTCCGGGCAACATCGGCACCGACCTCCTCGTCAAACTCCAACGCACCACCGAGTTCGACGTCCGCTACATGATCGGCGTCGACCCCGCCTCCGACGGCCTGCAGCGGGCCCGCGACCTCGGCGTCGAGGCGAGCGCCGGCGGCGTCGACTGGCTCCTCTCCCAAGACGAGATGCCGGACTTCGTGTTCGAGGCCACCTCCGCCGGAGCCCACCTCACCAACGCACCGAGGTACGCCGAGGCCGGGATCACCGCCGTCGACCTCACTCCCGCCGCGATCGGACCATTCCTGTGCCCGGCGGTCAATCTGGGCGCCGCGGTGGACGCGGCCAACGTCAACATGATCTCCTGCGGCGGCCAGGCCACCGTGCCGATCGTCCACGCGGTCTCCCGGGCAACCGATGTGCCGTACGCGGAGATCGTCGCCTCCATCTCCTCCCGCTCCGCCGGTCCCGGAACCCGTGCCAACATCGACGAGTTCACCGAGACCACCTCCCACGCCATCGAAACCGTCGGCGGCGCCACCCGCGGCAGGGCGATCATCATCCTCAACCCGGTCGAACCGCCGATGATCATGCGCGACACCGTGTTCTGCGCCATCTCCCCGGACGCCGACCGCGATGCGATCACCGACTCGATCCACCGCATCGTCGCCGACGTCCAGCAGTACGTCCCCGGCTACACGCTCCGGGCCGACCCGCAGTTCGACGACCCGATGCCCGCATGGCAGGGCAACGCCCGCGTCGCCGTCTTCCTCGAAGTGCGAGGCAACGGCGACTACCTCCCGCCCTGGGCAGGCAACCTCGACATCATGACCGCCGCCGCCACCCGCGCCGCGCAACTCCTGGCAGCAGCCCGCACCGAGCAGAAAGCGAGCATCCGATGACCTCCACTGCCGAGAACCCGATCTCGATCCGTCTCACCGACACCACCCTGCGCGACGGCAGCCACGCCGTGTCCCACCACTTCACCGTCGCCCAGGTGCACGAGGTGGTGCGCGGACTCGACACTGCCGGCATGCCCGTCATCGAGGTAACCCACGGCGACGGCCTGTCCGGGTCCACGTTCATCTACGGGTTCAGTGCCGTCGACGAGATCGAGCTGATCGTCGCCGCCGTCGAGGAAGCGACAACAGCGAAGATCGCCGTCCTGCTGCTGCCCGGCCTCGGCACCGTCGCCGACCTGCGCAAGGCCCACGACGTCGGCGCCTCCGTGGCCCGCATCGCCACCCACTGCACCGAGGCGGATGTGGCGATCCAGCACTTCGGGGCGGCCCGCGACCTCGGCATGGAGACCGTCGGGTTCCTCATGCTCTCGCACCGCACCACCCCGGAGAACCTCGCGACACAGGCCCGGATCATGGCAGACGCCGGATGCCAGTGCGTCTACGTCGTGGACTCCGCCGGCGCGTTGCTGCCCGACGGAGTGGCCGACCGCGTCGCCGCCCTTGTCGCCGAACTCGGCTCCGACGCGCAGGTCGGGGTGCACGCGCACCAGAATCTGTCCCTCGGTGTCGCGAACTCCATCGCCGGAGTGAATGCGGGCGCCCGGCAGATCGACGGCACCCTGTGCGCACTCGGCGCCGGCGCCGGAAACTCGCCCACGGAGATCCTCGCCGTCGCCTTCGAACGCCTCGGTGTGGCAACCGGGGTGGACACCGACGCCGTCCTCGCCGTCGCCGAGGAGGTGGCCAAACCGTTCATCCTCAGACTGCCTGTGGCGGACCGGAACTCGATCATCCAGGGGAAGTACGGGGTGTACAACTCGTTCCTCTTCCACGCCGAACGCGCCGCGCGACGTTACGGCGTCCCCGCCCACCAGATCCTCGCCCGCGTCGGCGAAGCCGGCTACGTCGGCGGACAGGAAGACATGATCATCGACGTCGCGATCGAACTTGCAGGACAGAGCAGTAACCGGAAGGAAGCAGTCACCGTATGAGCACCGACACCACCGAGTGGACCATCGACACCGCCGCCGAGGTGCTCCTCCGCGCCGAGGAGACCAGAACCGACCGTCACCCCATCACCGACGACTGGCCCGAACTCGACGTGGAGACCGCCTACCAGGTGCAGGCCGCGCTGATCGCCCGCAAGGTGGCGCAGGGCGAGAAGATCATCGGCGTGAAACTGGGGCTCACCTCCCGTGCGAAGCAGCAGCGGATGGGCATCACGTCGCCTCTCACCGCGTGGCTGACCGACGGAATGGTGCTCGAGGCCGGCGTCCCGATCCCCACCGGCGAGCTGATCCATCCGCGGGTGGAGCCTGAGATTGTCTTCGTACTGGGCGAACGCCTCGAAGGTCCCGGGGTCACCGCCGCCACCGCGATGGCCGCCGTCCGCTCCGTCTACGCGGGCATCGAAGTGATCGACAGCCGCTTCATCGACTTCAAGTTCACCCTGCCCGACGTACTCGCCGACAACGCGTCATCGTCGCGCTTCGTCATCGGTGGCGTCGAACGCGACCCGCGCGCTCTCGATCTCGCCCTCGAGGCCTGCGTGCTGTCGGTGGACGGCACGGTCGTGGACTCGGCGACGGGCGCTGCCGTGCAGGGCCATCCTGCCGAGGCCCTCGCGCTCGCCGCGAATGCCCTCGCCGAACGCGGACTCGCCCTCGAAGCCGGCTGGATCGTGCTGACCGGCGGCATGACCGACGCCGTCTTCGTCGAACCCGGCAAGCAGATAGTCGCCGAATTCACGCACTTGGGGTCCGTCGCAGTCGCAGGCGAGTGATGGCAGCGATGGGGCGATGCGAAACGCCTCGTCCCATACACGACCGAGGTCGGCCCGTGGATCGATGCCATCCCGGACCTGCTGATGACCCCGTACGAGAAGAGCTTGCCCGCGAAACCGTCATCAGCGTGCTCGAGATCGTGAACCACCCGACCAATCCCGCGTTTGCGCAACAAAAGGCCGACCTGATCTATGCGATGAAATCCGCGTGTCTGGAAGGCCTCCAACTCGCCTCCTACCTCACCGTCTCGGCGTCGCTGCTGGGCGCGGTCGCGGTCGCCGCCCTTCTGCCGTGGAAGCCCGCAGGCGACTCCGTCCTCCTCGTCCGGAGGGAGCGCCCCAGCAAGTGATCCGGAGGGCTGTGCGCGGCTGGTTGCACCCGAATGTGCGGCAGAAGGCCACTGCCGGGCCCATCGCCGGTGTTCGACGCCGAACTCGATGCCCAGATTCTGTCCAACTCGGGCCGAGACAGCGGCGCGGGTTGCTCCCGAGGATCAGATCAGGGACTCGCTCGGCCCGAATCACTCTACGGCGCCGCGGTTGATTCTCGCGGCGAAGTCGAGGCTCCACGACCGCGAGGTGACTGGTTGCAGGAAGTCGCGCTTCGCCGCGCCGCGGATCCGCCCCGCGAACCGGGTCATCCCACGCGCGCCGAGGACGGAAGCCTTCCCGAGGTGTGGCTGCTCACCGAATGGCCCCACCATCATTCCGGCCTGACAATGTCCTACTGGTTCCTGTCCGCAGCTTGGCGCAGGGCACGATGGGGGTCGATCGCTCCCTACTCCGGCGGACGGTCTGGAAACGCGGAAAGTTTGACGTCGAGAAGGACATTCAGCCATACCAGGGCATCGACCAGGGTCTCTGCTCGGACGAGTGGAGAGGGTTCGTTTTCGGCGGCGTCGAGTTGCACCCGGGCCCCGACGCGGTCGCCGGCGAGCATGGCCCTCACCGACCGCAGGATTCGGCTCGCCGATGGACGAAGCATTCATACGATCGATACTCCGCGCTCAAGCTTTCTGGTTCGACATCCGGGGACCACCCACCGGATGCGGATCCAGGCCCGACCGTGCCTGGCTGACGGCCATGGCCTCGACCCGTGATCACCGCATATCGACTTTGCCGGGGTCCGGACCGGCGAGCTCGCGCGCCTCTCCTGGCAGGAGTGGTTCACCGCGTTCGATGCGCAAGGCCTCGCCCTGTGCTACCCGGATCCGCATCTGCGCGGCGGAACGAGCGCGTGGTTCGAACTCGTGCCCCGCGGTCGCGGGGGCGGGATTCACCGGTGACGTGAGCGGAGTGCCCCACCTCCGGGGTGTGTTGGCAGTCCCACCCAGCGGTTTCCAGCCGGCGCCCGCCTCGGTACACCATCGGGCCTGACCAGCGGGAATTCACTCACGCCGTGACCGGCTCGTGCCATGTAGCGACACTCCGAGCCCTCGTGGGCGGTGGGGAGGTGTCGGTTGCGCGCCCGCGTACCCGGGTACGCCTCGTGAAAGATCACGTTGATCCGAAGGTCGGGGCGCCGGAGGATGTCCGCCGATGACCGATATCGTCACCGTCGACGAGAACGGGCGCTACCGGCTGCATCTCGAGCGTCGTCTGCACCACAACTGTGACGAGGTGTGGCGGGTGCTCCGCCTGCTGCATCCCGCGTGCGGAGGCATGGGCATGGCGTGCCGGGTCCGGCCGCCCAGCCTGCTCGAGTACACCTGCGGGGAGATCGTGCTGAGGTGGGACATCACCGGCGACGGGCACTCGCGGTCGGTTCTGCAGTTCAGCCACCAGTGCCCCCGCCGACAGGACGGAATCGAAGAGATGGGCTGGTGGCTCACCGAACTCGACGTCCTCGGCGAACTACTCGACGGCGTGGAGGTGACCGATTTCCGGCGCCGGGCCGAGGACATGATCGACCGCTGCCGACGCGCGTTCGAATAGAGGGGATCGAGGTTGTACAGACCATCCCGGCCGATCCGCTTCGGACGGCCGGCGTACCGGCACCCGCGCGCCCATGCTCAGCGCACCGGGCTCGGGTGTCGGATTTTTGCATTCTCCGGTGCCGCAGAGTGTGTTTGTGGCCGAGCGGCTTTCGCGAAAGATATGCCGAGCATGTCCTCATCTGGATGGCGGGCCGGTATGCGAGCGCCCCCGTGGTGGTGGGATCGCTTTGTGGAAGAGGCACGCCGCCCCGGGGGCGTCGCTGTGACTAACACGGTGAGTGCCCTCGGCCGTTCGTCGGGGCGAGCTGTGGTGGAAGTCGGGGACGTCGGGAACCGCCCGCCGGTGCGGGCACGGTCCTCTACGGTGAATCTATGGCGGAGCGTGGTGCGCGTCCCAAGGTTCCCAAGGCGCAGAAACGGTTCCTGCGCGCGGTTCGGCATCTGTTCCATCCGTTGCTGCCGGACGACTATTTGGAGATGATCAACCCGCTGTGGACCACGCGGGAGCTGCGCGGGCGGGTGGAGAGGGTCGAACCGGCTGGCGCGGCCGCGGCCACGGTGGTGATCCGGCCCGGTCACGAATGGTCGGGGCACCGGGCCGGGCAGTACGTGCGCCTCGGGGTGATCATCGACGGCGTCTACCACTGGCGGGCGTATTCGTTGACGTCCGACCCGCACGCCGACGACGGTCTGATCAGTGTCACCCCGAAGGTGGTGCCGAGCGGTACGGTCTCGCCGTACCTGGTCCGCGAGCTCGCTCCCGGCGGCATCGTGCGGCTCGGTGAGATCGAGGGCGTGTTCACGCTGCCCGAACCGCTGCCGGGGCGCCTGCTGTTCGTCAGTGCGGGTAGCGGCATCACCCCGATCGTGAGCATGTTGCGCGATCTCGACCACCGCGGTGGTCTTCGCGACGTGGTGGCTGTGCATTGCGACCGGACCGCCGAGCAGCTCATGTTCGATGCCACGTTGCGCGAGTTGGATCGCCGCCACGACGGCTTCCGTCTGCAGGTGCGGCTGACCGAGACGGAAGGCCGGATGACGCCGGCCGATCTGGACACGCTGTGCCCCGATTGGCGCGAGCGTGAGGCGTTCCTGTCCGGGCCCGGCGACATGCTCGACGCGATGGTCGAGCACTGGGACGAGCACGGCGACCCCGAGAAAGTGCACCTCGAGCGTTTCCAACCGATCATCGGCGGATCCGCGGGCGCCGGTTCGGGCGGACGGATCCATTTCACCGAAAGCGAGATTGAAACCGACTGCGATGGGGGTACACCGATCCTGGTAGCCGGAGAGGAAGCAGGAGCCACACTCCCGTACGGATGCCGGATCGGGATCTGTCACACCTGCACCGGGACCCTGCGGTCGGGGCAATTGCGCGATCTCCGCACCGGTGAGGTGGCCGACCTCACGGGCCAGGTGGTGCGGACCTGCGTCAACACCGCGGAAGGCGACATCGAGATCGAATTGTGAAAACGAAGGGACCCCGAGGTGAGCATCGATACCGAAAGCCCCCTCGCGCACCTGAGCGAGGACACCATCGCGGCGTTGGCCGAGGAGTTCGATGCCATCCACGCCCAGGTCTACGCGGACCTCGGCGAGCGTGACCGCCGATATATCAAGAACGTGATCGCCGCCCAGCGGCAGTTGGCGGTGGCGGGCCGGGTGTTGCTGCTGGGGTCGGCCTTCAAACCCGCGTGGGTGGCGGGCACCGCCTGCCTGGGGATGGCCAAGATTCTGGAGAACATGGAGATCGGTCACAACGTGATGCACGGCCAGTGGGACTGGATGAACGACCCGGACATCCATTCCTCGTCCTGGGACTGGGACACCGCGTCGACCGCGAAGGCCTGGAAGCATTCGCACAACTACATCCATCACACCTTCACCAACATTCGCGGCAAGGACAAGGACCTGGGCTACGAGATCATGCGGGTCGACCCGCATCAGAAGTGGCACCCGGTCTACCTGGCGCAACCGTTTTACAACGTGCTGTTGATGGCGTTCTTCGAATGGGGGGTGGCCCTGCACGACATGGACCTCGAGGCCGTGCGGGCCGGCGAAAAGTCCTGGCCGGAGGTCTGGGAGGACCTCAAGGGCATCGCGGGCAAGGCGCGGGCGCAGGTGGTGAAGGATTATGTGGGCTGGCCGTTGGTCAGTGCCGGCGCGTTCGGCCTGGCCCAGCTCGCGTTCCGGGGTCGGCTCGGCCAACCGGCATCCTCCCGACTCGGGCGGCGGCTGCGGGCCCTGCGCCCGTCCGGCCGATTCTCGGGCGTCGCCGACGCACTCGATCGGACCATCCCGGGAGGCGAGCGCACGTTCCTGGCCACCCTGGTGGCGGACGCCACCGCGAACATCATCCGCAACGTCTGGGCGCACGGGATCATCTTCTGCGGGCATTTTCCGGACCAGACCTACACGTTCAGTCCGGACGAGGTCGAGAACGAGTCCCGCGGCGGCTGGTATGTGCGTCAACTCGTCGGTGCGGCGAACATCGAGGGCAGTCCGCTGTTCCACATCATCAGCGGGAATCTCGGATACCAGGTGGAGCACCACCTGTTCCCGGACATGCCCAGTACCCGCTACGCCGAGATCGCGCCCCAGGTGCGGGAGATCTGCGAACGGTACAAGCTGCCCTACAACTCCGGGCCGCTGGTCCAGCAGTGGACCATGGTGCACCGGACCATCCTGCGGCTCGCGTTCCCCGGCGGAACGGCCCGTCCGAAGCCGGGCCCGTACCACGGTGAACTCGACCACGGCGGGACCTCCGGGCCGAGTGAGGCGGCCCGGTTCCGGGAACGCGTACCCGCCGGCGGCCCGGCTGCGGGCCCCGAACACGACCCCGGCGGGGTGCAAGGCTCACCACCACCGCGCGGGCAGGACTAGCACCCCGCATCTGCGCGGCGGAAACGAGCGCGTGGTTCGAACTCGTGCCCCGCAGCCTCCGGGGTTTCATCCTGACGTGAGCGGCGTGCCCAACCTCCGGGGTGTATTGGCAGTCCCACCCAGCGCCCACCTCGGTACACCATCGGGCCTGACCAGCGGGGCCTTCGGGCACCGCGAGGTTTCACCCAGCTCTACGCGAGCCCGGGTGTTGTGCGGTAGCCCGACCACGCTTGTCCCGGAGTTCTGTTTGAATGCGCGGCTCATCGGCACGTTCCGTAGGTGTCGGGATGGTGCAGTGCGTAGCGGCCGGGCCCGGTGGCCTTGGCCCGGAACATCGCCCGGTCGGCGTGATGAATCAGCTCATGCGGGGAGACGGCGGCACCGGTGACGGCGATACCGATACTCGCGGTGACCGGCCCGGCACCCGGGTGCGGGTCCACGGAGGCGATCCGGTCGGCGATCGCAATCACGTCCGCGGGACCGGTGACGGCCGGGCACAGGATCAGGAATTCGTCGCCGCCCAGGCGCGCCACGGTGTCGGTCGGCCGGACCACGGACCGCAAGCGGTCGGCGAGTCGGATCAGGGCGGCGTCGCCACCGGCGTGCCCCAATCGGGCGTTGAGGTGTCGGAAGTTGTCGAGGTCGATCACCAACACCGCCACCCGGCCGCCGGTGCGTGCCGCTCGATCGAGGGCGGCACGCAGACGCTCCAGGGCGAGGGTGCGGTTCGGTAACCCGGTGAGCGGGTCGTGCAGGCTCCGATGCCGCAATCGCTCCTCCGCCTCGATGCGGCCGAGCGCGGTGGACAGTACCGCGGCCACCGCGCGCAGGAGGGCCACCTCGCGCTCCCGGATGGGGCACGGTCGGGCGAAATGCGCGGTCAGCACCCCCCAGATCGGGTCGTGCCCGATCGGCACACCGATGCCGCCGCCCAGCCCGTGCGCGGCCATGTCCGCGGTGGCGAACCGGCGCTCGCGAGCGCGGTCCGGACAGCACACCACCGCCGCCTCGGT
>NZ_BCWY01000164.1 GCF_001894825.1 Rhodococcus jostii NBRC 16295 | reverse complement strand
GGGGCACGAATTTGGTGACCGGGCCGGGGGCGGGCAGGAACCCGCGGCCGGCGTCCTCGCCGTTGATGCGGAATTCGAAGGAGTGCCCGCGGGGGGTGGGGTCCTCGAGGATGTCCAGTTTGTCGCCGTTGGCGATCTTGAACTGTTGCAGCACCAGGTCGATGCCGGCGGTTTCCTCGGTGACGGGGTGTTCGACCTGCAGGCGGGTGTTGACCTCGAGGAAGGACACGGTGTCGCCCTGGACGAGGTATTCGACGGTGCCGGCGCCGTAGTACCCGGCCTCCTTGCAGATGGCCTTGGCGGAGGTGTGGATGCGGTGGCGTTGGTCGTCGGTGAGGAACGGGGCGGGGGCCTCCTCGACGAGTTTCTGGAAGCGGCGTTGCAGGGAGCAGTCGCGGGTGCCGGCGACGATGACGTTGCCGTGCTGGTCGGCGATGACCTGGGCTTCGACGTGGCGGGCCTTGTCCAGATACTGTTCGACGAAGCATTCGCCGCGGCCGAACGCGGCGACGGCCTCGCGGGTGGCGGAGTCGAACAGTTCGGGGATTTCCTCGATGGTGTGGGCGACCTTCATGCCGCGGCCGCCGCCGCCGAACGCGGCCTTGATGGCGACGGGGACCCCGTATTCCTTGGCGAAGGCGACGACCTCGTCGGCGTTCTTGACCGGGTCCTTGGTGCCGGCGGCCATCGGGGCCTTGGCCTTTTCGGCGATGTGGCGGGCGGTGACCTTGTCGCCGAGGTCGCGGATCGATTGCGGGGAGGGGCCGATCCAGATCAGGCCGGCGTCGAGCACGGCCTGGGCGAAGTCGGCGTTTTCGGAGAGGAAGCCGTAGCCGGGGTGGATGGCGTCGGCGCCGGACTTGGCGGCGGCGTCCAAAATTTTGTCGAACACCAGATACGATTCGGCGGAGGTCTGACCGCCGAGGGCGAAGGCTTCGTCGGCCAGGCGCACGAACGGGGCGTCGGCGTCGGGTTCGGCGTAGACGGCGACGCTGGCCAGGCCGGCATCGGCTGCGGCCCGGATCACCCGCACTGCAATCTCACCGCGGTTCGCGACGAGCACCTTCGTGATGTGCGCGCTGGCATGACTGGGCACTGAGCCTCCTGTGGTTCGCATGGTCTGTCTCCGCGCCGGCCCCCTGGGGGCACCAGCGGTGGATTAGGGCATCACTTCGGAGTGTAAGCACCGAAGTGATCGGAGTTGTCACCGGATCGAAAATTCCGATCAGGCCTGTCCGACGGTCCGCAACCCTACCGATGGGTAGTTGGTTGAAACCTGTTCCAGTTGCCGGCGGAGGCTCGCGACCCACGTATGGACGCTCGCGGCAGCGATGTCGTTGCCCGGATATCGGACCGCCAAATTGACGCCCCGAGGCGTTCGATTGATCCACGCGTACACGTCGTGGGTGTACTGCCTGCTCCGCAGGGCCCGGGCGTTGCGCTCGAGCCAACGGCCCGCTTCGGGCACGAACCGCACGTCCATGTAGGAGACGACGAAGCGTGGCCGGATGGGGATGTCGAGTTCCTTCTCGATGCGGTCGAACGGAACCACCGAGATCGGCTTCGTTCGGGTCACGCTGTCGGCGGCCGCGCGCGCGACCGCGGCGAAGTCGTCGGACGGCACCGCGAAGTCGATCGGACTGAGACCCACGAACCACCCCAGCGCGGATGCCCACTGCGGAGAGTGCCGTGTGTGGACCGGGGTGACCGTCCGAAAGCGTTGAAGCCCCGCCACTTCCGCCCCCGCCAGACCCAGGCAGGCGAGCAGGCCGGGGAAGAAGCCCACATCAGCCTCGCGGCAGGCCGAGTTGAACGCGGCCGCCTGGTCGGCGTCGAGGATCCACGCCGACAGGTTCTGCTGGGCCAGCGGAGTACGCGGGCCGATCTCGAGGGGGAACTCGGGCAGTCCCGGTCCCTCGAGCGCGGACCGCCACACGTCGAGCGCCTCACGGTTCACCTCGGCGTCGGTGGAGGTCTCCCGCTCCTCGTGACCGAAGTCGACGTAACTGCCGACCGGAAACAGGTTGGCCGTCCGGCCCGACACGGCCTCCTCGTACAGGGCGGTCAACTCGTGCGCGACCAGCACGATGGAGAACCCGTCGATGATCGAATGATCCGCCGCGAAGAACACGGTGAAACGGTCGCGTTCGACCGTCTCGAGTGTCGCGAAGACATACGACGGCCAGCTGTGCGGCGAGGCGTACTCGTCGAACAGTTCCTGCAGGTGCGCGAAGTTGTCGCCGCCGGCGGCGTCGTAGCCGTGGCTGACGACCCCCACGTGGAGCCCGCCCTGCGGCACAGTGCGCCGTCGCACGCGCTCGGTCTCGGTGTCGAAGGTCGTGTGCGACCGCAGCACCTCGTGGCGGTCGGTCCACTTCTCCAGCGCGGCGCGGAAAGCCGAGACGTTCAGGGAGCCCCGGATCTCGAAGGCGGTGCCCAGCCAGGACCCCCGGCCGCCGGCGTCGGCGCACCGGCGCAGATGCGCCTCGTGGATGTACGACGCCGGACGGGGATCGTCCACCCATTCCGAGCGGGCGCACGGTAACCATTCGGTGAGCGCACCCACCGGAACGGGGTAGTCGGCAAGTTCGGTGAATTCCATCAGTGTGTGTTCAGATCCTGCCTAGCCGCGAAGATGCCGCTTGATTCGAGCGAGCATCGCGGACATGCCGCGCAGTCGCAGCGGACTGACGGCCTCGGCGAGCCCGAGTGCGGAGTAGAAATCGTCCGGGATCCCGAGGATGGTGGCAGCGCTGTGCCCGTCCAGACCCTGGTGCAGGATCGAGGCGAAACCCCGCGTCGTCGGTGCTTCCGCGGGTGCGCTGAAGTGCAGTCGCACGTGCTCCGGGTCGGAGTCGTCGACCGACAGGAACAGCGGAGACTGGCACTCGGGTACCGGTTCCATCGCGTCCTGCTCGAGTTCTGCGGGCAGGGGCGCCAGTTCGCGGCTGAACTCCAGCAGCAACTGCAGCTTGTCCGAGCCGTCGACGGCGGCGAAGTCGTCGACGATCTCGGCAAGCGAATCGGGTAGTGCGGTCATGACGATGCGCCGGGAACATCTCCCGGCTCTTCACCCCTGACGATGGGAACGCGAACCATGTTGCCCCACTCCGTCCACGAACCGTCGTAGTTGCGGACGTTCGGGTAACCGAGCAGGTGGGTGAGGACGAACCAGGTGTGGCTGGAACGCTCACCGATGCGGCAGTACGCCACGATGTCGTCGGCGGCGGACACACCGCCGTAGATCTCGTTCAGCTCACCGCGCGAACGGAAACGGCTGTCCGGTGCCGCCGCCTTGGCCCACGGAATGCTCAGCGCGCTCGGGATGTGGCCGCCGCGCAGCGCCCCTTCTTCGGGGTAATCGGGCATGTGGGTGCGTTCGCCGGTGTACTCCTGGGGCGAACGCACGTCGATCAGCGGTCCCGTGCCGAGGTGATCGAGAACGTCGTCCTTGAATGCGCGGATCGGGGCGTCGTTACGCTCGACCACCGGGTAATCGGTGGGGGACGTCTCGGGGACGTCGAACGCGGTGTCCCTGTTCTCGGCGATCCACGCGTCGCGGCCGCCGTCGAGGAGACGGACGTCCTCGTGTCCGAACAGCGTGAACACCCAGAGCGCGTACGCCGCCCACCAGTTGCTCTTGTCGCCGTAGATGACGACCGTGTCGTCGCGGCTGATGCCTTTGCGGCTCATCAGGTCGGCGAACTGCTCGCCGTTGATGTAGTCACGCGTCACCGGATCGTTGAGATCGAGATGCCAGTCGACCTTGACGGCGCCGGGAATGTGGCCGACGTCGTAGAGCAGAACGTCCTCGTCCGACTCCACCACCTTGAGGCCGGGCGTGCCCAGATTCGCGGAGAGCCACTCCGTCGACACGAGTCGACCGGGGTTGGCGTACTCGGCGAAGGACTGGGTGGGATCTGGCGCTACGGGCACGGGTGGGCTCCTGGGGCAGATGCGACGGGGACGGCGTCAATTCTAGGCGGACGGCCGAAGTTCTTCCGACCGGCGTTCACAGTTACCGTGCACGGGCGGTGAGGGAGCCTGCATCGGGGCGTAGATTCGCCTGCGAACGGAGGCCTCATGCCCGACATCTCGACGCGCGCCGACCTGGAGGTACTCCTCCGGCACTTCTACGGCCGGGCATTCGCCGACCCCGTTCTCGAACCGGCATTCGAGACACTCGCGGTGATCGGCGTGGAGGATCATCTCCCCGTCATGTGCGACTTCTGGGAAACGGTCCTGCTGCGCACCGGGGACTATCGCGGCAGCGCCTTTGCGGTGCATCGAGCGCTGCACGGCAGGCACGGATTCACGGCGCTCCACTTCGACCGGTGGGTCGAGTTGTGGACGTCCAGTGTCGAGGACCTGTTCGACGGCGACGTCGCGCGGCGGGCCACGCGCGAGGCAGCCAAGATCGCCCGTGCGATGCACAGGCGACTGCTGGAGCCTGCCGGCCCTCAGACGACCGGAGTGCCCTCCAGGTTCAGCTGACTGGTGAGCTCGGCGATGGGGGTGACGCCGTTCTCGCAGATGTCGTGCATAATCTCGCGCAGCCGCACGAGGAACTCCGTGACCGCACGCCGCGCCGTCGACGTCTCCGGGAACCGCGACCGCAGCGCGAGACCCCGCTGGGTGCGGGAGATCCAGAACTGGGCGTCGTCCGCGACCGTCACGTTGCTGATGTGGTGTGCGTTCAGCTCGTCGTGATCGTCCGTGCCCGGCAGCCGGCGGTAGTCGATGTACGACACCATGAACACATCCGTGCGGGTGCGGCGGTATCCGTCGCCGAGCGCCTCCCGGACCTGTGCCATCGTCACACCCTTCAGTGTGAGGGCGGTGCGGAACGAGGCGTGGGTGTGCGCCAGCGAAGACTGGAAATCGCAGTCGGGTGTCAGCTCGACCGTCAGCGGCGCGCTCGTCGTGAGCCACCCGATTGCATTGGCCCACTGCGGGTCCTGGCGAATGTGCAGGGGAAACTGCAACGGCATCCGGGAAATGCCGTTGATCGACCGCACCGCCATCCCCATCGCGGTGAGCGTGCCCGTGAAGAGGCTCCCGCCGGAATCCAGGCAGATCTCCTCGAACCGTTCGGTGCCCGCGGCGTCGAGGAGGGGGCGGACGTCGGCGCCCTGCGGGGCGGGTTTGCCCGCCTCGACACCCAGGTCGAGCGGAAAACTGGGTGCGGTGCCGCCGCACCGCTCGTAGAAGCGTGCCCATTCGCGTACCCGGGGGTCGCCGATCTTGGTGACGGGGGCCTCGGCCTCGAGTTCGCAGTACCGCAGGAAACTGCCGGGATCGCCGAGTTCCTCCGTCAGGTCCGCGTCGGTGAGCACACAAGCGCCGCCGAGTCCGACGAGTCTCTGATAGATCTGCCGGAGTTCGCCCAGCGCGATGACCAGTGAATACCCGTCGACGAGAGTGTGATCGAACGCACTGACCACCGTGTAGTGGGAATCGCGTTCGATGGTCGCGAACAGGTAGGCGGGGAAGGTCAGCGGATCGCACGCCTCGGTGAAACGGAACCGTAGATGGTCGCGGAGTTCGTGCGGTGACGTCGTCACCTCGGACTCGGACGCGACGACCGTGATGTCCTCGGGGTCGAGATCCACGCGCAGCATGGCGTCCGGGCTCACGTCGAACCCGGTTTGCAGTGTGTCGTGACGCCGGATGAAATGCACCAGCGCCTGCGCGAGGGCGTCGCGGTCGAGCTGTCCGGGAAGGTCGAAAGCTGCTGCCATCCACACGCTTCGGCCGACGCCGTGCGTGCGGGCGGTGTCGAGATGGAACTGCTGGTTGTACGACGGCGGCACCGCGGACGGGGAGACCGCACCCGGCGCGACGGACCACTCCGTCACCAGGCCGGGCTCGAGCATGTACCGGTCGATCGACGTGACGTGCACTACTCCGCTCCCGCCGCCGTCGCGGATCCCGCGGCGACCGGCGCGAACGGTGACACCGTGTAGTCGCCCTCGTGGGCCACGGTTTTCATGATGGTCGACAACCGCTCGGCATACGCGGTCACGGATCGGTGTGCCTCGTCGGTGTCCGGATGCGAGACGGCCATCCACGTGCCTTCGAGGACACGGTTGATCCAGATCGACGCGATCTGGGTGGCCTTGCCGCCCACGATGCCGGTTGCCCGGGTCGACGCGAAACTGTCGGTCTGCGGCAACCGGCGCGCGTCGATGTACGACACGATTGGGGGCGGTGCCAGCGTGGTGTGCTGCGACATCGCCTCGGGCCCGGCCTGAGCCAGCACGGTGTCGATCACCTGCTGCACGGACACCTCGCCGAGAGCCTTGCCCGAGCGGTAGGCCTCCTGCGCGCGCTGGGCGAGACCGGTGAACGTCGTGGCCCCCTCGAGGGCGAACCCGACCGGGATGAGGTTGATGAACCACCCCTGGGACCAGTAGAACTGCGGGTCGTTGCGGGTGGTCAGGGGGGACAGTGCCATGTAGCGGTCGCGCCCGACCAGTTCGTGTTCGGTGATGGCGAGGGCCGCGAACACCCCGCCGATGAAGTTGGAACCGTTGGCCTTGCACACGGCACCGAACCGCTCGCACTCGTCGGCGTCGGCGAGGTCGAAACGGCTGCCGATGGCCGGTTGCGGGGCGTCGGCGGCGCCGAGGTCGAGGGGGAAGCTCGGGAAGGTCCCGCCGTTGCGGGTCAGGTGACCGATCCAGCCGTGCACCTCGGGGGAGGCGAGGGTCAGCGTTGCCGCCTTCTCCCGTTCCCGCCGGCTGTACTCCACATAACTCCCCGGTTCGGGCAGCTCCGGCGGGGTGCCGTCGAGTTCTGCCTGATAGATGATCCGAGTCTCGGCAAAGGTGAGAATCATCGACTGCATGTCGGTGTGTGCGTGATCGACGGCGTGGAACAGGGTGAAGGTGTCGTCGGCTCCGGGAGCGTCGGCGGCGTAGTGTTCCACCACGCCGAACACGAATGCCGGCCAGCCGAGCGCGCTCGTGTCGTTCGCGAAGCGCGTCGCGATGTGGTCGCGGACCTGCTCAGGGGTGGTGAGAGTCTCGCCTTCGTGCGCGACGAGCGCAATGGAGTCGGCGGGAACGACGTGCCGCCGGACGGCGTTGGTCGTGTCCGTGGGGTCGGCCCCGGCGTTCTCGAAGGAAAACCAGCTGTGCAGTGTGTCGTGCCGCAGGACGTACCGCTCGAGGGTCCGGGTCATCGCCTCGGTGTCGAGCCTGCCCGGGAAGTCGAAGGCGATGCCGATCCAGGGGGACTGGGTCTCGCCGTTGTTCGCCGCCAGTCGTGCCCGCCTTAGGTGCCGCTCCTGCATGGTGGTCGGCAGTGCCGGATCCACGGGCGCCGCGGCGGCCGCTCGTGCACTCGCATCCGTGACTTTCCACTCGATGACCCGCCCAGGCTCCGGCTTCCAGTGGGTGATCAAGTTCAAGTCCATCGAGCGGCTCCTGGTGTGTCGATTCGAGGTTGCGAGTTCGGTCGGTGTGGCACGGACTTCTCGCAACAGGATGCGGCACCGGGTGCCTGACCGCGAGAGGTGGAGAAGTATGAGAGTGATTACAGGTCGGTCCCGATCCAGTCAAGTGTCGAGCACTAGGGTCGTGCGCTGCAAGTTCCTGGCGTAATATGCAGCAACCTTTGAACAACTTCACAGCATTCTGTGAGCGTCGAGCCGCTAGCCTGTCCGGATGCTCGAGACTCAGCGTGACGAACTCTATCGAGGCGAACTCCGTCGGTGGGTCCCGTGGCTGGGTCTGGCCACCAGTCTCGCGGCCGTGTTCATGCAACTCCTGGACGCGACCATCGTCAACGTCGCGCTTCCCAGCATCGCGGTAGACCTGGGCGCCTCGGTGTCGGCGCAGTTGCTCATGGTCAGCGTGTACACGCTGTCGTTCGCGTGCTCCCTGATCACGGCCGCACGACTCGGGGACCTGCTCGGACGACGCCGGGTCTTCCTGACCGCACTGGCCGTGTTCGTGGTCGCCTCTCTGCTCTGCGGGCTGGCCCAGTCGCCGACGGCACTCGTCGTGTCCCGCGCGTTGCAGGGCCTCGCCGCAGGATCGATGTCGGCTCAGACGTTTGCCATCATCTCGGGTCTCTTCCCGAAACGGTCCCACCCGCGCGTGTTCGGCATCTACGGCGCGACCATCGGGCTCGCCACGATCTGCGGCCCGCTCGTCGGCGGGGTTCTCATCCAGTGGGATCTGTTCGACTGGGGGTGGCGGCTGATCTTCTTCGTCAACCTCCCGCTCGGGCTCGCCGCGCTGGTCCTCGGGTACTTCTATCTCGTCGACGCGAAACCCGAGGGCGTCCGCCGACTCGACGTGGGCGGCGCCGTGCTGTCGGCGCTCGGACTGTTCCTTCTGATCTTTCCGCTCGCCGAGGGCCGGGAGCGGGGCTGGCCGACGCCGATCGTGGTGATGCTGCTGTGTTCGGTGCCGGTGCTCATCGGGTTCGTCGTCTACGAGTGGCGACTCGGGCGCCGGGGCGGCGACCCCGTCCTGCGTCTGCAGTTGTTCACCGACCGCGCGTTCTCCCTCGGCGCGGCCATCGCGTTCGTGTTCTTCGGCACGCTCACGTCGTTGATCTTCACCATCTCCCTCACCCTGCAGTTCGGGTTCGGATTCTCGCCGCTGCGGGCCGGTGTGATGACGCTGCCCTGGGCGTTGGGAACCGGCGTCGCCGCGCTGGCCTCCGCCGTCGTCTACCGGCGTATCGGCAACCTCGTCCTGCCCCTGGGGATGGTCCTCTTCGCCGGCTCCCTCGTCGTGCTCGCGGCGCAACTGCAGCACGAGGGCACCGATCCACGCTGGTCGGCGCTGGCCGGCCCACTGTTCGTCGGGGGAGCCGGGCTCGGACTGTTCGTGGCACCGCTCCAGACGGCGATTCTCGCGACCGTGCACCCACGGAACGCGGGCTCGGTATCGGGCCTGCTCCCGACCGTCCAGCAGGTGGGCAGCTCGATCGGGCTCGCGGTGATCGGCGTGGTGTTCTTCAACCTCGTCGCGACGCAGTCTGCGGACGCGGTCCAGGCCGAGCGGCCGGCTCTGACCGCTCAGCTCGCCGATGCCGGGGTGCCTGCGGCGCTGATCCCGCGTGCGGAGGAGACGTTCGTGCGGTGCGCGACGGAACAGCTCGGGTCCACGTCTCCGATGAAGGTGCCCGACGAGTGCCGGTCGCTGGGATCCGGAGGCGCCTCGCTCGGTGCCGCCCAGCAGCAGATCGCCGACTCCGCGGTGGTGGCCGCACGGGAATCGACCCGCAGTGCGGCGGGGGAGGCGTTTCTGCAGGCGGAACGTCGCATCCTCTGGATCATCGCGGCGGTAGCCGCGGCGATCGCTGTGGCGTCGCTGACACTGCCGCGCCGGAATCTGCCGGTCGACGAACAGTCAGTCGACGCACCGTCAGTCGACGCGGCCTGACGTCGCCCACAGCTCGGCGACGCCGACCCCGACCTCCGCGAGCAACGTGCGGACGAGGGGCAGACCGATCCCGATCACGCTGGACGGATCGCCTTCGATGCGGTCCACGAACCAGCCCCCGAGACTGTCGAGGGTGAATGCGCCCGCAACCTGCAGTGGTTCCCCGGTCGCGAGGTAGGCCTCCAGATCCGCGTCCGGCGGGCTCGCGAAATGGACCACGGTCGCGCTGTGGTCGTGTGCGTCGCCCACGACCGTTCCGTTCACGAGACGCAGGACGCTGTGCCCGGTGAGCAGGGTCGCGCTCCGGCCTGCCATCGAAGACCAGCGCGCACGGGCCACGTCGACGGTTCCCGGTTTGCCCTGCAGGGATCCGTCGATCAGCAACATGGAGTCGCATCCGACGACCACGGCATCCGCGATCCCCTCCCGCGCGAGAACGGGGAGGACGTCGTTGGCCTTCGCGCGCGCCAGCTCGGTGACGACGTGCTCCGGGGCGGCGTCGGCACCGAGTGCCGCGATGACGGCGTCCTCGTCGACGCCGGAGACCCGCACCACCGGCTCCACCCCGGCGCTGCGCAACACGGCCAGCCGCGCCGGGGACGCCGAGGCGAGAACGAAGGACGTCACAGGATCCGGATCAACGCCGGTACGCCGTCACGTTCGGGAACGCGTACGGGGAGAACGGGGCGTTGCTTCGGTGCATCCGGGTGGGAGCACCCCAGGACTCGGGTGGGAGATACGAATCCGGGTCACCGCTGCCCGCGGCGGCGACCGCGGAGAGTACCGCGACGAGAGCCGCGATCTCCTCGTCGGACGGGGAGCCCTTGACCACCGTCAGAAAAGGCTCGCGGCTCGCGTCGGCCCCACCGGTGTCACCCGGCAGGTCGGTGGCCGCACCGTCCGAGAGCGTGGTGTCCGCTGCGGACCCGTTGACTGACGAGGTCGCGGCGGCGGCGTCCGAACCGGTCTCGGTGCGCACTTCGTCCTCGGTGATAGCGGTCACTCTGTCCAATGATTCGCCGAC
>NZ_BCWY01000163.1 GCF_001894825.1 Rhodococcus jostii NBRC 16295 | reverse complement strand
CCCTCGCCCAGGAGGAGCCGGAGCCCGGCCGCTTACCGATTGCGCCGACAACAGTTCGATCTTTCTCGCCGAGAGAGCACTGCCGGTGGTGATCGGAGTGCACCGCTATGGGGAGGTGCCGCCGGACTTGCCGGTGGACGGCGCCGGCTTGGCCTTCGCTTTGCCGAGGGTGTCTCCTGTTACGGGCGGCACCGTGGACGGCGTCGACTGTGCAGGCGCCGCCGCGACAGACGTCGACTTGGCGGCGGCTCCCTTTGCGGGCGGTGCCGACGCCGCCGCGGGGGTGGTCGTGCCCGCGGGTTCGACCGCGGTCCCGGCCTCGGTCTTCTCCGATCTGTGCGCCAGTTCCCCCAGTTTGCTGCGCGTCCAGGACCACGCGCCTCCGGCTGCTCCCCCGAGCACTCCGACGGCATGTCTGGCGGTGTGCGCGGCACCCCCGACCATGGTCCTGGCGGTGATGGCGCCCAGGACCTCGAACACCACCGGGGTGGGGATCTCCTGGGGGAGCTTCGGCTTGATGTGCTCGCCGAAGAACGCGTCGTGATCGGCCTGGGTGTCCCAGATTTCGGAGACGGTGAGGCCGTCACCTTCGAGGAAGGCGTAGTGGGCGACGAATCCCTTCGCCGATTGAAGGTCGTCCAGGGTGACCTCCGCGATCGCCGAGTACTGATCTTTGGTCATGCCCGGTGCGTGGTGACGAACTACGACTGACATGCTGTTGCCCTTTCCGAGCGGTGGTCCGGGACCCGACAGGTCCACCGAAGTTTGCAGCGTGACGCACCCCACATTACTGGGGGCGCGGTTTTGTTCGAGCCGGATGCTGGATAGTCACCGCTACGTTCCCAACTTCACCAGTGCATAAGCGGCGGGCGTCGCTGGTTGGACGAGTACACAGTTCTCCGCCGGTAACGGGCGAAGACGCGCCCGGTGCCCCTTGACGAAGCACCGGCCGAGGGGCACGGTGCAGGTGCGGGTCGCGTCTCGGTCGTTCTCGGAAATCAGCCACATGCGCCCGCAGTGCAATGAAGTCGGAAGAAATGAGTATCCGTGACTGATGTACCAGTCGATTACTCGTCCCCGCGCCGTCCGGCACGGGTCAACACCACCGAATGGATCAAGGCTCACCTCGAGCGAATGGATCACCCCGACCCGTCACCCGCCCCGGCAGCCGACGACCCCCGCACCGGACGGGTATGAGAGGTGCGTACCGGCTTTTTCGTGGAGTGTGGAAAGGCCCGGAACTGGGTGGTAGGCGACGAGGGCGGGACCTGGCCCGGGAGAGCATCGAGCAGGTGGTGCACTCGGCGCGCGAGCACTTCGCGAACGGGAAGCTTCACGACTTCGTTCCCCAGCCGTGCTGGGGCTCTGGCGAGCGCTTCGTTGCTAGCCGCGGGTGGGGGGATCGTCGTCGATGCGGTGCCGCAATCGCAGGATCGTGGCCAGCAGGGACAGCCCGCAGAAGATGGCCGCCGCTACCGCGGCCGCGACCAGGCCGACCCTCGGCGACACGACGAAGCTGAAGATGAGCAGCACGACCCCGACGAGCGCCGCCCCGAGGGTGGCGATACCGCAGAGCGTCAGCTTGTGCGCCGTGGACACCAGCGCGGGAAGGGCGTGCTGGCGGAACACCGCTCGATGGATCCCGACGGGCGCGACCAGCAGCATCGTCGACAGGACCGACAGCGCGACCGTGACGAGGTAGACACCGACCTCGAAGTCCGTCAGGTCCGCGAAGCGCTGCTGGAACGGCAACGTCAACAGGAACCCGGTGAGCAGCTGCACTCCGGTCTGCACGACCCGCAGCTCCTGAAGCAGCGCCGCCCAGTTGCGGTCGAGCCGTTGGGTTTCCGTCTCATGGCGAGCACGGTAGTTCCACTCGTCGTCCGTCCGCTCGCCACTGTTGTCCGACATGTCCAACCCCCTGTTCTCGAAGGGTCAGGTGGTGAGCCGGGCGGCATCGTCGCGGGCGCGGCGCGCGGCCTGCAGCTCCAGCCCGTAGAGCAGCCCGAAGGTGAACCCGTTCTCGCCGTCAGTGTTCCCGGCGCGGGCACCGAGGGTGCGGAGGGTGCCCAGAGCCACCACGCTGTCCTGGTGCTCCCCGAGAACCTTCTGGACCTTCTTGTACTCGGCGACCCGCTTCTTGCCCTTCTTCTTCCCGACCAGCCCGCGGGTGAGCTCGCCGGCGTAGCGGGCCCGCTTCGCGGCCTTCCGCGCCCGGTGCAGGGCCTCGTCGTCGCCGTCGTCGAGGGCGGAAGCCAACCTCCTGTCGGCCTTGCGGCGCGCCTTCCGCGCCGCCTTCTTCAGCACCCGCTCCCCGGCGGTTGCATCCTCGGTCAGCGGCGGTGCGGTGCGCCACCGCGCCAGCGCGGCGAGCACCGCCCGGTACCGGTCACCGTCGACGGTTTCCATCACCTCGGCCCGGTACCGGAGTTGCTCGGCGAGCAGATCGTTCTCGATCCGGGCGGCGACCGGACCCAGCACCAGCTCGTCGGGCAGGTCGGCGACCGCGGCAGCGAACCGGGCGCGCTGGACCTGCCGGTCCCGCACCTCACCGAGCACCCCCGCGTACCAGGACAGTTCCTCATCGAGCCGCGTCCGTGCGGCGGGGTCCAGCATTTTCTTGAACACCCGCAGGGTGCTGCGGAACCGCCGGATCCCGACCCGGGTGGCGTGGACCGGGTCCAACCCGCGGCGCAGCCACACGTCGCCGCCGACGATCGCCTGCACCTGGGTGTCGAGGTAGGCGGTCAACAGCTCCCGAACCACCTCCACACCGGAGTCGTCGTCGGCGGGGCCCGGACCGTTCGGGTTCAGCGCCCGAGACAGTTTCGACGGGTACCGCGACGGGCACGCACCGTCCCGGGTCAGCCGTTTGCCGATCGCCTCGAGTAGTGTCCCGTCGCCGCGCTCGCCCAGTTCGACCTCCACCTCGCGCCACTCACTGGCGACCGCGCCGTCCCCGCCAGACGCTGCGGCGGCCGCGGTGGCGTGCACCGTGTCGTCGGCGACCTCGGTGAGCAGGTTCCCATCGGGGTCGAGCAGCCGGCGCCGGCGCCGAACGGTCGAGATCGACGCCACCGGGTGCACCGGTTTGCCCAGGGCCACCCCCGAGATCAGGGTGGCCAGCTCGCCCGGCACCGAGTCGTCCGCGCCGAGTGGCACCCGGATTTCGGTGCGCGCCTTGCGGTCGGGCACCTTCAGCTGCCAACCGGCGTCGGTGTCGCCGGTCCGGCGCCGCAACGTGATGTGCTGGCGGAGTAGGTCCCGGTCGGTGGTGTCGAAATATTCGTTGTCGAGGGTGACGGTGTCTTCGTCGAGCCGACCGCCCGGCGGGACCAGGTCGTCCAAATCCGGCACCGCGAAGTCGGCGCCGACGTCGTACTTGTCTTCCCGTTCTTGCTGCGCCGTGCTCATGGATCCAGACTGCCCGTCCCGCCCGGCGGTTAACCTGCAAATGCCCCACAAGACTGCTGACTCACTGTTGTGGTCAGCGGAACGCAGACCAGACCGCGGCAGCGGCGAGCGCCACAATGACCACGACCATCCGGCACTCACGACGAGTTCGTTGTCGGCGACCAGTTGCTGCATGCTGGTCACCGACAAGCCCGCGTTTCGGGAGCACCTCGCCCGCTTCGCCCTCGACCGACTGTGGCGGCTGTACCTCGACACCTGGCAGATTGCCGTGCCGATGCTCAAGCGGGCCGGGATCAGCAACAACCACTCCCTCCGCGACAACGAAATGATCACCGCCATCGCGTCTGCGGGAAACCGGCTCGGTACCTCTCATCCATGCCCACGAGTGGAATCTGCCCCCGACCCCTTCGACCTGACAACAAGACCCCGGCGAGGCCAATGTCCGGATGCGCGGTCAGGCTTCGGGGGAACGGTGCGAATTCCTCCCGGCGAGGGGGCGCAACCCGCAGTCTGGTGGCCGTGCGCGCCCTTCACGAAGGGGCGGAGTCTGTGCCTGTCAGGGCTGTCGCAGGCAGGGTCGGCTCTGCTTGAATTGATGCATGTGCCGGTGGATGGCGTACTCGGGTGAGCCGATCCTCGCGGAAGACCTGTTGTTCCGCCCTAAACATTCGCTGATCGACCAGAGTCTGCACTCACGTCTCGGAGCGACCACCACGAACGGTGACGGCTTCGGTCTCGGCTGGTACGGCGAGGGCACCGAACCGGCGGTGTACAAGAGCATCGAACCGGCCTGGAACGACAACAATCTGCGGGAGATCGCCGGTCAGGTGCGGACGCGGATGTTGCTCGCCCACGTGCGGGCTTCGACCGGGACACCGGTGCAGCGCAGCAACTGTCACCCCTTCCGGCATGGGCAGTGGTTGTGGGTGCACAACGGCGCACTGCGCGGTTTTCACGAGATCAGGCGTGAGTTGGTGATGGCCGTCGACTCGGCGCTGTTCCTCGACATCGAGGGGTCGACGGACTCCGAAACCTTGTTCTTCCTTGCACTGACATTCGGCCTCGTCGACGATCCGTTCGGTGCTGTCGCCCGTGCGGTCGGCTTCGTCGAAGACGTCGGTCGCACGCACGGGGTCGAGTATCCGGTGCAGATGACCGTCGCGACCACCGACGGCGAATCGGTGTGGATCTTCCGCTATTCGAGCGAGCGACAGTCGAGGTCGCTGTTCTTCTCCACCGAGATCGCGAAGCTACGCGCACTGCACCCGGAGGTCGAGGTCCTGCACGAATTGAGCGGGGAGACCCGTTTCGTGGTCTCCGAGCCTCTCCGCGACCTCGAAGGCGCGTGGAACGAAGTTCCGGAATCCTCGGCCGGGGTGGTCCGGCCCGGCGACGACGAAGTCCGGCCCTTCGAACCGATCTCACCGACATGAGGTCGCTCGGCACCGATATCAACCGGTGACCACACCACGTGTCGTTGCCATTTCGTGTGTCGACCTTTCTCCGTTCCGGGGCAGACGATGAATGAATTGCGGAGATGACGAAATGCTGCAGGTCGAACAGGTCATCGCCGCCTGATCACGCGTGACCCCTCGATCCCACCGGCGGACATCGAAAACACCGTGCGGAACATTCACAAGCGCTTCGTGAACGGGCGAGTACGTGACTTCGTGCCTCTCCTCGTCGAGAAAGCAGCCTGCCGGCACATCACACGAATCGGTCTCGCCGTCGGCCGTACCCGCCGCGCTGCCGCCCGCCGGGTAACGACTCAGCGGCCTGTGCACAGATCACTTGGC
Organism: Rhodococcus jostii NBRC 16295; assembly: GCF_001894825.1. GTDB lineage: Bacteria > Actinomycetota > Actinomycetes > Mycobacteriales > Mycobacteriaceae > Rhodococcus_F > Rhodococcus_F jostii. Next base: position 5,383 of record NZ_BCWY01000163.1, on the reverse strand, counting down.
GGTGGTCTTGCGCGGCTGCCCACGACGCGCGGCGGTCTTGGCCGGAGCCGGACTCTTGACCGGAGGCGGACTCTCCGATTCCGGATCTGCGTCGGCCGTCGACTTCTCGGTGGGCGGAAAGGACTTTGTCCCCTAGCTGGCCCGTCGCGTGGCCAGGAACACCGATAGTGACCGGGATGGGTGCCCGCGCCTTGGCCACCGCTCGGCCACATCTGTGCGACTGAGAGTACCCACATGACACGCCTGCAGGCTTCTTCGGTGAGCGCACCGCATCACTGCATTCCCACCCGCCGAGCACTGAGCACGCCGGAGATCCTGCAACGGATCCAGGCGATGTTCGCTGACGGGGACGAGGCCGGCTCGGCTGGCACCGACGAGAAACCGTCGCCTATCTGACGTGCAGACGGTCCGGCTACGTCACCCGAAACAGTGTTGCGGTGCATGCGGATTCGATGATCTCGCCCCGTCGGCAGCCTCGTGGTCCCACCGATGAGGATCCTATCCAATGGCCCGATACAACGAGCCCGGCTCGATTCGTGGTGGCGGCGGGTGATGGCCGCGAGCTGCGGGCATGCGCGCACGAAGCCTGAACGCACTCGGCGCCCCGGCCACACGGACCCCAGCCGCCAGCTGAAACGGACAACAAGCGGGCCGCTCTCGTGGGCCGCTCCGGTCAAATCTGGCGAGGGCGCTGCTGCTGGGCCGATGAAAGCCGCCGAAGATACCGCGCGACCGCGTGCCTGGTTCCGATGTCCCGTGATACGGCCGCGAGGCCGCGGTGACCGTTACCTTTCGCGCGTCGGTGGGCCCGGTGGTCCTGCAACGGCGGAGATCGTCAGCTGACCGGCCATCCCGGTGTGCGGCCGACGTCGTTCCATTCTCGATCCCACTGGCGCATCCGGCTTCGCGTATTCACCCACCGGACCCCGCAGAGCAGCAGAAGGGAACCACCCGCGGCGGTGGCCCACACCGACAGCGCGGCGCTGACGGCGATCGCCGCGTTCTCCGGGCCCGATCGGGGCTCGTCGACCACGTGGCCGTCAGGATCGATCCACACCGAGACGGTGTCGCCGCGGTGGGCGCCGTGCCGGGTTTCCACGTCGGTGGACTGGAGGCTGCCATCGGGCGCAGTCCACTGAGCCGTCGCATGGTCTTCGGTGTCCGGGGCGTCACTGGGCGCACCCCCCACGAGGACTTGGTGCGGATCGTCGATGAGAACAGCAGATTGTGCATGTCTGCTCAGCACGTCGGCGCGAGACTGATCGTTCAGCCGGGTGTTGGTCACCGTTCCGAACGCCGCCGCGAACGGGACCATCATCAGGACGAAGGTGATCATGACGGCCGCGACGACGACATCGAGACGGTCCCTGGTCCGCATGAGGGGATTTCGGCTCCACGGAGTCAGTCTCCACCAGCGTGATGTGGATGACTGATGGATATTCATCCCGTGCCTCCTCGGCCATCCTTACGCAATCCGAGTCTTCCGCACCCAGGGCGCGCGGCGTAGAGCACAAGGTCATTGGCAGAAGCGACAGAGAAAGCACCTGCCCAGCCGCGTTCCACGGGGCGTGCGTGGACGGCGGTCCGGCATGCGGACACCGGCCGCCAAGGACGCCCGGACGGGTGCCCTTCGGCCCCGGAACTGAGCTCGCTGTGACCGCCGAGCGCCAGCATCGTCACCACCCACACGACGACGGTGGCACGTGCCGCCCCGTCCGATGCGATGAGCTGAGCGCGCCCCGAGACGAAGAGTCGAGTGCCTGAACGGTGACGGCGACACATTCTCGCCGAGAACGGATTCGGGTGTGCAGGACGTCGATTACTCCGTCAGGCTGCACGCCGCGAAGGTGCCGGTGTGAGTGGCATCCGGTGCACCGAGAAGGGATCTGATCAGGTGTTTGCGGTAGCGCGCCGTCGTCGGCCCAGTCCCGGAGAAGTCGGTGGTGATCGCATCGCCGCCACCGACGCCATGTCCGACCACGGTCACCAAGCAGTGTGAGCCCTATCGCTGGTCGCCTGCCAGCCGGGGCAGGGTCAGGCGGCGGCCGGTGACGTACTCGATGTCGAGGACGAGGTAACCGTCGGAGGGTCGGATCGTCCACGGGGAGGGGCCGGTGTGGTCGAACCCGGACAGATAGTCGGAGCCGGCGGCGGTGCGGGCGTGGCCGAGCACGACCACACTCCATCCGTCCCGGGTTCCCGACTCGACGTGGCCGGCCTCGAATGCCACGAACATCCGATCGAGGCGGTCGAACCAGGACTCGTTCTCGGTCGCAATGACGATCTCGGAGCGGGGGGCGGCGAAGGTCACCAGCCGCACCGCGGGCAGGGCGTCCTCGGTGTAGAGCAGACGACCCGTGGGCACCGACCGCAACGCGTGGACGCATTCGGTCGGGGTCAGGGTGCCGTCAGTGTCGGAGGTGCGCATCACACTGTGGTCTTCTTTCCAGACGCGTCGGTCGGGTGCGTGCGCCTACCTCCTTCAGCATGAGCCTGTCGTCCCGGCAGGGTTAGAGTCCTAAGTCGTTACCACTGTCGCTCGGCGTCACCAGTGCCGCAGCGGCCACCCGTGACCGGGTTTGACCTCGACGAAAAGGGGCTATCCCCGGGGTGCACGCGCCACCGCCCGGCAGCGTCCGCGTTCTCAACGGCGGGCGCATGAGGAAGTGGCGCAGAAAGCTGGTGACGATGCCAGGAGACGACGAATCACTGCTGCTCGACACGCTCTCGCAACTGCGGCTCCGGCAGATGCTGGCCGAGATGCAGGACCGCATCGAGCAGATGACCGCCTCCCGGGAGCAGTTCGACGGACTGCTCGACGCGATGCTCACCGTCTCCTCCGGCCTCGACCTGGCAGCGACACTGCGGCGGATCGTCGACGCGGCCATACGGCTGGTCGACTGCCGATACGGGGCCCTCGGTGTGCTCAACGACAGCGGAGACGGGTTGCAGGATTTCGTCTACTCGGGCGTCGACGAGCACACCCGGCTTCTGATCGGGGATTTGCCGACCGGGCACGGGCTGCTCGGCCTGCTCATCGAGCGCCCTAGACCGCTGCGCCTGGACAACATCGCGGGGCACACCGTTTCTGTGGGGTTCCCCGCACATCACCCGCCGATGCGCACCTTCCTCGGCGTTCCGATCCACATCCGCGGGCAGGTCTACGGCAACCTCTACCTCACCGACAAAGCCACAGGCCAGCCCTTCACCGAGGACGACGAAATCCTCATCCAAGCCCTCACCGCCGCCGCCGGGATCGCCATCGACAACGCCCGCCTCTTCGAACAGGCCCGCCAGCGCCAGCAGTGGCAGCAAGCGGCCAGCGATATCCGCGGTGAACTGCTCGCCGCCATCGACCCGGGCGAGGTGCTCGATCTGATCGCCCGCCGGGCCCGCCACCTGGCCGACGCCGACCACGTCCTGATCGCCCGACCCGATGACCTCGACCAAGCCTCCGCCGACGTCACCGCCCTCACGGTCACCGCGTACGCCGGAAACGACGTCAGCGTGCCCGGTATGCGGATCGGTGTCGACGACACCGCCACCGGCCGGGTCTACCGCACCGGGACACTGATCCGGGTGCCGGAGATCAGCGACGCCGGCCCACACGGCGGTTCGGCGGTACTGCTGCCGCTGCGGGTGTCCGCGGACTCGGTGACCGGGGTCCTCGCCCTCATCCGCACCCGCGGGCGGGAACCGTTCGACGACCGCCAACTGCCCCTGGCCGCCGCCTTCGCCGACCAGGCCGCCCTCGCGCTGAAGCTGGCCGACGATCAACGCCAACTGACCGCCCTGTCCCTGATCGCCGAGCGGGACCGGATCGCCCGGGATCTGCACGACCACGTCATCCAACGGCTGTTCGCGCACGGCCTGCACCTGCAAAGCGCCCACGGCCGCACCCACGTCCCCGAAGGCCGGCAACGATTGTCGGAGATGATCGACGACGTCCAGGACATCATCACCGACGTCCGCACCGCCATCTTCGAACTGCACGGCGGAGAGGACGACGGGTTCGCACTGCGCCCGGCGTTGACCGCAATCATCACCGAACAAACCGGTGAGAGCGGGTTGCGCACCACCGTGCGCATGACCGGGCCGCTGAACGTGGTCACCGGACCACTCGCCGACCACGCCGAAGCGGTGCTGCGGGAAGCGCTCAGCAACGCCGTACACCACGCCCACGCCCACCACGTCGACGTCACCGTCTCCGTCGACGACGACCTCACCCTCTGCGTCACCGACGACGGCACCGGCATCGCCCCGACCGTGACGCACAGCGGCCTGCACAACCTCACCACCCGTGCCCAGCAGGCCGGCGGCACCTGCACCCTCACCACCCCCACCACCGGCGGAACCCAACTGACCTGGACCGCACCACTCCCCGAAGCGTCCGGGGCAGAATAAGTTTCGGCCTTGACGAGCCGTTCCGGACCCGAATGCGGCCTGCGTTCACTGCGAGCGGACGGTCGTCGCACTCCGCAGCTTTTACGGCACGATCAGCGCACATCCGCGTAGCGTTCCGACCAGGAGCCCGCGGTACGCCTCCACCCCGCCGTCGAGGTCGAACCCCTCACCGGAATGGCGAGCACACCCCGGTGAGTAGCCGGGTCGACGAGTTCGATCAACTCGTGCCGGGCCCCCAGTAGGGAACGGCGAGTGTGCGCGGGCTCAAGAAGCTGCCCGCGATCCTGCGCCGAACCCTGACGTGGGACCAGGGTTCGGGGATGCGGGACTGGAAGGGCGTCAGCGCGGCCACCGGCATCGACATCTACTTCTGTGATCCCCACTCACCCTGGCAGCGCGGGACCAACGAGAACACGAACGGCATACTCCGTCAGTACTTCCCCAAAGGATCGGACCTGAGTGTGCACTCGAAAGCGGACTTGGAGTGGGTGTCACGGCAACTCAATGAGCGTCCCCGGAAACGGCTAGACTTTCGCACGCCCATCGAAGAGATGGACCGACTGCTGTTGCGATGACCGCCAGAATCCGCCGATCCACTACCGGGACGCGCCGGCGACCTAGAACGTCGTTACGAGCTCATACCGGTACCAAGGCCCCTCGATATGATCGGCGGTGAATTCGCCGTCGCGAGATGCGGGCGCCGGCGCCCCGTCTGGGGAGTAGACCCAGCCTGACTCGGTGGTGAACGCCGTTGTCCGTTCGTCGGTGAAGAACGCGTCTCCCTGCGGGGTGTTGTAGACATCCCAGGGGCGCAACGTGGTCGAACGGGCCTTCAACAAGGCGAAACAGTGGCGTGCGGTGGCCACCCGCTACGACAAACTCGCCCTCACCTACCGCGCCGGATTCCTGCTCGCCGGCATCGTCGAGTGGCTCAAGTTATTAGGAGACATGCCCTAGGTTCGTCGGGGGTTCAGGTCCA
>NZ_BCWY01000162.1 GCF_001894825.1 Rhodococcus jostii NBRC 16295 | reverse complement strand
TCTTGACACCCACCGCGGTGCGGTGAGCATCGAGGACGACGATCTTCGCCTCCAGCTCCGCGCGCACCTCGGGCGGGGCGGTGGCGGCCAGCCGTGTCAACCGGGCCGCCTTGGCGTGCAGCAGCTGCCCCTCCGCCTGCAAGCGGGCCAGCTTGACACCGAGGCCGCGGTCGTCGTAGGTCCATCCCCGGTAGTCCGAGGTCAACCCGCCGGGGCCCTCTGCTGCGATGGCGGCGGCACCGAGCGTGGTCGGTGACCAGTCGACGCCCACCGCGACCGTCCCGGCAGTGAGGTCGGCGGCAGGCACCATCTCGGTGGCCGCGCACCGCCAGAGCAGGCCCTTCCGATCGAGGACCAGGGTCGGCAGATGCCAATCGGTGATCACCCTGCCGTGCAGGTGCGCGGGGATGGTCGCGGTCAGCCGGACACTGCGCCACTGCGCCCGACCCGCCGGGGCGGGGCAGGTCGGCAGCTTCACAGTCAACGCCAGTTCACCGTTCGTCGAGGTGATCTGCGCGAGTTGCCGATCGGCGGCCGAGATTCGGGCCATCGCCGCCATCCGGGGTGGTCCCTGCACGTCGGTGATCCGCAACCGGCCGGCCGGTACCCCGCCGTCCCTGCGTGAGCGTGCGGCGAGCTGGCGTCGCACTCCTCGAGCGAAACCCGCCGGCACATAGTCCGCGGCGGCGGTGGTTGCCGTCAGCCGACCGGTGGCAGGGTCGAATCGATGAGAGAGCGCCGCGATCGCGGTGTCCCGGTAGGCCAGGGTCCGCAGTGTCGTCATCACCTGCGCGGTCACCACCCTGCTGACCCGGGAGGGCACATAGACCCCGTCCGGATAGATGGGGTTCCAGCCGAGACGGGCCGCGGCGACGTGACCCTGCGCGGGCAGCCTGCGGTCCTGGCGGTCCAGGCCGGCGGCGAGCACATCGAACGTCGCCGGCTGCCACAGTCGTGACACCAACTCGCCACCGGCACTGGCAATCAGGTTGAGCAGCCACCCCACCCGGACATCGACGTCGTCGAGGCCGATCGACTCGCCGGTCGCATCGTCGACCGCCACATGGGCGCGGGTGGTCACCGAAAACTGCCGCGCAGCAACCGCAGACCGACGATCCCCGGTGGTACTCATCGGTTACCCCTACCCCAACCGGGCTGCGGCATCGCCCCGGCGCCTGCGCTGATTCCGCTGCGACCGCAGCCGGCGGCACCGCCGGGAAGCGACACCACCAACACCCATGAAGTCATCCACCAGCCCCTCTACCAGCAACGTGTCGCCCCGATCGCGCCCAACCCAGACAGTAACCCCCACCTACGACAAGCAACGCTCGATCCACGCCACCGACGAACCCGGCCAACCGGTCGCGCCCGGTTTTCCAGCGATGACTCTTGCCCTGCGGAGCCCGGCACCCGGTAATACAGCGCCTCCACCCGTTCCCGGCGCCACCGAACCCGTCGCGGGCCTGCCCAGGTCAACGTCCAGATCCGCGAGATCAAATATCCGGTGCCCCGCACCGGTACGCCGAGACGGCAACCGACCCTCGACGCCGCCTAACGCACCCCGCCACAGACATGCCCAGGTCTCCGCAGCCTCACCAATCCACCTGCCGCAGATAGTAATAGCTACTATGAGATAGCCACAGAAATTCGATCAACAGCGGGAAGCCTTCCAGCCGGCTTCCGGTGCTTCTGGCCCCGCCATGTTCGTATCCCCTCCGTATGTGCTGCTGTGTCCCCACCTGTGCTCGCGCGTGGCAATCTACCAACCGCGGGCACTCACCGACCCTGCTCGCGGGGTGGTCCCCACCCCAATCAGGGTGTCGAGTGCGGCGACGAGGTGTTCGGGACCTGCGGGGTGCGCGGCCGCGGGATCGTGCGGGCCGATCACGTAGCGCCCGTCGCCAGCGATGTCGAACCACTGCAGGACGCCGACGTCCCGGCCGGTGCCGTAGCGGGGACCGCGGAACACCCGGACCTTCCCGCGTCCCGCGTATCCGCGTTGCACGGCGGTTTCGAGTCGGGGAGCGGGCGCCGCCCGATTGACCTCTTGCAGGATTCCCCGGGAGAAAGGGGCGTCCTCTTCGTCCCGCCGCCGGAACCGGTAACGGCCGGCGGCGTTCTGCGGAACGAGCCCGATCAACTGGGCACCCAGCCGCCCGGCCGGCCCGGCCCCGACCACCACGTCGCCGCCGATCTGCGGCGCCCGGCCGGGAAGTTGCGACGCGATGACCGTCCACTGCCGTCCCTACGCACCGATGATGCGGATCGGCGTCTCGTCGACGGTGGAACCGGAAATCTCGACATACAGTTCGGGGTCGGCGAGCACCTTCAGCGCCGACTTCAGACCGTCGTGCTCGGCGCCCGCGAAGGCGCCCCGAATCCGGTTCTGCTCTGCCACATATGCATTGAGCCCGGGATGCGCGCTCACGATTCGGAGCGGGTACGGGATGCGGTCCTGCCCGGTAGCGGCCCAGAGTGCGTCGAACAGTTCGGGACGCAGCTGCCAGTTGCGCATGCTCATGCGCCGATCACGGGCGGCGAGACGAGGGGCAGTCTGCCGATCAGCTCGTTGCCGTTGTCGAGGGTGATCAGGTAGTCGGGCGTCTTGTGTTCCCTGTCGTCACCGCCGCCCTTGCCTGTTCCCGCTCCGCCGCCCATCATCCCCCCGCCCATCGGGCCGGTGCCCCGCACGCCCGCACCGGTACGGCCACCGGCCGCGAGCCCCGCGGTCCCCGGTTTCGCTCCCGGCGACGCCCCGGACCCCGGCCGGCTCCCGAGGCCGGCGCCACCACCGAGTCCACCGACGCCGAGTCCGCCGACTCCGGCTCCGCCGCCCGATCCGGCACCTGCGGATCGCGATCCGGCGCCCGAGGGCGAATCGGCACCGTGAGCGAGACCCGACCGGCCCTGGGTCTGATCACCCGTCACTGACGTCGGGGTGGTCGCCGCCGGTGCGGCGGCCGACGACGGCGACGTGGCCGCGTCCTGCTCCGTGTCGTCCACAGCGGGTGTGCCGTCCACAGCAGGCGCAGCGGAAGCCTCGCTGTCGGGGCCTCCACCGGAACTCGGCTGTCCGGCATTCGGTACCCCGAACTGTTCACCCGAGCTGGGGGCACCGCCTCCGTCGCCGACACCGGGCCCGGGAGGACCCGACGGGACATCGACGATGCTCTCCGGTTTCGTGAACGACGGCACGTTGCCGTCCGACGTCGCGAGTCCCGGGTTGTAGATCGTGGCCATCTTCTCGCGTGCTTCGCCTTCTCGCCGGGAGTACTCGTCTTCGGTGTCCGTGTCCCAGCGCGTCAACTTGTCCCACAGTCCGGTGCCGATGGTTTCAGGAACCTGGGACCGCAGCGACGCGACGGTCTCGACGAGCGGCGTCAACGCCCCCGCCACTCCGTGGAGTTGCTCCTGTGCCTGCGGTGCGGAGGACGAGTACCGCTCGGTCTCGCCGTAGGCCGCGGACGCGGCAGCACCGTGCCAGCTCTCGCTGATCGTCTTCTTGATCGCATCGCTGAACTCGACGATCGTGTCGTGGGCCGTCGTCCCCAACTCGGTCCAGGCTCGCGCGATGCCGCCCCCGTGCTCGGCGTCCATGCTGGCGACGGCGTTCGCAATCCTCGCGTGATCCCACTGATCCGAATGAAAGTTCTCGGGATCCTTGATGTATGCCGGGTCGGTCACGTTTCCCCCTCCGATGGCGCAGTCCACCACACACGGTCAATTGTTCTGACGCAGCAGGACCCTCACCGGTTCCGCCCGCCCCCGCGAGAGAATCTACAAGACGGCACTCGGAACCCTAGTATCGAATATGTGCCGGCAATCGATCTGAACAGCGACCTCGGCGAGAGCTTCGGCGCCTGGACCCTGGGCGACGACATGGCGATGCTGAAACTCGTGACCAGCGCCAACGTGGCCTGCGGCTTTCATGCCGGAGATCCCGCGACATTGTTGTCGACCTGTTCTGCTGCCGCCGACCTCACGGTCCGCATCGGCGCGCAGGTGGGGTACCGCGACCTCGCCGGGTTCGGGCGACGGTTCATCGACGTCGCCCCACGCGACCTGACGGCCGACGTCATCTATCAGATCGGCGCCCTCGACGGTCTCGCGCAGGCTTCCGGATCTGCGGTGGCGTACGTGAAGCCGCACGGCGCGCTGTACAACGCGATCGTGCATCACCGCGAGCAGGCGCGTGCGGTGGTCGCGGCGGTCCGCGCCTACGACGAGACGCTTCCCGTCCTGGGGCTGCCCGGTTCGGTGTTTCTCGAGGAGTCCGAAAAGGCCGGACTGCGGACGGTCACCGAGGCGTTCGCCGACCGCGCGTACACACCCGAGGGCACGCTCGTACCCCGTTCGACGGATGGCGCCGTCTTGCACGATCCGGCGGCGGTGGCCGGGCGGGTGCGTCGACTCGTCGTCGATCACACGCTCGAGGCGATCGACGGCACGGTGCTCGCGGTCACCGCTGAATCCGTCTGTGTGCACGGCGATACGCCCGCGGCCGTCGAGATGGCCACCGCCATCCGATCGTTGCTCGACGCCGAGGGCATCACGGTGGAGCCGTTCGTCTGATGCGTGTCCTCGATGTCGGAGAAAGCGCGATCCTCGCCGAGTTCGAGGATCAAGGCACCGTGCTCGCGCACTTCCGTGCGCTGGACGAGTCCCGGCCACCGGGCGTCCGGGAAGTGATTCCGGCGGCGCGCACCATCCTGGTGCGGTTCGACCACGGCGCGACGAGCCGCGACCGCGTCGTCAAGTGGGTGCGGACGACGCAGCCGAAGGCGGCGGTTGCCGAGGAGGCCCCGGAGGAGATCCGGATATCCGTGCGGTACGACGGACCCGACCTCGAGGACGCGGCCGAGTTGACCGGTCTCGGTGTCGACGGTGTCGTCGCGGCGCACACCGGCACACCGTGGACGGTGGCCTTCTGTGGCTTCGCCCCCGGTTTCGGGTACCTCACCGGGGGCGCACCCGAACTGCACGTGCCGCGCCGCTCGACGCCGCGGACGTCGGTCCCAGCCGGGTCCGTGGCGCTCGGAGGGGAGTTCACCGGAATCTATCCCCGCAGCTCGCCCGGAGGGTGGCAACTCATCGGGACGACGGACGAACCGATCTGGGACGCCGAGCGCACTCCCCCGGCCCTGCTCCGCCCCGGCGTCGTCGTGCGCTTCGCGCCCGTGAGTACTTGACAACCGCCCGCGGTTAACAAGTACTCACAGGTCGAGGACGAGGCGGGCTCCCCGGGCCCGGGACACGCAGATCATCATGCTGTTGCACTGCGCGCGTTCGCTTTCGGTGAGGAGATCGTCGCGATGGTCGACGTCGCCGCCGAGGACCTTCACCTCGCACGACCCACAGATTCCCATCTCGCAGGAGGACGGGTGGTCGATGCCGGCGCCGCGAACGGCCTCGAGCACGGTCTGGTCGGGACGCACCGGGACGACCTTCTCGCTGCGGGCCAGTTCGACCTCGAACTCGCCGCTCGACCGGGCCGCGGGTGCCGACGCCGCGAACCGCTCGAGGTGGAGGTCGCCTGCGCGACCCGCCTGCGACATCCGTTCCACCAACGCGTCCATGAGCGGTGTGGGCCCGCAGCAGTAGACCGCCGCCCCCGACGAGGACCTCACGACGGTCTCCAGGTCCAGGTGACCGCTCGTGTCCTGGGGCACCAGTTGCACCGCGGATGGATCCAGCTCGTTCAGGAACGCGAAGTGCTCGGCCGTGCGCGCGCCGTACACCAGTTCCCAGGTTCCGCCGCGCCGCTGCACTTCCCGGATCATCGGCAGCATCGGGGTGATGCCGATTCCACCGGCGACGAAGACATATCGATCGGCCTCCGCCAGCACGAAATTGGCGCGTGGCCGGCCGACCTGGATCAGGCGTCCCGGACGCAGCTCACGATGCACCTCCACCGAACCGCCGCGGCCCGAGGGGAGTTCGAGGACAGCGATGCGGTAGCGGGTCGAGTCGGCTGGGTCACCGCACAGCGAGTACTGCCGGACCGTCCCCGACGGCAGGTGCACGTCGACGTGCGCGCCCGGTTCCCACGCGGGCAGTTCCCCGCCGTCTGCGTGCGCGAACTCGTATGACGCGATCGACTCCGCCTCCCAGCGGGCGGCGACCACCCGAAGTGGAAGAGTCTGCGGATCAGACCAACTCGTTGACATGACTACCGTCCTTGACGCGGTTCATCAGCTCGGTGAACGAGCGCCGGTAGTTCAGCGTGAACAGATCTGCCGGCACCGAGAATTCCTGGAACTCGGAATCCCAGGGGATTTCGCGGGGTTCGATGAACTCGACGATCGGGATGTCCTCGAGGTACACCATCTCCTCGACGCGCAGGCACTCCTCGAGGTCCGCGCCTCGGTAGCCGACCTCGTTGGCGACACCCCAGAAGATCTTGACGTGGTCGTAGTCGATCGGCGACGGGAATCCGGCGACGACGCGGCGTCCGAGCTTCTCGTAGTGGTACGTGATGGACGCGAGACCCGGAGCGGAGCAGCGGTACCGCATCATGCAGTCGCCGTCGTTGGCCCAGTCGCCGGAGCCGGCGTCGAGCGGCCGGTCCATCCAGACGTCGAGCCCGTCGCGGTTGACGTTCAGCGGTTCGACGACCTCCGGGGTCGGGCCCATCGACACCTTGTGGACGAAGGGGAAGTGTGCGACGTCGCGGAAGTTCTCGATCGTCACCCCGACTCCGACGGACGAGTCGATGGGATCGGCGGCAAGCCATTCGAGGTCGAGACCCTGCCACTCCTCGATTTCGTACATGCCGCGGATCGGGTCTTCGAGCACCGTCCAGACGTGGCCGAACCGCTCGACCGCGGGGTAGGTGGGGATCGACGCGCGCGGCGGGATCTTGCCCTGATCGGCCAGGGAGGGGATGCGGCTGCAACTGCCGTCGGCGCTGGAGAATTCCCAGCCGTGGTAGGGGCAGCCGATCGAACTCTGGTGCACTTCGCCCATCGACAGGTCGCCGCCGCGGTGCGGGCAGCGTCGCGACTGCACCGAGATCCACCCCTCGCCGTCGCGGTAGATCACCAGACCGACGCCGAGAAGCGTTGCGGTCTGGGGTTTGTCGAGGTCGCAGAGGCGCGCGACGGGGAACCAGGAGCGGCGCATCGACGCTTCAGCCAGCTCGCGTTTGGTTTGGGTGGGGATCGAGGTGGTCACGATGGTCCTTTCGGGAAGTTCAGGCGCCGACGACGAGCGCGCCACCGTTGACCGCGAGGGTCTGACCGGTGATGAATGCGGCTCCGTCGGAGGCGAGGAAGGCGACGGCCGCGGCGATTTCGTGGGCGTCGCCGAGACGGCCGAGGGGGACGGCGGCGAGTTCTTCGGTATAGAAGTCGTCGGGAACCATCCGGGTGTGGATCGCGCCCGGGGCGACGGCGTTGACGAGGATCTTCTGCGAGACGAGTTCGGTGGACAGCGCCTTCATCAGGCCGAGTTGCGCGGTCTTGGACACCATATAGCCGTAGGAGTGCCCACCCGGGACCTGCCCCCACTGCGAGGAGATGAAGATGACGCGCGGGGCCTCGCTGCGCGCGAGGAGCGGCGCGGCGGCGCGGGTGATGGCGTACGGCCCGAGGACATTGACGTCGAGGTAGGGCCGGAGGTTCTCGACGGGTGTTTCGTCGAGGGTCTTCCAGTCGTGCATGATGCCGGCGTTGTGGACGAGGATGTCGAGACGGCCGAAGGCGTCGTTCGCGACGGCGGCGACCCGTTCGCCGGCGTCCGGTGCGGTGACGTCCAGTTCGAGGCATTCGACCCGGCGGCAGGTGCTGTCGCGGATCTCCTTGGCGACCGCGGACAGTTCGGCGGGGTCGAGGTCGGCGATGATCAGGTCGGCGCCGCGGGACGCGAGGGTGCGCGCGTGTGCGGCGCCCATGCCCCGCGCGGCCCCGGTGACCAGTGCGACGCGGCCGTCCAGCCGAACGGTGGGGATGGCGGCGGGACTCATGCTCCCGCTCCGACGATGTGCGGCTCGGTGACGTACAGCATGTTGCCGTCGGGGTCGAAGAACGGACGGTACTGATACCAGGTGCCGCTGGGATGCTTCCACTGGATCCGCTCGTCGACCCATTCGACGCGTCCGTCCAGCGCGGCCTCGGCCTCGTCGAGGCTGTCGACCTCGAACGCGATCGAGTCGTAACCGGGCGCGTTGTCGGCGTTCACCGCGGTGCGGCGCGGAGCATGTTCGCCCACTTCGGATGTGAAGATGTAGAGCGTCACGTTGCCCATGTCGATGGCGGCCCACTCCTCGTCCTTCTCGTACGGGAGGTGGAAGGGCAGCCCGAGGACGCCGTGGTAGAACTCCACCAGTGCGTCGACATCACGCGTGAGGATGTCCATGTTGTCGATGCGCTTCAGTTTCAGCAAGGTGTTCTCCTTGGTCGGTGCCGCGAATTCGGCAGGAATGGTGCAGGGCCCACCGGAATGGGCGGTCAGGGTGCCGTTCTCGACGTCGAGCGAGACGGTGGCGAGGGTTTCGAAACGCGTCGACGCCGGCAGGGACGGGTCGACGTGGCAGCACGTCGCTCCGCCGCCGAGCAGGTGCGACGTCATCGCCTCGAGGACTGCGGAAGCATCGACGTCCGGCCGGCCTGCCAGTCGACGGCGGAGCAGGTCGAACCGGATCACGGTGTCCGGTCCGTCCCGGAGTTCCTTGTCGTGCAGGTTCGCCGGGCTGCTGAGGAAGTGGTTGGTGTGGACGAGCAGACCGTCGTGGTCCGGCAGGGCGTACCCGATGCCGACGGGATTGAGTTCGACACTCACGGCGGCGGATTCACCGCCGGCGCTCGCGACGAGCGTGAGCGACGTCGAAGCCGAGACCGCCGCCTGCGCGAGCCGGACGAGGGCGTGGTTGAGATCGCGCGACTCGTCGAGTACCACGCGAGCCAGGACGTGCACCGGCACGCCGATCCCGTTCCCGTCCTGCGTGTGATGGAGGATGTTGAAGTGCACGCCGAGTCCGCGGTCGTTGACGCCGATCTTGCCGACGATGCCGTACTCGGTGACGGTGGTGGTCAGATGGCCGTCCTCGTGCGGGATTTCCCAGACGATCCACAGATCGGCGAGTTCGGCGAACCAGTCCCACGCCTGAATGGAGACGGGCGCAGCACCCTCGCGGAGCCGGACGACGGTCGAGCACTCGCTCGGCGTGACCCCACCGACCGCGGCCAGCACCTCGGTGCGCGCATTGATCGCCGCGACTGCGGTCACCGGCAGTCCGGCGCCTTCCGCGATGCCGCCGATCTCCTCGGCGAGTGCGGGCGCGGCCGCCGTGATCTGTTCGAGGGCGAGGGTCCCCCAGTGGTCCAGGTCGACGGCCGAGCCGGCGGCGCGGTCGAACAACTGCCGGTAGGCGGCCACGGAGGCGACGACCTGTTCCGCGTGGACGCTGCCGAATTCGTATCCGCGGTCCCACGGGCGGGTCTGCGTGGAGCGGAAGCGACGGGTCACGACGCGACCTGCAGTCGCGGCGTCACCAGTTCGGCGACCTCGTCGAGGCGCGCGAACCACACGTCGCCGGATTCGGCCATGTGCGCCACCACCTGCTCGAACTGGGCGAGCCGGTAGGGGCGTCCGATGACCTCGGGATGCATGGTGAAGCTCGTGTGCCTGCGTTCGGCGCGAGCCGACTCGAATTCGGCTGTCCAGCAACGACGCAACTCTTCGGGGTCGGCGACGTTGCCACCGCCGTCGATGTTCCAGCCGAAGCGCGGCCAATCGTCCAGGGACCAGTGCACGGGCAGTTCGAGAATCTCGAGGCCGTCCCAGGACTCGACGTACGGACGGTCGTCGCCCATGCAACTCGAGTCGTAGAGGAAGCCGCGGTCGACGAGCAACGCGAACGTCTCGGGTGTGAGTTCCCAGGACGTGGAACGGTATCCACGCGGCCGTGGAACGCCGAGTCGTTCCAGCGCTTGGAGGCCATTGTCGATCTCGTCGATCTGCTGCTGCGTGCTCACCTTGTCGCTGCGCAGGTGCAGGTGCCCGTGGTGACCGATCTCGTGCCCCGCGTCGAGCAGACTTTCCACCATCGCGGGGTGATGCTCCGCTGTGTGTCCGGGGACGAAGAACGTCGCCGAGATGTCGTACCGGCCCAGCAGGTCGAGGATCCGCGGCACGCCGCGGGTGACGCCGTAGCGGCCTTCCGACAGGATCGTCAGTCGGCGTGCGTACTCGTCGCCCTCGCCGAGCCAGCCGGCCTCGGCGTCGACGTCGAAGGTCAACGACACCGCGGCCGCCTTGCCGCCCGGCCAGTCTGCAGTGGGAATGTCCCGATTCGTCAAGACGTCCTCCTCGTCGATTGCGCCGCTCCCGCGGCGGGAATGACTCCCGTGCGATTCTGCGCATGTCGGCAGTCAATGAGTGATGATTCAACGCTTTGCGTGTTGCGAACCACATTAACAGTGCGCAAACCGTCGCACAACCCTAGGCTGTCACCGCTTTGCGTCATTTATCGGTGAACTCTGCTGCGCATTGCGCAGCCTCACCGGAAAACACGAAGGCGGCACCTCGACGCCGTTGTCGAGGTGCCGCCTTCGGCGTGGGACCGGTTGCGTTACAGCAGGGTCCAGGCTTCGGTGAGGACGCTGCGCAGGATGCGTTCCATTTCGTCGAATTCGGCCTGCCCGCAGATCAGTGGGGGTGCGAGCTGGATGACGGGGTCGCCGCGGTCGTCGGCGCGGCAGTACAGGCCCGCATCGAACAGGGCGGTAG
>NZ_BCWY01000161.1 GCF_001894825.1 Rhodococcus jostii NBRC 16295 | reverse complement strand
CGCCGGCCCAGCGGTTCCGGGCGCCGGCCACACCGTTCGAGGCCGTCGTCGCCGACGTATTCGGCGACGTCCTGGGCGTCGACCGGGTCGGTGCCGAAGACGACTTCTTCCGACTGGGCGGAGACTCGCTGTCTGCCACCCGGGTCGTCGCACGGGTGGACGCCGCCCTCGGCGTCGACGTCGGGGTGCATGCCCTGTTCGAGGCGCCGACCGTGGTGGCGTTCGCGGAGCGCGCGGCGAAAGCCGTTGTGCGGACGGATCGTCCGGAGCTGCGTGCGGTGCCGCGCCCCGAGCGAATCCCCCTGTCCCTGGCGCAGACCCGCATGTGGTTCCTCAACCAGTTCGACACCTCCTCATCCGCCTACAACATCGCGATGGCGTTCCGTCTCACCGGCGCACTCGACCTGGATGCGCTGTGGGCGGCGGTCACGGATGTGGTGGAGCGGCACGAATCGCTCCGCACCCGTTTCCCGATGGCCGGCGCGGAACCGGTGCAGGTGATCCTGCCCGCCGGCGATTCGGTGCCGGATCTGCCCGTCACGACGGTGTCGAACGACGCGGAGTTGCGTGAACTGCTGGCGGCGGCGGTCTCGGAGGGGTTCGACGTCACCGAACAGATTCCCTTGCGGGCAGCCGTGTTCGAGACCTCCGCCACCGACCGAGCCCTGCTCGTCGTGGTGCACCACATCGTCGCGGACGGGGTGTCGATGGTCCCGCTCGCCCGCGACATGATGGTGGCGTACACCGCGCGGGCGGGCGGGCAGGCCCCCACATGGCACCCGCCTGCGGTCCAGTACGCCGACTTCACGCTCTGGCAGCGACAACTCCTCGGATCGGAACGCGACCCGCTCTCGCTGGTGTCGCAGCAACTGGACTACTGGCGAAGCGCACTGGCGGGTCTTCCCGCCGCGCTGGATCTGCCGGCCGACCGCCCGCGGTCGATGCAGCGGTCGGCGGTGGGGAGCAGGGTCGGATTCGAGATCGACGCCGGTCTGCATGCCCGCCTGTTGTCGATGGCGTCCGCGCACCGGTCCACCGTGTTCATGGTCGCGCACGCCGCCCTGGCCGCGTTCCTCGCGAGGATGTCCGGTTCCGAAGACATCGCCGTCGGCACCCCGGTCGCCGGGCGGGGCGAGGCCGCACTCGACGACGTCGTCGGGATGTTCGTCAACACCGTGGTCCTGCGGACGCTGGTCTCCGACGCGAGTACGTTCGCAGAACTGCTCGACCAGGTGCGCGACGTCGATCTCGGTGCGTACGCCCACGCCGAGGTGCCGTTCGAAAAGGTGGTGGAGGCGCTCGATCCGCCCCGCTCGACGGCGCACTCCCCGCTGTTCCAGGTGCTGCTCGAATTCCAGAACGTGGAGCGTCCCGACCTCGCGCTGCCAGGCGTCGAGGTGGAGGGTATCGACCTCGGTGCGACCATCGCGCGGTTCGACCTGCAGCTGACGTTGTCCGAGGAGTACGACGACGACGGGTTACCGGCGGGCATCACGGCCGGGTTCTCCTACACCACAGACCTCTTCGACGCCGACACCGTCGCCGGGCTGGCCGACCGGTTCGTCCGAATGCTCGACGCCGCGGTCGGCGACCCGTCGATCCGGGTGGGCGACCTCGACATCCTCGATGCCCTCGAACGGGACGAACTCGTGCCCATGCGCGGGTTCCCCGCCGCTGCCCAACGCACCCTGCCGGACGTGCTCACCGCCGGCGCCGCGCTCGGGCACGGGACGACCGCGGTGACCTGCGACGGCGTCACCCTGTCGTACCGGGAACTCGACGAACGCTCGAACCGGCTGGCCAGGGAGCTGATCCGGCGGGGCGTAGGCCCGGAGCGGATCGTCGCGGTCGGAATGCAGCGTTCGATCGAATGGGTGCTGTCGGTGTGGGCGGTCGCGAAATCGGGGGCGGCCTACGTGCCCGTCGACCCCGCGCTGCCGTCCGCGCGGATCGGAGGAATGCTCGAGGACTCGGGGGCGGTGCTCGGGTTGACGGTGACGGCGCACCGCGACCGGTTGCCCGGGGTGGTGTCGTGGCTGCTGCTCGACGACCCCGACGTGGCGACTGCGCATTCCGCAGACCCGATCTCCGACGCCGACCGCATCCGTCCGCTGCGCGTCGAGCACACCGCGTTCCTGCTCTACACCTCCGGTTCGACGGGAACACCGAAGGGCGTCGTGATCACGCACGGCGGTCTCGCGAATCTCGCTGTGGAGGAACGGGAAAGGTTCGCGTCGATGCACGGTGCCCGGGTGTCGCACCTGGCGTCGCCGAATTTCGACGCGTCCGTGTTCGAACTGCTGATGGCGTTCGCCGTCGGCGCGACTCTGGTGATCGTGCCGCCGAGAATCTTCGGGGGAAGGGAACTGGCCGAACTGCTCGAGGCCGAGCGCGTCACGCACGCCTTCTTCACACCCACGATCCTGGACACCCTCCGCCCCGAGGACCTCCCCTCCCTGCGGATACTCGCGATGGGGGGCGAACGGTTCCCACCCGAGCTGGCGGACCGCTGGACCCCGGGGCGCTTCGTCTTCAACGGGTACGGCCCGGCCGAAGCTACGGTCCAGACGACGATCAGCGAGGTGCTGTCACCCGACGAACCGGTGAACATCGGTGGGCCCGGCCGCGGCGTCGACGTGATCGTGGTGAACACCTGGCTGCAGCCCGTTCCGGTGGGGGTGGTCGGCGAACTGTACGTCGCGGGGCCGGGACTGGCGCGCGGCTACCACCGCCGCTCCGCCCTGACGGGCGCGTCGTTCGTGGCGAATCCGTTCGGCGAACCCGGCTCCCGCATGTACCGCACCGGCGACCTCGTGCGGTGGAGCGACATCGGGCGCCTGGAGTATGTGGGACGTAACGACTTCCAGGTGAAGATTCGCGGACAGCGGGTGGAGCTCGGGGAGATCGAGGCAGTACTCGCACGCTGCGCCGGCGTCGGTCGCGCGGCGGTCGCCGTGCACGGCGGCACCGGGGGCATGCTGGTGGGATACGTGACGGCGGAGGCCGGGGCGAGTCTCGACACCGCCGAGGTGCTCCGGTTCGCCGGGGCCCACCTCGCGCCGTACATGGTGCCCACTCAGGTGATGGTGCTCGACCGGTTGCCCGTCGGCCGCACCGGAAAACTGGACCGGCGATCACTCCCCGCGCCGGTACTCGCGCCCCGACGGTTCCGGGCCCCCGCCGGCCCCGTGGAGGAGGCAGTGGCGGACGTGTTCGCCGACGTCCTCGGTCTCGAACGCGTCGGAGCCGACGACGACTTCTTCGAACTGGGCGGGAACTCTCTCGTCGCGACCCGGGTGGTGTCCGCGCTCCGCGACCGGCTCGGCACCGACGTCGTCCTGCAGTGGATCTTCCGCCACCCGACCCCGGAAGGTCTCGCGCGCCGCATCGCCGACCCGGCGGTGCTCGGAAACAGGCCGGCCGACGACGTGCTCGGCGTCGTCGTCCCGTTCCGGGCCGGCGGAACGACACCCGCGCTGTTCTGTGTGCACCCGGCGGGCGGACTCGCACTGGGATACGCGGGACTGGTCAAATACCTCGCGCCGGACCGCCCGATGTACGGCCTGCAACTGCCGATCCTCAGCGGCGGAACGACATTCGACTCGATGGCGCAACTCGCCCACCGGTACGTCGTCGAGATGCGTGCGGTGCAGCCCGAGGGGCCCTACCACCTGCTGGGCTGGTCCCTCGGCGGTGTGATCGCCCAGGCGATCGCCGTCGAACTCCGCGAATCCGGCGCCGAAGTGGGCACACTCGCGATGATGGACAGCTACGTCGCGGAGGGCGACGACTTCGGCGACCTCGAGGTGAACGCCGAGGAGTGGCTGCACGGACTGGGGGTCGAGTTCGAGAGCAGCGATGCGGGCCCCTCGTACCGCGAGCAACTGGTCGAGATGCTCGGCCGATCGTTCGGACGCGACCCCGCGTTCGCGTCGACCCTCCTCGGCCGCATCAGCACCGGCCTGGAGAACTCGAAGGACATCTCCACCGGATACCGGCCGCGAGTGTTCGACGGCGACCTGCTGTTCTTCAGTGCCGCGCAGTCCGCCGACGGCGAGGAGGGCGAACGACCCTCGCCGAGCGTGTGGCAGCCCGTCGTCACCGGTGTGATCGTCGAGAACAAGGTGGACTGCGACCATCTGAGGATGACCACACCGGAAGCGCTCGCGGTCATCGGACCGATCCTGGAGAACTCCCTCGGGTCACGCCCCGATCGCGCCGCCGATGACGGGCCAGGACTGCCGTAACTCCGTCTCGAACAGCCCCCACGAATGGGTGCCCTGGGGAAGATACGCGAACGTCGCGGGAATTCCCAGCGACTGCAACCGCGACTGGAACGTCGTCGCACACACGTTGGTCACCATCTCGACGACGCTGCCGCCGATCGTCTGAGGCACCACCAGAACGGGGTCGTGGTTGTCGATACTCCCGGGAAGGCCGTTGCCGCTCGAGACGAACAATTCTGTGCCACGCAGACGTTCGGCGTTCAGCATCGGATCGTGCACGCGCCACCGGGGATCCGCGACGGAACCCCACATGTTGGCGGCGTTGCCACCGCCCCGCAATTCGACCATCGACCGCACCATCGCCTGGCCGAGCAGTCCGCTCGTCGCGGCGCACCCGCTGTACGAACCGACGGCACGGTAGAAACCCGGAGCCTGGATCGCGAGGTCGAGCACCGCGCTGCCTGCCATGGACACCCCGCCGATGGCGTTGACCCCGGCGGTCGTGAACCGGCTGTCGATGGCGGCCGGGAGTTCGCTCGTCAGGTACGTCTGCCACTTGTTCCGGCCGAGGACCGGGTCGTCGGTGTTCCAGTCGGTGTACATGCTGTACTGGCCGCCGATCGGCATTACCACGTTGACATGCTTGTCGGCGAAGAAGTCCCGCACACCGGTGTTGTTGAACCAGGAGATGCCGTCCGACCCGCCGCCGATCCCGGTGAGCAGGTAGAAGGTGGGCGCCGGACCGCCCGACGCGGGAGAGAGGACGTCATTGGCCACCCAGCGGCCCATCGACTCCGAATACACGTCCACCCTGGTGACACGGGGCTCAGCCGAGGCCTGTTGCGGGGCGAGAACGACCCACGCGGACATGACGAGCAGCAACGCCGCCCATACGCGCAGAGAGATCGTGGATCGCAGAGCTTCGAACGGTCGCATGGACGCCCCCTGGCTGTGGCCTGCCCTTCCAATCTAGGACGGCGGGGTACCTGCTTGGTGCAGTTCAGGCGAACCGGTGTAAAGATGATTCGGTGACCGACAACGACCGGCCCGACGAGCGTTTCACCCTCGCGAGCGAGCGGACGTTCCTCGCGTGGATGCGGAGTTCGCTCGCGCTCCTCGCCGGCGGTATCGCGATGATCCACCTCGTCCCCGAATTCAGCACCGGGTGGGTGCGGACCACTCTGGGCCTGATCCTGATCGGTCTCGCGGCGGCCGCGGCCCTCGTCGGCATGCGGCGGTGGTCCCAGGTCGAGAAGGCCCTCCGCGACGGCGCACCCATGCCGCCACCCCACGAGTTGTGGTTGTTCGCGGTGACACTGACGGTGGTGGCACTGGGAGCGGCGGTCGCCAGCCTGGTGGCTGCGCTCTAACCTGCAGAAGAGGTTTGCATCTCGCGAACCGGACGTGAAGACGAAGGAGTACACGGTGGCCCACGAACTCAAGCTCGGTTACAAGGCGTCTGCGGAGCAGTTCGGTCCGCGGGAGTTGGTGGAGCTGGGTGTTCTGGCGGAGGCACACGGGATGGATTCGGCGACGGTGTCCGATCATTTCCAGCCGTGGCGGCACGAGGGCGGTCATGCGCCGTTCTCGCTGGCGTGGATGACGGCGGTCGGGGAACGGACGGAGCGGTTGCAGTTGGGGACGTCGGTGATGACGCCGACGTTCCGGTACAACCCGGCGGTGGTGGCGCAGGCGTTCGCGACGATGGGGTGTCTGTATCCGGGGCGGATCATGCTCGGGGTGGGTACCGGTGAGGCGTTGAACGAGATCGCGACGGGTTTCGCGGGTCAGTGGCCGGAGTTCAAGGAGCGGTTCGCGCGGTTGCGGGAGTCGGTGCGGTTGATGCGGGAGCTGTGGCTGGGCGATCGGGTCGATTTCGAGGGTGAGTACTTCACCACGAAGGGGGCGTCGATCTACGACGTGCCCGAGGGTGGGATTCCGGTGTACATCGCCGCGGGTGGTCCGGTGGTGGCCCGGTACGCCGGTCGTAGCGGTGACGGGTTCATCTGCACGTCCGGTAAGGGCATGGAGTTGTACACGGAGAAGTTGATGCCGGCGGTCGCGGAGGGCGCGGTGAAGGCGGACCGGGATGTGGCGGAGATCGACAAGATGATCGAGATCAAGATTTCGTACGACACGGATCCGGAGTTGGCGCTGGAGAACACCCGGTTCTGGGCGCCGTTGTCGTTGACGCCGGAGCAGAAGCACAGTATCGATGATCCGATCGAGATGGAGAAGGCGGCGGATGCGTTGCCGATCGAGCAGGTCGCGAAGCGGTGGATCGTGGCGTCGGATCCGGACGAGGCGGTGGCGCAGATCCGGCCGTATCTCGATGCCGGGCTCAATCACCTCGTGTTCCATGCTCCCGGGCACGATCAGAAGCGGTTCCTGGAGCTGTTCGAGCGCGACCTCGCGCCGCGGCTGCGGGGGTAGGCGGCTCCGCCGCCCGTGCGTGGTTGACGAGTGCAGGGACTCGTCAACCACGCACGAGCGAGGAGCGCGTCACCGCATGCTCTTGATCCCGACTCCCAGCCCGATCACCGCAACGGTGGCCGAAGCGACCACCCCGGCGAGCACCTCACCCGACCAGAGCTGACCCGCGAACAGAGCGCGCTCCGCGTCCACGACGTACCCCAGCGGGTTGATCGCCACGAGTGCGCGCATCCACCCGGGGGCGTCGTCGAGCGGCAGCATCGTCCCCGACAGGATCAGCAGCGGGAACATCAGCGTCTGCTGCACCACCCAGAACAACCAATCCTGTTCACGTACAGCCGATGCCAGCGCATAGGACAGGGCCCCGAGGCCGATGCCGAACACGCCGAGCAGGACGATCCCGATCGCGGCGCCGGCCACGTTCAGATTTAGCCCGAGCGGCAACGCGATGAGTACGATCAGCACCGCCTGCGCGGCGAGCGGCACCATCTCCTTGCACGCCCGCCCGACCAGCAGCGCGGACCGGTGCAGCGGGGTCACCAGCATCCGCTCGTGCGATCCCTGCTGCATCTCCAGCAACAGGTTGGACCCGGTCATCGTGGTGCCGAAGATCGCGATCATCACCAGGACGCCGGGAACGAACCAGTTCCACACGCCGTCGTCCATCCCCGGTACGGCCTTCAACAGCGGTCCGAACAGGGCGAGCAGGATGAGCGGCTGGATGAGGCTGAAGGCGACGCTGACCGGGTCTCGGAGAGTCGGTCGCAGTTCCCGGTTCATCACGATGACGCTGTCTCGAACAATGCCGTGCATAGGAATTTCCTTCCGGAAGGGTGTGGGGGGGACGTCAGGCGTGGGCGCTGGTTTCGCGCAGACTGCGGCCGGTGAGACCGAGGAAGACGTCGTCGAGCGTGGGATGCGTGAGGTCTGTGGTGAGGACGCGGAGTCCACGTGATTCGCTGAGACGCAACAGTTCCGGCAACACGACATCGCCCTGCTCGGCGCGGACGGCTACCGCGGTTCCGGTGAGGTCGACGTCGCGAACGCCCCACGCCTGCGACACCACGGCCGCGGCTTCGCGCGCCGATTCTTCGTCCGCGAACGACAGGACGATCAGGTCGCCGGCCAGTTCGGCTTTCAAGGACACCGCGGTGTCGTCGGCGATGACGGTGCCGTGATCGATGACGACCACCCGTTCGGCCATCGAATCGGCCTCTTCGAGGTAGTGCGTGGTGAGCACGATCGTCGTGCCCATCTCCCGGCGCAGGCGCAGGATGTGATCCCACAGGTTGGCGCGACTCTGCGGGTCCATGCCGGTGGTCGGCTCGTCCAGGAACAACAGCGGCGGCCGATGAACCAGACCGAGGGCGATGTCGAGGCGCCGCCGCTGACCGCCCGACAGCGTGCTGACCTTTCTGGTTGCCAGGTCGGTCAGATCGAGGTCGTTCAGGAGTTCGTCCGTGCGGTCGCGGGACGCCTGTTTCGTCATGCCGTAGCAGAGGCCCTGGGTCTCGAGCTCGTCGCGCACTCGCTGGTTGTGTCCGGCGCCGTTGCCCTGCCCCACGTACCCGATGCTGCGGCGCACCTGGTCCCTGTCCGTCGCCACGTCGAAACCCGCGATGAGCGCTCGGCCGGCGGTCGGCGGCAGCAGTGTGGTGAGCATGCGCAGGGTGGTGGATTTGCCGGCGCCGTTGGGTCCGAGGAGCGCCACCAATTCGCCCTCGGCGACGTCGAGGGAGACCTCGCGGACCGCCTCGATCGTTTTCTTGCCCTGCGTGAAGTGCTTCGTCAGTCCTTCGGTGCGGATCATCGCGTCCCCAATTCGTCGTCGCGGCTCGTTCCACCGAATCTAGAGACGATTGAGGACAGCTTCGGTCCTACACTCTCGGGACTTCGAAAGTCAGCTCATCACAGCATGTTCACGCGCGTGTAGAGGTACCGGGACGGTCCGCCGAGGAGGTCGGCCTCGTCCAGGAATCGCATGAGCGGCTGCGAACTCTCGCGGATCTTCTCGGCCCGGAACCGGTTGTTCTTCGCCTCGCGCAGCGCGCGTTCGGTGTCCAGGCCCGCCGCCGCGTAGACCGCGGGATTGATCATGCTGGACACGATCAGGTTCGACGCGATCGCGATGCAGGCCCGACTGGCCGCGCGGTGCGCCTTGCTCATGCCCTCGGCGCGTCGCAGGGTCTCCTCCCGGGCGAAACGCATGTGCCTTGCTTCTTCGACCACGTGAATCTTGCTGGTGACGCGAACGATCGGCTGCACCCGCGTGTCCTTCATCCAGTCCCGCTGCATTACGTCGAGGATCTCCTCGGCGATCAGAATGCCCGCGTACGCGACCTCGCCGGAGGCGAGCGCCTTGAACCCGCGCCCCAGGGTGACCACCGACTTGCGCGGAACGTAGGAGGGGCAGCCGAACTTCTCCGCAGTGCGAGCGAACATCACCGAGTGCCTGCACTCGTCGGCGACCTCGGTGAGCGCGAACTGGAAATGCGCTTGCGAGGCGTCCTTGGCGTACATGTCACGGATGACCATCTGCTGGAGGATCATCTCGAACCAGATTCCGGTGCCCATGATCGACGACACCTCGTGCTTGGTCAGCGTGATCTGCTGTTCGAACGTCATCTCGTCCCACATCGGTGTGCCGTACAGCGTGGACCACTCGGGAGTGAGCCCGTACAGGTCGGCGGGGACGGGTGCGTCCCAGTCCACTTCGACGGTCGGGTCGTACGACATCCGCGCGGAGGACTGGAGGAGCCGGGCGCCGGTGTCCTGGCGATCCGTGATCTTCGGATTGCCGAGGGCGAGCGTCGAGCGTGCCATGAGTGTCCTCCATGTCATTGTGACCAGCAGTTACATATAATCATGGCGATGTAGGGGCTTGACGTCAATAGTCTTTATGTACAAATACTGGACAAACTCAAGGTGGTCACTGCGGCGTCAATGCCTCGGTGATCATCCCCACAACTCGAACACAGGGCTTGCTCAATATTTGCCGATCGTCTGTAGTGAGCTTCGGCAGCGGGCCAGGTGATCCCTTTGCCCTGGCATCCACCCTGCAGAAAGCGGAATGAACCCATGTCTGATCAGAAGAGCGACGCGCAGTCCGGCAGTCGCGAACTCGTCGTCGGCGCCCGAGTGCAGGTCCGGCGCGACCCGGATGGTTCCGTGCCCGGTGTCGTGATCGAGGATTTCGCGGACCTCTCCCAATCCGAGGGGCTTCTCGGACGCGACTGGGCGCCCGTGCACCGCTGGGCCGTCGCTCTCGACGACGGACGGCTCGTCTTCGTGGACGACGGCGAACTCGACCTGGACGCCGAGGCGCAGCCGGCGGAATGCGCCTGACTCAGTCGAGTCCGGCGGCGATCTCCTGGAGTTGCTCGACCGTTCCTGCGGCGATGGTCCGCAGATGGTCGGTGACGACGGAGATCGGCCAATCCCACCATGCGATGCGCGCCAACGCGGCGACCTCGGATTCCGGGTAACGATCCTTGATGTGCACCGCCGGATTCCCGCCCACGACGGCATAGTCCGGCACGTCCCGCGTCACCACCGAACCGGTCGACACGATCGCGCCGTGCCCGATGCGCACCCCCGGCATGATCGTCGCGTTGCCGCCGATCCACACGTCATTGCCGACGACGGTGTCGCCACGCGACGGCAGATCGGCGAGGAGATCGGCGTGCTGCGCCCATGACCCTCCCATGATCGGAAACGGAAACGTCGAGACTCCGCTCATCCGGTGATTCGCGCCGTTCATGATGAACGTCGTCCCCGTCGCGAACGCGCAGAACTTTCCGATGACCAGCTTGTCCGGGCCGTAATGGTGCAGGACGTTGCGGGTTTCGAACTCGTCCGCGAACTCGGGTTCGTCGTAATAGCTGTACTCCCCGACCTCGATCAGCGGGTTGTCGATCAGCGGCTTCAACAGGACCACCCGCGGTTGTCCCGCAACGGGATGCAGGGTCATCGGGTCCGGCGCGGCGTTCGTGGGCAACTACTTCTCCATTCCTCGGCGCAGGCGTGCGCGATCTCCTGTATAGCGCCGTACGGCCCTGTGCTGCAGGTGCTTTTCGAGGGCACGGCTATTGCCATTGTTCACGGCCTTTTGCTAGAGTCGAACAAAGTTTCGAACGACCTTGGGGGAGGTTGGTTGTGGGGGCGCCGGATTTGGAGGAGTTGCGGGAGTTCACTGCGCGGCTGCGGTGTGTCGAGGCCGGCGGTGATGCCGGCC
>NZ_BCWY01000160.1 GCF_001894825.1 Rhodococcus jostii NBRC 16295 | reverse complement strand
CCTCCCGCGCGGCGGCGGCGATGGCAGCCTTCTGTGCCTCCTCGGCGCGGCGCTGGTCGTCCCACGTGGTGTAGGCCTCGCGCTGCCCCTGCAGGCCCTCGACGTTCCCGCGGGCGGCCTCGAGCTGGGCCTGCGCGGCCGCGCGGTTGCTCTCGATCTGCGCCTTCTTGACGGCCTGGTCCTGCAACGCCGAGCGCGCGATCGCGATCGCCTGCTCGGCCAGCGACTTCTTCGACTCTGCCTGGTCGGCGGCCGCGTCCGCCTGCTGCTTGGCCTCCCGCGCCGCGGAATCCTTGTTCGCCTGTGCGGTCCGGGCCCGCTGCAGGCCCTCGAGCACCGCGTTCTGGCTCGTGGCGAGGAGTTTCAGAACCTGCGCGCGGTCCAGGACGTCGCCGGGCCCCTGAGCGCCGAGATATGTCGAGATCGCGGAGACGTTGGTGCCCTGTGTGTAGCTCGACCGGGCGTACTTGTCGAAGTCCTTCTGCGCGAGATCGATCTGTGCGCCGGCGTCACGCAGCGCCTGCTGGGAGGCCCCGACCACTCCGGCGGCGAGGTCGGCGGCGCTGCGGGCGTTCTGCAGATCGACCAGCGCCCGGTTCACGTCCTCGCGCTTAATGGCGACCTCGTTGTCGAGCTGCGCGAGTTGCTGATCCGCGGACGCCACCTGGTTGATCAGTTCGCTGACCTGTCCGAGACCCGAAGTGACCTGGGTCTGGGCCTGCGCGATGTCGGAGTCGGATGGATTCGGCGGTGGTGGGGGCACGGCTGCGGCCAGGCCGGGAGTGCTGCCGACCAGGGCCCCGACGATGCCCAATCCGATGAGGAGGCGCGCTGTGCGAGTGTGCCCGCGGGAGAAGCTACGGTGCCCCACTCCAGCTCGTGCTTGTCGCTTCACAACTCTCTCCCTCGGTTCTGCACCGATCACGCGAACGCGCCGTGCCCGTCGTGGGGAGAAATTCAGGCAGCCACACCTTTCCGTGCGCTTCGGCGACACCGACGTACCCGGCATCGCCGTCACTCTGGACGTCAATCACCAGCCTGCGACACTTCTTCCCCAAGAGCGCCAAATGCACCGTACGACACTTCCGGACTCTATGGAAACTTTAGTCACAAATAACACATGAGTAATTTGACCAGCGGAAATGGTGAGCTGTGAATTGTCGGCGCCCTTTTCGCGCATCGACGCAGGCAGCGGCCACTCACACCGGAATGGTGAAAATGGCCGCCGAGTTATTGCGGGAAATCGGGAGTGTCAGGGCTTCTGTCGCTCGTACGACGTCGGCGACGGTGCGGCGCCGTCCCGCGTTTCCGGATGACCGTCACGGGATCCGGCCGCCCGACGCGACTTCGCGAAGAACGTGGCGGCCGACGCGATGACGACGATCGCGACGATGACCGCCGTGAACAGCGCCCACGGAGGTCCCGGCTCGGTCACCTCGTCGACGAAGTGATTGGCGGACACCACCGCGTCGCCGGTGTAGGTGCGGTCCTGGCCCGATTCGAGGAGTACCCGGCTGATCGAATCGCTGTACGTGCCGACCCAGCTGGGACTCAGCACCAGGACGGTGCCGCCCTCCTCGGCCCCGACCTCGGTCGCGAGGTCGCGCAGCTGCGAATCGCGCCCGGGATCCTCGTCCAGCGCCACGATGCTCAACTTGACGCCGTGCTCGGCTGCGCGGTCCACCACGGCGACGAGGTCGCTCACCTCGTCGGACGGGGCGGACACCCCGTCGTCGGACACATCCGTGACCACGTCCGAGACGTCGAGGTCCTCCGGAATGTCCGTCTTCACGGGAAGCGCCGCATGAATGGGGAGCGTGACACTGGCGGGAACTGCGGTGGCGATAGGGGCAGGCATCTCTCATCCGGGTTTGCTGTAGGAACGTTAAGCCTCGCGTGAACACTACGTGAGGTGTCCCCGAAGTTCCGTTCCGTCCGCGGGCGTTCCCCGCCGGGAGCGAGGAGAATCGCCGAGGGCCGGGCCCGATTCCGCCCCGAATTCTCACAGGACAAGCGTACTGTTAGACTATCGGAGGTACCGCGGTAGGGGCCGATTCCGTCCATCGCTAGCACGACAGCGCACACGGATCAGCCGTGCCCGCAGTGCCTGCAGCCGTCGACACAGCCCCGTCGGTGGCGACCCTCACATAGACGAGTGGAGCTGACGTGAGCACCAGTATTGATTCATTCGGAGCAAAGGGAACCCTCGAGGTCGGTGAGAACTCCTATGAGATCTTCCGACTCGCAGCCGTCCCCGGCACCGAGAAATTGCCTTACTCCTTGAAGGTTCTCGCCGAGAACCTTCTCCGCACCGAAGACGGAGCCAACATCACCGCGGATCACATCCGCGCAATTGCAGGCTGGGATCCCTCGGCTCAGCCGAGCGTCGAAATCCAGTTCACGCCGGCTCGCGTGATCATGCAGGACTTCACCGGCGTTCCTTGCGTCGTCGACCTCGCCACCATGCGTGAGGCTGTCACCACCCTCGGCGGCGACCCCAACAAGGTCAACCCGCTCTCCCCCGCCGACATGGTCATCGACCACTCGGTCATTCTCGACATCTTCGGCCAGGCCGATGCACTCGAGCGCAACGTCGACCTCGAATACCAGCGCAACGGCGAGCGTTACCAGTTCCTCCGCTGGGGTCAGGGCGCATTCGACGACTTCAAGGTCGTCCCCCCGGGAATGGGCATCGTTCACCAGGTCAACATCGAATACCTGGCTCCGACCGTCATGGCACGTAACGGCCAGGCATACCCCGACACCTGTGTCGGCACCGACTCGCACACCACGATGGTCAACGGCCTCGGCGTGCTGGGCTGGGGCGTCGGCGGCATCGAAGCCGAGGCAGCCATGCTCGGCCAGCCGGTCTCCATGCTCATCCCCCGCGTTGTCGGCTTCAAGCTCTCCGGTGAGATCAAGCCCGGCGTCACCGCGACCGACGTCGTGCTCACCGCCACCGAGATGCTCCGCAAGCACGGCGTCGTCGGTAAGTTCGTCGAGTTCTACGGCAAGGGTGTTGCCGAGGTTCCGCTCGCGAACCGCGCAACCCTGGGCAACATGAGCCCCGAATTCGGTTCCACCGCAGCGATCTTCCCGATCGACAGCGAGACGATCGACTACCTGCGCCTGACCGGCCGTAGCGACGAGCAGCTCGCTCTCGTAGAGGCCTACGCCAAGGAACAGGGCCTGTGGCACGATCCCGACAAGGAGCCCGTCTTCTCCGAGTACATCGAGCTCGACCTGGGAACGGTTGTTCCCTCGATCGCCGGCCCGAAGCGCCCGCAGGACCGAATCCTGTTGTCGGACTCGAAGAACGCGTTCCGCAAGGACATCCACAACTACGTGGAAGAGCACCTTCCGACCGAGCACACTCAGCTCGACGAGGCCGTCGAAGAATCCTTCCCGGCGTCCGACCCCGCAGTTCTGTCGTTTGCCGATGACGGAGCAGTCGACGTCCTCTCCGCCGCCAACGGAGCAGAAGGGCGCCCGAGCAAGCCGATTGTCGTCAAGTCCGACGCAGGCGAGTTCGTTCTCGATCACGGCGCCGTCGTCGTTGCCGGCATCACTTCCTGCACCAACACGTCCAACCCGTCGGTCATGCTCGGCGCCGCACTGCTTGCACGTAATGCCGTCGAGAAGGGCCTGGCCACCAAGCCGTGGGTCAAGACCAACATGGCACCCGGTTCGCAGGTTGTCACCGACTACTACGAGAAGGCCGGCCTCTGGCCGTACCTCGAGAAGCTCGGCTACTACCTCGGCGGCTACGGATGCACCACGTGCATCGGCAACACCGGCCCGCTGCCCGAGGCAGTCTCCAAGGCCATCAACGACAACGACCTGTCGGTCACCGCGGTGCTCTCGGGCAATCGCAACTTCGAGGGGCGCATCTCCCCCGACGTCAAGATGAACTACCTGGCCTCCCCGCCGCTCGTCATCGCCTACGGCCTTGCGGGAACCATGGACTTCGACTTCGAAACCGACTCGCTCGGCGACGACACCGACGGCAACCCTGTGTTCCTGAAGGACATCTGGCCGTCCACGCAGGAGATCGAAGAGACCATCAAGACGGCGATCAGCCAGGACATGTTCCGCAAGTCCTACGCAACGATCTTCGCGGGCGACAGCCGCTGGCAGAACCTCTCGACCCCTGAGGGTGACACCTTCGAGTGGGACGAGAACTCGACCTACGTCCGCAAGGCTCCGTACTTCGACGGCATGCCGAAGGATCCGGCTCCGGTCGAGGACATCAAGGGCGCTCGCGTCCTCGCCTTGCTCGGCGACTCGGTCACGACCGACCACATCAGCCCGGCAGGTCCGATCAAGGCCGGCACCCCCGCCGCGCAGTACCTCGATTCCCATGGCGTCGAGCGCAAGGACTACAACTCGCTCGGCTCGCGGCGCGGCAACCACGAGGTGATGATCCGCGGAACGTTCGCGAACATCCGTCTGCGCAACCAGCTCCTCGACGACGTCTCCGGTGGCTACACCCGCGACTTCACGCAGGAAGGCGCACCGCAGGCATTCATCTACGACGCGTCGCAGAACTACCAGGCAGCCGGCATCCCGCTGGTCGTCCTGGGCGGCAAGGAATACGGTTCGGGATCGTCGCGTGACTGGGCCGCCAAGGGCACCAGCCTCCTCGGCGTCAAGGCCGTCATCACCGAGTCGTTCGAGCGCATCCACCGCTCCAACCTCATCGGTATGGGCGTCGTTCCGCTGCAGTTCCCGGCCGGTGAGTCGGCTGCGTCGCTGAAGCTCGACGGCACCGAGACCTTCGACATCGAAGGCGTCGAGAAGCTCAACGAGGGCGTCACCCCGAAGACCATGAAGGTCACGGCAACGCGCGAGAACGGCGAGAAGGTCGTGTTCGACGCAGTCGTACGCATCGATACCCCTGGTGAAGCGGATTACTACCGCAACGGCGGCATCCTGCAGTACGTGCTCCGCAACATGATCAAGGGCTAGGGCGCAACCGCGCCTGTGAGCACTTTCGGCTCACAGGCGCCGCGCACCTGTGAGTGTTCTCGGCCATGACAGGCACGAAGCGCGCACGACCAGTTTCAGGGGAGCTCCGCTGTCCCGATCGAGGTGGTCGTGCGCGCTTCGTGCATTGGGTGACTTCAACTGCCGAGGACTGAAAACACGCACAGGCCGACGAAGGAGGCACTTTGCCCAAGGTCAGTGAAGACCATCTCGCGGCACGGCGCAGTCAGATCCTGGACGGCGCCCGCCGATGCTTTGCCGAATACGGTTACGACGGTGCCACGGTCCGTCGCCTCGAAGAAGTGACCGGACTGTCCCGCGGTGCGATCTTCCACCACTTCAAGGACAAGGACGGGTTGTTCCTCGCCCTCGCCCACGAGGATGCGACGAGGATGGCCGACGTGGTCGCCCACGAGGGCCTCGTTCAGGTCATGCGGGACATGCTGGCCCAGCCCGAGCAGTTCGACTGGTTGGGCACCCGGCTCGAGATCGCCCGGCGGCTCCGGAACGACGCCGACTTCCGCAGAAGCTGGTCGCAACGGTCGGCGGAACTCACCGAGGCGACGATGGCACGCCTCGCGCGGCAGAAGTCGGCGGGACGTCTCCGCGACGACGTGCCGACCGACGTTCTCATCGGCTACCTCGATCTGGTGCTCGACGGCCTGGTCGCGCGCATCGCCTCGGGGCACGCCGGCGACAACCTGTCGGCCGTGCTCGATCTCGTCGAGGAATCCGTCCGACGCCGCGACTGACACCGCTCTCCCCCACCGACGGTCGTCAGGTCTTACGACGGTGAGCTCCGCCTCGTCCGCGGAGCTCAACCTCGGACTCCGCGAGGATGTTGCGGACGAATCCGTACGATCGCCCCATTTCCCGGGCGAGGGAACGGATACTCGCACCGGCCTGGTAGCGCTCCTTCAGCTCCGCCTGCAGATCGGCGCGCGACGGTCCCGTGATCCGAGCACTCTTGGCGAAGACCCCGATGTCAGCCATGAACTCCTCCAGTCGGCGAGCGACGGTGGTTTCCACGGTAGAGCCCCGCGACGGCGATATCTACGCGCAGTGCTCAGGCGAGCTGGATGAGTTCCAGGTAGTCCTGCGACCAGTGGTCCTCGGTGCCGTCGGGCAGGAGAATGACCCGCTCCGGATCGAGCGCCTCGGCCGCACCCGGATCGTGTGTCACCAGGACGACCGCGCCGGTGTAGCTGCGGAGAGCGTCCAGCACCTGTTCGCGGGACACGGGGTCGAGGTTGTTCGTCGGCTCGTCGAGCAGCAGCACGTTGGCAGCGGAGGACACGAGACCCGCAAGCGCGAGGCGGGTCTTCTCGCCGCCGGACAGGGTGCCTGCGGGCTGTTCGAGTTGCGGGCCGGTGAACATGAACGCGCCGAGCAGCGAACGCAGCTCCTGCTCCCCCGTATCCGGTGCCGCGTGGCGAATGTTCTCCCACACCGACGCGTTGTCGTCGAGCGTGTCGTGCTCCTGCGCGAAGTACCCGATCTTCAGGCCGTGCCCGGGAACGAGTCCGCCGGCGTCCGGCGTCTCCACTCCCCCGAGGATGCGCAGCAACGTCGTCTTGCCCGCGCCGTTGAGGCCGAGCACGACGACACGGGAACCACGGTCGATCGCGAGGTCCACCCCGGTGAAGATCTCCAGCGAGCCGTAGACCTTGGTCAGGTTCTCCGCCATCAGCGGGGTCTTGCCACACGCGGCCGGCTCGGGGAACCGGATCCGGGCGACCTTGTCGGACACACGTTCCGCATCGAGATCCGACATCAGCTTGTCGGCACGCTTCGCCATGTTCTGCGCCGCTACCGCCTTGGTGGCCTTCGCGCCGAGCTTCGCGGCCTGAACGCGCAGCGCACCGGCCTTCTTCTCCGCGTTGGCGCGCTCACGGCGACGACGCTGCTCGTCCGTTGCCCGGGCGTCCAGGTACTTCTTCCACGTCATGTTGTACACGTCGGCCTCGCCGCGCACGGCGTCGAGGAACCACACCCGGTTCACCACGTCGTTCAGCAGATCGACGTCGTGGCTGATCACGATCAACCCGCCCTCGTGGCTCTGCAGGAAGCCCCGCAGCCACGTGATCGAGTCGGCGTCGAGGTGGTTGGTGGGCTCGTCGAGCAGAAGCGTCGTATCGGAGCGACCACCGCTGCCGTCCGACGCGGCGAACAGAATGCGGGCCAGCTCCACGCGGCGGCGCTGACCACCCGACAACGTGTGCAACTGCTGGCCGAGGATGCGGTCCGCCAGGCCGAGGCTGTTGCAGATGCGAGCCGCTTCGCTCTCCGCCTCGTACCCACCGAGCGCGGAGAAGCGGTCTTCGAGGTTCCCGTACTTGCGCACGGCCTTGTCGCGCTCGTCGTCGTCGACGACCTCCGACATCAGGATCTGCTGCTTCTCCATGTCCCGCAGCAGCGAATCGAGGCCGCGCGCGGAGAGCACCCGGTCCTTGGCGAGGACGTCGAGGTCACCCTCCTTCGGGTCCTGCGGAAGGTAGCCGAGATCGCCGGTGCGCATGACCTCGCCCGCGTACGCCTCACCCTCCCCCGCAAGAATGCGGAGCGTGGTCGTCTTGCCGGCACCGTTGCGGCCGACCAGCCCGATGCGGTCGCCGGGCTGCACCCGCAAAGCCGGTCCGGGAGCAGACAGCAACGTCCGCACTCCAGCTCGAACTTCCAGGTCGGTAGCGGTGATCAACAAGACTCCTAGGAAAATGACGCTCGCACTGAATGAGGAAAACCGCGCAAAGAACGCACGAACCAGCAATTTTACCCGACCACCGTTCACTCGGAACACGCCTGCCAGTGATTCCGCTTACCTTCGGACCCCGATCCCCCTCCGTCGTGAGCGGGAATGGTGGGTGTGTGATGCGGTCAGGAGTGAGTATCTGTGGCGACTACACGTGGTTCGTCGTCGGGCCGGCGGGGGTAAATTCGGTAAGCCAGGGTGTTCCGTCACGGTCCGAGTCTTAGCGCCAGTGTGCAGCTCGAACTCGACCCCGACCGCTGCCTGCGTCAGGATCGATAGTGCGGCGCCCCCAGCGTTCGCCACCTCACCGCCCTACCCCGGCGAACGCTTCGATCCGCTCACCGCACTCCCCCGCGGCAGCGAACGCCCGCCGGCCGCATCCTCTCCCCTGATCTCGCCCCACGCGTCGAGGAAATGTGTGCGGGAGCCGCTCGGGACCGCATGGTTGGACGTCAATTTCCCCACTGCGCCGATGCGCGACGGAAGCCTATAAATCTAGAACTCATCATCTTCCGTCCGTGTCAGAGCACGGAACTACGGATTCGACAGGACGCGGCGGCGCGCCATGACACGCTGGAATCGTGACAACGCCTCCCCTTCGACCGATCTGGGATGTCGCGATCGTCGGCCTCGGCCCCGCCGGCAGAGCCCTCGCCCACCGCGCGAAGGCGGCCGGGTTGACGGTCGCCTCGATCGATCCGCTCCCCCGCAGAGCCTGGTCCGCGACGTACGCGGCGTGGGAAGACGAACTCCCCGAATGGCTTCCGCCGGGTGCCGTCGCCGCGAGGATCTCACATCCGACCGCCTGGACAACTCGCCATCACACCATCGAACGCACATATTGCGTTTTGAATACATCGATACTGCAATCAATACTCACCGAAGATTCCGGAACTGTTTTCGCAGGTAGAGCGGTCGACCTCTCCCCCACTTCCGTCCAACTCGACGACGGCTCGACCGTGGAGGCGCATGTGGTGGTCGATGCGCGGGGAACCGGCGACAGCCCCGACCTCGCGCAGCAGACGGCGTACGGGGTCGTGGTGGACCCAGGCACTGCCGCACAGGCGCTCGCCGGCGATGCCGCCGTCTTCATGGACTGGCGCCGCGACAACGGGACATCCCCCGCGGACACTCCGTCATTTCTGTACGGGGTCCCGCTCACTCACGATCGGTTTCTGCTCGAGGAGACGTGTCTCGTCGGTCGCCCACCGCTACCGATGGCGGAACTCGCCGTCCGGCTCCACGACCGGCTCCGGCAGCGGGGTGTCACCGTCCCTTCCCACTCGGACGTCGAGAGAGTGAAATTCGCGGTCGAGCCACCACCCGAGGCCGGTCGTGCCCACAACTCGGACCAGGTGCGGTTCGGGGCTCGTGCCGGGCTGATGCACCCCGGCACGGGCTACAGCGTCGCAGCATCGCTTCTCTGCGCAGACCTGCTCGTCCGGGACATTCGTGACGGTTCGAGCGGGCGGTTGTGGTCGTGGCGGGCTCGCAGCGTTGCATCGCTGCGGTCGCTCGGCCTCCGCGTCCTCCTCGATCTCGATGCGGAACACGTACCCGAATTCTTCGAGCATTTCTTCGATCTGCCGCCGCAACTGCAAGCCGCATATCTGTCCGAGCGGTCGAATCCGCGCGGAACTCTGGCGGCGATGCGCAGGATGTTTCTCGCGTCCTCCGGCGATATCCGCGGCGCGATTCTCCGTTCGACGCTGCGCCGGGAAGTTCGATGAACTGTCGCGCGAACGCGAAAAGGAGACCATCATGGAACGCATGCGGTCGATATGGAAGGGCTCGATAGCGTTCGGACTCGTGAACGTGCCGGTCAAGGTCTATTCGGCCACCGAGGATCACGACATCAAGTTTCACCAGGTCCACGCCAAGGACGGCGGCCGGATCAAATACAACCGCGTGTGCACGGAATGCGGCAACGTCGTTCAATACGCTGATATCGACAAGGCCTACGAGTCCGACGACGGCGTCCGCGTGGTGTTGACGGACGACGATTTCGCGAAGCTCCCTGCCGCGGAGAAACACGAGATTCCCGTTCTGCAGTTCGTGCCTACAGAACAGATCGACCCCATTCTGTTCGAGAAGAGTTACTTCCTCGAGCCGGATTCCAGTTCCCCGAAGGCATATGTCCTTCTCGCGACGGCCCTCGAGAACAGCGACCGCACGGCCCTCGTCCACTTCACGCTCCGTCAGCGCACCCGGCTGGCCGCGATGCGCTCGCGGGACGGGGTGCTGGTGATCCAGACGCTGCTCTGGCCGGACGAGGTTCGCGCCGCCGAATTTCCCTCGCTCGACGACGTCGACAAACCGAAGGCGAAGGAACTCGCGATGGCCGAGACCCTCGTCGACAGCATGGCCGACGACTTCGACCCCACCGAGTTCACCGACGACTACCAGGTGCAGTTGCGGGAACTGCTCGACGAGATGATCAAGTCGGGCGGCAAGAAAGTCATCCCCGTCGCCGAGGTCGAGAAGACCGGCGAGGACGCCGAGGTCGTCGATCTCGTGGCCGCACTTCAGCGCAGCGTCGACGCCGCCGGGAAGAAGGCCGCACCCGCCAAGAAGAAGCCGGCGAAAAAGGCTCCGGCCAAGACCGCTGCGAAGAAGGCTACAGCGAAGTCGTCTACCTCGGAACGCAAGCGCGCCTGAACCGACGATAATGCGCGGCCGGACGAACCCGGACACTCCTGCCCCTGCAACGGAGTCGGGCCTGGGTGAAGCCGGTGATTCGTGTTCGAGGTCGTTCTTGGCTGCGGGTGTTGTCGGCTGCACACTCCTCAGATCCGGCGCATCACCGACTCCACCTTGCTCAAGACGACTGCGCCGTCGCCGTCAATCGCGGTATAGGCCAAATTGCGGGGCTCGAGGAAGACATGGCCATCGCGGCGCCGGAGCACCTTCACATACACCAGTAGCCTCGCCATCATTGACGTCCTCTCGGTCGTGAACGACCGAGATTCCCCTCGAGACTCACGCCTCGAGGTTCCTGTTTCACCGACAGTTGCCGCCCCACACTTTAGGTGCGGGGCGGTCTCACACCATCTCCGCAGGCTGCCACCGTCAGTCCGACGGCCAAAATATTCTTCGCCGCGTTCACATCCCGATCGTGGACGGCGCCGCATCGGCACGTCCACTCCCGCACGTTCAGCGGCATCATCGACGCGATCTCCCCGCACGCCGAGCAGGTCTTCGAGGACGGATAGAACCGGTCGATCGCCACCACCTGCCGCCCGTACCAGTCGGCCTTGTACTCGAGCATCGACCGGAACTCGGACCAACC
>NZ_BCWY01000159.1 GCF_001894825.1 Rhodococcus jostii NBRC 16295 | reverse complement strand
TGCCTCCGCCGACTACAAGACCCTGTTCCGCGAGTTCGGCTTCACCGCCGAGGCCGTCACCGCAGCCGCACAGCGCTCGCTCGCACGCGTGAAGGGATAGAACGCCATGACTCAGAACCCCAATCTCCAGAAGCTCTCCGAAGCCGGCGTCTCGGTCTGGCTCGACGACCTCTCCCGTGACCGCATCGAGTCCGGCAACCTCGCCGAGCTCGTCGCCACCAAGAGCGTCGTCGGTGTCACCACGAACCCGTCGATCTTCCAGGCGGCACTGAGCAAGGGCCACGTGTACGACGCGCAGGTCCGGGAACTCGCCGAACGCGGCGCCGACGTCGAAGCCACCATCCGCACGGTCACCACCGACGACGTCCGCGCCGCCTGCGACGTCCTCGCCCCGCAGTTCGAGGCGAGCGGTGGCGTCGACGGCCGGGTCTCCATCGAGGTCGACCCGCGCCTCGCCCACGACGCCGACAAGACCGTCGCGCAGGCCGTCGAACTGTTCAAGATCGTCGACCGCCCCAACGTGTTCATCAAGATCCCGGCCACCGAGGCCGGAATCCCGGCCATCGCCAAGGTGCTCGGTGAGGGCATCAGCGTCAACGTCACGCTGATCTTCTCCGTCGAACGCTACGAACTCGTCATGGGCGCCTACCTCGACGGCCTCGAGGCCGCCAAGGCCGCGGGCCACGACGTCTCGCGGATCCACTCCGTGGCGTCGTTCTTCGTCTCCCGCGTCGACACCGAGATCGACAAGCGGCTCGACAAGATCGGCACCCCCGACGCGCTCGCGCTGCGCGGCAAGGCCGCCCTCGCCAACGCCCGCCTCGCATACGCGGCGTACCAGCAGATCTTCGAGGTGCAGCCGCGCTTCCAGGGCCTGCTCGGCAACGGCGCCCGCCCCCAGCGCCCGCTGTGGGCGTCGACGGGAGTCAAGAACCCCGACTACCCCGACACCTTGTACGTCACCGAACTGGTGGCGCCGAACACGGTGAACACCATGCCGGAGAAGACCCTCGACGCCGTCGCCGATCACGGCGACATCCACGGCGACGCGGTGTCCGGCACCGCCGTCGAGTCGCAGGAGGTGTTCGACCAGCTGACCGCCGTCGGCATCGACCTCACCGACGTGTTCAAGGTCCTCGAGGACGAGGGCGTCGACAAGTTCGAGGTGTCGTGGAACGAGCTCCTGGACGCCACCGCGGAGCAGCTCCGCGCAGCAGGGCAAAAGAGCTGATACGTGAGCGTGCCCGCAGCGTCAGACGATTGGGTCAATCCACTCCGCGACAGTAGGGACAAGCGCCTACCACGCATCGCCGGGCCGTGTGCGCTGGTGATCTTCGGTGTCACCGGCGACCTTGCCCGGCGCAAGTTGATGCCCGCCATCTACGATCTGGCCAATCGTGGTCTTCTGCCGCCCGGGTTCGCTCTCGTCGGGTTCGCCCGGAGGGACTGGTCGGACGAGGATTTCGGCAAGGTCGTGCACGATGCCGTGCGCGAACATTCGCGGACTCCGTTCCGGGAGGACGTCTGGGAGCGACTGTCGGAGGGTCTGCGTTTCGTCAAGGGCAGCTTCGACGACCCGGCGTCCTTCCAGGAACTCGCGTCCACCCTCGGCACGCTCGAACGTGAACGCGGGACCGGCGGCAATCACGGGTTCTATCTCGCGATTCCGCCGGACGCGTTCCCGGTGGTCCTGAAGCAGCTGTCCGAGGCCGGACTCGCGCAGTCGACCGACCACCAGTGGCGTCGTGTGGTGATCGAGAAGCCGTTCGGCCACGACCTCGGGAGCGCCCGCGAACTCAACGAGGTGGTAAACGAGGTCTTTCCCGAGGACACGGTCTTCCGGATCGACCACTATCTCGGCAAGGAAACCGTCCAGAACATTCTGGCGTTGCGATTCGCCAACCAGTTGTTCGATCCGATCTGGAACGCCCACTACGTGGATCACGTCCAGATCACCATGGCCGAGGACATCGGTCTCGGTGGGCGGGCCGGGTACTACGACGGCATCGGGGCGGCACGCGACGTCATCCAGAATCACCTGTTGCAACTCCTCGCGTTCACCGCGATGGAGGAGCCGATCAGCTTCGAACCGTCCGAGCTGCAGGCGGAGAAGATCAAGGTTCTCTCCGCCACCAAGCTCGCCCAGCCTCTCGACGAGACCACTGCCCGCGGGCAGTACGCCGGAGGCTGGCAGGGTGGGCAGCCCGTCGTCGGGCTGCTGGAGGAGGAGGGCTTCGCCGCCGATTCCACGACCGAGACGTTCGCGGCGATCACGCTCGACGTCGACACCCGCCGCTGGGCGGGGGTGCCGTTCTATCTGCGCACCGGAAAGCGTCTGGGCCGCAGGGTCACCGAGATCGCGGTGGTGTTCAAACGGGCACCGCACCTTCCGTTCGATCAGACGATGACCGAGGAACTCGGCCAGAATGCCCTCGTCATCCGGGTGCAGCCGGACGAGGGCGTGACCATGCGATTCGGGTCGAAGGTCCCCGGCTCCAGCATGGAGGTCCGCGACGTCAACATGGACTTCAGCTACGGCCAGGCGTTCACCGAGTCGTCGCCCGAGGCGTACGAGCGCCTCATCCTCGACGTGCTGCTCGGCGAGCCCTCCCTGTTCCCGGTCAACGCCGAGGTGGAACTGTCGTGGGAGATCCTCGATCCCGTCCTCGAGCACTGGGCGGCGGGTGGCAGGCCGGAACCCTACGAGGCCGGCACGTGGGGTCCACCGTCGGCTGACGAAATGATGCACCGCACCGGTCGTGAATGGAGAAGGCCGTAGATGATCACCGACATTCCCGCGACCACCACCGGACAGGTCAACAAGATGCTGGTGGAGCTGCGCAAGACCGGCGGCGCGGTGACCTTGGGGCGGGTGCTCACGCTGGTGGTGTGCACCCGCGACAGTGAGTACTCGGAAGACATCATCGACGCCGCGAACGAGGCGAGCCGCGAGCATCCGTGCCGCGTCATCGTCGTCGCCTGGGGGTCCCGTGACGCGGAACCCCGGCTGGACGCGCAGATCCGCGTCGGCGGCGACGCCGGGGCGTCGGAGGTCGTGGTGCTCCGCCTGTACGGCGAACTCGCCGACCACGAGAGCAGCGTGGTGGTGCCGTTCCTGCTCCCCGACACACCCGTCGTCGTGTGGTGGCCGGAGACCGCCCCGGCGGTGCCGGCCCAGGATCCTGTGGGCAAGTTGGCGATCCGGCGCATCACCGACGCCACGGATCGCGCGGATCCCGCCGCCGAGATCAAGAGCCGACTCGCGTCGTACTCGTCGGGTGACACGGATCTGGCGTGGAGCCGCATCACGTACTGGCGTGCCCTCCTGACGTCGGCGGTCGACCAGCCGCCGCACTCGCCGATCGAATCGGCGGTGGTGTCCGGGCTCGTCGACGAGCCCGCAGTCGACATGATCGCGGGATGGTTGGCGAGCCGCGTCGACGCACCGGTCACCCGGCGGGTCGGCCCGTTGTTCGTGGAGCTCAACTTCGCCGACGGTGGCGCGTTGACCATCAGCCGCCCCCAGACAGGTACCACCGCGACCCTCACGCGCACCGGGAAACCCGATGCGCGGGTCGCGCTCCGCAGGCGTGAGACGAGCGAATGCCTGGCCGAGGAACTACGCAGACTCGACCCCGACGAGGTCTACGCGACCGCACTCGCCGGGCTGACGAAGGTGACGTATGAGTGACATCCATGTAGAAGTCCATCCCGACACCGACACGCTGGTGACGAAGGCCGCGCAACGGTTCGTCGACACCGTCGTCGCCGCCCAGAAGGAACGCGGGTCGGCGTCGGTCGTCCTCACCGGCGGCGGAACCGGGATCGGTCTGCTCGAGAAGGTCCGCGAGAACCCGGGCGACATCGACTGGCGGGCCATCGACATCTTCTGGGGCGACGAGCGGTTCCTGCCCGGCGGCGACCCGGAACGCAACGACGTGCAGGCGCGGGCCGCGCTGCTCGACCACGTCGACGTCGATCCCGACCGGGTGCACACCATGCCCGTCGCCGACGGGATCTACGAGAACGATCCGGAAGCAGCCGCCGTCGCGTATGCGCAGGTGCTGGGTGCGCACGCCGACGGCAGGCAGGTTCCAGTCTTCGATGTCCATCTGCTCGGCATGGGCGGCGAGGGTCACGTCAATTCGCTGTTCCCCGACACCGACGCGGTACGCGAGGAGCACCGATTCGTCGTCGCGGTGACGGACTCCCCCAAGCCGCCGCCCGTGCGGGTCACGCTGACCCTGCCCGCCGTCCGGCACGCCGACGAGGTGTGGCTCGTCGTGTCGGGTGAGGCGAAAGCGGAGGCCGTGGCCGCCGCGGTCGCGGGCGCTCCCCCGGTCGAGATCCCGGCATCCGGGGCGCGCGGTCTCTCGGCCACCCGGTGGCTGCTGGACACGTCGGCGGCATCCCGCCTGCCGCGCTGACACTCTCAACCGACGGGGTCCTCGTCGTCCGCCGGTAACCCGGCGGGCGACCGGGGGTCCCGCTCGACCGGTGTCCGGGTGACCCGGCATTCGGTGACGATCCGACCGGCCCGTCGGGGGCTCGACATGCTCGTCCCCCGAGTTCCAGCTCCCCCGCGCCAGGTGACCGGGTTTCCCGCACAGCGCCTCATCCATCGCCCCTTCGCCTCGGAAACATTGTTGCTCTTTCCCGTTTTGACGCAGGGGCGGACAGTTCGGTTCCCCCGCCCCGCAAGAAAGTTCGCACCTTCCTGACGGGGCCGGGGACCGACGGTGCCTACCCGCTGTTACGCAGTGCGGTGGCGAGCCCGTTCATCGTGAGCTGGATGCCGCGGCGCGTCTGATCGCTGTCGTCGCCCGCCCGGTACCGGCGCAGCAGTTCCACCTGCAGGTGGTTGAGCGGCTCCAGGT
The DNA here is from genome assembly GCF_001894825.1 of Rhodococcus jostii NBRC 16295. Classification (GTDB taxonomy): domain Bacteria; phylum Actinomycetota; class Actinomycetes; order Mycobacteriales; family Mycobacteriaceae; genus Rhodococcus_F; species Rhodococcus_F jostii. The sequence continues at coordinate 6,882 of NZ_BCWY01000159.1, read as the reverse complement.
ACGGGAACCGGTTGTGCACCGACCTCTCCAGTCCGGGATTGTCGGCGAACAACGTGTCGTTGCCGGTGACGGCCTTGTACATCCGGATCGTCCGCTCGTGCTCCTCGGTGATCTTGCCGAACACCCGCTGCCGCAGTTCCTCGTCGGGCACCAGTTCCGCGTAGCGTGCGGCGAGACCCATGTCGGACTTCGACATCACCATGGCCAGGTTCGACAGCACGGTCCGGAAGAACGGCCACTTCTCGTACAGACGCGACAGCGTGGCCACCTTCTCCGGGTCGCCCTGCGTCCACTCCTCGAACGCCGAACCCGTGCCGTACCACCCGGGCAGCATGACCCGGGACTGGCTCCAGGACAGCACCCACGGGATCGCCCGGAGGTCGGAGATGGAAGTGGTCTGCTTGCGGGAGGCGGGACGGCTGCCGATGTTGAGAGCCCCGATCTCCGCGACCGGCGTCGACATCTCGAAGTACTGCACGAATCCGGGTGTCTCGTGGACCAATTCACCGTAGGCACGGCGGGCAAGCGCCGCGAGTTCGTCGAGGATGCGATAGGCCGGTTCGGCGTCGTCGCCGAGACCCTCGACGTCGAGCAGGGTGGCCTCGAGTGTCGCGGCGAGCAGCGTTTCGAGATTGCGTTGCGCGAGGCGGGGTTCCGCGTACTTGGCGGCGATCACCTCGCCCTGTTCGGTGATCCGCAGCGATCCGGCGACCGCGCCGGGCGGCTGCGCCAGGATGGCCTCGTAGCTGGGGCCGCCGCCGCGACCGACGGTGCCGCCGCGACCGTGGAACAGCCGCAACCGGATTCCCGTCTTGCGCGCGGTGTCCACCAGATCCAGCTCCGCGCGGTACAGCGCCCAGTTGGCCGCCAGGTATCCGCCGTCCTTGTTGGAATCGGAGTACCCGAGCATCACTTCCTGGGAGTCGCCGCGCGCCGACACGAGCGCCCGGTAGATCGGGACCTCGAGTGTGGCCTCGAGTGTGGCGGCGCCCTGCTGCAGGTCCTCGATCGTCTCGAACAGCGGCACGATGCCCACCGGGCACGACGGCGCCTCCCCCGAGCCGGGGTCGAGCAGTCCCACCTCCTTCAGCAGCACCGCGGCCTCGAGCATGTCACTGACGGAGGTGCACATGCTGATGATGTAGTTCGGCACGGCGCCCGCACCGAGCGTCCGCACGGCGTCGGCGCCGGCCTGGACAATGGCGAGCTCCTTCGTCGTCAGCTCACTGAACTCCGCGTTCGCGGTGGTCAGCGGACGCCTCGTGGACAGCTCCGCAGACAGCAGTTCCACCCGCTCGTCCTCGGACAGCGACGCGTAGTCGTCGTGCACCCCCGCCCAGGCCAGCAACTCGGCGACGACGGTCTCGTGCACGTCCGAGTTCTGACGCATGTCGAGTCCCGAGAGGTGGAATCCGAACACCTCCACCGAGTCCCGCAGACTCGCCAGCCCGTCGTCGGCGATCGTGCCGTCGCCGCCGCGCCGCAGGGAGTCGTCGACGATGTCGAGTTCGTCGAGCATCTGCCGCGGGGTGTCGTACGGTGCGAGCCCGAGGTCGAGGCCGTGGTCCGGCGTGTCGCCGAGGATGCGCTGCGCGGTGGCCGTGAGACGCCCACGGATGCCGCGCACCGCGCGCCGGTACGGCTCGTCGGCGCGGAACGGTGAATCGTCCTGGGACGCCGCGGCCAGGAGGTCCAGAGCGGGGGTGACGGTGACGAGGCGTGCCGACATGGACAGTTCCCGTTCGAGCGTCTCGAGTCCCTCGAGGTGATGTTCGAGGGCGGTGGCCGCGGCCCGGGTGGTGGCCGTCCGGACCACCTCGTCGGTGACGTAGGGGTTGCCGTCGCGGTCACCGCCGATCCACGATCCGGGGCGCAGGATCGGCTCCCGGCCCAGATCCAAGTCCGGCCAGCGCGACCGCAGCGCGCCACGGAGTTCGGCGTTGATCTTCGGGACGACCTCGAACAGTGCCGCGTCGTAGTAGCGCAGGCCCACTTCGATCTCGTCCTGGATCCGCAACCGCGACAACCGGATCAGCGCGGTCTGCCAGAGGGTGAGGATCTGACGCCGCAACCGGACGTCGACGTCGGCCGTCTCGGACTCGGTCAGGGCGGTGCGCTCGCGGTAGCGCATCAGTTCGGTGATGCGGGACTGGGTGTCGAACACCGTCCGCCGACGCGTCTCGGTGGGATGGGCCGTGATGACGGGCGACACGAGCGCCCCGCGCAGCGCATCGGCGACGACGGCGCTGTCCAGATGCGCGGCGTCGAGTTTGGCGTAGGTGGCGGACAGGGTGCTGTCGGGCGCGGGTTCACCGGCCGCGACGTGGACGGCGCGCCGGCGTTCGCGGTGGATGTCCTCGGCGAGGTTGGCCAGGAGGGCGAAGTGGCTGAAGGCCCGGATGACGGGAATGGTGTCGCCGGTGGAGACCTGGGTGAACATGTCCGCCAGCTCGGCGCGGTCGATCTCGGACCGTCGAACCCGGAACGATTCGACTCTGGCCTTCTCGACGAGGTCGAAGACGTCGTCTCCGGCCTGTTCCCGCACTATCTGACCGAGGATGCCGCCCAGGAGCCGAATGTCTTCGCGGAGTGGTTCGGTGGCCTCACGTGGGGTTTCGATCATTCATCCAGTATCGACCGGTGACGGCCCGTCTGCATGATGAAGCAGATCAGCCGAACTTGATCTCCAGGCCGATGCCGATGATGGCGATCAACCAGATCAGGCCGGTGAACACGGTGAGCCGGTCGAGGTTCTTCTCGACCACGGTGGAACCGGACAGGCTCGACTGGACGCCGCCGCCGAACAGGCTGGACAGACCGCCACCCTTACCGCGGTGCAGCAGCACCAGCAGAATCAGCAGCAAGCTGGTGACCACCAGCAAGATATCCAGAAACAGTTCCATGTCTGTCTACGTCCACCCATCCAGTAGGAACAACTTACGACCTCGTACACCCTACAGGCGCGCCGCACCCGTGCGCCTTTCCGGTAGCGGTAGGTACCGGAAAGGCGCACGAGCGGCGGAGAAGCGTCAGGGCAGCGGTCCACCTGCGGCGATCGCCGACAGCGTGGCGAACTCGTCGGCCTTCAGCGAGGCGCCGCCCACGAGGGCGCCGTCCACGTCCGTCTGACCGACGATCTCACCGACGTTCTTCGCGTTGACGCTGCCGCCGTAGAGCACGCGGACACCGGACGCGACCGCCGGGGAGGCGAGCTCACCGAGCGTGGCGCGGATCGCAGCGCAGACTTCCTGCGCGTCGGCGGCACTGGCCACCCGACCCGTTCCGATGGCCCACACCGGCTCGTACGCGATGACGACCTTGGCGATGTCGTCGGCGGACAGTCCGGCGAGCGAGCCCCGCAGCTGCTCGACGTTGTAGGACACGTGCTCGCCGGCCTCGCGGATGTCGAGGCCCTCACCGATGCAGACGATCGGGGTGAGCCCGTTCTTCAGTGCGGCCCTGGTCTTGGCCAGGACGGTGTCGTTGTCCTCGCAGTGCAGGGTCCGGCGCTCCGAGTGCCCGACGACGACGAACGTGCAACCCAGCTTGGCCAGCATGGAGCCGCTGATCTCGCCGGTGTACGCACCCGAATCCTGGGCCGACACGTCCTGCGCACCGTAGGTGAGCAGGAGCTTGTCGCCCTCGACGAGGGTCTGCACGCTGCGGATGTCGGTGAACGGCGGGATCACCGTCACGTCGACCTTGTCGAAGTACTTCGCCGGGAGCGAGAAGGCGATCTTCTGAACCAGCGCGATGGCCTCGAAGTGGTTCAGATTCATCTTCCAGTTGCCGGCGATGAGCGGCTTCCGTGCCATGCCTCAGCCCTCCAGAACTGCGATGCCGGGGAGTTCCTTGCCCTCGAGGTACTCGAGGGAGGCGCCGCCACCGGTGGAGATGTGCGAGAACCCGTCCTCGGGCAGACCGAGCTGGCGCACCGCCGCGGCGGAGTCACCGCCCCCGACGACGCTGTACGCGCCCTTCCCGGTGGCCTCGATGATCGCCTCGGCGACACCCTTGGTGCCCGCGGCGAACTTCTCGAACTCGAACACGCCCATCGGGCCGTTCCAGAACACGGTCTTCGCGCTGGTCAGGATCGCCGCGAACCGGCGAACCGACTGAGGTCCGATGTCGAGACCCATCCAGCCGTCCGGGATCTCGAGGACGGACACGATCTTCGACTCGGCGTCGGCCGAGAACGAATCGGCGATGACCACGTCCTGCGGGATGTGGATGACGTCGGCGTACTGCTCGAGCAGCGCCTTGCAGGTGTCGATCATCGACTCCTCGCACAGCGAGTTGCCGACCGAGACGCCCTGCGCCGCGAGGAACGTGTAGTACATGCCGCCACCGATGACGAGGGTGTCGACCTTGGGGGCCAACGCCTCGATCACCGCGAGCTTGTCCGACACCTTGGATCCACCGAGCACGACCGCGTACGGCCGCTCGGCCTCCTGGGTGAGCTTGCCGAGCACCTTGATCTCGGCCTCGACGAGCGTGCCCGCGTAGTGCGGGAGCAGCTTGGCCACCTCGTACACCGACGCCTGCGCGCGGTGCACGACACCGAACCCGTCGGACACGAACGCGCCGTCGTCGCCGACGAGTTCGACCAGTGCCTTGGCGAGCTTCGTCCGCTCGGCCTCGTCCTTGCTGGTCTCCCGCGGATCGAAGCGGATGTTCTCCAGCAGGAGAACGTCGCCGTCCGTGAGCCCCTCCGCACGTGCCAGAGCGTCCTGCCCGACGACGTCGCCGGCGAGCTGGACGTTGCGTCCCAGCACCTCGGCGAGCTTCACCGCCACCGGTGCGAGGGAGTACTGCGGGTCGGGCTCGCCCTTGGGGCGACCCAGATGGGCGGTGACGATGACCTTGGCGCCCGCCTCCGCCAACGCCTTCAGCGTCGGCGCGGAAGCGATGATGCGCCCGGGATCGGTGATCCGGTCACCGTCGAGCGGAACGTTGAGGTCGGAGCGCACCAGCACGGCACGCCCCTCGACGCCAGCGTTCAGCAGATCGTCGAGAGTCTGAACTGCCACTGTTACCGGACCTTCGCTCAGAGAGACTTGGCGACGAGACCGATGAGGTCGGCCAGACGGTTGGAGTAACCCCACTCGTTGTCGTACCAGGACACGATCTTGGCCTGATCGTCGATGACCTTGGTGAGGCCGGAGTCGAAGATCGAGCTGTGCGGGTCGGTGACGATGTCCGACGACACGATCGGGGCGTCCGTGTACTTCAGGATGCCCTTGAGCGGTCCCTCGGCGGCGGCCTTCATCGCGGCGTTGATGTCTTCGACGCTGGCCGACTTCCGCAGGTTCGCGGTGAGGTCGGTGACCGAACCCGTGGGGATCGGGACGCGCAGCGCGTAGCCGTCCAGCTTGCCGAGCAACTGCGGGAGGACCAGGCCGATGGCCTTGGCGGCGCCGGTGCCGGTGGGGACCACGTTCAGCGCGGCGGCGCGGGCGCGACGCAGGTCGCTGTGCGGGCCGTCCTGCAGGTTCTGGTCCTGGGTGTACGCGTGGACCGTGGTCATGAGGCCCTTGACGATGCCGAACTCGTCGTCGAGCACCTTGGCGATGGGGCCGAGGCAGTTGGTGGTGCACGAGGCGTTGGAGATGATGTTCTGGCTGCCGTCGTACTTGTCGTCGTTGACGCCCATCACGATGGTGATGTCCTCGCCCTTGGCGGGGGCGGAGATGATGACCTTCTTGGCGCCGGCCTCGAGGTGGCCCTTCGCCTTGGCTGCGTCGGTGAAGATGCCGGTGGACTCGACGACGACGTCGACGCCCAGGTCACCCCACGGAAGCGCCGCGGGGCCTTCCTTGATGGCGAGAGCCTTGATCTTCTGGCTTCCGACGACGATGGTGTCTTCGCCCTCGAGCGAGACGTCGTGCGGGAGACGACCCAGGATGGAGTCGTACTTCAGGAGATGCGCCAGCGAAGCGTTGTCCGTGAGGTCGTTGACCGCCACAATCTCGATGTCGGTGGTTCCGAGCGCCTTCTGCGCATCCACCGCCCTGAAGAAGTTACGTCCGATACGGCCGAAACCGTTTACGCCTACCCGGACAGTCACAATCTGCTCCTTTGCGCATGATTCTGGTTGTGCAGCTCTGCTCCCGCGCCGCTACGACACCACCGACGGGTGGTCGGCGCGGGGGTTCATCGGTCGATGTGACTCTTACCCTAGTGCGCGGGCCACACGCGCGCGCAGTCACCTCCGGGCGCCCTTTCCCGGCCGGCTCGACCTCGAACGAACGGGACGCTCGTGCGATCCGAGGCAAGGAGCGTCCCGTTCGTCCGGTCAGGCGTCGTCGAGAAGGTCTGCGGTGACCGCCGACTCGGTGTCGGGGATCCCGGTTTCCTTCGCCTTGCGGTCCGCCATCGACAGCAGCCGCCGGATGCGGCCTGCGACGGCGTCCTTCGTCATCGGCGGGTCGGCGAGCTGGCCGAGTTCCTCCAGCGACGCCTGCCGGTGCTCGACGCGGAGATGTCCGGCCGCCGCCAGGTGGTCGGGGACCTCGTCACCCAGGATGTCGAGGGCCCGCTCGACGCGTGCGGCGGCCGCGACGGCGGCGCGGGCGGAGCGGCGCAGGTTGGCGTCGTCGAAGTTGGCGAGCCGGTTCGCGGTGGCCCGGACCTCCCGGCGCATCCGGCGTTCCTCCCACACGAGGCGGGTGTCCTGCGCCCCCATCCGGGTGAGCAGTGCGCCGATGGCCTCGCCGTCGCGGATCACCACCCGATCGGTGCCGCGTACCTCGCGGGCCTTCGCGGAGATGCCGAGTCTGCGCGCCGCCCCGACCAGTGCGAGCGCCGCCTCCGGGCCGGGGCAGCTGACCTCGAGCGCGGACGACCGGCCCGGTTCGGTGAGGGAACCGTGGGCCAGGAACG
>NZ_BCWY01000158.1 GCF_001894825.1 Rhodococcus jostii NBRC 16295 | reverse complement strand
GCGTCCGCCGGCGCCGCGGGCTTCTCGTGCGGATCGCGCTGGATGGTGTCCGTCTCGTCTTCGGGACGGCCGAACGCCTCCGCGAGCACGGGGTCCGGTGCCCCGACCGTGCGGGGCTCGCTCTCACGCCGGGCATCCGGCGGAGCGAAGGGCCCGGTGACGCCGCCCGGCCTGCCGAACGCGCGACTGGACGCTGCGTCGATCTGCGGCCGGTAGACGGGCCTCGGATCGAGCCGCGGCGCATCGGCCGGGCGAAGCGTGCCCGACTCGTCCGCCGCAGGACCGTCGGGTGCCGACGTGTCGGTCCCCGGAGTCTTGTAATCCGCCGTCACGCTGTCGTGTCCCCCTCGTGTGCGTCAGTCACGCGCCCCAGTATCACCGATGGCCCGGTGAGCGCGGACACCGCCGTCGTCGGTTCGGGTGCGCTCAACGGCGCCGGCGCCGGGACCAGATCCGGCTGGTGATCGAGTACTCGCTCGTGACCGGCGAATCCGCGGGGTGGGTGCCGAACGGGGGCTTGTCGGCGGGGTCGCCCTGGTTGCAGCTGGGGATCTGGCTCAGCAGACCGAGGAGGCCCGAGGGCATCGCGACGTCGCCGCTGCGGCGCAGCGCACGCCGCGCCTGCTGCTGGGAATCCACCTCGAACGCGCAGTCCGCGCAGATCGACAGGTGGTGGGCGGCCCGAAGATAGGCGGACATGCGGAGTTCGCCGTCGACGTAGGCGGCGATAGCCTCACTCGCCAGGTGTTCGGTGGAGCCAAACTGGCGAGGTACACGCCCCTGCGTCATTCGTCCCTCCTGGTAACTACCCGACGCCGATCTGATCGGAGTCAACCTTTCCGTTCACTGCCAGATGATCACGCAGAGCCTGCCTGCCGCGGTGGATGCGGCTACGCACGGTTCCGAGCTTCACACCCAGTGTGGCACCGATCTCCTCGTAGGACAGTCCTTCGATGTCACACAGCACGACCGCGGCGCGAAACTCCGGGGCGAGAGAGTCGAGCGCTGCCTGCAGATCGGCGTCCAGGCGGGCGTCGTGGTAGATCTCCTCGGGGTTCGGCCCGTCGGCCGGGACACGATCGTAGTCCTCCGGCAGCGCTTCCATGCGGATGCGGTTGCGACGGCGGACCATGTCGAGGAACAGGTTGGTGGTGATGCGGTGCAGCCAGCCCTCGAACGTGCCGGGCTGGTAATCGGACAGCGATCGGAAGACTCGGATGAACGTGTCCTGAGTGAGGTCTTCGGCGTCTTGCGCGTCGCCCGACAGCCGGTAGGCCAGTCGGTAGACTCGGTCGCCGTGCTCGCGGACGAGTTCGTCCCAGGAGGGCATGGCGGACTTCTCGCCTGTGGCATCGAACACAGCCGTGCCCGTCAGCTCGGCGTCCGACAGCTGCTCATCGGTGTTCTTCTCGTCTGGAGCCATCATGTTGTTGCTCATCGAGTTAAGTGGATCCTCCTACTCAGGACCGCAGATCACTGGACGTGGTATTGGCGTCAACTCCCGGGATCCGGGATTTGTTCCCGGGTCACCGGATTTTCCTCCGTCGTCGTGATCTCCCCGCCGGGCGGTCTTCGGATCTGGCGTTGGTCATACTCTTTCCCACCCCGATATGTGTGTGGTGTGAGCAAGCTGAGCTAATCCTGAGAATCGTTCCCGAGCGGGTCGCGAGATTGTTCCCGAGCGGGTCACGGCATTGTTGTCGAGCGCGCCTCGCAGCGGCGATGACGAGACCCCGATAACCTCATGTGCGTGCAGACAAACGCCGAACGGATACTCACCCACGCAGAAGGGGCTGTCCGTGAAGACGAGGCCCTCGGTGCGGCCAGGGAGCGGGCGGACGACCTCGGTGCCGGGCCGGTACCTCCCGCGGTCGGTGCTGCTCTCGCCCTTTTTGCCCGCATGCTGGACGCCAAGACGGTCGTCGAGGTCGGAACCGGCGCCGGGGTGAGCAGTCTGTGGCTGCTCCGGGGCATGCGGGAGGACGGCGTCCTCACCACCATCGACAGTGAACCCGAGCACCAGCGGGCCGCCAAGTTGTCGTTCCGGACCAACGACATCGCACCCGCCCGGACGCGGCTGATCAACGGCCGGGCGCTCGACGTCCTGCCGCGGCTCGCCGACGGGGCGTACGACCTGGTCTTCGTCGACAGCGCACCGGTTGATCACCCCCACTACGTGCGTGAGGGGGTCCGGCTGCTGCGTCCCGGCGGCGCCATCGTGCTGCACAACGCCCTGCACGGGGGTCGCGTCGTCGATCCGAGCCAGCGTGACGCCGCGACGGTTGCCGTCCGCGAGGCGGCGAAGGTGCTCGCCGAGGACGACAAGCTGATCCGGGTGTTCCTGCCGATCGGCGACGGCCTGCTCTGCGCGTCCAAGCTCTGAAACACCGTTACCGCTAGATCCACACGCCCTTGCCGATGGCGACGACTCCGCCGTTGCTGACGGCGAAGCGTTGCTTGTCACGTTCGAGGTCGACGCCGATGATCTCGCCGTCGCCGACGACCACGTTCTTGTCGAGGATCGCGCGGCGCACGACGGCGCCCTTGCCGATGCGCACACCCGGCATCAGGACGCTGCCCTCCACGGTGGCGCCGCTGTCGACCATCACGTTGGAGCTGAGCACGGAGTTGCGGACTGTGGCCGCCGACAGGATGCACCCGGCGCCGACCACCGACTCCTGTGCGAGACCGCCCTGCACGAACTTGGCGGGTGCCAGGTTCTCCGTCTCGCCGCGAATCGGCCAGCGACGATTGTAGAGGTTGAAGATCGGGTGGACCGACACGAGGTCCATGTGCGCGTCGTAGAACGCGTCGAGGGTCCCGACGTCGCGCCAGTAACCGCGGTCGCGGTCGGTGGCGCCGGGGACGATGTTGTCCTTGAAGTCGTACACGGACGCGTCGCCCGCCTCGACGAGCGCGGGGATGATGTCGCCGCCCATGTCGTGGTCGGAGTCGGAGTTCTCGGAGTCGGCTCGGATGGCGTCAACGAGCACCTTCGTGGTGAACACGTAGTTACCCATCGACGCGAACGTCATGTTGGGGTCGTCCGGGGTTCCCGGCGGATGCGCCGGCTTCTCCAGGAACTGGACGATGCGGCCGGACTCGTCGCTGTCGATACAGCCGAACGCGAATGCCTCGCTGCGCGGCACCCGGATCCCGGCCACCGTCACTCCGGCGCCCGACTCGATGTGGTGCTGCACCATCTGTTCCGGGTCCATCCGATACACGTGGTCGGCGCCGAACACGACGATGTACTCGGGGTCCTCGTCGTAGACGAGGTTCAGCGACTGCAGGATCGCGTCCGCACTACCGGTGTACCAGCGCGGGCCCAGACGTTGCTGCGCGGGAACGGGAGTGATGTATTCCCCCGCGAACCCGGACAGTCGCCACGTCTGAGAGATGTGGCGGTCCAACGAGTGCGACTTGTACTGCGTCAGAACACACAGGCGGAGGTATCCCGCATTGACCAAATTGCTGAGCACGAAATCGATCAACCGGTAGGCGCCTCCGAAAGGCACAGCGGGCTTCGCCCGATCCGCGGTGAGCGGATAGAGACGTTTGCCCTCGCCGCCGGCGAGCACGATTCCAAGCACATGTGGCTGGCTCCTCACCCTGTCAACCTATCGGGCGGCCACTCCCCCCGCCAGCGAAGCGCCGAGTCACCGTTTCTCCGATACCTGAATGTGTCCGAGAGCGGTGGCCCGAAGCGGCCCGGACGGTTACGTTAGGCCGGTGCGGGTGGCGATGATGACCAAGGAATACCCACCGGAGATCTACGGCGGTGCGGGTGTACACGTCACCGAACTGGTTGCTCAGTTGAAGCAGCTGTGTGAGGTGGACGTGCACTGTATGGGCGCTCCGCGCGTCGGAGCGGTCGTGCACACCCCCGACCCGGCGCTGGCCGGGGCCAATCCGGCGCTCGCCACGCTGTCCGCCGAATTGCGCATGGCGGACGCCGCAACCGGTGCCGACGTCGTGCACTCCCACACCTGGTACACGGGCCTCGCGGGCCACCTGGCATCCGCCTTGTACGACGTGCCCCACATCCTCACCGCGCACTCCCTCGAGCCGCGGCGGCCGTGGAAGGCGGAGCAACTGGGTGGCGGCTACCGCATCTCGTCCTGGTCGGAGCGCAATGCGGTGGAACACGCCGACGCGGTGATCGCCGTCAGCGCGGGGATGCGACTCGACGTTCTCGACGCCTACCCGTTCGTCGACCCGCACCGGGTCCACGTGGTGCGCAACGGGATCGACACGTCGGTCTGGCATGCGGGACCCGCAGGTCCGAGAGACTCCGCCCTCGCGAAGATCGGCGTCGACCCGGGCAAGCCGATGGTGGCGTTCGTCGGTCGCATCACCCGGCAGAAGGGCGTCAGTCATCTCATCGCCGCCGCGCACCAGTTCGCGCCCGACATCCAGCTGGTGCTGTGCGCGGGAGCACCCGACACCCCGGAGATCGCCGCCGAGACCGAACAGGCCGTCGCCGCCCTCGCGGCGCACCGCGGGAACGTGTTCTGGGTGCGGGAAATGCTCCCTACCGACCAGGTGCGGGAGATCCTCTCGGCCGCAACCGTCTTCGTGTGCCCGTCCGTGTACGAGCCCCTGGGGATCGTGAACCTCGAGGCCATGGCCTGCGAGACCGCTGTCGTGGCGTCCGACGTCGGCGGTATCCCCGAGGTGGTGGAGGACGGGGTCACCGGCCGTCTGGTGCACTACAACTCGTACGAGCCCGAGGCGTTCGAACAGGCGCTGGCCGAGGCGGTCAACGCGATCACCTCCGACGTCGGGACGGCCGACGCCATGGGCAAGGCCGGACGAGCGCGGGCGATCGCCGAGTTCTCCTGGGCGGCCATCGCACAGCAGACCCTCGACGTCTACCAGGACGCGCTGTCGCGGCGATGACCGGAAGGCCTCAGAGCCGGGTGTAGGTGGACACCGTGACCGACGCCGTCACCGGGTACTCCTGCGGGAGCGCCCCGATCGAGGATGCGAGCCGGTCCGGGGTGAGGTGCCGTGCCGACGGCCCCATCCCGACGAGCCGCGTCACGTCGAGGTGCGACAACGACATCGGGTACTCCACGGCGATGTGGCCGGTGCGCTCGAACCGCCCGGACATCGCCGCGCCGAGCCGCTCGACCTTGCGGTCGTCCACCCGGACCATGCCGAGCAGATCCACGAGCTCCCCCAGGTGCCGCTCCGTGGGCGTGAGGACCACCAGGGAGCCGCGCCCGGCGAGCACCCGATGCGCCTCGTCGGCGTTGCGGGGCGCGAACACACACAGCACATGACTGAGGACGTGGTCGCGCACCGGAAGGTGTTGCCACACGTCGGCAACCACCGCTCCGGCGCGCGGGTGGGCCCGGGCTATGCGCCGGGCCGCGTATTTGGACACGTCGAGCCCGATCCCCCGCCCGGACGGGACGGCGTCGAGAACGCGCGCCAGGTAGTGGCCTGTGCCCGCGCCGATCTCGAGGATCCGCGGATCGTCGCCGGGCCCGGTGCCGGCCACCACGGCGTCGGCGACCGCATCCATCAACGGGTCGAAGCTGCCGCCGCCGAGGAAGTCCGCACGTGCGGCGATCATTTCGGGACTGTCGCCGTCGAACTTCCCGCCGGCCCCGGTCATCAGGCTCACATAGCCCTGACGCGCCACATCGAAGGAGTGCCCTGCGTCGCAGAGGATCGCACCCTCGTCGAGTTCGACGCGCGACCGGCACTGCGGGCACGCCAGCAGATCGGTCACCTCGGCCAGCACGAACGTTCGCCTCCCGGACTCGGACATGAAGCAGGCCCCGCACCGAGAACGGCGACGGGGCCTGCCCTGTGAGGTCTTCTCCGCACTCGACTAACTGGTGACGCCCTTGAGCTCTTCACCCAGTGCGGCAGCTTCCTCCGGGGTGAGCTCGACAACCAGACGTCCACCACCCTCGAGCGGAACCCGCATGACGATTCCTCGTCCCTCTTTGGTTGCTTCGAGGGGACCGTCCCCGGTCCGGGGCTTCATGGCCGCCATCCTCTGCTCCCTCCAGATCTGCGCTGCCTGCTTGCGCCTCGACAAATTTTGGCACCCCGCCAACACTCGGCGAGGCTTGTGACATCCATTCTTCCCTATGGACACGAGTACCGGGAACCTGAGTCACAAATAGGCAGGTACACCGGCAGTTCAGGCAGTCATCGGCACCCAGCAGTCGGCAACGTGATCGTCGACCATCCCGGTAGCCTGCATGAGCGCATAAGCCGTGGTAGGGCCCACAAACTTGAACCCCCGGCGCTTCAATTCCTTCGCCATCGCGGTGGACTCGGGTGTGACCGCGGGGACGTCGTTCACGGTGGCGGGACGGCTCGGGCGCGGCGGCGGGGCGAACGACCACAGCAGGGTGTCGAGGTCGGTGTCCGCCAGCTCGAGGAGGGCCCGCGCGTTGCTCACCGACGCCTCGATCTTGGCCCGGTTCCGCACGATCGACGCGTCCCCGAGCAGGCGCTCCACGTCCCGTTCCGTGTACCTCGAAACCGCCTCCGGATCGAACCCGGCGAACGCGGCCCGGAAGGCCTCGCGCTTGCGAAGAATCGTGATCCACGACAGTCCCGACTGGAACGCCTCGAGGCACAGCCGTTCGTACAATTCGTCGCGGCCGTGCAGTGGGCGACCCCACTCGAGGTCGTGGTACTCGCGGTACAGCTGAGACCCGTCCGCGTCGACCGCCCACGCGCACCGCACCCGACCGTCGGGGGAGGTCACGACGCATCCTCCGGACGATCGGCGTCGGCTTCGGCCGCCGCCAACTGCTCACGCAGCGAATCGATTTCACGTCCCAGCCGGGTCAGTGCCCAGTCGACCTCGCTCGCCTTGTACCCCCGCAGCGTCTGCTGAAAGCGCAACGCCTCCACATCGGCGCCCGTCACACCCTCGGCAGGCAGTGCCGTGAGGGTGGTGCCGGGCGGGAGCGGCGCGAGTTCCTCGGAACGGCCGAACACCGCACTGGCGGCGAGGAACAGCAACGCGCCGACGAACGCCATGACGAGCAGATAGAGCAGGGCTGTCACCATGCCCCGATCCTGTCACGGACGTCCGACAGCGACCTCCGTCAGGTGCGCGCGGTCAGGGGCACACCGTGTTCATCGGCGGACGATCGGCCAATGCGACGTCCGTCGTGGTCGGAACGAACGAGTCACCGTCCACCAGGAACTGGGTCAGACCCGCCCCCGAGTCGGGCACCCCGCAGCGGCGCATCATCGTGCCGATGATCTGTCTGCTCATCACCCCGAGTTCGGACAGCGGCCGGTTGCGGTGCTTGCGCACCCCCAGGTTGACCTGGCCGATCGCACCGAGACCGAGACGGTCGTAGGTGTCGAGCAGCAGCCCGATCTCGACGCCGTAGCCGGGGGCGAACGGGACCGCCGACAGCAACTCCCGGGTGCCCGCGTACTCACCGCCCAGCGGCTGCAGCACGCACGTCAGTTCGGGCCGCAGCGACGCCAGCATGGGGCGGGCCACGAGTTCCGTCACCCGGCCACCGCCGTTGGCGTCCTCCGTCCCACTGAGGCGGAGCGGACGCCGGTAGTAGCCCTTCACGAGATGGATGCCGTCGGCCGTCAGCAGCGGTCCGAGGAGCTTCGGGACGAACGCCGGATCCGGGTTGATCAGATCCGAGTCGACGAAGGCGATGAGATCACCGGTGCTCGCGGCGACGGACCGCCACAGCACCTCACCCTTACCCGCCACGGGCGGGTAGGCCGGAACCGCCTCCTCCCGGCTGATCACGGTGGCGCCCGCCGCCCGCGCCCGTTCCGCCGTCAGATCCGTCGAACCGGAATCGAGCACGATCAACTCGTCCACCAGACCGCCGAGCAGCGGGTGGATCGTGTCCACCACCGCGGCGACGGTCTCCTCCTCGTTGAGCGCGGGCAGGACCACCGACACGGTGCGCCCCGCCTTGGCCCGTTCGAGTTCGGCGATGCTCCACGACGGCTGGTCCCAGCTGTTCGCCTCGGCCCAGGAGCGCGGGGTCCGCTCCTCCGCCAACATCGTGCGGGCCGCCCGGGCCCCCACGGCACTCATGCCAGCCCCCGCACGGTGCGGGACGGTGCGCGTCGGCCCTGAATCGCGGCCACCATGTCCACCACTCGACGCGTGGGGGCAACTTCGTGGACACGGAAGACTCGGGCGCCTCCTGCGGCGGCCATAGCTGTCGCTGCCAATGTTCCCTCCAACCGCTCGACGAGATCTACACCTAGAGTCTCCCCGACGAAGTCCTTGTTGCTGAGCGCCATGAGCACTGGCCATCCCGTATTTACAAGATCTTCCACTCGACGCAACAACTCGAGCCCGTGATAGGTGTTTTTTCCGAAATCGTGGGTCGGATCGATGAGGATCGAATCGGCGGGCACCCCCAGCCGGGCCGCGTTTTCGGCGGCCGACACCACCTCGTCGAGGACATCGGCGACGACGTCGGCGTAGCGGACGCGAAACGGCCTGGTCCGCGGGACCGCTCCCCCGGTGTGTGAACAGACGATGCCGGCGCCCGTCTCCGCGGCCACCTCGACGAGTGCCGGGTCGGCGCCCGCCCACGTGTCGTTGATGAGGTCGGCGCCCTCGGCGCGGGCGAGCCTGGCCACGTCGCCGCGCCAGGTGTCGACGCTGATGAGCAACTCCGGGTAGCGCTCGCGGATCGCGGCCACGAACGGCACCACCCGCCGGGTCTCCTCCGCCGAGTCGACGACGTCACCCGGCCCGGCCTTCACACCGCCGATGTCGACGAGGTCGGCGCCCTCGTCCACGGCGCGCTCGACCGCCGACATCGCCGCGGCGTCGGTGAAGGTGGCCCCGCGGTCGTAGAACGAATCGGGGGTCCGGTTCACGATGGCCATCACGAGCGCACGATCGACCGCCACGGGTCGCCCACAGAGCGTCGGCGACGGGCAGTCGAGCGCGGGCGGTAACTGTCTTTCGGCCATGGCACCAATATTGGCACGCAGCGGTATCGGGCCCCGTCCGGCCACCGCCCGTGAGTACTTCTCAACCGCCCGCGGTTGATAAGTACTCACGGGCGGCGAAGCCGCATTACTGGGGGAGCGCACCCTTCGCGACTTCGTCGACGTACCCGTCGTATGAGGGCTTGTAGCCACCGCTGCGCCCGGACAGGACGTGCAGCGTCTCGGTGTCCTCGACGTCGTAGCCCTCCTTGCGGAGTTCCACCTTGCGGCTCTTGAACGTCGACGTCTGCTCCAGCGAGTCGACGACACGGACGAACAGCGGCACCGCGTACGACGGCAGCCGCTGGAACAGCAGCTCCGCCACGTCCGGGCCGTCGAACTTCTCGTTCTCGTGCAGGGTCACCGCGGCCATCCCGGCGCGACCGTCGGTTCCGGGGATCTCGACCCCGTAGACGACGGCGTGCTCGACCGCGGGGTGGGCGAGGAGCGCGCCCTCGACCTCGGTGGTCGCGACGTTCTCCCCCTTCCAGCGGAACGTGTCGCCGAGCCGGTCGACGAACGCGACGTGCGACCACCCCTGGCGCCGCACCAGGTCGCCGGTGTCGAACCAGCAGTCGCCGTCGTCGAAGCCGTCGCGCACGAGTTTCTTGTCGGTGGCCCCCTCGTCGGTGTACCCGTCGAACGGTGCCCGGTCCGTGACCTTCGACAGCAGCAGACCGACCTCGCCGGTGCGGACCTTCCGCAGCTTGCCGTCGGAGTGCCGGCGGGGCGATCCGTTGTCCTCGTCGTACTCGACGACGGCGTGCGGGAGGGGGCAGATGCCGGCCGTCTTGTCGACGTTGAGCGCGTTGACGAAGGCGATGTTGCATTCGCTGGCACCGTAGAACTCGGCGACCCGGGAGATCCCGAACCGGGTGGTGAACTCGGACCAGATCTCCGGCCGGAGACCGTTCCCGACCATCAGCCGGATGGCGTTGTCCCGGTCGCCGGGCTGCTCGGGCTGGTTCAGCAGGTAGCGGCACAGCTCACCGATGTAGGTGAACGCGGTGGCCCGGTTCAATTCGACGTCGGCCCAGAACTTGGACGCGGAGAACTGCTTCCCCAGAGCGAGCGTGGCGCCGGATCCCAGGACCGACGACAGCGACACCGTCAGCGCGTTGTTGTGGTAGAGCGGCAGGCAGCAGTAGAGAACGTCGCTGCTGCGGAGCCGGACTCCCATGTTGCCGAGTCCGGACATGCTCTTGAGCCACCGGAAGTGGCTCATGAGGCTGGCCTTGGGCAGTCCGGTGGTGCCGGAGGTGAAGATGTAGAACGCCTTCTCCCGGGCCTGGATCTGCTCACACACCTCGGGGTTGTCGTCTTCGGCGCTCGCGGCGAGCCGGTCGAGGTCGTCGAAGTACAGCACCGACGGCACGGCGGGCGGTTCGTCGAGCGAGTCCATGGCCTCGCCGCAGGCCTCGGACACCACCAGCACCCGGCTCTCGAGCAGCGAGATGCTGTGTGCGAGGACGTCTCCGCGCTGATTGTGGTTGAGCATCCCGGCTGCGGCGCCCAGTTTGACCGCGGCGAGCGCGATGAGCAGCGTCTCGGGTGAGTTCTTGCCCAGGATCCCGACGACGTCCCCGCGGGACACCCCGAGGTCGGCGAGGACGTGGGCGTACCGGTTGACCCGGATGTTGGCGTTGCGGTAGCTCAGCGAATTGCCCTCGAACCGCAGGAAGGTGCGGCGCGGGTGCGCCGCGGCCGCGCGCTGGAAGACGAGCCCGATCGATTCCTTCGCGTCGGGGGTCCGGATCAGTCCGAGGACCCCTTTCGCCATGATCGGCAGCTCCGGGATCATGGCCGGCAGCCGCCAGGCGAGGTCGACCAGACTGATCGTCGAACGAGCTTCAGAACGCATGACATCCCCTCAGGCCTGCAGTATGAGTCAGGTCACCTTACTGCACGGTAACAACGCGCGCCACGACGCGGACGGACGGCTGATCTCAGGGCACGCAGGCGTCCAGCGCCTCCCCGACATCGGTCCGGACGAGCAGCCTGTCGAGGGCGCGCTGCGCCACGAAGCCGCCGCCCCGCAGCCCGTCGAGCCAGTCCAGGAGTCCCGTGTAGTGACCGTGCGGATCGAGCAGGACGACGGGCTTCTCGTGCATGCCGAGATAGCCCGCGGTCCAGGTTTCGAACAGTTCCTCGAGTGTCCCGATGCCGCCGGGCAGCGTGACGAACGCGTCGGCCCGGTCCTCCATGATCTGCTTGCGCTGGCGCATCGTGTCGGTGACCACCAACTCGTCGGCGTCGACGTCGGCGACCTCCCTGTGCACCAGAGCTTTCGGGATGACACCGACGGTCGTCGCCCCGGCGGCGCGGGCGGCCTCGGCCACCGCGCCCATCATCGAGACGTTGCCGCCGCCGGACACGAGTTGCCAACCGCGCTTCCCGATTTCGGCGCCGACCTGTGCCGCGAGTTCCAGGAAATGGTCGTCGACGGGACCGGAGGCGCAGTAGACGCACACCGAGAACGGCTGCGTCGGAACAGTTCCCGGCATCACCACTGATCCTCCGTTCCGAGCAGGGCAGCTTCGTCGACACCCTGCTGCGACCGTACGACGATCTGCACCGCTTCCTCCACACTGTCCGTCACGTGCAAGAGATTGACGTCACCTTCCGAGATCTTGCCGCTGCGCTGGAGAGTTCCCCGCAACCAGTCCACGAGCCCGGACCAGTACTCGGTGCCGAAGAGGACGATCGGGAACCTCGTGACCTTGCGTGTCTGCACCAGAGTCAGCGCCTCGAACAGCTCGTCGAGCGTTCCGAACCCGCCGGGCAGGCAGATGAACGCCTGCGAGTACTTCACGAACATCGTCTTGCGCGCGAAGAAGTAGCGGAAGTTGATGCCGAGGTCGACCCACTCGTTGAGGCCCTCCTCGAACGGCAGCTCGATACCGAGGCCGATCGAGTAACCACCCGATTCGCTGGCACCGCGGTTGGCCGCCTCCATGACGCCGGGGCCGCCGCCGGTCATGACGGCGTAGCCGGCCTCGGCCAGGCGCGCACCCAGCGCCCGCGCCGCCTCGTACTCCGGGTGGCCGGCCGGGGTGCGAGCGGAACCGAAGACGGTGACCGCACGCGGCACCTCGGCCAGGGCACCGAACCCCTCGATGAACTCGCTCTGGATCCGGAGAACTCGCCAGGGGTCGGTGTGCACCCAGTCGCTGGTGCCCCGCTCGTCGAGCAACCGCTCGTCGGTGGTGGTGGTGTCGTCCTTGCGGGCGCGCCTCAACTGCACCGGACCCCGGTGCTTCACGGACGAGGACTTCCGGCCGTGAGTGTTCTTCTCGGGTGCCATGCGCCCCAGGCTAG
>NZ_BCWY01000157.1 GCF_001894825.1 Rhodococcus jostii NBRC 16295 | reverse complement strand
GCGACCTCGAACTCGGCCTCACCCCACCCACGACCACCGGAGAAGACCAGTGACCGACTACGACACCATCCTCCTCGACCGCAAGGGCCGAGTCGGGATCATCACCCTCAACCGCCCGAAAGCGCTGAATGCGTTGAACACCCAGCTTCTGCGCGAACTCGTCTCCGCCATCGAAGAGCTCGACACCGACAGCGACATCGGGGCCATCCTCGTCACCGGCTCCGACCGCGCGTTCGCCGCCGGCGCCGACATCAAGGAAATGCAAACCAAGTCGTACATGGACGTCTACCTGGACGACTTCTTTTCCATCGGCGACCGCATCGCCGCCGCGCGCAAACCCATCATCGCCGCAGTTGCGGGATACGCGCTCGGCGGCGGGTGCGAGCTGGCGATGATGTGCGACATCCTCCTCGCCGCCGACACCGCCAAGTTCGGTCAGCCCGAGATCAAGCTCGGCGTCATCCCCGGCATCGGCGGCTCGCAGCGCCTTACCCGCGCCATCGGCAAGGCGAAGGCGATGGAACTGTGCCTGACCGGCCGCACCATGGACGCCGAGGAGGCCGAGCGGGCCGGACTCGTGTCCCGGATCGTCCCCGCCGCCGACCTGTTCGACGAAGCGCTGCAGACGGCCACCACCGTCGCCGAGATGTCACTGCCCGTCGCGATGATGGCGAAGGAAGCGGTGAACCGCTCCTTCGAGACCACGCTCACCGAGGGCATCCGGTTCGAACGGCGAGTGTTCCACTCCACCTTCGCCACCGAGGACCAGAAGGAAGGCATGGCCGCGTTCGTCGAGAAGCGCAGACCCGTCTTCACACATCGCTAGGCCCCACAGGCGACGATCATCCCGCACTGGGCTCCGGTGCGGGATGGGTCGACGTGGTGCGGGGCACTGTGGATACGGTGTCGGTCACGACTGGCTGGGCAACCGGGACTTCTACGGCCTCGCCTTCGTCACAAAAGTGCCCGTCAACACGCTTGCGGACGTCAGCGGGACTCTTTCCGGCGGGTGCCTGGCGACCGAATTCGTCTGGGCACAGCACCACGGCGCCCTGCTCCGGTTGGTGATGTACGAGGCCCTGGCCCCCGGCGGCACCGCCGTGGTGGTCGGCCAGGTGGCCGAGGGGAGGAAGATCACCATCGACCCGTTCGTCATGTCCGACCGCGAAAAGACATTGACCGGAAGCAACTACGGATCGTGCCGGCCCCCCGCCAACTTCCCGAAGATCGTCGACCTCTACATGAACGATCGACTGCCGCTCGACTCCCTGATCGAGCGCACCATCGGCATCGACGAGATCAACAAGGCATTCGACGCCATGATCCGCGGCGAAGCCGCCCGCAGCATCATCATCCACGAGCACTGACCAGAAACGTCAGCGGCCGATGGTGACCGTCACGTTGCCGACCTTGTGGCCCTGGTCCACGTATCGGTGTGCATCGACGATCCGATCCATTGGGAAATTGCGGTCGACGACGATGCGGAGCCCGTCGGACTCGACCAGATCCTTCACGAAGGCAAGAGCGCCCTTCTTCTCGACGGACATCCCCGGCCGAACGGTTCTTCCGCCGCGCAGCGCGGTCCACCCACCGAGCGGCCAGTTGATCAGGCCGGTTGTGGGGACGTAACAGCCGTGCGGCGTGAGCGCCCGTCGGCATCGTGCGAACGAGCTCGCGGTGATCGTGTCGAAGATGACGTCGTAGGTGTCGTGGTGGGAGCTGAAGTCTTCCTCGTGGTAGTCGACGACGTGGTCGGCGCCCAGGTCGGTGACCAACTCCGCGTTACGAGCGCTGCACACCGCGGTGACTTCGGCGCCGAAATGTTTGGCCAGTTGCACCGCGTAGGTTCCGATGCTGCCGGAGGCGCCGTTGACCAACACGTGCTGGCCGCGACGGACGTGTGCCCTGTCGCGAAGGAAGTACAGCGCAGTCGACGGGCCGTCGACCGCGGCGGCCGCCGCCTCGAAGCTGATGCCGACGGGCTTCTGCTCGAGCGATGCGGACTCCGGCAAGCAGACGTATTCCGCGCACGCACCGAGATGGAATCCGGCGAATCCGAAAACCTGGTCGCCCGGCGCGAACCGGTGCACGTCCGCGCCGGTCGCTTCGATCACTCCGGCAAATTCGAGGCCCGGAGTCCGCCGATTCCTGCGCGGCCGACTGACCCCGAGGATGAGGCGACCCCAGCGGGGGCGCCCCCTGCGCATGAGGGTCTCGGCCCTGGTCACGGTCGTCGCGTGCACACGCACAAGCACCTCACCCGGCCGCGGTGTGGGTCGGTCGACCTCATGAATGCCGAGGACATCCGGTGGTCCGAACTCGGCATACATGACTGCTTTCACCGGTAATTCTCCTCACCGAGAACCTGCTCGAGCGCCTCCGCTCTGCCGGTCTCGGTGTGCGAGTACCGAGTGTGATCGGCGTGTAGGCGACGGATTCGAACAGCGCTGCCAGTACAGCGTAAGCGTCGGCGTGATCGCTGGAGTGGAACTGCATCTTGCGACCTCCACCAGCCACTGGACTCGGGCTCAATTCTCGAGTGTCGAGTGATTGAACGTGCAATCGGGCGCGGAGAAGATCGGAGCATCGGCGGTCATTCCATCAGTCCGGGGAGGACACCGGCACCTAGCGGATGTCGGAGATCCGGACGTCGTCGGTGTCGAGATCACGCAGCACGTCCTGACGCACCCGGTCGAGATAGTCGATGTGTGTCGCGAACGCTGCCCGGGCCTGGTCCGGGTCGCCGCCGGCAATGGCCTGGTACATCGCTTCGTGCTGTTCCATCACCGTGCGCCGGTCGAGTCGATCGACGAAGACACGGTTGGTGACCGGCCGGATCAGGTGCACGGAGGTCATAGCCAACTCCAAGATCGGGTTGTGCGCGGCCCGGGTGATCGCGGTGTGGAATTCGAGATCCAGGTCGAGCCAATCCTCGATGCCCATCTCGAAGTCGTGCGCCGCGAGAACTGGCCCGTGGATGGCGTCGAGGTCGGTGTCGGTGTGCCGCTCGGCGGCCATCGCGACACTGAACTCCTCGAGTACCCGCCGTGCTTCGTCGACATCGTGCACGGTGACGTCCCCCGCCCGGAACCACAACCGAATGGCGTCGCCGAGCACTTCCGCGATCTCGTCCGAGTCCGGCACCGCGACATAGGTACCACCGCCGACACCCCCACGCGAGGAGGTGAGCAGCCCCGTCGCACTGAGGAGTTTGAGGGCTTCGCGCGCGGTGTTGCGCGAGACGTCGAAGGTCTCCGCCAGATCCATTTCGGTGGGCAGCCGCTCCCCCGGACCCCACACGCCGTCCGCGATCGCCGACCGCAACTGCTTGGCGATTTGCCCCGACGCATCCTTGCGCGTCAACGCCTGAGGTGTAAACGCCCGGTCCATGGTGAAACACCCTTCCCATTGCTCGATCGTGTGTCGTCCGTTACTGTAGCGCCAACATCCAATGTCCAACATTGGATGATGAATTCCCGCCACGTCCCCGGAATGCCGCCGAACTCCCCTCACGGCCGCACACCGGACTGATGAAAGTGATCAGCCATGAGCCTCGACTGGGACATCCAGGAAGCCACCATCGACCGCGTCCACCAGGCATACCGCGACAGAACTGCCACCGTCCGCGACGTCGTCCAGGCCTACCTCGACCGAATCGCGACCCTCGATGCGGCCGGACCGCATCTGAACTCGGTCATCACCGTCTCCACCACCGCACTCGACGAGGCGGATGCCCTGGACCGCGCCTTCGCATCGACCGGAGAGCTGTCCGGGCCGCTGCACGGGGTTACCGTCCTGGTCAAGGACCAGGCCACCACCGCCGGGCTCCGAACCACGTTCGGCAACGAGAACGCCGCCCACTACGTCCCCGAGCAGGACGCGACCGCGATCAGCAAGCTCAAGGCCGCAGGGGCGATCATTCTCGGCAAGACCACCATGCCCGACTTCGCCACCTCCTGGTTCTCCACCTCGTCGATCTCCGGGGTCACCAAGAACCCCTACGACCTGACCCGCGACCCGGGCGGCTCGAGCAGCGGCACCGGGACCGCCATCGCAGCCAACCTCGCCCTCGTCGGCATCGGCGAGGACACCGGCGGGTCCATCCGCCTGCCCGCCTCGTTCTGCAATCTGGTCGGCTTCCGCGCCACACCGGGGATGATCAGCCGCACCGGCATGTCCCCGCTGGTCGTGCCCCAGGACACCGCCGGCCCCATGACCCGCACCGTCACCGATGCCGCCAAACTCCTCGACGTCCTCGTCGGCTACGACCCCACCGACGACTACACGACAGTCGCCCGCCACCGCCGCCATGCCCCCTCCTTCGAGGACAGCATCAAAGATGCAACCACGGAAGGAAAACGAATCGGTTTGCTGCGCAGCGCCTTCGGCGATCCCGCCGACCCGGACGGCGCTGAGGTCAACACTGTCATCGACGCTGCCCTGACCCAACTCGCCATCGCGGGCGCCGAACTCGTCGACGTCGAGATCCCCGACCTCGACCACTACGTCTCGTTCACCTCGCTGTACTTCACCCGCTCACGCAACGACATGAATGCCTACTTCGCCGAACACCCCGAGATCGGAATCGCCAGCGTCGACGAAGTCCGTCGCACCGGAACCTACGACCGGCATCTCGACCTGTTCGAAGGCATCACCGACGGACCCGAGGACCCCCGCACCGACTCCCAGTACCTCGACCGCGTACTCGCCCGCGAAGAATTCGCGCGCATCGTCACCGCACTGTTCGTCGAACGCGCCCTCGACGCCGTCGTGTTCCCCGACGTCCGCCTACCCGCCCCCACCCACGACGACGTCCTCGGCGGACGGTGGACCTGCCTGACCTACCCGACCAACACCGTCATCGCCTCCCAACTGCACTTCCCCGCGGTCTCGATACCGGCCGGGTTCACCACAAACGGACTCCCCGTCGGCCTCGAGATCATGTCCACCCGCTTCGAAGAAACCACGCTGCTCCAGCTCGCCCGCGGCATCGAACAGGTCCTCGACGCCCGCCGAGCCCCCACCCTCCCCATCCCCGCATCGTCGGAGGCCGACGCGCGATGACCATCACCCTCAACGCCGACATGGGCGAAGCCCTCGGCATCCACTCCTTCGGCAACGACCCCGCCCTACTGACCTACGTCGACACCATCAACCTCGCCTGCGGAATGCACTCCGGGGACCCCACCACCATGGCCCGCACCGTCGCCGCCGCCCTCGACGCCGACGTCACCATCGGCGCACACCCCGGGTTGCCCGATATCGTCGGGTTCGGCCGCCGCGAAATGAAATTGAACCCGGACGAGGTCCGAGACCTCATCCGCTACCAAGTCGGGGCGCTGACCGGGTTCCTCGACGCCGTCGGAGCACCCCTTCATCACATCAAGCCGCACGGCGCACTCTACGGAATGCTCGCCCGCAACGAAGATCTCATGGAATCAGCCTGCGATGTCGCCGACCAATACGGCGTCCCGATCTTCGGGCTCCCGAACACCGCGCATCAACGTGTGGCTGCACGGCGAGGGGTCGGTTTCGTCTCCGAATTCTACGTCGACCTCGACTACGACGACGACGGAACCGTCATCGTCACCCGCGCCGCCGCACACCGCGACCTCGACGAGATCGAAGCGAAAACACGCCGAGCCATCACCGAGGGAACCACCACCACGATCCACGGCACCGACATCGATGTCACCGTCGAATCCGTCTGTGTCCACTCCGATCTCCCCAACGCACCACGCGTTGCCGAACGCGTACGCGAAACAATCCGAGGACAGCAACGAGTGGGTTGACGGCCGGTACGCCACCGTTGCGCCGCGCCCTCGCAGCAACGCGGTGGCCGAGGGAATGCACTGCGGGAGGCACGTGCGAACCGCGTTTGGTCAAGGGTGATGGAGAGCGGCGAGAGTGGGCTCCCGGGCCGGTCGACCGCACTACATTTGTCACCGCACGAGCCCGCACCACCGAACAAGCGTCGGTAACACGTCTGGGATACACGGGGTCGCGGTCCGCCGACACCACAAAGCGGACCGGTCGCTACCACGGTGGCAGCGATGAAGCCGTCGACCAACAACGACGAGCCTCGCGTCGTTGGCAGCATCCAGTTCAGTCAAACATGTTGTAATACCAATCCATTGGTCCCTTCGATGCCGCCGTGACAATGGCGACGATGTCCACGACCAGCGGCGATCCCCCACGTTCACGACCGGAGGACGCGTGGGCTCGCCGGCACGGACCAAGGGACATCGTTGACATAAAATAGTGATGTAGAACATACTCTCCGGGCGATGCGGGCAGGTGTTCGCATATCGAACGCCGGGAGTGGGAGGAGCGCTCCCAGCTCGTGTGATCGTCAGCAATTCCTGCCGACCATGGAAAGGCGATCAGAAGAATGACTGTGCCGTACATTTCTCGGGGCAGTGATCCGCCGTCCATGCCGATCCTCTTGCACAGCGGAGACGTCGAGGAGGCGACCGCGGGCGTCGGGCAGGTATTCCATCCTCACGAGCTCACGCGCGTTGCGGCGGTGTCCCGGTTCGAAGCAGACTTGAAGGCTGTAGTGACCGGACCTCTGGTAGCGGGCCAGGTCCGCTACAACAGCAACAGCGATCTGTTTTGCCCCTCCATCGAGGGTTACCACGTGAACATCCCGTTGTCGGGCCGACTTCTGTCCGAGTCGAACGGTGAACGGACCGTTGTCGAAGAGAACAACGCGGTGGTGTATCAGACCGGCTCCGACGCCCGGATCCTGACGCC
Source organism: Rhodococcus jostii NBRC 16295 (assembly GCF_001894825.1). Taxonomy (GTDB): domain Bacteria; phylum Actinomycetota; class Actinomycetes; order Mycobacteriales; family Mycobacteriaceae; genus Rhodococcus_F; species Rhodococcus_F jostii. The sequence continues at coordinate 6,015 of NZ_BCWY01000157.1, read as the reverse complement.
GACGAACAGCCGGCTGAACATGTTCGCGATGAAACTGGATCGCTCGGCGGTGCACACCGTGCTGCAAGATCTGCTCGGCCGACCAGTCTCGGACCCGATCCGGATCCACGGTGGCCTGGATCTGACCGGAATTGATGGAAGCGCCTGGCGCACACTTGTTCTGAACACATACCAAAGCCAGATCGCCGGGTCGATGCTGGCGAATCCGCTGCTTGCCGCACCGTTGACGTATTCGATCGTCGTCGGACTGTTGTCCCTGACCGATCATCAGTATGCGGAAGATCTGGCGACACCGGCAGTGTTGACCGCACCGGCCACCATCCGTCACGCCATCGAATTCATCAACTCTCACGCCGCGTTGCCGCTGACACCGTCCGACATTGCTCGTGAGGTCGGGTTGAGCGTGCGGGCACTCCAGCGCGGATTCCGCGAGTTCATGGATGCAACTCCGATGGAGTATCTGCGCGGCGTTCGGATGAGAATGGCTCACGAGGACCTGGTCGGTGCGCAACACGACGCCGAGACGGTCGCAGGTATTGCGGCCCGGTGGGGGTTCTTTCACTACGGGCGGTTCTCTCGGGATTACAGGCAAATGTACGGAGTCAGCCCTTCTCAGACCTTGCGGTATGGCTGAGGACGCGGCGCCTTCGGCCCTCCTCGGGTTCCGCCTCTCGCGATCGTGCTGCAGACGGACGGCATCGAGTTTGGCGCTGGGAGGATAGAGCCGTGCGCTCTCGGGATAGAGGAGCCCGGCCGGGTTACCTAGAGTCGTTGGTAAGGGCAGCGGGAGACCGGCCCGACCAGCATCCGCCGAGCGGCGCTGACCGACCGATCACCTCCACGCCTCACCTCACCTCACCAAAGTGGCAAGAGATGATCGACATGAAGAAAACAACCACCGCATCTTCGAGTCCTCGAGCTCGCGTGGTCCTCGGCGAACGCGAGGCGCGAACACCCTTTCGGGCTCACCCCCCTCTGACGCTCGATATTCAATTGACCGTTGGGGCCGACCTGAGCAGGCTCGTTGCCTGCCGCGACCCAGCAACGGGCGCGGAGCAGGTGGTGTTGATGCTCGGAGAGACATTCGGCGCGCACGACGTTCCGGTACAGATTGTCGACGAGGAAGCGCTGCTCATCGTGGGTAGCCGGTGCGCTCACACTCCTCTGCTGTTGATCGGCGACTCCTCAGTTGCACTCACGGGAAACCTTGCGCCGCGGCAGTATGAGGTCAGCCGCCAGCTTCGTGAAGGCGGACCCATCCGCGCTTTGCTCGCGCTTTCCGGTGCTCAATCTCTGGTAATCGACTGGATCCCGGCAGCGACCGCGGCGTGAGCTGACGAGTCCGACGGAGCCTGACGTTTCGGCTACCGCACGGGCAGGACGCACTCGCGGCGGCTTCGTTGACGAGCTGACCGCAAGTGATCTCCCACCCTGACTGTCCGTTGCCCTCGAGGGCGGTGCTGCGCGGGGTGCTGCCCTGCGTCGATCTGCACTGATGGTCACCCAGTGGGAAAAGCATGCCACCGGCACGTCATCAGATCCGGCGAGAACCGGTGTCGCTGCGTGGATAGTCCGCGCCGCTGCGGGGATAGATATGGCGCAGGCAACTTCGTAGCGTAGTTGGTGAGGCCCAACACATCCGGAATCGGTGCGTGGCCCCCACGTCCTTGAACGGAAAGTCGCTCAATTTAGCGGATTCTCCCGCTTCCCAAGCCATGGAGGCTGTTATGTCCACCGTCGCATCCGATTCGACGTCAGTTCTGCATCTGATCGTGGATGAGGTCCGCAGCGAATGTGACGACGTACTCACCCTGAGTTTGATAGACAGCACGGGAGAGGACCTGCCTGTATGGGAAGAAGGCGCTCACATAGATATTCACCTACCCGGCGACCTCATCAGACAGTATTCGTTGCACAGCGACCCCGGTGATCGTTCCCGCTACGAGGTCGCGATTCTGCGGGATCCGAACAGCCGGGGTGGATCGCAGTACATCCACGAGGAGGTCACCAAGGGTACAACGCTCACCACATCGCTTCCGCGGAACAATTTTTCGCTCAAACCTGCCGACGAGTATCTATTCATCGCCGGTGGTATCGGAATCACGCCGATACTTCCGATGATGCGGGCCGCTGCCGCTCGGGAGCGCCCGCATCGGCTGATCTATGCCGGCCGCACACGCACGAAGATGGCCTTCGTCGAGCAGCTCGGCGATCAGGACAATGTCCAGTTCTGCGTGTCCGACGAGGAAACCCGCATGAACGTCGACGACCTTCTCGGATCGCAACTCGATCCGGGGGTGCACATCTACAGCTGCGGACCCGAACGGCTTCTCGACGCACTCGCCGCCCGCTGCGCCGAGCTCGGCCTGTCGAAACAACTGCATGCCGAACGTTTCTCAGGCACCGCCGTCGAACTCGACCCCAACGCCGAGGTGGCCTTCGAAGTCGAACTGTCGAGGTCGGGCAAGACCCTGACCGTCGCGCCCGACCAGACCATCCTCGACGCTGTTCTCGCCTGTGGCATCAAGGCGTCGAACAGTTGCGCCGAAGGTGTCTGCGGATCCTGCGAGACAACGGTCCTCGAAGGCGAGGTCGATCATCGCGATCAGATCCTCGACGAGGACGAGAAGTCCGAAAACGACGTGATGATGATCTGCTGCTCACGCGCCCATTCAGCAAGGCTCGTACTCGATCTCTGACGAGGCACGACCGCCTCTCCCGTTCCTCTGGCGCGTCGCCGCCCGGCGTGCCTATACACCGCCCATTCATAGGAGAACCGACATGACTGAAACCACCTCTGCGCCGCATGGTTCGGCAACGCCCCCCGGCAAATGCCCGGTGAGCCAGTTTGCGGCGGATTTCAATCCGTTCGACGAGGAATACCTGCAGGACCCGTACGCCGTGTTCACCCGCGCGCGCAGCGAAGAACCGGTCTTCTACAGCCCCGAGATCGGATACTGGGTGGTGAGCCGCTACGAGGATGTCGTCTCCATCTTCAAAGACACCGAGTCGTACAGTGCCACCGCCGCAGGCGAGTTGATCAAGCCGCCCTGCCCGGCCGCGATGGAGAAGCTCGCCGCCGTCGACTTCGTACCCTCGACAATGCTGGTCGACGAGGACGCGCCGTTGCACACCAAGCGGCGCCGGGTGCTACGCAAGGGTGTCACCGATGACCGGATCGCCGAGATCGAGCCGACGACCCGCCGCTTCGTTCGTGACTGCCTTGACGCGATGGTCGAGACCGGCGACGGCGACATGGTCGCGGACATGACATTCCAGGTACCGGCCCTGACGGCATTCGTGTTGATGGGGGTACCGGAGGCCGAGATCGAACGCGCTCGCGGCTACGCGTCCCGCTTCGCGCTGTGGATCTGGGGGCGTCCGAGCGATGAGCAGCAGGTGGAGTTGGCAGGCGAATTCGCCGCTTACCTCGAGTACGCTCGCGAACACGTCGAGCGGTTGATCGAGAATCCCGGCAACGACTATATGAGCAATGCGATCAAGGCATGGCAGAAGGCCGGCAACGACGACATCTGGGACAAGACCTACCTTGCCTCGATCATGCAGAGCCACCTGTACGCCTCTCACGAGACCACTACGAACGCGGCCGCGAACGGTTTCAAGGTGTTGCTCGAGAATCGTGAGCAGTGGGAGCTACTCTGCAACAATCCCTCGCTCATTCCGAACGCGGTCGAGGAGATCCTGCGTTACGCGTCCTCGGTGCCGGCCTGGCGGCGAGTGACCACGCGCCCGGTGACGATCGGTGGCTTCGACATCGCCGCCGGTGAACGCATCCTCCTGCTCACGGGGTCGGCCAACCACGACGACGCCGTGTTCGACGATGGCGACCGCTTCGATATCACCCGTGAGAACGCCGACGAGCATGTGGCTTTTGGATGGGGTACCCACCTCTGTCTGGGGCAAGCGCTGGCCCGGATGGAGATGCGAGTGATGCTCGAGGAGACCACCAAGCGGCTCCCGCACCTGAATCTGGTGAAGGGGCAGGAGTGGACGTACTCGCCGAACACGTCCTTCCGGGGCCCCGAGCGTGTCCTTGTCCGGTGGGATCCCACCCAGAACCCGCTTCCCGACGATCGACCGTGACCGAACAGCACCGCAAATACTGGCCCGCGGACCGCCCCGACCTCGTCCGTGGGGTCGTCGTCGCGGCGGCGGGTGCGTCGCCGTCGTCCGCCACGCGCGGCACGACCCTGTCCAACCATGACCACTCTCTTGATCAAAGGAACCTGATGTACACCCTGATGGTGCTCTACGGCCAACCCACCAACCCTCACGCCTTCCGCACGTACTACCAGGACACCCACCTTCCCCTCGCACGGAAGCTTCCCGGTGTCCGAGCAATCCGCTACACGGTCGATGTTGCCGCGGCTGAAGGCGCCGCCCCGTACGGCGCGATCTTCGAGGCGGACTTCGATTCAGCAGAGGCCATGTCCGCAGCGCTGACATCACCCGAAGGCGCCGCCGCCCAAGCCGACGTCCCCAATTTCGCCACCGGGGAAGTATGGATACTTCACTTCGAACCCACCGCGACCTGACGGTCGGTCACAATCCCACGCGGGGTTCTTCGACAGCTGGAGCCATCCAGCGAAGACAGCGTTTCGAATATTGTTCATTCTATTTGTTGCGAGGGTGATCAGCCTCGCCTTCAACCTGGAGCCATGTGGTGCCTGCGGTCACATCCGTCATGGTCGGACGCATGAAGAGTGTCGGCGCCGAGGCCGATGAAGCCGACACCACGAACGCAGGCATTTCACTGCGCACGGCCAACGCTCGGGGCCGAAATGTACGAAGACCTCTTCGGCCATGAGCTTGAATGGCAACGGCAATCCAGATGTCGCGGGATGGGGACCGACCTGTTCTTTCCACAAGATGGAGAGTCCTTGCGCCAGCGATCCGGAAGGGAACGCGCCGCTAAACAACTCTGCGCTACCTGTCCTGTCGCGGAGAGATGCCGTGCCTACGCAGTGAGTACCTCCGAGCCACACGGAATTTGGGACGGTTTATCCACCCACGAGCGTCGGGCATCAATTCCGCACACGTATCAGCGAGGCGCCCACCCTCCACGGCCCTCGCGTGAAACAGACGACAGTGCTATCGGTCATGGCGCCGCGCCGCAACGTGACGCCACGGAGTAGGAGGTCGCGGGATACACCGACAATCCCTGCTAGCAGGCACAGGCTGGTCCGCGGCGACGCTGGGACACTTTGGCGGACCATACCCGCACTGTCCAGTCTGGTGAAATCGAGCGCACGACAAGGCGAAACAGTGGCGCGCGGTGGCCACCCGCCACGACAAACTCGCCCTCACCTACTGCTCCGGATTCCTGCTCGCCGGAATCATCTTGTCGCTCACACTATTAGGAGACATGACCTAGGTGAGCTCGTTACCATTCCGCCGATTGATGACCTCTGCGTCGGCGGGTCCGTGGAGCTTCTCGTACGCGGCCTTTTCGGCATCGTGGCGGGACGCCTTCTTCGGGTTCTCCAGATCGGGCGGCAATCCGTGCCTCTCGAGGCGTCGAGATCGGTTCTGCGCCATGTATGACACTGCGTAGAACACAGCGAGGAGCACGCCGAGCAGGACCATCGAGGCTCGTAGCCCGACCGGTCCCGGGAATAGGAAGAACGCGGCGAAGACCGGAACGAACGGAACCATGCTGCGAACGAGGTGCCGGGGAACCGCCCAGTCACCGACCAGGTCGTTGCGGACCCAGTCCTGCATGGAGTCGGGAAGTGTGCGGCCTACCGCATAGCCCAGCCACTGCAGGGGTCCGGGCCGGGTTCGTTGCGTCTTTCGCGACATGGGAACTGCCTGTTCACGTTGTACTGAAGTCGAATTCGACATTGTTGCCCTCATTGATCCAGCGCGCCCGCTCTGAGCGCAGCCTGATTGACGCGGGTGAGAACGTCGTGAAGTTCTTCGAGTTCGGCCAGGCTGACACCGAGCCTCTCGATCACCGCGGGCGGAATCTTCTCGGCCTCCGCGCGCAGCGCC
>NZ_BCWY01000156.1 GCF_001894825.1 Rhodococcus jostii NBRC 16295 | reverse complement strand
AACCCACGTCAAACGGCCACGGCGTCGGTCAGGCAGACATCAACTGAACCATCATGTGCAACGCAGCCCCGACGGCGCCGGGCAGCGCCTGAAGCTGCCTGCAAACCGCAAAAGCGGTGGGTGCGACTCGATCGAGTCGCACCCACCGCTTTTGCGGAAGGGGATGTGCAGGGCGGTCGCGTGACCGGGGGAAGGTCGTTCAGAGGTCGATGACGATACGGCCGCGGGCGCGGGACACGCACGGAGTCATCATCTCTCCCCGTTCGTCGTCTTCGAGGACCGTGTCGCGGTGCTCGACCGACCCGTTTCGGTAGTCGAGTATGCAGGTGCCGCACTCGCCCGCTTCGCAGGAGTAGTCCACGGGGGCTTTCTCGCGTAACAGGGCTCGGAGCATGGTCTCGTCGCTACCGACCTGCACAACTTTTCCGCCCGAGTACGCCAGTTCGACTTCGAACGGGTCGCCGAGGGTTGTTCCGTCGACCGGGACGTCACCGCCGAAGCTCTCCGAGCGCACCTTGTCGGTGTCCCAACCGGCGGTGGCCTCCTCCACGGCCGCCATCAGCCCCGCGGGCCCGCAGTGATAGACCGTCGAACCGTGCGGCAGCTCCCGGGTCAGAGCCGCGACGTCGAGGAGCTCGCCCGCCGACTCGTCATACAGCCTCACGCGTGCACCGAGTGATTTGAGCACGTCGATGTACGGTGCGGTGGCGAGGGACCGACCGGACACAGTAGTGCACCTCGGCGTCAGCGCCGTCGGGGAGGGCATGGAGGAGTCCGATGACTGGGGTGACACCGATTCCGCCCGCGATGAAGGCGTGGTGTCGCGCGGTCGTGTCGATGGTCATCCCTTCGACCGGGGACGAGATCGCGAGCTTCTCACCGATGGTCAGGGCGTCGTGGAATGCCAACGACCCCCCTCTGCCGTCGTCTTGCCGGCGGATGGCAATCCGGTAACGGGATCGATCCGAAGGTGAGCCGATGAGAGAGTACTGTCGCTGGATCCCGCTCGGATGATGGACGTGCACATGTGCGCCGGGTATGAAGTCCGGAAGCGCCTCACCATCGACGGTGGCGAAGGCCAACTCCCGAACATCAGGCGTCGGCAGGGCGGAATCCTGAACATAGACGGGAATCACGCTGTGATTTCTCATGTTTCATCCTGTTGATCGTTGTGCCCTCGCGCGCTTTCAGCGAAGAACGGCGCTCACGCGCCGCCGTTGCCGGTCGGTGACATCGATGCGGGGGTACGGTCGCGGGTTGTTCAAGCGTTGTCCAGGCCGGCAGCGATCATCGCGGCCGCGGTCTCTCGCTCGGGGAGGGTTCCCTTCTCCAGTCCCCGGATGACACCGGAGCGGTCTTCGGGGGTCCGATTCTGGTTCATCTTCGCCTTGCCGTAGACGCGGGAGACCTGCAGTTCGATGCCAACGATCCCGCGCAGCTGCACGTCGATGAACTTCTCCGGAGCATCGGTTACCTTCCACTCCTTGTCCCGGCCTGCCTCATGTTGAGCCGTCAAGGCGGTGACGTGCTCGAGCAGCCAATCCTTGTCGTCGTGCGCCACCAGCTGCCCATAGATGTAGAGCGCCTCGTAGTTCCAGGTCGGAACGACCTTCTGGTGCAGGTACTTGCTCGGGTAGTACTCCGGGGTCACGTACGCGTCCGGGCGGGGAAGGATCACCAGGGACTCGCCCTGAGCGGTGTACTGCCAGTGCGGATTTGCACGGGCGAGATGGCCTTCGATCACGTGCTTCTCGGCGTTGTACAGCAGAGGCATCGAGGTCACCTCGAGGGTCTCGGGGCCGGGAGTGACCAGGTGGCCGAAGCCGCCGGTGCGCAACGACGCCGCGATCGCCTCGTCGGACAACTGGAAGTGCTCGGGCAAGATCATGCTGATCTCCTTCGGGGTTCTTGGTCGAGGGGCTGAGCTGGGCGCCCGGACGACGACAGGTGGCGGGCGGCGGGAATCACGCGCAGGTGGCCTACCAACGCATCACTTTGTCACATGACAATTGAACCACGGCTCCCATTTTTTGTCACGTGGTAATACGCTGGGACCCGTGAACAGCGTGGCGATCGACCAGGTGACATCAGGTATCGAGGGCGGCACGGCAGGGGAGATCTCCGAGAGCATCCGCAACCTCGTCGGTGCAGGCATGCTGTGCCCGGGCGACTCCGTACCCCCCATCCGTGAACTCGCCAGTGAACTGGGGGTACATCGGAACACCGTCGCCGCCGCGTATCGCCTACTCGTTGCCGCAGGTGTCGCAGAAACACGGGGGCGACGGGGCACCTTTGTCCGGGCGATTCCCTCACTCGAAGGGGAAGGGAGCATCGCTCTAGCCGGTCATGTCGACCTCTCCAGCGGCAATCCCGATCCCGAACTGCTTCCCGATCTCGGGGCTGCACTCGGGCGCACGTCGTACTCGGCGCCGTTGTACGGCACTGCGGCCACGGACCCCCAGCTCGAGCAGTGGGCACGGGCCTCAATCGAGCCTGAAGTGCGCCGGCCCTTCGCGATCACGATCACCAACGGTGCGGTCGACGCGGTCGAACGACTGCTTACCGCGCACCTGACCCGCGGAGACGCGGTTGCCATCGAAGATCCGTGCTTTCTCGCCAGCGTCGGGACGCTCAGGGTCAACGGATTTCGGGCCGTACCGGTTCGTGTCGACGCGGAAGGGATCACGCCGGACGACCTGCACCGCGCACTGAGCAGCGGTGTGCGCGCGGTGGTCTGCACCCCCCGCGCGCACAACCCCACCGGAAACAGCCTGACCGCCGAGCGCGCCGAGGCCCTCGGCGCGGTGCTCGCCGACTTCCCGCATGTCCTGGTCATCGAGGACGATCACTTCTCCGCCATCTCCAGCAAGCCGTACCACCGACTCGCCCCGGCGAGCACCACACGCTGGGCTCTGGTCCGTTCGGTGTCGAAGTTCTTGGGCCCGGACCTGCGCGTGGCCATCGTGGCATCAGATGTCGACACCGGCGCCCGGCTGAGCACCCGGCTACGCGCCGGCGCCAACTGGGTCAGCCACCTGCAACAACGACTGACCTCGGATCTACTCGGAGACCCGGACGTAATTGACCAACTCGCCGAGGCCCGCCGCACCTACGGGCACCGCCGGACCACCCTGACGGGCGCCCTGAGCGCACGGAACATCCATGTTCCCGACTCGATGGACGGTCTCAACGTCTGGGTTCCACTCGAGCGGGATTCCACGCCCGTCGTCGACCGCCTCGCCAGCCAGGGGTGGCTGGTCCGCGACGGCGCACAGTTCGCGGCGACACCGGACCGGCCCCACAATGCGCTCCGTGTCACCGCGTCCACGATCACCACTGACCGCGCACGCCGGTTCTCGGCGGCGCTGGCCAAGATCCTGGCCGGCTAACCTGCGTCCGCCCGGAGCGCAGCAAGAAACTCCGGCTTCCGCGCTGGAGCGGTCCCGCAGGACCTCGAGAAGCGGGAACGCCACCGGATCGGGGACGGATCATCGTTTGTCGTGACAGGGCACCGTCGGGGTCGGTACACCGGCCGGGGAATCGGAAGGATCTGCTGATCCCCCCTCCGCCGCGCCGCCCGTGGCACCCCCTCACCATGTTTAGGCACAGGACAAAAGGCGGTATATCGGATTCCAGGGTGAAGAACCTGTCGAAGCACGGTGTATGTCGGTAAAAGGCCAGTTCGGATGGGGTGAGAGCCTTTGATTCGAAGCCATACCATCGAGGCAGGGTTCAAACCTATGTCAGGTGACAACCTGCACAACGTCGAATGTATTCGTCAGCGTGTCGAGACGCCGTGGCAACTCAAACTGTCGCCGCACTGCAATTCATGGATGCCACGGTGCTCCGGCGGTTCCGTGAGAGTGAGCTTCTGCCGGGGAACTCACGACGGCGGTCGTAATGCGCATCGAGCAGGCAGCCCGGACAGCGAGTGACCTGCCCGGAGTGGCTGTTCGGTCAGGGACGGGCTAGGCCGGGATCGCCGATCGCGCTACGTGACCGACGCGGTCCTGCCGCCCCTGCTAGGACTGCCCATCGCAGCGATAGGCCAGCGCAGGATGACCGGTCATGTCTATTCGAATAATTTTCTGACGCATTGTGATTCGCCGGTCGACGTGCAGAGGAACTGGAGGCCGCGAACACGTTCGTGACCGGATTCTCGCCGACCGCGGGGTCGGCTAGCTGCCGACGGCAGCGGGAATGCATCCGCATTGTCCCGCTGGCACAGCGCGGGTATCGAGCCTCACGATGACGGTGTGAGCGATGAAACCGCTACGGACGTGCTCCCGAAGATGCAGCGCTCACCACTGGGTGATGTGAGGTTCGTGGCGCTAGATATGGCCGTTGGTAGGGGGCGTGCGCGATGGGGCGCACACGATCAAAATCCGGGTGCTCGTACTCACAGCGGACATCAGTCGATGTGGAGTGCGGGCGTCGAAATGTATCGAATCGCCAGTGCGGAGCGTGATGTGTTCAGCGCCGAGTTCGAGTTTGAGTTCGCCTCGGAGGATGTAGATCCATTCCTCGTCTTCATGTCGGCGAACCTGATGTCGCCCATCGTCATCGGTGATGTCGAGTTGCACCACCCCGAGGCCGCTGTGGCCGACCAAGCCGGTCAGTGTCGCGTATGGGCCATCGTCGGTCTCCTCGAGGTGCGGAGGTGCGTCCGCGCGCACGATCTTGCGCTGTGCTGCGGCGTTCTCCCCGACCAGTTCGCCGATTCCGACCTGATATACCGCTGCCAGCTGACGAAGGACGCCGATCGAAGGTTGCCGTTGACCGCGTTCGAGGCGTGACATATGCGTGGTGGACACACCGATGCGCTCAGCAACTTCTGCGAGCGTCAGACCGTGACGGGTCCGCGTCTCCCGAAGATGATGGGCTGTTTCCTCGTCGAGGTCCCCTGTTGTCATATTGGCAAACAGTATACGACCGGCGGCGTTCCGTGACAGTGCCGACTCGGAACAGTCGACTGGGTTGACCCGTAAGGCAAGTGAAAGATCTCAACGCGCGGTATTGCCTTGATGCAGCGCAAGTGGGCCCCCGCAAATCCTTGACAGAATTGCCTCAGAGGCAACACACTGGGGAGGCTTCGCAGTCGATACAGGAGGATATTGTGACCAACGAACCGCAGGCCCCGGAGGCGGACGTCGCCCTGCTCGATCTCGGGGAATTGCCTGAGAGGGAAAATTCGTACGAAGCCGAGCGCCAGCATCGGAAGCAGCAGCTCGCTGCGGCGTTCCGGATCTTCGCCAAGTTCGGCTTCGACGAGGGCATCGCCGGCCATATCACCGCACGTGACCCGGAGTTCGCCGATCACTTCTGGGTGAACCCGTTCGCCGTTCACTTCTCCCGCATCAAGGTCAGCGATCTGCTGTTGCTCGACGGAGAAGGCAAGATCGTCGAAGGCAAGCTGCGCACCAACAAGGCCGCATTCTCCATCCACTCGACCATCCACGAGGCTCGCCCGGATGTCGTTGCCGTCGCGCACGCTCACACGCTGCACGGTCGCGCCTGGTCGACGCTGAGCAAAAAGCTGGATCCGATCATCCAAGAATCGTGCGCGTTCTACAACGACCACGTGCTGTTCGACGAGTACAAGGGGCTGGTGCTCGAGCGTGACGAAGGCGAACGCATCGCCGCCCTTCTGGGGAAGAACAAGGCCGCCATCCTGCGCCACCACGGCCTGCTGACTACCGGCGGGTCCGTCGAGGAAGCCGCGTGGTGGTTCATCGCGATGGAACGCGCATGCCAGATGCAGCTGATGGCCGAAGCCGCTGGGACGCCGCGCATCATGAGCGACGAGGAAGCGGAGATGGCCCACCGACAGTTCGGCAACGCCAACATGGCCCGCCACAGTTTCCGCATCCTCGCCGACCAGATCTTCGAGAACGAACCCGAGGTTCTGAACTAAATCACCCCTGTTTGCCCACAGGTCAGGGCAGGCAGGATCGCCCCTTCTTCCCCGACTCCGCGCCGTGTTCCCCGGAGGAACCCATGCCCCCACACAGTGCCGCTGCAGGCACCCCTGTCCCTGAATCATCCAGTGCAGTAAAGCGTTCAGTTTTCGCCAGCACCGTCGGTGCGGGTATCGAATGGTACGACTTCATGCTGTACGGCGCGGCCGCCGCCCTGGTCTTCCCGAAACTCTTCTTCCCGGAGGCAAGTCCGGTCGTCGGAGTGCTGCTGGCGTTCTCGACGTACTTCGTCGGATTCCTCGCCCGCCCACTCGGCGCCGCGATTTTCGGGCACATCGGTGATCGTGTCGGACGTAAGAAGTCGCTTCTGGCGACGATCATCCTCATGGGTGTCGGAACCGTGGGGATCGGCTTGGTTCCCAGCTACCAGGAGATCGGCTTCTGGGGACCAGCCCTGCTGGTCTTCTTGCGTTCCTTGCAGGGGATCGGAGTGGGCGGTGAGTGGGGCGGTGCCGTGCTCTTGGCCATGGAATCCGGATCCAAGGGCCGCCAGGGCTTCCGCGGCAGCTTCCCGCAAGCGGCCGGCACCATTGGCATAGGCGTTGCAAACCTGGCGTTCCTTGCTGTCAGTCTCGGAATGCCGACCGAAGCATTCATGACCTGGGGATGGCGAATCCCGTTCCTCGCCAGTGTGATCCTCGTCTTCGTCGGCATCTGGATCCGCAACGGCGTCCCCGAAACCGCCGAATTTCAGAAACTCAAGAACTCCGGCAGAATCAGCAAAGCCCCGCTCAAGGACCTGCTGCGCCAGTCGCCGGTCGAGATACTTCTTGCCGCCCTCCTCAAGAGCGCGGAGATGATCCCGGTCTACATCTTCATCGCCTTCATCCTGTCCTACGGCACGGACACGCTGTCCTACAGTCGCAACACGTTGCTGCTTCTGGTCTCTGCCGCCGCCCTGATCTCAGCAGCGGCAATGATCCTCGCCGGTCACTACTCGGACCGGATCGGTCACGAGCGCACCTTCATCCTGGGCGCCTGCGTGATGGCCGTCTTCGGCTTCGTCTACTTCGCGGTCATCGACTCCGGATCCCTCGTCGGCGCCGCCCTTGTCATCCTGTTCTCCCTGATTCCCTACGCCGCGATGTTCGCGCCGGAACCTGTCCTGATCGCGAACAACTTCCCCGCCGAAACCCGCTACAGCGGATCGTCGCTCGGTTTCAATCTCGCCGGGATCATCGGCGGCGGCCCCGCCCCGTTCATCGCCACCTGGCTCGTCACCCAATACGGCAGCATGGCCGTCGCCACCTACATTGCTGTGTTCTGCCTGATCGGAGTCGCCGCAGCGAAAGGCCTGTCGCGACGAGCGCGTCGCCGCGCTGCGACACCACCGGTGACGAAATCCGATCAGACCGAGTTCCTCACCGCGGGGGAGCGGGCATGACCACCAGAGATGCGGAGACGGGGGTAACACCACAGGCAGCGTTGGTGACTCCGCGCACGATGGGCGTCATCGGTCTTGGACACATCGACATGGTTCCCGGCGCCGCCGCCCACCCCGCCACCTACGCGTTCCCCACCATCATCCGCTGGCTGGCCCCTGACCTGCTCGAACCGGCGCTGCGGGCCGACCCACAGCTGTATCCGATCGTCCTCGCCCAGGCGCGCGAGCTCGTCACAGCCGGCGCAGACATGGTAATGACCACGTGCGGCTACTTCACCCCCTACCAGCGCGACCTCACCCGTGACCTGCGTATACCAGTGCTGACATCTGCGCTGACCCAGTTGCCGTCCATCCAGAATCTGATCGGTGCGGGCAAGGTCCTGATCGTTGCCGCGAACGCCACAGGCGTGGACTCCCGGTGCCTGACCGCGGCCGGTGCGGTCGATCATGACCGAATCGTCGTTCGAGGCCTGGAGAACCCAGGCCCCTTCCAGGAACAGGTCCTCGCAGCGGGCGGGCTGCACGATATCCCGGCCATCATTACCCAGACCGTCGACCTTGTCCGCCAAGCAGTCACGGAAGACCCGGACATCAGCGCCGTCTGCCTCGAATGCGGCGATCTGACCCTGACCTCGGAGGCGTTGCGTGAGCAGATCGGCCTGCCGACATTCGACTATGTGACCGCCGCGGACTGGTTCTACGCGAGCACACACAGTCCCAGGTAGCTCCCGATGCCCTGCTCCAACTCCCATCTACGCGAGCAGGGCAGCACTGCGGCAAGGACCCTCGGCGCTCCCGACACTGCCTCGCCTGATCAGACGAACGGATGCATATCGCTCTGCCCGCGTGGGCGTGTCGCGGAGCAGGGAGATGCCACCGCCGTCCGCGCGTCGCCCCCCGGGGGACGACGCCGCGCCTGAACTCGTCGCGATTGCCGAGCGCCGGACGTGCTGATCCCTAGTCGGTCGCGCCACCGACCCGAGGAGGCCCGCCAGGCCGCGCAGGCAGGACCGGATCCCCTTCGCTGAGGTGCCGATTTGACGACAGCCCACCCCAAGCAGAGGACACCCGTGAGTACACCGACTCAACTCCACGAGCACGACCACACCGACACCGACACCGACACCGCCGACATTGACGTCGAAGTCCAGCGGCTGCCGGTAGCAGTCACCGGCTCGCAAGCAGTGGTGCGCTCGCTCGAGGAACTCGGCGTCGACTGCGTCTTCGGCATTCCCGGTGGCGCCATCCTGCCCGCCTACGACCCATTGCTCGACTCGACCAGAGTGCGACATGTGCTGGTGCGGCACGAGCAAGGTGCCGGTCACGCCGCCACCGGTTATGCCCAAGCCACGGGCAGAGTGGGTGTCTGCATGGCCACGTCCGGACCCGGTGCGACGAACCTGGTCACCCCGCTGGCGGATGCGCAGATGGACTCCGTTCCGCTCCTCGCGATCACCGGCCAGGTCTCCCGCGGGCTCATCGGCACCGACGCATTCCAGGAAGCCGATATCTCCGGCATCACAATGCCGATCACGAAACACAACTTCCTCGTCACAGACGCCGCCGAGATTCCCCGAACCATTGCCGAAGCCTTCCACCTCGCCTCCAGCGGCAGGCCCGGTGCGGTGCTCGTCGACATCCCCAAGGATGTGCTCCAAGCAACGACCACCTTCTCCTGGCCCCCAGAGACACACCTGCCTGGCTACCGACCCAAGACCCGCCCCCACCCCAAGCAAATCCGTGCCGCGGCAGCGCTGATCAGCTCCGCCTCCGCTCCAGTGCTCTACGTCGGCGGCGGCATCATCAAGGCCGGCGCCGCAGTCGAACTCCGTGAGCTCGCCGAACTCACCGGGATTCCCGTCGTCACCACCCTGATGGCCCTGGGCGCATTTCCCGACAGTCACCCGCTGCACTACGGAATGCCCGGTATGCACGGAACCGTCGCGGCGGTGGCCGCACTGCAGCGCAGCGACCTGCTGATCACCCTCGGCGCACGCTTCGACGACCGCGTCACCGGCCACGTGGAGTCGTTCGCCCCGAATGCGCGGGTGATTCACGCCGACATCGATGCCGCCGAGCTAGGCAAGAACCGGTACGTCGACGTCCCGATCGTCGGAGACTGCCGGCAGGTCGTCCGGGCACTCATCGACGCCCTTCGCCTCGCACGTGGCACCGGACCGGTCCCGGATCTGCAGGAGTGGCGGGCGTCGCTGGACGCGATCCAGCGCACGTACCCGGTCAGCTACGACCGACCCGCCGACGGCACCTTGTCGCCGCAACTCGTCATCGAAGCGGTGGGGAAGGCCGCCGGGCCCGACGCGATCTACGTCTCCGGCGTCGGACAACACCAGATGTGGGCGGCCCACTTCATCGAATTCGAGAACCCTCGAACATGGTTGAACTCCGGCGGTCTCGGCACCATGGGGTACGCCGTCCCGGCGGCGCTCGGAGCGAAAATCGCTGCACCCGAACGGGAAGTGTGGGCGATCGACGGTGACGGATGCTTCCAGATGACCAATCAGGAACTGGCGACGGCCGCGATCGAAGGGGTGCCGGTCAAGGTGGCCCTGATCAACAACGGCAATCTCGGCATGGTCAAGCAACTTCAGTCAATCCACTACGGCGGACGCTACTCGACATCGACCTGGCCACCCATTCACGTCGAATCCCCGATTTCGTCAAGCTCGCCGAGGCACTCGGCTGCGCCGCCTTCCGATGCGAGCGCGAGAGCGACGTCGACACCGTCATTGCGCAGGCGCGGGCGATCAACGACCGACCGGTGGTGATCGACTTCCTCGTCAGTGACGACGCGCTCGTCTGGCCGATGATCGCCGCGGGCGCGAGCAATGACCAGATCATGGCTGCGCAGGGGATCCGTCCCCTGTTCGACGACGAGAACGCCACCGAGCACGCGACCATCCATGCGATGACCGCGACAGTCGAATGAGTTCCGCAATTACCTGCTCGACACCGAGGACCGGGGGAGTGCTCGCCGCGGTCAACGTCGGTGGTGTTCACCTCCCACTTCAATCACCGCACCGACACCAGAAGAGACGACAGCGAGGGAGTTCCCATGACGACCCAATCGGCACAGCGTCCCCCCACCGAAGAACCTGCGGCGGGGAAGTGGTCACTCGGAGAGGGACAGACGCCTCTTCTCGACCTTTCCCCGCAGTTGGCCGACCTGCTCGGTGTGGCAGCGGTATTCGTCAAGTGTGAACATCTCAACCCCACGGGCTCCTTCAAGGACCGCTTTGCTGCGCGCGCCGCGCAACTGGCGGTTTCCGGCGGCTACCGCGGGCTGATCGGCATCAGCTCGGGCAACGCCGGCGCCTCCTGCGCCGCGTACGCGGCCCACGCCGGGCTTCCCGCGATCACCGTCACCCGCCCCGACGCTCCCGCCGCCAAGCTCGCACAGATCCGCGCCCTCGGAGGCCGAACGATCCCTGTCCAGAGGTCTTTCGATCCCAGCCAAGGAGCACTGGCCTCGACCATCGAGGCCGTTTCCGCCGTCGCGGACGAGCACAACCTCTTCATCGCCACGCCCTCGTTCACCCACTCCCCGGACGCTATGGCAGGGCTCGACTCGGTCAGCGCCGAACTCGACATCGAGGTCCCCTCAGCCTCCCTCCTGTACTGCCCGGTCGGCGGCGGCGGTCTCCTCACCGGCCTGGCCCGCGGCTATCGGGGGAGATCGTCCATACCCCGACTGGTGGGCTGCCAACCACGACTGAATCCGACACTTCGGGCAGCGCTGGGTGAAACGGTGACACGGCAAAAGGAGATGAGCGCGATCAGCGGCCTGCAGATCGAAGTGCTCTTCGACGAAGACACCGCCGTGGCGGCGATCCGGAACTCCGGTGGCCACGTGAGCTCGCCGACCGACGAACAGACCCATCACGCTCAGTCGCTGTTGGCGACGCGGTGCGGGATCCTGGTCGAACCCGCCGGTGCGATCAGCCTTGCCGCCGCGTTCGTCGACAGGGAGGCAGGCGTTCTGCGGTCCGGCGATGTCGTCGTGCTGGTGCTCTCCGGTGCCGGATGGAAGGACCAGCAGTCGCTGCAGCGCCTCAGCCTGGACACGACCACGCAGTCGCCGAGCATCCCCCTGGCAGAACTCTCGGGGGCAGTAGCTTCCTCCCTGGAATAGACCCACCTGGCCCAGACTCTGGGAAGCAGGAACTTCACTGAAATTGACGAGAACCTCCGGTGGGGTGCGGCTGTGGACAGCCGCACCCCACCGGATTTCTCGTGTCAGGTGATGATTTTGCCAGTCGGCGGCGAAGGAGTGCTGCTCGTCGATCGATACGGTGCGACGAAGATTCCTCGGTCAGGCCGGAGCGCGTGCTCCCCATGGAAATGATTGTCCGCGAGTGCAATCCCGCGTAAATCTCGGTCAGGGTCACCCTCCCTGCGAGCCGCACATAACGCTGGTGCCTGGGGCGAGAGCTGTTCTCCGCTCAGGCACCAGCGTTCAGTCTTCGTTGGGACCGGTGTTGGTGACCTCTGACTTGGCGGTAGAGCAGTGTGGTGCAGATTTGCGGTTCTCGGGGTCGTGAGCCCGGCCGTTCGGCAGCTGTCAGTCGAGACTGGAACCGGGGGCACCTGCCGCGCGGATCGTCAGCCCCGGGCGCCGGTCAGCGCGGTGCGAGAGCGCGCGCTGTGCCGGCACTGCTGCTACTGCGGCGTTCAAGGCGATTGGCCAGCATCGTCAACATCGAGCACAACCCGATGTAGACGATCGCGATGACGATGTACGTCGGAAGATAGGGAAATCCGAACTCGGGTCGCGAACCCATCTGCCGCCCAACATAAAGGAGCTCGTTGTAGGTGATGATGAATCCCAGGGCGGTGTCCTTCAGGATGATCACCAGCTGGCTGACGATGGCGGGAAGCATGGTGCGGACCGC
This sequence comes from Rhodococcus jostii NBRC 16295, assembly GCF_001894825.1. Taxonomy (GTDB): domain Bacteria; phylum Actinomycetota; class Actinomycetes; order Mycobacteriales; family Mycobacteriaceae; genus Rhodococcus_F; species Rhodococcus_F jostii. The sequence goes on along the minus strand of NZ_BCWY01000156.1, from coordinate 1,024 downwards.
CTGGGGTAATAGGACGATGCGGACAACCTGATGCTTGCGCAGGCCGATCGCATAGCCGGCCTCGCGTTGACCGCGCGGCACCGCGACGAGACCGGCGCGGAAGATCTCCGCCAGGACAGAACCGTTGTAGAGGGTCAGGCCCAGAACGACCGCCCACATCGGGGAGAGACCGAGATTGTATTGCATCGATCCGAAGTAGAAGAAGAACATCAGGATCAGCATCGGGAGCGCCCGGAAAATCTCTACGACCCAGGTGGCGGGCACGCGGACCCAGGCGTGGTCGCTGATCCGTGCGGCGGCGAGGACGATGCCGAACACGAGCGCGAGCACAGAGGCAATCGCGGCCGCCTGCAGGGTGTTCTTCAATCCTCCAAGCAACTGTGTCTGGATAGCGGTGTACTGGAACTGTTCCCAGCGCCGTGCATCGAACTGGCCGGTGTCGTAGAGCCGGTAGACGATCCACGCGAGGGCGCCGGCGAGGATGGCGATGACGACGACGTCGAAGATCTTGTTTCTCGTCACCGCCCGGGGGCCGGGAGGCTCGTAGAGCAGGGTGGTCATGTGGGCACCGAAACCTTTCGCTCGGCCCACCGCTGCGCTAGCGCGAGCGGAGTGATCAGGATGAGGAAGCCAACGGAGATCCAGACCAAGGTGGCCATCTGGTTCTCTCCGCGCTCGGCCATTGCCGCCGGAATGGAACCGGCCTCGGCGACGGAGAATCCCGCCGCGATCGTGGTGTTCTTCAGAAGGGCGATGGCAAGGCTGGACAGTGGGGGCATGATCGCTTTGAACGCCTGCGGCAAGATCACGGTGCCCATTACTTGTGCGTAGTTCAATCCGACAGATCGAGCGGCCTCGGCTTGCCCGACCGGGACGGTATTCATTCCTGCTCGGACGACTTCGCAGACGAAGGCGCCCGTGTACAGGGACAGGGCGGTCACCGCACACCAGAAGAAGGAGGGCAGTTCAATTCCCATCTTCGGGGCTGCGAAGACAAGGAATGCAAACACCAGTGTCAGAGGGG
>NZ_BCWY01000155.1 GCF_001894825.1 Rhodococcus jostii NBRC 16295 | reverse complement strand
GTGCTGGTCCAGGTACCCCGGCGCGGATACGTGCCGAGCCTCGCGTGCGGCAAGTGCCGGGCGCCCGCCCGGTGCCGACGCTGCAACGGTCCTCTGGCTCTGCCGTCCGCCCCGGGCCCGGACGGGGCGGGGACACCCGCGTGCCGGTGGTGCGGTATCGCGGACGCCGCGCACCGCTGCCACGCGTGCGGCGCGCGGGCGCTGCGGGCCGTCGTCGTCGGAGCGGGACGCACCGCCGAGGAACTCGGACGCGCGTTCCCCGGCGTCGCGGTCCGGATGTCGGGCGGTACGGACGTCGTCGACGAAGTGAAGCAAGGCCCCACCCTGGTCGTGTCGACGGTCGGGGCCGAACCGGTGATGCCGGGTGGCTACGGCGCCGCGCTGCTGCTCGACGGCTGGGCGCTGCTCGGCCGTCCCGACCTGCGCGCCGCCGAGGAGACCCTGCGGCGGTGGATGACGGCGTCGTCCCTCGTGCGCCCGTTCGCGGACGGCGGTCAGGTGGTCGTGGTCGCGGATTCCGGCATCCCGACGGTGCAGGCGCTGGTCCGCTGGGATCCGGTCGGGCATGCGCGCGCACAGTACGAGGAAAGGGCGGAGGTCGGGTTTCCGCCCGCTATCCATCTGGCGGCGATCGACGGCAGCGCGAAGGCGATCGCCGAGCTTCTGGATCTCGCCGAACTGCCGGGGAACGCGGAGTTGCTCGGCCCGGTCGAGCTGCCGGCGGGGGAGCGGTTGCCGTTCTCCGGCGATGCGCCGGAGCCGGCGGATGTGGAGCGCATGCTGATCCGGGTGCCGCGCGGCGAGGGGAAACCGCTGGCCAAGGCGCTGGGCGAGGCGCAGGCGGTGCGTAGTGCGCGCAAGGACTCACAGCCCGCCCGGGTTCAGATCGACCCGATTCGCATCGGGTAATTGACCACCGTCACAGAAATAGGCCTTGCCGACTCGCTATTGCCGATATATCGTTGATGCATCAGCGATACAGAAGGAGGCTGATGATGGAAGACTTCCATTTCGAACACAGAGGTTCCCGACGGGAACGATTCGGACGCGAACGGACGGGACGACCCGAGGGTCCGCACCGTCACGGACACCGGCGAGGCCGCTTCGGTCCCGAGGGTGATCCCGGCTTCGGTCCGGGCATGCACTTCGGCCGCGGCCGCGGCCGCGGCGGACGGGGACGGCGCGGCGATGTCCGCTCCGCGATACTGCTGCTGCTCGCCGACGAGCCCATGCACGGCTACGAGCTGATCCAGCAGATCGTCGAACGCAGCGACGGGGTGTGGAAGCCCAGTCCCGGCTCGATCTACCCCGCGCTCTCGCAGCTCGAGGACGAGGGGCTCGTGCTCATCGAAAAGGTGGCCGGCCGCAAGACCGCGCGCCTGACGGACGAGGGCAAGGCCTTCGTCGAAACGAACAAGACCGAACTCGGCACCCCGTGGGACGACGTCCGTGAAAGCGTCGGCCGGCCGGCCGAGGACCTGCGGGGTCTGATCGGGCTGCTGATGGGTGCCGCCGGACAGGTTGCCGCGGTCGGCGACGACGACCAGGTGCGGCGTGCCGGCGAGATTCTCACCGAAGCGCGGCGCGCGCTGTATCGGCTTCTCGCGGAAGACGATCAGGGCGAAGCGGGCAAGGATGCGACCGACTCGTAGGGCGCCACACCCCACCGGCGGCTCGCCGTCTCGACGCGACAGCGCGTGCACATTCTGGGAAAGTTCACAGAAATGTCAGCGCGAAGTCGGGAGAGATCATGAGGTTTCGGGGTGCCGGTGCGGTCGTCGCGGGTGTCGTCCTGCTGATGTCCGGCGCAGTGTCCACCGCTCGCGCGGACGATGCCTCACCGCCCCAACCCGTCGTTCCCGCCACTGCCGGGCTTCCGCAGACCGGGCGTAGCGCCGCCGCGGCGTACGCGCACGAGCACCCGGGCAGTGCCCCGGCGGGATCGAACGACTTCTCCTGCACGCCCTCACCTGACCATCCCGAGCCGGTGGTACTCGCGCACGGCACGGACGCCAGCGCCTACGCCGACTGGGCGGCCTTGTCACCGATGCTCGCCGCGGACGGCTATTGCGTCTTCGCACTCAACTACGGCGGAGCGCCGGGTGCCGATTCGTACGGCACCGAGGACATCGTCGCGAGCGCGGAGGAGTTCGGCCGGTTCGTCGACCGGGTACGCGACGCGACCGGCGCCGCCAAGGTCGACACCGTCGGATACTCGCAGGGCGCGAACGTCACGAGGTACTACGTCAACAAACTCGGCGGCGCCCCGTTCGTCGACCACTGGGTGGGGCTGGCGTCCCCCAGCTACGGCGGAGTGATGTACGGCCTCGTTCCGATCGTGCAGGCAGTTCCCGGCGGACCGGACTTCGCCCGCACGGTGACGTCGGTCGCGGTGAGCCAGCAGATGCAGAACTCGCCGTTCATGAATGCACTCAACACGGGCGGTGACACCGTGCCCGGCGTCGCGTACACCACGATCGGTTCGCGGTACGACGAGATGATCCAGCCGTACACGAACATGGTGTTGCACGGCGCCGGGGCGGAGAACATCCTGATCCAGGATCGATGCCCCGAGGACGGCACCGGACATTTCCGGGCTCCCTACGATCCGTTCGCGCTCGATCTGGTCCGGTCGGCGCTCGATCCCGCCGCGACCCCGCTCACCCGGTGCGAGTTCGTCCCGGTCGGCGCGGGCATCCCGGAGGTGATCGTCGACAGCAACCGGTAGGTCCCACACAGAAGCGGGGAGCCGTGCACCGCACGGCTCCCCGCTTCTTCGTGTGTGGCTGCTACTCCGCCAGCTTGGCGACCGCCTGCGCCCACAGGAAGTATTTGTTGGTCCCGAGGTCCTTTACGGTCTTGATGTTGAACGCAGCGGCCAGATGTTCGGCATCGGAATCGCTCACGCCCTGCAAGGCGGCGACGGGGGCACTGGCCAGTTCTTCGATGGGCTTCGTCTCGTACGCCTTGTCGAACTTGCTCTCAATTCCTGCCATCGTTACCTCCAGAGGATCGAAAACGGGACACCGGCCCGACCGTTCGCGCCGGCCTCAGAACAGTCAATACCCGTCCGCCGTCGCTGTGGGCGGTTCGGCGGAATCGTTTCCCCCGACTGTTCGCCGAGTGTTATCGCCGGAGTCCGACTCCCTAGACTGGTCGGCACAACGTCGATCAAAGGGGAGCTTTCTTCGTGAGTATCGTTTCGGCCCGCGCAGCGGTCCACCGTCCGTCGTGTGGGTCGCCGACGTGCGCATAGTCTTCGCCGGAACCCCGGAGCCCGCAGTTCCCTCACTCGAACGGCTGATCCGGTCGCCGCGGCACGAGGTCGTCGCGGTGATCACCCGCCCGGACGCCGTGGCCGGCCGTGGACGCAAGGTGGTCCGCTCGCCGATCGGTGAACTCGCCGACTCCCACGGCATCGAGGTGCTGACCCCGGAGCGGCCCTCGGAACCGGAGTTCCTGGCGCACCTGACCGATCTCGCGCCCGAGTGCGCCCCCGTCGTCGCCTACGGCGCCCTGCTACCGCAGAAGGTCCTCGACATCCCGGTCCACGGCTGGGTCAACCTGCACTTCTCGCTGCTGCCGGCCTGGCGGGGCGCCGCCCCCGTGCAGGCCGCGATCGGGGCGGGCGACGACATGACTGGCGCGAGCGCGTTCCGGCTCGAGGCAGGGATGGACACCGGGCCGGTCTACGGCGTGGTCACCGAGCGGATCCGCGACACCGACACCGCCGGCGATCTCCTCGGGCGACTGGCCGACAGCGGTGCCGTGCTGCTGGAATCGGTCCTCGACGGGATCGAGGACGGCGCGATCACCGCGGTCCCCCAATCGGCCGACGGGGTCTCGCACGCACCCAAGGTGACGGTCGAGGCGGCCCGGATCCGGTGGGACAGAACAGCTGCGGTCGTCGGCCGGCACGTCCGGTCGGTGACCCCCGCGCCGGGCGCCTGGACGACCATCGGAGATCTGCGCGTCAAGGTCGGCCCCGTCACCCCGACGGAGGAGCGGCTGGAGCCGGGCGAGATCTCCGTCACCAAGTCCGGATTCCTGATCGGCACGTCCACCGTGGCGGTGCGGCTCGACCGCATCCAGCCGCAGGGCAAGAAACAGATGGCCGCCCTCGACTGGGCGCGAGGCGCACGACTCGACGCGGAGGTACGGGCACAATGAGCGAATCCAGAAGACCCGCACGCCGCGGCCAGTCCGGCTCGGGGGCCCGCAACAATCGTCCCCGGCAGGCGCGCCGCCCCGACGCATCCCAGTCGGGGCTGGACCAGCCGCGGCTCGCTGCCCGGGACGTGCTGCGCGCCGTCCGGGAACGGGACGCCTACGCCAACCTCGTGCTGCCCGGACTGCTGCGTGAGCGGCGCCTCGACGGCCGTGATGCCGCCCTCGCCACCGAGCTGGCCTACGGTGCGGCCCGTGCGCGCGGGCTCCTCGACGCCGTCATCGCCGACTGTGCGGGCAGGCCGATCGGCGAGATCGACGGACCGCTCCTCGACGTCCTCCAGCTGGGCGCCTATCAGCTGCTGCGCACGCGTGTGGCCCCACACGCCGCCGTCGCGACGTCGGTCGACCTCGTCCGCGCGGAGGCCGGCCCGGGCAAGGCGGGCTTCGTCAACGCCGTGCTGCGCCGGGTGTCGGAACGGTCCGAGGCGGAATGGGTGGAGCGACTGGCTCCCGCCGATCCGGTGGGGCGGCTGGCGTTCGAGCACGCCCACCCCACGTGGATCGCCCAGGTGTTCGCCGACGCGCTCGGCCCCGCCGCCGGTGAACTCGAGGACGCCCTCGTCGCCGACGACGCCCGCCCGGCGGTGCATCTCGTCGCGCGCCCGGGGGAGATCTCCTCCGAGGAGCTCGCGCTCGCGACCGGCGGCGAGGTCGGCCGGTACTCGCCGTACGCGGTTTATCTGGACGGCGGCGATCCCGGTCTGCTCGACGCCGTCCGTGAGGGGCTCGCCGGGGTGCAGGACGAGGGTAGCCAGCTCGTCGCTCGCGCGCTGTCGCTGGCGCCGCTGAACGGTCCGGACACGGGCCGCTGGCTCGACCTGTGCGCGGGACCGGGCGGCAAGGCCGCTCTGCTCGGCGCTCTCGCGGGTATCGAGGGCGGTCGCCTCGACGCCGTGGAGCCGGTGGCGCACCGGGCGGACCTGATCCGCAAGACGACGAAGGAACTTCCGGTGGATGTGCACGTCGCGGACGGCCGGGATTCCGGGCTCGAGGGCGGGTACGACCGGATCCTCGTCGACGCTCCGTGCACCGGGCTGGGTGCGTTGCGTCGCCGACCGGAGGCCCGGTGGCGCCGGCAGCCGTCGGACGTGGCGGGTCTGGCGAAACTGCAGCGGGAACTCCTTGCGTCGGCGGTCGAGCTGGTGCGTCCGGGCGGGGTGATCCTGTATTCGACGTGTTCGCCGCACCTCTCGGAGACGGTGGCGGTGGTCGCGGACGCGGTGCGCCGCCACGGCCTCACCGCACTCGACACGCGTGAGCTCGTCCCCGGCGTCCCGGATCTGGGGGAGGGGCCGAGCGTCCAGCTCTGGCCGCACCGGCACGGTACCGACGCGATGTTCATGGCCGCGCTGCGTAAGCCGTAGCGCAGTCGGACCCTTCGCCGGCTTCTCGATAGAACGTGTTTCACTTTTGTTGTGAAACGTGTTCTAATTCTTCACGCGACAGCGACGTACGTTCCGAAGCGAGTGGAGGACTTCAGATGAATCGGGTAGCGGGGAAAGTCGTTCTGATCACCGGAGCGGCACGGGGTCAGGGGCGTAGTCACGCAGTGCATCTCGCCGACGAGGGCGCCGACATCATCGCCTTCGACCTCTGCGAGGACATCGCATCCAACGAGTACCCGCTGGCGACCGAGGCCGACCTCGAGGAGACCGGACGGCTCGTCGAGAAGGCCGGGCGACGGGTCGTCACCGCCAAAGTGGACGTGCGCGACCGCGCCGCGCTGAAGCGTGAACTCGACGCCGCAGTCGCGACGCTGGGGCGACTGGACGTCGTGGTCGCCAACGCCGGGATCGCACCGCTCGGGAACGACGTGCCGGTCCAGGGATTCGTCGATGCGTTCGACGTCGACTTCGTCGGCGTGATCAACACGATCCACTCGGCTCTCCCACACCTGGATGCCGGCGCGTCGATCATCGCGACCGGATCGGTGGCCGGGCTGGTCCCGCAGACCGGGCTGAACGGCCAGCAGGCACTGCAGGGCCCGGGCGGCGACGGCTACGGGCTGGCCAAGAAGATGCTGTGGACGTACACCACGTCGCTCGCGCTCACCCTGGGCCCGAAGTCCATCCGCGTCAACGCGATCCACCCCACCAACTGCAACACGGACATGCTGCAGAGCCCGCCCATGTTCCGCACGTTCCGCCCTGACCTCGAGAACCCGACCGCCGAGGACGCGAAGGTCACGTTCCCGTTCATGCAGGCGATGCCCACCCCGTGGGTCGAGCCGGAGGACATCTCGCACGCCGTGGTGTTCCTGTCGTCCGACGAGTCCCGGTTCGTCACCGGTCAGCAGCTCCGGGTCGACGCCGGGGCGGGCCTCAAGCTCGGCGTCTGACACGCCGATCCGATGAGGGTCCGGGCCGGTGTGCGGGCGCCGCCCGGGCCCTCGCTTTTTCGTCAGATCTGGTCGAACTGCTTGCGCAGCTTCGCCGGAGCCTTGATGCGCCAGGCGTCCCGCAGCAGTTCGGTGAGCTGCGTGAGGTCCACCTGCTCGAGGTCGACGAGGATCGAACCGTGCCCGTCGTAGTGCGGCGTCGTGTAGAACGGCGCGCCCTCGGCCAGGAGGGCAGCCTTCTCGTCGAGGTCGCACATCACTACCAGGCCCCCGTCCGACTCGGCCCGCAACCGGGCCAGCAACTTGCCCGCCACCTTCAGCGCCGGCGTGCGATACGAGGTGCTCTCCTGCACCTCGGGCAGCGAGTCACCGATCGCCACGACGTCCGTCCAGGTCGGCATGAGCCCAGTATGGACCGCGTGATCCGGCCCGCATCCGCATACGACTAAACTTCGGCGCGTGGCAACCCCGATGATCGCACCGTCCATTCTGTCTGCCGATTTCGCGCGTCTCGCCGAGGAGGCGGACGCGGTCGCCGGCGCCGACTGGCTGCACGTCGACGTGATGGACGCGCACTTCGTGCCGAACCTGACCCTCGGCCTTCCCGTCGTGCAGAGCCTGCTCGCGGCGACGGACATCCCGCTCGACTGCCATCTCATGATCGACGATCCCGGCCGCTGGGCCCCGCCCTATGCGGAGGCGGGCGCCCACAACGTCACGTTCCACGCGGAGGCGACCGACGACCCACGGTCCGTGGCCCGGGACATTCGTGCCGCCGGGGCCAAGGCCGGTCTCAGCGTCAAGCCCGGCACCCCGATCGAGCCGTACCTGGAGATCCTGAAGGACTTCGACACCCTCCTCGTGATGAGCGTCGAACCCGGCTTCGGTGGGCAGTCGTTCATCCCGGAGGTCCTGTCCAAGGCGAAGGCCGTTCGCCGTCTCGTCGACTCCGGTGAGCTGAGGCTCGTCGTGGAGATCGACGGCGGCATCAACGCCGATACCGTGGAGGCTGCCGCCGAGGCGGGCGTCGACTGCTTCGTCGCCGGCTCCGCCGTCTACGGCACCAGCGATCCCGCGGAGGCCGTGCGTGCCCTGCGCGCCAGTGCCGCCCAGGCGTCGCCGCACCTGACCCTGTCCCGGTAGTGGCGCCCGGCCCATCGTGAGCTCCCACGTGCGACACGAGAATTCGGCTGCGGACCTCGACGCGGCGATGCAGATCGCCATCGGCGCCGCAGAATCGGCGCGCGGGTTCACCAGCCCGAACCCCGCGGTCGGGGCCGTCGTTCTCGACTCCGCCGGACGCATCGCCGGTGTGGGGATGACGCAGCCTCCCGGCGGTCCCCACGCCGAGATCGTCGCGCTGCGGGAGGCCGGTGACGCCGCCCGCGGAGGCACCGCCGTCGTCACGCTGGAACCGTGCAACCACCACGGCCGGACCGGACCGTGTTCGCAGGCGCTCCTCGACGCCGGTGTGGTCGCGGTGCACTACGCGGTGGGCGATCCCAATCCGGAAGCCGCCGGCGGCGCGGAAACCCTCGTGTCGGCGGGCGTCGAGGTGACGTCCGGGCTGCGCGCGCAGGACGTCGAACGCGGCCCGCTCCGGGCGTGGCTGCACCGGCAGCGCACCGGCCGTCCGCACGTGACGTGGAAGTACGCAGCCACGCTCGACGGTCGCAGCGCGGCCGCGGACGGCACCAGCCAGTGGATCACCGGTCCCGAGGCCCGGGAACGCGTCCACGCCGACCGGGCGAAACTCGACGCGATCGTGGTCGGCACGGGAACGGTGCTGGCCGACGACCCCCGGCTCACGGCCCGGATGCCGGACGGGTCGCTCGCCGCGCATCAGCCGGTCCGCGTCGTCGTCGGCCTCGGGGACATCCCGCCGGACGCCCGGGTCCTCGACGACTCGGCGCCCACCCTGCTCCTGCGCACTCACGACGTGGACGAGGTCCTCTCCGCACTCGCCGAGTACACGGACGTGCTGCTCGAGGGCGGGCCCCGGCTGGCGGGCGCGTTCCTCTCCGCGGGCCGGGTCGACCGCATCCAGGCGTACCTCGCCCCGCTGGTGCTCGGCGCCGGCGCGGCCGCGGTCTCGGAGGCCGGAGTGCACACGATCGACGGTGCGCTGCGGTTTCGTCACGAGTCGGTCGAAACAATCGGCCCCGATCTGTTGTTGAGTCTGGTTCCAGCAGTGTCCGAAAACCCTGACAGCCCCCAAACGTAGGAGAAGCCACAGTGTTCACCGGGATCGTCGAAGAATTGGGTGAGGTCGTCGCCAAGGAGGAACTGGCCGACGCCGCACGGTTCACCGTGCGAGGTCCGGTGGTGACTTCCGATGCGTCGCACGGTGATTCGATCGCGGTGAACGGTGTCTGCCTGACCGTCGTCGAGGTGCTGGCCGACGGCTCCTTCACGGCCGACGTGATGCAGGAGACGCTGGACCGGTCGAGCCTGCAGAAGCTCGACGTGGGCAGTCGCGTCAACCTCGAGCGGGCCGCCGCCCTCAACAGCCGCCTCGGCGGTCACCTCGTCCAGGGCCACGTCGACGGCACCGGGCACATCATCAGCCGCAGCCCGTCCGAGAACTGGGAGGTCGTGCGCATCGCGCTGCCCGACGCCATCTCCCGGTACGTCGTCGAGAAGGGGTCGATCACGGTCGACGGTGTGTCGCTGACCGTGTCGGCGCTCGGCGGGGATCGTGGCGAGGAGTTCTTCGAGATCTCCCTCATCCCGACCACGCTGCAGCTGACCACGCTCGGGACGGCGTCCGTCGGCACGCCGGTCAATCTCGAGGTCGACGTGATCGCGAAGTATGTGGAGCGGCTGCAAGCGGCCGGTCGCTGAGTCGTACTGTTGAGGAGCATCCCACGGATGCAACCGTTGTATTCGAAGATGCGTCAGTCAAGACTTTGGAGACCGAGCACGTGACCAGGTTCGACAGTATCGAGCGCGCCGTTGCGGATATCGCCGCAGGCAAGGCTGTCGTCGTCGTCGACGACGAAGACCGCGAGAACGAGGGAGACCTCATCTTCGCCGCGGAGAAGGCCACCCCCGAGTTGGTGGCCTTCATGGTTCGATACACGTCCGGCTATTTGTGTGTGCCGCTCGACGGGGCCGACTGCGATCGCCTGGGCCTGCCCCCGATGTACGCCACCAATCAGGACAAGCACGGCACCGCGTACACCGTCACCGTCGATGCCCGTGAGGGCATCGGGACCGGCATCTCCGCGTCCGACCGCGCCGCGACCATGCGATTGCTGGCCGATCCGTCCAGCGGCGCCCAGGACTTCACCCGGCCCGGCCACGTGGTGCCGCTGCGCGCGAAGGAGGGCGGCGTGCTGCGCCGTCCCGGTCACACCGAGGCCGCCGTCGATCTGGCCCGGATGGCGGACCTGCGGCCGGCGGGGGTGATCTGCGAGATCGTCAGTCAGAAGGACGAGGGTCACATGGCCCAGACCGACGAGTTGCGGGTCTTCGCCGACGACCACAACCTCGCGCTGATCTCGATCGCCGATCTGATCGCGTGGCGCCGCAAGCACGAGAAGCACGTGGAGCGGGTCGCGTCCGCGCGGATCCCGACCCGGCACGGCGAGTTCACGGCCGTCGGGTACCGGAGCATCTACGACGACGTGGAGCACGTGGCGCTGGTGCGTGGTGATCTGCCGGGTCCGGACGGCGACGGCAGCGACGTGCTGGTGCGGGTGCACTCCGAATGCCTCACCGGCGACGTGTTCGGTTCGCTGCGGTGCGATTGCGGTCCGCAGCTCGACGCCGCCCTGGACATGGTCGCGCAGGAGGGCCGCGGTGTGGTCCTGTACATGCGCGGGCACGAGGGCCGGGGCATCGGGCTGATGCACAAGCTGCAGGCCTACCAGTTGCAGGATGCGGGTTCGGACACGGTCGATGCGAACCTCGAGCTCGGCCTGCCCGCCGACGCCCGCGACTACGGCATCGGCGCGCAGATCCTGGTGGATCTCGGCATCTCCTCGATGCGCCTGCTGACGAACAACCCGGCCAAGCGGGTCGGTCTGGACGGCTACGGGCTGCAGATCACCGAGCGGGTGTCGATGCCGCTGCGCGCGAACGCCGAGAACCTGACGTACCTGCGCACGAAGCGCGACCGCATGGGGCACGACCTGATCGGGCTCGACGACTTCGAAGCGGGAGAAATGCTGTGAGCGGAGAGGGACTGCCCGAACTGCAACTCGGTGAGGCGGGCGACCTCCGGCTCGCCATCGTCGCCGGCAGTTGGCACGCGGAGATCTCCGAGGCGCTGATCGCCGGTGCACAGCGGGTGGCGGCCGAGGCGAACGTGAAGAACGTCACGCTGGTCCGGGTGGCCGGCGCCATCGAGCTTCCGGTGGTGGCGCAGGCGCTGGCCCGCAGTCACGACGCCGTCGTCGCGCTCGGCGTCGTCATCCGCGGTGGGACGCCGCACTTCGAATACGTCTGCGACGCCGTCACGGCCGGTCTGACCCGGGTGTCGCTGGACGAGAGCACCCCCGTCGGGAACGGGGTGCTCACGACGGACACCGAGCAGCAGGCCATCGACCGCAGCGGCCTGCCCGGCTCCGTCGAGGACAAGGGCGGTCAGGCGTGCGCGGCCGCGCTCGACACCGCCGTCACACTGGCGCGACTGCGCCGCGTCGAGGAGTCCTTCGCATGATCCGGATCCACCCATGACCGCGCCCGACTCCGAGTGGACCCTCGTCGCGAAGCCCCGCAAATCGCGGCGCTACGCGATCGGGGTGGCGATCTTCCTCGTCGTCGTGCATGTGACGTTCGCGATCCTGCTGCGCGGTGATGCGACGGGCGTGTACTTCCGTCTCGCCGACCAGTTGGCGTTCGCCGGCATCGGCTGCCTCCTCGCGGCGGCCGTGCTGCTGCTGACCCGGCCGAGGCTGCAGGTCGGGCCGCGGGGCATCGCCGTGCGGAACGTGCTCGGTGAGCGCATCGTCGAATGGGACCTCTACGAGGGGTTGTCCTTCCCGGACGGTGCCGCGTGGGCCCGGATCGAGCTGCCCGACGACGAGTACCTGGCCGTGATGGCCATCCAGTCGAACGATCGCGAGTACGCCGTGGAGGCCGTCGACCGGTTCCGCGCACTCGCATCGGAGTACGCGCGCTCCTGACCGGGGAACGGACCTGCGCGGTGTCGCGGATGCAGGGTTGGTCGGTGCCGCCGACTAACGTGGAGGAGTGCCCGATCCTTCGACATATCGCCCCGCGACCGGAACCATTCCGGTTGACCCGGGGGTGTACAAGTTCCGCGATCCGCACGGCCGGGTCATCTATGTCGGGAAGGCGAAGAGCCTCCGTTCACGGCTGAATTCCTATTTCGCCGACGTCTCGACGCTGCACCCCCGCACCCGCCAGATGGTGACCACCGCCGGCAGCGTCGAGTGGACCGTGGTGAGCACCGAGGTCGAGGCTCTCCAGCTCGAGTACAACTGGATCAAGGAATTCGATCCGCGGTTCAACGTCCGCTACCGCGACGACAAGACGTACCCGGTCCTCGCCGTCACCCTGAACGAGGAATATCCGCGGCTGTTCGTCTACCGCGGGCCCCGGCGCAAAGGGGTCCGCTACTTCGGCCCCTACTCGCATGCGTGGGCCATCCGCGAGACGCTCGACCTGCTGCTGCGAGTGTTCCCCGCCCGCACCTGCTCGGCCGGGGTGTTCAAGCGGCACAACCAGATCGGCCGCCCCTGCCTGCTCGGCTACATCGACAAGTGTTCCGCGCCGTGCGTCGGACGGGTGTCCGCGGCCGAACACCGCCAGATCGTCGAGGATTTCTGCGACTTCCTGTCCGGACGCACCGACAAGCTCGTCCGTGAACTCGAGGCCCGCATGCAGAAGGCGTCCGAGGAACTGGACTTCGAAACGGCGGCCCGCCTGCGCGACGACGTGGGAGCACTGCGGCGGGCGCTCGAGAAACAGGCCGTCGTCCTCGGCGACGGCACCGACGCCGACCTCGTCGCGTTCGCCACGGACGAACTCGAGGCCGCGGTCCAGGTGTTCCACGTCCGCGGCGGTCGCGTGCGCGGACAACGCGGCTGGGTGGTCGAGAAGGCCGGCGACGTCATCGACTGGGCCACCGTCGATTCCGAGGCGGGATCGGACCTGCCGCTGCTCGTCGAGCAGTTCCTCACCCAGTTCTACGGTGAGCAGGCGGCGCTGTCGGGTGCGACGGACCAGGAAGTCGGCACCAGCGGCGTGCCGCGGGAGGTGCTGGTGCCCGTGCTGCCACCGGACACCGAGCAGGTGCAGGAGTGGCTCAGCGGGCTCCGCGGATCCGCGGTCCGCCTGCGCGTGCCGCAGCGCGGCGACAAGAAGGCTCTCGCCGAGACCGTGCAGCGCAACGCGATGGAGGCACTGGCGCAGCACAAACTGCGCCGCGCCGGCGACTTCACGTCGCGGTCTGCGGCCCTGCAGGGCATCCAGGAGGCCCTCGACCTGGATTCGGCGCCCCTGCGGATCGAGTGCGTCGACATCAGCCACGTGCAGGGCACCGACGTGGTGGCCTCGCTCGTCGTCTTCGAAGACGGTCTGCCGCGCAAGTCCGACTACCGCCACTACGCGATCAAGGAGGCCGCGGGCGACGGCCGTTCCGACGACGTCGCCAGCATCGCCGAGGTCACCCGGCGGCGCTTCCTGCGGCACAACCGTGACGTCGGGGTGCTGCGGGCGGAGGCGGCCGGGGCGGATGCCGACCGGGTGTCGGGCGGGGACGGCGGCGACCT
>NZ_BCWY01000154.1 GCF_001894825.1 Rhodococcus jostii NBRC 16295 | reverse complement strand
AGGCCCCCGCTCCCGCACCGGCGCCCGCCGCAGACGGGGCCGCGCCGCTCGGCTACACCCCCGCCGCCGTCAACACACCGTTGCGTCAGCAGCCGGCGCGGGCGGGCGCCGACGACGTCACGGCCGTGCTCATCGAACCGGGCAGCGGCCCCGGCGACGCCACCCTCAGCGATATCGCGAGCCCGCTCGACAGCGGCGGCCCCAAGGTCATCAGCCGTCAGCAGTGGGGGGCGGACGAGTCCATCCGCTGCCAGGACCCCGATTACGATGACTTCATCGGCGGTGCCACCGTGCACCACACCGCGGGCGCCAACGACTACTCGAAGGCAGAATCGGCCGAGATCGTCCGGGCAATCTACGCGTACCACGCGCAGACCCTCGGCTGGTGCGACATCGGCTACAACGCGCTGGTCGACAAGTACGGCCAGATTTTCGAGGGTCGCGCCGGCGGTCTCGACCGTCCGGTCCAGGGCGCACACGCGGGCGGATTCAACGAGAACACCACCGGCGTCGCGATGATGGGCGACTTCTCGTCCGAGGATCCGCCGCAGGCCACCCTCGACGCCGTCGGCAAGTTCCTCGGCTGGAAGCTCGGCAAGGCCGGACTCGACCCGCTCGGTGAGACGACGATGTACTCCGAGGGCACCGAGTTCACTCCGTACGCCGAGGGTGAGGCCGTTGACCTGCCGGTGATCTTCGCGCACCGCGACGTCGGCAACACGTCCTGCCCGGGCGACGCGGCGTACTCACACATGGACGAGATCCGGCAGATCGCGGCCGCCAACCTCGGCGGTGGCAACGCCTCCCTCGCGTCGGACGCACCCGCGGGTGAGGCTCCGGCACCGTCCGGCGGTCCCGGCACCGATGCCAGCGCCAGCCTCGGCGCGGGTATCCCGGCCCTGGTCAACGAACTGCTGCGGCTCACCGACCCGTCGCCGGTCGCGCAGAAGTGGGTCGCGGAGGGCGGCGACACCGGCCGGCTCGGTCAGGCCCTCAGCGGACTGCTGCAGGCCAAGGCGGGGAACTCGGGCGCCGAGTTCACCAACGGCGCCATCTTCACCTCGCCCAACGGCGGCGTGTGGGCGGTCCTCGGTCAGATCTTCAAGACCTGGCAGAGTCTCGGCGCCGACAACGGCGAACTGGGCCTGCCGACCAGTGACGAGTACACGATCCCGGGCGGTCTGCGCACCGACTTCGAGAACGGTTCGCTGATCTTCAACGAACTGACCGGCATCGTCACCAAGGTCCTGAAGACCTACAACGACACGTACGCGGAGGCATACAAGAACGGGGCCCGGGTCGATGCCGCGGCGCCCGTCGCACCGCCCGCGGACCCGGCGCAGATTCCGCCGGCACCGGCCGAGCCCGCACCGGCTCTCGCTCCGGCACCGGAACCCGCGCCCGCGCCGGCTCCGGTCGAGCCCGCACCGGTTCCGGCCGGCTGATCGGGTTTCACCCTCTCGGGCGCTGGTGGTCTCAGGACCACCAGCGCTCGAGTACTTTCGCGACCCCGTCGTCCCAGTTGGTGGCCGTGACCTCGTCGGCAACGGCCTTGGCGTCGGGGTGCGCGTTCTCGACGGCGACACCCCGGCCCGCGAGGTTCAGCATCGGAATGTCGTTGGGCATGTCGCCGAACGCCACGATCTGTGACGCCGTCACGCCGAGCCGTTCGGCCACGATCGCGAGCCCCGACGCCTTCGTGATGCCGGACGCCGACAGTTCGATCAGCCCGTTGTCGGTGGAGAACGTGACGTCGGCCCGGCCCCCGATGTGCGGTGCCAGCGCGTCCACCATCGCCTGACTCGACATTCCCGGCACCCGGATCAGCAGCTTCACCGCGGGGGCCGCCACCACCTCGTGCTCCGACATCTCGGTGTTGTCGGGGTTGAGCCAGGCGTGCTGGTATCCGGGCGAACTCACGAACTGCGGTGTCGCCGCGTCATGGGCGCTGACACCGACCCGCTCCGCCGCGAGTCCGGCACCGGGGAGCACGTCGAGCGCGATCGCCGACAGCCACGTGAGGGTGTCCACGTCGAGGGTCGCGGCGCTGAGTACGCGGTCGCTGTCGCTGTCGTAGATGACGGCGCCGTTGGCGCAGACGGCGAGCGGCGCGTAGCCGAGGCCCTCGACCACGGGATGGATCCAGCGTGGGGGCCGGCCGGTGGCCAGCACGAAGGGCGTTCCCGACGCGACCACCGACGCGACGGCGTCTCGGGTGCGGGCACTGACGCGCTCGTCCTCCCCGATCAGGGTGCCGTCGACATCGGACGCTACAAGGCTCGGTCGGTCTGGGCTCACCCGGCCATTCTGCCTGCCGAGCCGACGACCCCGCCGGGCGGCCGTTACCCCGCCCCGCGTTGCTCGGCTTCGCGGCGGTCCATCTCGGTGGCCTCCTCGATGGTGGGCGCACTGCCGCCGAGACGTCGGGGCACCCAGTCCGCGCCCGCCGGATGGTCGAATCCGTTCTGCACCCGGCGCAGGATCGCGTCCATCTCCGTGTGCAGGGTCGCGGTGAGGGCTTCCGCCGGTTCGCGCGGGGCGATCGGCCGGCCGACCTCGACGGTCACCGGGAACCGGTGCCGCCCAAGATGTCTCGGCCTGCCCTTGGTGGCAATCCGCTGAGCGCCCCACACGATGACGGGCACGATCGGCACCTGCGCGTCGATCGCCATGCGCGCCGCACCCGACTTCAGCTCCTTGATCTCGAAGCTCCGGCTGATGGTCGCCTCCGGGTACACACCCACCAGCTCACCCTCGCGGAGCCGATCCACCGCGGCCAGGTACGCCCCGGCGCCCGCCGTCCGGTCGACCGGGATCACCCCGCACCCGCGCATCAGAAACGCCATCACCCTGTTGTTCGCGAGTTCGGCCTTCGCCATCAGCCGCAGTGTGCGGTCCACCGCACCGACCGCGAGTGCCAGCTGAACGAAGTCCAGGTATCCGGTGTGGTTGACCGCGAGCACCGCACCGCCCTCGGAAGGGATGTTGCCGAGGCCGACCCGGGTCATCCGCAGACCCTGGAACAGGGACAACGCCTTGGCCGTCGACTCGACAGCCGTGTAGACAGGCTCCACCGGCACCCTCTAGCTACCGGTCTCCCGGGACCTGCGGGACGCTGCCTTCGCCTCGGCGTCGGCGGCGTCCATCTTGTTCGCCTCCTCCAGCGTCGGTGCACTGCCCCCGAGACGCGCGGGCACCCAGTACTCGCCGGCCGGGTGGTCGTACCCCTGCTGGAGGTCCGTGAGCATCGTCTTCATCGTGGCATGCAGCTTCTCCGTGAGCTCGGACGCAGGCTCGAACGGCTGGACCGGCTTGCCGACGGCGATCGAGATCGGAGTGTTCGTGCGGCCCAGCCGCTTCGGGAACCCCTTCGTCCACACCCGCTGCGCACCCCAGATGACCACTGGGACGATCGGCACGCCCGCCTCGATCGCCATGCGCGCGGCACCCGACTTGAAGTCCTTGATCTCGAAGCTCCGGCTGATGGTCGCCTCGGGGTAGACGCCCACCAGTTCACCGCGACGCAGAAAGTCGACAGCCGCCTTGTACGAATCCGCACCGGCGGCCCGGTCGACCGGAATGTGCTTGAGCGCGCGCATGATCGGGCCCGAGATCTTGTTGTCGAACACTTCCTTCTTCGCCATGAAGCGGACGTACCGCTTGACGCGGCGGGCCGGAAGTCCGGCATAGGTGAAGTCCATGTAGCCGGTGTGATTGATCGCGATCACCGCCCCACCCGTCGCCGGAATGTGCTGATCACCCTGGACCGTGAACTTCAGCCCCTCGAGGGCGAATACGGTGCGGGCGATGCCGATGACGGTTCGGTAGACGGGTTCCACAATCGGCTAGCGTAGCCGGGTATCCGCGATCTGGCCCGCCGTCGGGGACGGACATTCGGTGGGGAGTCGAGAGAAAGGGCGCGCTGGAGATGGGTGGCAGGGGTAGGAGGGCGCTCATCGCGCCGGTCGTCGCGGTGATTCTCGCGGCGGGGGTGGCGTGCGATTCGCAGTCCGGCATCCCGACGGAGGACGCCCCGGCCGACACCGTCTCCGCTCCCACGTCGGCAGCCGAGGCGACGACCACGACGCCACAGCCTTCGGCTCCCGTGCCGCAGGTGGTCGTGGGCGAGGTGCCCGGCAACCCCACAGCGGTGGACGCCGTCCGCACCTGGGCCACGGACCTGGTGACCCGGCCCGACACCGTCCCCGCGAGATGCTGGACGCTGCCGCCCGCCCAGGCCGCCGACCAGTACGCCGACACGGCCGCGATCCTCGGGGCGCTCGGCCAACCTGGCATCGACGGACAGTTCGCGGTGTCGTGGACGGGCGGCGGGACCACCGTGTCCGTCAAACGCAGCGAGATCGCGTCCGGTTACGCCTGCCCGCACGTCCACCCCACCGGAACCGTCGACTTCTACACCCCCGTCGACGCCGAATACGCCGTCACCCGCTTCCTGTCGCGGGAGTCGGGCGCGCCGGTGAACCGGGCCGACACCGAGACCGCTTACCCGTTGATCTGCCCCGGCTTCAGCCCGTGGGACCCGTCCGGCACCGGCAGCGGCGGTCAGCCTCCGCTCAAATCCGACCCCGACGTCCTGGCCGGGACCACGGCGTTCGCCGCCGACGCGATGACCGCCACGCCCGTCCGCGGCGACTACCTGGACGTGTCCGTTCCGGTCACCGATGTGTCCGGTGTGACCGAGACCAAGCGGGTCACCCTGTCCATCGGACCCGACGGTTACTGCCTCGGCGAAGTGACCTGACCCCACGTGAGTGGCACGGTGTGCTGGAGCGCGCATTGTCACTCACCTGGGGGGAACGCCTACCCTGGAACAGTCGCTCAGCTCCCAGGAGGCAAACCAGTGCAGGTCACCAGCGTCGGACACGCCGGATTCCACATCCAGACCGAGGCAGGCTCGATCCTGTGCGACCCCTGGGTGAACCCCGCGTACTTCGCGTCCTGGTTCCCGTTCCCGGACAACACCCAGCTCGACTGGGACACCCTCGGCAACTGCGACTACCTGTACGTCTCGCACCTGCACAAGGACCACTTCGACCCGGAGAACCTGAGCAAGCACGTCAACAAGGACGCGACGGTGCTGCTCCCCGACTACCCGGTGCCGGACCTCAAGCGTGAACTCGAGGCGCTGGGTTTCCACAAGTTCTTCGAGACCGAGGACTCGGTCAAGCACAAGGTCTCGGGTCCCAAGGGTGACCTGGACATCATGATCATCGCGCTGCGCGCGCCCGCGGACGGTCCGATCGGCGACTCCGGTCTCGTGGTGTCCGACGGCGAGACCACGTGTTTCAACATGAACGACGCGCGACCCGTCGACATGGACGTCCTGCACGACGAGTTCGGCAAGATCGACATCCACCTGCTGCAGTACTCGGGCGCCATCTGGTACCCGATGGTCTACGACATCCCCACCAAGACGAAGGCCAACTTCGGCAAGCAGAAGCGGCAGCGCGGCATGGACCGGTGCCGCAGCTACATCGAGCAGGTCGCGGCCACGTGGGTGGTGCCGTCCGCCGGACCGCCGGTGTTCCTCGACGACGCGTTGCGCTACCTCAACGACGACCGGGGCGACGAGGGCAACATCTTCCCCGACCAGATCACGTTCCTCGAGCAGATGCGGATCCACGGCAACGACGGCGGCATCCTCATGATTCCGGGGTCGACGGCCGATCTGAAGGGCGGCGAGCTCACGCTCACGCATCCGATCCCGGACGCCGAGGTCGACAAGATCTTCTCCGACAAGGCCGCGTACATCGAGGACATGGCGCAGCGCATGGCGCCGGTCCTCGCCGCCGAGAAGGCCACGTGGGCGCCCGCCGAGGGCGAGCCGCTGCTGGAGGCGCTGAAGGCCAAGTTCGAGCCGATCATGAAGCAGTCCGACCTCATCTGCGACGGCATCGGCTACCCCGTCGGCCTCGTGATGGGCGACGAGACCGTCGTCCTCGACTTCCCGCAGCGCACCGTCCGTGCGCGTGGCGAGAAGGACGGCAAGTACCGCTACGGGTTCCGCATCGCGCCCGAGCTGGTGCGCACGGTGCTGCGTGACGACGAACCCGACTGGGTGAACACCATCTTCCTGTCCACCCGCTTCGAGGCGTGGCGCGTCGGCGGCTACAACGAATTCCTCTACACGTTCTTCAAGTGCCTCACCGACGAGCGCATCGCGTACGCCGACGGCTGGTTCGCCGAGGCCCACGACGACTCCGCGTCGATCGAACTGGGTGGCTACGAGATCCAGCGGCGGTGCCCGCACCTCAAGGCCGACCTGTCGAAGTTCGGCGTCGTCGACGGCACCAACCTCACCTGCAACCTCCACGGCTGGCAGTGGGACCTCGAATCGGGACGCTGCAAGACGTCGAAGGGGCACGAACTGCGGTCCAGCAAGCTCTGAGCTCAGCGGGTGAATGTACCTTTCGGCGCATCTGACGCGCCGAAAGGTACATTCACCCGGCAGTGGCGGCGTCGGCCCGGACCGGCGGCAGCCACCGCCGAACGAGAACCGACGAGAGCAGCACCGGAACGGCCAGTGCCGCAACGAGCGTCGTGACGGACAGCCACAGGGATCCGGCGGCTAAACCGACAAAGATCGACACCGCGGCCACCTCGCCGAACAGTCCCGCCACCGACGTGACGGTGGCCCGGGCGGGGCCTGTGATCGAATCCTGCACGCGTGCTTCGGTCACGATCATCGCGTTGCCGAGAATGCCGTAGCCGACGCCGATCGCGACGAATCCGGGGACGCCCCCGAGCAGCGCTCCGGCGCCGAGTAACACGGCGCCGACGGCGACGGCCCGCCCCATGGTGACCGCACGCATCGACGCCGTGCGTCCGGCGAGGGCTGTGCCGACCACCTGACCGCCGACGGTGATCGCCACGAGCAGCGGAACGGAGGCCGTCGGCGTTCCGCTGTCACGCGCGAGCAACCCGAAGTACTCGTCGAACGCGAGGAAGGCGATCAGCACCGCCGACAGCAGCACCCCACGCCGAACCACCGCCTCGCGCGTGACCTCACCGATGCCCGCCCTCAGCATCGCCGCATAACGGGCCGCGAGTCCGGCGTGATCCTCCGCGCCGTCGAGCGTCTCGTCCGCCTCCTCGACCTTCGGGGCCGCCGGCAGCAGCAGGGCGAAGCAGCCGTGGACCACGGTCGCACCGACACTGACCCACCCGACCAGCGGATATCCGCCGACGACGTACAGCGGCGCGGCCGTCAGGGTCGCGAGAAGGTTGCACACCATGGCGCCGGAGTTGGCGTAGCCGAGCAACCCCGCGAAGTCGCCGGACGCGCCGCGCGCCACGAGTTCGTCGTACAGCAGCGCCTCGAACGTGCCCGACTGGATGGCCCCGCTGATCCCCCACAACACGAACCCGGCCGCGAATCCGGCGTACGACGGCACCAGGATCCACACGGTGAATCCGGCCGTGTACAGAATCGACGCGAGGACGAGGAGGCCACGGCGGGACACCGTGTCGGCCCAGGCACCGGACGGCACCTCCGCGACGAACGACACGACGGACCAGATGACGAACAGTGACGAGATCTGACCGACGCTCAGGCCGTGGTCGGCGAACAGCAGGTCATAGAGCCCGTACAGCGGAATGAGATCGCGCGTGGACACGTAGCCGACCACGCGGACCGCGAGAGAACGCTGCGAACTGGGTCAAGGCTGGGCGGCGGGGTATCTCACGCGCCCAGTGTCGCACTCCATACGGGGAGTGTCACCCCGTTTTCGACCTATCCGACGGTCGGCGGCTGGTCGACGAGCTGGGCCATGTAGAGCTGGTCGCCCATCTTGTCCATCAGTTCGATCTGGGTCTCGAGGTAGTCGATGTGGTCCTCTTCCTCCTTGAGGATCCCCTCGAGGAGTTTCGCGGACGTGGCGTCGCCCTTTTCGCGGCACATCTGGATTCCCGGACGCAGGCGTTCGACCACCTCGACCTCGATGGAGAGGTCGGAATGGAACTGCTCACGCAGATCCTGCCCGATGCGGAGCGGCAGCAGCTTCTGGTAGTTCGGCAGCGCTTCGAGGAACAGGATCCGGTCGGTGAGGATCTCGGCGTGCGTCATCTCTTCGATGGATTCGGCACGCGTCTTGTCCGCGAGTTTGGTGAAGCCCCAATTGGCCTGCATCTTGGAGTGGAGGAAGTACTGATTGATCGCCGTCAGCTCGCTGGTCAACTGTTCGTTGAGAAGAGCAATGATCTCGTCGTCGCCACGCATGACTTCTCCGTTCGCCCCGGTTGAGGCGAACGTACCACTGGCGATACCGCTCTGTAGCGAATCGCGGGATTCAGTTGTGCTGCAGTTTCGTCACGCGGCCGTGCTGCCGACGACCGTCCGCTCTCCCAGAATCTCCTTCAACCGATCGACGCAGGTTCCACATCCCCATCCGGCGCCGCAACGCTCACCGATCGCATCCGCGCTGTCGGCCCCGGCGGCACAGTGCTCATGCACTTCGTCTTCCGTCACGGCCTTGCAGATGCACACGAACATGTGGAGCTCCTTAACCAACCAACCAGATTAGGTAAGGGTTACATCATTCGTGCGATCGCGCAAGGGTAGCCTTCCCACAATTTCGGTGAGGCGGATTACGGTTTCAGAACATCCGTACCGACGAACGGCACGAGCGCCTCGGGCACCCGGACGGTGCCGTCGGACTGCTGGTGGTTCTCGAGGATGGCGACGATCCACCGGGTGGTGGCGAGGGTGCCGTTGAGGGTCGCGGCCGTCTGCGGCTTCCCGTTCTCGTCGCGGTACCGCACACCGAGGCGCCGCGCCTGGAACGTCGTGCAGTTGGACGTCGAGGTGAGCTCGCGGTACGCCTGCTGAGTGGGCACCCAGGCCTCGCAGTCGAACTTGCGGGCCGCCGACGACCCCAGGTCGCCGCCCGCGACGTCGATCACCCGGTAGGGCACCTCGATGGCGGCGAGCATGTCGCGCTCCCACCCGAGCAGACGCTGGTGCTCCGCGTCGGCGTCCTCGGGCTTGCAGTAGGTGAACATCTCCACCTTGTCGAACTGATGGACGCGGATGATGCCGCGGGTGTCCTTGCCGTAGCTGCCGGCCTCGCGGCGGAAGCACGTCGACCAGCCGGCGTACCGCTTAGGGCCCTCCGCGAGGTCGAGGATCTCGCCCGAGTGGTATCCGGCCAGCGGGACCTCCGACGTACCGACGAGGTACAGGTCGTCGTCCGCGAGGTGGTAGATCTCGTCCGCATGGGCACCGAGGAATCCGGTTCCCGCCATGATCTCCGGGCGCACCAGCACCGGCGGGATCATCATCTGGAAACCGTTGGCCATGGCCTTCTGCGCGGCCAGCTGCAGCATCCCCAACTGCAGCATGGCGCCGAAGCCGGTGAGGAAGTAGAAGCGGGCGCCCGACACCTTCGCGCCGCGTTCCATGTCGATCAGGCCCAGCGACTCGCCCAGCTCGAGGTGGTCCTTGGGCTCGAAGTCGAACGTCGGAACGTCGCCGACCGTCTCGAGGGTGATGAAGTCGTCCTCACCTCCGGCGGGTGCGCCCTCCTGGACGATGTTGGAGATCGCCCGGTGCGCGGCGTCGAGCGCGGCCTGCGCCTCGTGCTGCGCGGCCTCGGCCTGCTTCACCTTGGCGGCGAGTTCCTTGGACCCCTCGAGCAGCGCCGGACGTTCCTCCGGTGACGCCTGCCCGACCTTCTTGCCGAACGCCTTCTGCTCGGCACGCAGGTTGTCGCCTGCGAGAACAGCGGCTCGACGGGACGCGTCGGCCTCGAGCAACGCGTCGACCAGGGACGGATCTTCGCCGCGGGTGCGCTGCGACTCACGGACGGCGTCGGGGTTCTCGCGGAGGAACTTCAGGTCAATCACGGCTTCAAACCCTACCGGGCGCCGTAGAGCGGCTCACTCCGGTTTCGGTTCCAGCAGGCTCAACAGGTCCTCGCGGCCGAACATGCGGGCGGCGTCGACGGCGGTCGGATGCCCGGCGGTGGGATCGGCGCCGCCCGCCACGAGCGTCCGGACCACGGCGTCCTCACCCTTGAACAGGGCCCCTGCCAGCGGAGACTGCCCCTTGTCGTTGAGCCGGTCGACGTCGGCACCGCGGTCGATCAGGACCTGAACGACCTCCGCGTGCCCGTGGTAGGCGGCCAGCATCACCAGGGTGTCGCCGTTCTGATTGGCCAGGTTCACCGGGACGCCCGCGTCGACGTACGTGGCCAAGGACACGGCGTCGCCGGATCGTGCCGTATCGAACACCCGCCCGGCGAGCTCCTGCAGTTCGGGATCGACCGGCTCGGCGGACTGCTGCGGATCGTCACTCATGGTCGTCGAAGTTACGCGAGGTTCGAGCCGCTTGCGGGAGTTGTTCTGCTTCCACGATCGGAACGGGCATTATGGAAATCGATGTCCTCAGATCAATCGAACGGCGCCGAGCCCCAGCCGGAGAACTCCGGGCAACCGGGGAAGGCTCCCCACAGCATGTCCGCGACCACGACGCGTCGCGCGCTGGCGGCCGTCGCCGCAGGCGCCGTCGTGGCAGCGATCGCCACCTTCGCGATCGCGGGCGGATTCAACCGCAGCGAGAACCTTCCGACGCACTCGAACGGTTCCGGACCGCAGGCGACCGGAGCCGTGGAGGGCGACGCGTTCTCCTCGGCGGCGGCCGGCGACTGCCTCGACTGGACGCCGTCGAACGATCCCCAGGAAGACCGGAAGGACGTCGCGAAGGTCGACTGCTCCGACGAGCACCGGTTCGAGGTGGCGGCGCCGCTGGACCTCAGCGCCTACCCGGGCGCCGAGTTCGGTCCGGGTTCGCGGTATCCGGGTGCGCTGCGGTTCGCCGCGCTGCGGGACGAGCACTGTGTGCCCGCGGTCGACTCCTATCTGGGCGCGAAGTTCGATCCGTACGGCAAGTTCAGTGTGGGTCTCATGTTCCCCAGCGAGTCCGGTTGGGCGTCGGGCGAGCGCACCCTGCGCTGCGGCCTCCAATTCTCCAGCACCGCAGGCACGTTGCTGCCGTTCACCGGCAGGGTGGCTGAGCAGGACCAGTCCAACATCTGGGATCCGGGCACCTGCATCGGCATCAACCAGAACGTGCCCACCGATCCCGTCGACTGCGCGCAGCCCCACGCCTTCGAAGTGATTTCCGTCGTCGACCTCGCCACCCAGTTCCCGGCCTCGATGCCGTCCGTCGAAGACCAGGACAAGTACCTCGAAGGTGTGTGCACGCAGGCCGCCAACGAGTACCTCGGTTCGGCGGACGCTCTGCGGGACAAGACGCTGACGTTGTTCTGGGACAACCTCGAACTCGACAGCTGGCTGGCCGGCAGCAGGCGGGTCAACTGCTCGGTGGGCAAGGAGACCGACGCCGGGGGCTTCTCGACCATCACCGGTTCGGCGAAGGGCGAGATCCTCATCAACGGCGCGGCCCCGGTACCGCCGCCGCCGATCCCGGAGGGCAGGTCGGTGCCGACCCCGCTTCCCGGCGCAGTGCCCCCCGGGAACTGATGTGGCGGTGCGCATGACGCCCGGCCGATTCGAGGAATTGGTGGGCGACGCCCTCGACCTGATCCCGCCGCAGCTCGCGGCCGCCATCGACAACGTCGTCGTCCTCGTCGACGACCGCAACGACGAAGACCCCCACCTTCTGGGGCTCTACCACGGGATCGCGCTGACGGAGCGGGACAGTCATTACGGCGGATCGCTACCCGATACGATTACCGTCTATCGCGACGCCCTCCTCGACATCTGCAGTTCGGAGGAGGAAGTCGTGCACGAGGTGGCCGTCACCGTGATACACGAGGTTGCGCACTACTTCGGGATAGAAGAAGATCGCTTGCACGAGCTCGGCTGGGGATGAACGGTTTTCCCGAGACGATTCTCGGGATCGGGGGGAACCGAAGAGCGAGTTGCAGCGTCCAAGTGTGTAGGGACAGCTGCACCATGCAGTCCGTTTGCCGGGGGGCCACTGCCTTCCGCCTGCCTAGGTCAGAAGGAGTTCGACGCAATGCCCACTCTGCACGTCGCACCTGAAGCTCTCGTCGCCGCCGCCGTGGAACTCGACGCGCTCGCCGCGCGTCTCGAGGCTTCGGTCGCTCTCAACTCCGCGGCCATCCGCGTGCTCCCGTCGGGGAGCGAGGAGGTCTCGCTGCACGCGGCCGGCTACTTCAACACCGTGGCCACCACGTTCACTCCCGCTGTCGCCCAGGGCATTCTCGAGATGCGCGAGACCGCGAACACGCTCCGCACCCAGGCCGCGCTGTATGCCGCCGAGGACCTCGCGCTCGGCGCGTCCCTCGCTGCGGGCATGTGACCGCGGGCGCCTCGAGACCACCAGGAGATCAGACATGACCATGGGACTGACAGGTGTCATCTGGTTGCCCCGCGGGGCAACCGTCAACTCGACCACCCTCGTCGCGGGCGCCGGCCCGGTGCCGCTCAGTGTGGCGAGTGCGGCGTGGACCGCGCTGTCCACCAGCTTCGTCGACGCCAACCTCACGCTCGTCCGTGTGATGGCCGAACTCGCCGCGGGCTGGCAGGGTGTGTCCGCCGTCGCGGCTCTCGCCAAGATCACGCCGTTCACGGTGTGGACGGCCGAATGCGCCGAGCTCGCAGCAGATACGGCAGCGAAGGCGGGGCTCGAGGCGGGCGCGTACACCACTGCCGCGCTGATCATGCCCAGCATTCCCGAGATCATCGCGGTCAAGACGGCGAAGACCACCGCGTACTCGACGGGTGGTGCGCTGAACGGCACGGCCGCGGCCGCGGAAGCCGCCGACCGTGCGATGGACATCCGCGCCGGGCTCGTGATGGAAGGCTACGAGGCCGCGTCGAACATCCTGGCTCTGAAGCGCACGTACAAGCAGCCGCCGCGCATCGTCACCAAGGCCGATTCGAAGGAAGTCGGGAGCTTCGACGAGATCCCGTCGGACGGCGAATTCGACCCCACGCGGGCTGCCGCGGCCGCACTGATGGCCGCTGGCCAGAACCCGGCCGTCACCACCGCCGCATCGCAGGTCGGCAGCATCGCCGGTACCACCGTCTCCACCGCCACGTCGGCGGCGAGCAACATCGGTGGCGCGGCACTGTCCGCGGTCACCGGTGGCGGCGCCACCCCGATGACGGTCGGCGCGCCGATGATGTCGGGCGGCTCGTACGGAGGCGGCTCCGCGTCGACCAGCGCCGCGGCGGCCCGCACCTCGGTCGGTGCGATCGGTGCCGGAGTCACGGGCGGTGCGACGCTGCCCGAGGGCTGGGGCAAGACGGACGGGCTCGGCCAGGGCGCTCGATCCGGCGCACCGGCGCCCGCACCGGGCGGCGTGATCGGCGACG
>NZ_BCWY01000153.1 GCF_001894825.1 Rhodococcus jostii NBRC 16295 | reverse complement strand
CAGCCTTCAGCGCGGTGAGCACGTCGGCGGGCAGATTGTTCTGCAGCCGCCCGACGAGGTGCGGCGGGATCGTGCAGATCGCGTAGTCGGCGGTGATCGACTTCCTCGACCCGCCCGCGGTGTACTCGACGGTGACGCCCTCGGACACGTTCTTCATCGACGTCACCTCGGCGCCGAAGACGATGTTGTCGGTGCCGATCCTGTTTTGGAACGCGTAGTAGATCCGGTCCATGCCGCCGACCGGAGAGAACATCATCATCGCCTGGTCGTACCCGAAGTCGAAGCTGAAGTTGCGCCCGATACCGCTGCGGATCACTTCCTGCATCGCGAACGGCTTCTTCTCGGTGCCGAAGTTCAGGCCGGCACCGGGCTCGGAATCGTAACCGCGACGGGAGGATCCGAGGTAGCGGCCGTCGTCGGAGAGGTCACCGAAGTCGCTGAGGAACTCCGACAGCGCGTCCTTGTCCTCCCGGGTCAGCACCTGGTCGAGGGCGCCCTGATCGGTGGCCTTCTTCAGTAGCTCCGACATGTAACCGAACGTGTCGGCCTTCGCCGCGCGGTAGGTGACGGACTGGTTCGACAGCGACGTGTCGCTCGTATAGTTCACGAACGTGTTCGCGTTCTGGTTCCCGAAGCCCTGGATCTCGACGCCGAGTTCGCGGCAGTAGTCGAGCGTGATGTGGCTCTGCGGGATGCGGGTGGCGCCGACGTTGTAGAAGTGGCCGTCCGAGAACGTGCATTTCTGCGTCTCACCGTTCAGGTCGGTCTCCTCCGTTCCGGCGCGCGCGGTCCAGACGCGGCCGCCGGGCCGGGTGCGGGCCTCGAGGACGGTCACCGTGTATCCGGCCTTCTGCAGTTCGAAGGCGGAGCAGAGTCCGGCGGGGCCGCCGCCGAGGACGACCACGGAGTGGCTGCCCTTCACCTTGCCGATGAGGTCGCCTGCCGCGAGCGGCTGGAAGGTGCGGGCGGGCGCGGCGGTCGCCGGGGCGAGCCCGAGCGTCGACATCGCGCCGTATGCGAGGCCTGCGCCCCCGGTGGCCCCGAGGCCCTTCATGAAAGATCTACGTGTGAATGCCAATTCGCGCTCCCATTCTTGCGCCCGGCGACCCGGGTAAGTTGTCCGGATTCATCCTGAGAGGGATGCGAGTCGGGGAGTTGTCGGCGGCGAAACAATGTGAGGCAACCGAGTGAGAACCGGCGCGCGTCGTTCTCACTCCGAAGTCGGAGTTCGACGCGAAACCGAAACGTCTCCGCAACACTGCCCGATTAGTTTCACGCGCATGTCAGCCCTTTCCGACGCCATCGCGCGTTCGTTCGCCACCGGCGAGCCCGAACGTCAGGCACTGTCGCCGTTGCGGGCGCTCGGCCGGAGGCAGTTGTCGGGCGTCGAGGTCCTCGCCCAGTCGGTGGCCACGACGGCACCGGCGGTGTCGATGGTGGTTCTGCCCGTCACCATGTTCACCCACCAGATGCTGCTGAGCGGTCTGATCACGATCGTCGCCGCGACCGTGGTGGTCTCCCTGATCGCAATCTGCGTCTCGCAGTTCACGCGACGCATGGCGGCCGCGGGCGGTCTCTACAGTTTCGTGTTCCAGGGCCTCGGCACCCGGGCCGCGCTGACGGCCGGCGTCGCCATGCTCACCAAATACGTGGGCAGCGCGGTGATGACGCTCTACCACGGGGGCCAGGCCGTGATCGCGACGCTCGGCTTCCTCGGGGTCGAGTTACGCAGCCCCGCCGAACGCCTCCTGGTCTACGCCGGGATCGCGATCGTGATCCTCGGCTGCCTCGTCCGCGGGGTGCGGTTCGCGGCCCTCGCCATCCTCGCCGTCGAATCGTGCTCGTTGCTGTTCATCGTGGGTCTGATGATCGTGACGGGCGCGGGTGGACAGCACGCGGCGGTGCCGCCGTCCGATTCGGCGTACGGGGCGCTGCTGATGACGTTGGCCGCGGTGTTCGCCCTGGCCGGTTTCGAGAGCGCCACGTTCTTCGGCCCCGAGGCCAAGCGTCCCCTCGCGACCGTCACCCGCACCGTGATCCTCACGCCGATGATCTGCGGCGGCCTGTTCATCTTCTCGGCATGGGCCGCCTGGTCCGGTCGCACGGACACCCTGGTCAACGCCTACCTGCACGGCACCGGAACCGGCGTCGGACCGGCGGTGGTGATCGCCCTGAACCTCGGGTTGGGCACGTCGTGGCTGGCGTCGGCGATGGCGTCGTCGAATGCCGCGTCGCGCCTGCTGTATTCGATGGGGATCGAAACAGTCGTCCCCCGGCTGTTCGCGCGGGTGCACCGCAGCTACCGCACCCCGTTCGCGGCGCTCACCGTCATCGTGTGCGCTGTGTGCCTCGGTGCCGCGACGTTCGGCATCGTCGGCAAGTCGGCCGCGTTCGGTCACGTGCAGCTGATCGCCAGGACGGCGGTGGTCGCGGCGTACGTGCTGGTGGCTGTGGCGTCGGTGCGGTTCCTCAGCCGGATCGGCGAACACACCCCCCTCGTCCTGGCAGCGGGAGTCGCGGGCAGCGCCGCCGGCGGAATCGTGCTGGCCTACATGCTGTTCGTGAACGTGGCCCACGGCTTCACGATGGTCCCCGCGGTGGTGCTCACCCTGTTGCTGTCGGGTTCGGCGTGGCAGCTGTACCTGCAGTGGCGGCGTCCGGCGAGCCTGCGGTCGATGGGCGTGTTCGACAGCGCGGAGACCGACGACGTCCTGCCGGGAGCCGGGGTGTTCGCCACGGACGCCGCCGGAAACCTCGCATTGACGGCGGCTGGACGTACTGCCGGGCCCCAGTGATGGGCGCCCGAGCCGGGGAGATCGCGGGCCACGAACCACGCGCCGTGCAGAAGGCTCTCGCGCTGCTCGAGGCGGTCGCGCAGCTGGGGTCCGGGGCCACCGCGAGGGATATCGCCGCGCACGCGGGGATCCCCCAGGCCACGGCGTACCGGCTGCTCAATCTCCTGACCGCGGACGGCTATCTGGTGCGGATCGCCGACCTGTCCGGGTTCGCGCTGGGCCGGAGAACCCGGCAGCTGGCGGGGGCGGACCCGGCGCCCGACCCGGTCGACTACCGCGCCGTGCTCGACGAACTGCGGGAGCAGGTCCGTTTCGGGATCCATCTGGCGTCGTACGCCGGTGGGCGGGTCCGGCTCGTCGACCGGGACCCCGATCACGAACTCAGCGGCGAGACCGCGATCACCGCGCACCTGCACGCGTCCGCGATCGGCAAGATCCTCCTCGCCTCCCGGCCGGAACTGGTACCGCAGAACCTGCGGCGGGTCACGGCGCACACCGTCACCGAATTCGGCGCCCTGCAGGGCGAACTCGACGCCGTCCGGCGCACCGGTTCGGCCCGGGAGGTCGACGAGGTGCGGGTCGGGCGCAGCGCCGTCGCGGTTCCGGTGCACGACGCGCAGAACGCGGTGGTCGGTTGCCTCGCCGCGATCGGCAAGACGGGACGGCTGGCCGTCGACGATCCCGAGCTCACCGACCTGCTGCGCTCGTGCGCGGCCCGGGTCGGCGGCCGGGTGCCCGCCTGAATCCTCGACTCAGCGCAGGTCGACGAGTACGTCGAGAATCTCGGCGCGCACCGCGCGACGCGACCAGGTGTCGACCCTCGCCTGCGCCGATTCCCAGCGGTCCGCATCGACTCGTTCGAGTGCGTACGCAACGTGCCGGTGGTGTTGCAGCGAGGCGCTGTCCTGCCGGGCGCGGGCCGGGACGGAGAGCGCCAGCAGCGCGAGACCGCGTTCGGAATCACCGCGCGCGATCTCGAAGCATCCGATGCCGGCCGCGACGGCCCCGGTGACCGGCAGATCCGGATACGCGCCCACACCCAGCCGGGCCGACGCCCACTCCGCAAGCTGCGGAACGAGCTCCACCATCATCTCGGACCGGCCGTGCAGCACGTGGGCGCACACCACCGAGGCGGCCAGCATGAGGCCGAACGGATCGGCGTAGGGCTCGGACATGATCCGCGGATACATCATGTCCAGGGCCTCCCGGTACCGGGCGAGCCCCCGCTCGATGTCGCCGTCCGCCAGGTCGGCCTCCGCGAGACTGCTGATGGCGGCCACCCGCCATTCGTCCTGCTCTCCGCCTGCCGACGCGACAGCACCGCGATGCTCGAGTACCGTCTCGGCCAGCACTTTCCGGCCCGCCTCCACGTCACCGTCCGCGATCAGCGCCGACGCTTGGAAACCCCACAGCTGATCGGCCTCCTCCTGCGCACCCAGCTTCCGCAACCCCTCGACCGCGACCTGATAATGCCCCACCGCGGCCTGGTACTCCCCGGACTGGCTGTGCAGCGAACCGAGGAACTGCGCCGCCATCGCCGTACCCCACACGTCACCGATCCCCACGCACAACTCGGAGACGGCCCGGGCGTCGCGCAGGGCGCCGCGGAAGTCGCCGAGGTTCTCCCGCATGCCGGCGCGCACCGACAGCGCCGCCGCACGGGTTTCCCGATCGTGCGAGCGCACCCCTTCCGCGACTGCCCTGGCGAGTCGCCGTCCCGAACCCAGGCACAGGATGACTTTCACCGCGAACGCGGAGACCGGCGGCAGATCGGCGCGCCCGCGGACGACGTGCCGCAGTCGGGTCCGGGTGCGGGCGAGGGTGCGGGCCTGACCGCCGAACACCAGATGCATCGCCGCGAGCAGGAACGTGTACGCCACCAATTCCGAATCCACGTCTTTCAGATCCGAATCGGCGGTCGCGTCGAGGACCCGCGGCGTCCAGTTCATCACTTCCGAGTGCGCGCCCCGAATCGCCCACAGTCCGCCCAGCAGTGGGAACACGGTCGCGACCGTCTCGGCGTCGGCGCGGTCCAGCGCCCACCGCAGCACTGCCAGGAGGTTGTCGTGGTCGGCGTCGATGTCGTCCGCGAGCGCGATCTGGTCGGCGCGGCACCGCCCGAGCGCCTCGGACGCGAACCGGCGCACCCACACTCCTTGGCGGGCAAACACTTCCGACTCCTCGGCGGCCGCAGCGAGTTGCTCCTCACCGTATTCGCGCACCGTCTCGAGCATGTAGTAGCGCAGCGAGTCCGTCGTCTCGGACACCGACAGGAGCGATTGGTTGACGAGGCCCTCGACGGCGTCAACGACGTCGTCGACGCCGTCCCACTCCGCGATCGTCCGGGCGGCGTCGAGGGTGAACCCCGCCGGGAACCGGCAGAGTCTGCGCAGCGCGACCTGCTGCTGCTCGCCCAGGAGCTGCCAGCTCCAGTCGATGACGGCGTGCAGGGTGCGATGACGTTCGGGCGACGTCGGGTCGTGGGACCGCAGCAGCGCGAAGCGGTCCTCGAGGCGACGGCCGATGTCCTCGACGCTCATGCTGCGCACCCGCGCAGCGGCCAGTTCGATAGCGAGAGGGAGACCGTCGAGTGTGCGGCAGACGCCGCGGACCGTCTCCGGATCCAGGCGTGCGGTGGGTCGCACCGCGCGGGCCCTGGCGGTGAAGAGTTGCACGGCGGGTGCGTCCTCGTCCTCGCTCGACAACGGCGGCAGCGGGTACACGACCTCGGACGCCAGCATCAGGGGCGATCGGCTGGTCGCGAGGACGGTCAGCTGGTCACCGGCCGCCACCAGGTCGGCGACGATCTCGGAGCAGGCGCCGATCACGTGCTCACAGTTGTCGAGGACGAGAAGCATCGGTCCGGCCGACAACGCTTCCCGGAGCCGTTCCCGCGCGGAGTGCACGCGGCTCACGATGAGCCGTCCCGGCGCGATGTCGACCTCGCTGAGACCGAGGGTGCTGCTGATCGCCGCGACGACGTCCTCGCTGCTGCGGAGCGACGCGAGTTCCACCAGCGCCACGGACGTCCCCGCGGCGGCACGCACACCCAACTCGTTCGCGAGTCGCGTCTTTCCCGCACCGCCGGGTCCGAGAATCGTCACGACGCGCGAGGACGTGAGCAGTCCCTCGATCTCCACGATGTCGGTGTCGCGTCCCAGCAGCGCGTTGGGAGCCGCGCGGAGCCCGATCGCCGTCCGGTCCGGCGCCGCGGGGCGCGCGGCGGCCGACTCGCGTGAGCTGCCGCCGCGCAGGATCTCGGTGTGCAGGGCGACGAGCGCCGGCGACGGGTCCGCTCCCAGCCGATCCACCAGCCGCTTGCGGAAGGTCGCGAACACGTCCAACGCCTCGTTGTCGCGCCCGAGCCCGGCGAGCGCCCGCATGAGGTCGGCGTGCGCCCTCTCGCCCAGAGGTTCCGCAGCCACCTGGAACCGTGCCCTCGGGAGGGCGGCCTCCCAGTCTCCCGTGTCCATCAGTGCTGCGAGCTCCGCGGCCTCGAGTCGACCCCGGATCACCGCGGCGTCGGTGGCGAGTTCCGTTGCGGCGGCGCCGTCGGGAAGGTCGGCGCCCGGCTCACCCCGCCACAACGCGAGCGCGGCGCGGATCTCGTCCGGTCCGACACTGCGACCGTGATCGCGGCCCCGCAACCGGCGTGCCACGTCCTCTGCCCGGGTCAGATCGACGGCGTCGCGCGGCACCCTCAGCCGGTATCCGGCCGGGCCGATCTCCAGCGCCCCGTCCGGCAACGCCGCGCGTAGCCGGGAAACCTGCGTGTGCAGGGCGTTCATCGGAGACCGGGGCGGGTCGTCGCCCCACACCTCGTCGATGAGGGCCTGCGCCGACCGGCTGCGGCCGGGATCGCGGGCCAGAGCCACCAGAAGGCTGCGCGCGCGGGTGCCGGGCAACGGTGCGAGCACACCCGATCGGCACGTCGATACCTCACCCAACAAGGCGACCTGAATCGGTGTGCTTGCCGGTGC
Organism: Rhodococcus jostii NBRC 16295; assembly: GCF_001894825.1. Taxonomy (GTDB): domain Bacteria; phylum Actinomycetota; class Actinomycetes; order Mycobacteriales; family Mycobacteriaceae; genus Rhodococcus_F; species Rhodococcus_F jostii. Next base: position 6,891 of record NZ_BCWY01000153.1, on the reverse strand, counting down.
CACCCTCTCGTCGACGCTCATGTGCTGGTCCACCGCGTTCGATGGTATTGCACGGCGTGGGTGCAGGCGTCTTCTCGCTCGGTGCAAAGATCGAGACATGGCAACGGCTGCTCAATGGATCGAAGGCGCTCGACCGCGCACCCTCCCGAACGCGATCGCCCCGGTGCTCGTGGGCACCGGCGCCGCGGCGTCACTCGGCGGAGCGGTGTGGTGGAAGGCGCTACTGGCACTGGTGGTCTCTCTCGCGTTGATCGTCGGAGTCAATTTCGCCAACGACTACTCGGACGGGATTCGCGGCACCGACGACGAGCGGGTCGGACCGCTGCGGCTCGTCGGGTCCAAGCTCGTGAAGCCGTCGGCGGTGAAGGCCGCGGCCATCGCCTGCTTCGCAGTCGCCGCGGTGGCCGGCCTGGCACTCGCCGTCACCACCGCCTGGTGGCTCGTGCTGATCGGCGCCCTCTGCATCGTGGGCGCGTGGTTCTACACCGGCGGCAAGAAGCCGTACGGCTACAGCGGCTTCGGTGAAGTCGCCGTCTTCGTGTTCTTCGGGCTCGTCGCCGTGCTCGGCACCCAGTACGTGCAGGCCGAGACCGTCGACTGGGCTGGACTCGTGTCCGCGATCGCCGTCGGTTCCTTCTCGAGCGCGGTTCTCGTCGCCAACAATCTGCGCGACATCCCCACCGACACCGAGTCCGGCAAGCGCACGCTCGCCGTCCGACTCGGCGACTCCCGCACCCGGATCCTTCATCTGGTCACGCTGACGGTGCCGTTCGTCGTGACTCTCGTCCTGGTGCTGCGCACCCCCTGGGCGCTGGTCGGACTGCTCGCGCTGCCCCTCGCGGTCCGGGCGAACGCCCCGGTCCGCTCGGGTGGCCTGGGCCTCGCACTGATTCCCGCGCTTCGGGATTCGGGGCTGGCGATGCTGATCTGGGGCGCCGCCACCGCCGTGGCCCTGTCTGCCGCCTGAGCGGCTCGGCGGTTCAGTCGCCGTCAGGGACGACGATGCTGAGCAGGAAGTTGACGATCGAGATGATCAGGCCACCCCACAGGGCGGTCCAGAAGCCGTCGACGGTGAGGCCGTAGTCGGTCAACGAGCTCAGCCAGGCGGTGAGCATCAGCATCAGGGCGTTGATCACCAGGGTGAACAGCCCCAGCGTCAGGATCAGCAACGGCAGCGACAGCAACTTCACCAGCGGTTTGACGAAGATGTTGACGACGGTGAACACGAGCGCGATACCGAGCAGCACCACGATGTCCCACCCGGTTCCGTTGCCCGAGCTGGAGATGTCGATGCCCGACACCCAGGCTGCCGCAAGCCAGATCGCGAACGCGTTGATGACAAGGCGTACCAAGAAGGTCATGCGTGCATGCTGGCACACCGATCGGACATACGGGAACTGGACGGTCAGGGAGCCGGACGGTCAGGCCGCGCGGTCGTCGAGTGCGGCGTGCACGCGACGCCGGAGTTCGTCCACCCCGACCCGGACCTCGAGGATCTGCCTCGTCGTGCCGTCGGCCACCCGCAACACTCCGAGGAGCACGTGCTCGGCGCCGATGTGATCGTCCTTGCGCGCCAGCGCCTCCCGCAGCGACAGTTCGATCGCCTTCTTGGCGTCGCGGGTGAACCCGATGTGCCCCGACTTCCGGCCGAACCATCCGCGCTTCTCGGACGGCTCCTCGGGGTCGAGCACGCCCTTGCCGAAGTTCTGTTCGAGGCTCTGGCGCACAGCGTCGAGGTCGATCCCGATCGATTCGAGCGCTTCCGCGTCGGCGTCGCTCAGGGCCGTGCCGTGCGTCGCGACGGTTGCTCGCGACTTCTCCTCCTCGATGCCGGCGTCGGCGAGGATGCCGTGGACGGGTTCGGTTTTCACGGACAGCAGGGCGAGTACGAGGTGTTCGGGCCCGATCTGCGGTGACTTCAGTTCGCGCGCTTCCTGTTGCGCGCCGATCACCACGGCCCGGGCGTCCGTCGAGAATCGTTCGAACATGCGCCGTTACCTCCCTCTCCGATTGTGCTTCTGATGGACGGCCTGCCTGCTCACCTCGAGGGAGTCGGCAATCGCCTGCCAGGACCAGCCCTGGGCACGGGCGTTGGCCACCTGGATGGCCTCGAGCCGTTCGAGGAGACGCCGCAGCGCACGCACGGCCCGCAACCCCTCGGCGGGGTCGGGGCTGCCCGCCGCTGCGGCGAGCGTGGTTGCTTCGGTCATGCATGTCAATTTAAGTTGACACCACGCGGGCGTCAACCCTTCTTGACAGAATCCGGGGGAAACCGTCAGTACGCCGCGACCGCCCCGTCGACGGCGAGTTGCAGTTCCTTCTGCACGACGTGGGCGATGTCCATCGGCTTCGCCGGGAGGTCGAACAGCGGCTCCCCGACGAAGACGCTGGCGGACTTCACGTTCTCGGGATCGGGCCCGTGGGCGTCCGGCCCGTAACTGAGGCCGATGGACAGCAGCACGGGTGAGACACCGCGATCCGCCGCACGTTTCGCGATGTGACCGATGCCGCTGTTGATGTGCTGCAGGCGGGTCGGGTCCTCCTCGTTGCACGTGCCCTCGGGAAAGATCGCCAGGTTGTCACCGCGGCACAGTCGTTCGGCGGAGACGTCCATCATGAGCCGGCCGGCGTCCGCGACCGCCCGGAGACCGTAGTTCTTGCTGCGGAACACCGGAATTCCGCCCATCATGTCGACCTTCTTGTGCAGGTCGGGGTCGACGAACAATTCGTCCTTCGCGAGCACCCGGGTGCGTCCGATCGCGCGGCGCAGCGGCGTCTTCCAGGCCGTGGCCGCAAGCGTGTACTGATCGCTGTGGGTCACGTGATTGGCGGCGACGATCATCACCCTGCCGGACTTCACCAGCCGGGCCAGCTGCGCCTCGGCATCGTCCGCATACGTGACCCGCGGCCGGTACTTCGCATACAGCGAGGCGTAGGCCAGCTTGGCGAGCACCCGATTCTGCTGATGCTCGCGGTAGTACGCGTACACCACTTCGTAGTTCTCGAGAGTTACCTCAGGCTTGTCCATGCGCGTCCCCACTCCGTCGTCCTACCGTCAGGCTACCAACCTACGGTTGCGTAGCCTACGGTGGAGTAAGTTTTGGGAAAGGGCAGGGAAACTGTGCGAACTACGCGATTTCGGGTACAAAAGACCTGTGATCCGCCCGGCCGTTTCCACCGACCTGCCCGTTCTGCAAGACATCGAAATCGCGGCGGGTGCGCCGTTCCGTGACATCGGAATGGACGCCGTCGCCGACGATCCCCCGTTCACCCTCGACGAGCTGACCGACTACCTCCGGTCGGAATGTGTGTGGGTCGCGGTCGACACCGACGACGCGCCGGTCGCATACGCGCTCGTCGCCGTGGTCGACGGGGGCGCGCACATCGAGCAGGTGTCGGTTCATCCCAGCCACGCCCGTCAACGCCTCGGCGCACAGCTCATCGAGGAGATCTCGTCGTGGGCGGCCGAGCGCGGACTGCCTGCCCTCACCCTCACGACGTTCGTCGACGTCCCCTGGAACGCCCCCTATTACGAGCAGCTGGGGTTCCGCCCGCTGCCGGAGGGCGACCTGACCCCGGGCCTGTCGCGCATCCGCGCCGACGAGGCCCGGCACGGTCTGGCCGCGTGGCCGCGGGTCACGATGTCGCGCCCGGTCACCGCACCGGTGGGCACCGTCGTGACCGCGCCTCAGGCGGGCTGACCGGGCCAGTGCCCGGTTGCCGCGAAGCTGTCGAGCACCGCGGTCGGACCGGTGAGGTCGATGCCCTCGCCGGCCACCCAGCCGTCGTCGAAATAGGTGTCGGCGTAGCGTTCGCCGCCGTCGCAGAGAATCGTGACCACACTGCCGGACCGTCCGGCCGCGAGCATCTCCGCGACGACGGTGAACGCCCCCCAGAGGTTCGTTCCCGTGGAACCGCCGACGCGGCGCCCCAGCACCGCGCTGGCGTGCCGCGCCGTGGCGATGGACGCGGCGTCCGGCACCCGCATCATCCGGTCGATGACCTGCCCGACGAACGACGGCTCCACCCGCGGCCTGCCGATACCCTCGATACGCGACGGCATCCCCGTCGCGTACTCGCACGAGTTGGTGTCGTAGCCGCCGAAGAACGCCGAGTTCTCGGGGTCGACGACGAGCAGACGCGTCGCGTGCCTGCGATAGCGGATGTACCGGCCCAGGGTCGCACTGGTGCCGCCGGTCCCGGCGCTCATGACGAGCCACTCCGGCACCGGGTGCTCCTCACGCGTCATCTGGTGGTAGATCGACTCGGCGATGTTGTTGTTGCCCCGCCAGTCGGTGGCCCGCTCGGCGTGCGTGAACTGGTCCATGAAATGACCGTTCGTTTCCGCTGCGAGGCGGCGGGCCTCGCTGTAGATCTCCGGCGGCCGGTCGATGAAGTGGCAGCGACCGCCCTGGGCCTCGATGAGGGCGATCTTCGCGCCGCTGGTGCTGCGCGGCATGACGGCGACGAATTCGAGTCCGAGCATCTTCGCGAAGTACGCCTCGCTGACCGCCGTGGACCCCGAGGACGCCTCGATGACCGTGGTCCCCTCGGTGATCCACCCGTTGCAGATCGCGTACAGGAACAGCGAGCGGGCCAGGCGGTGCTTGAGACTGCCGGTGATGTGGGTCGACTCGTCCTTCAGGTACAGCTGCACACCCCACTCGACGGGCAGCGGGTAGCGCAGCAGGTGTGTGTCGGCGCTGCGCTGCGCGTCGGCGTCGATGAGTCGGACGGCATTGTCCACCCAGTCACGCGGAAAGCTCCGGTCGATGACGACGCAGTCGCCGTCCGTCACCGGGACGTGCCCTCACCGCGGAGCCGGGCGCGCAGGTCGGCCTGATCGGCGCGACGCTGCGCGTCGAAGGCGGCGATGCCCTCGTTGACCCGCCGGCGGAGTTTCGCGAACAGCAGCAGCGACAGCGGGAGCGCGATCAGGACCGCGAAGATCGCCGCGACGAGCAGCGGCACGGCGACACCGACGAGTGCGGCCACCCCGAGGATGATGGCGCCGATCACGACGACCAGCAGCAGCCGGGCGAACGAATAGATGGCGACGTCGCGCGCCAGCTGCCCCTTGGTCACCCGCCCGTCCGGCTTCGCCGGTGCGCTCGAATCGGCTGCAGCGGGGCGCTCGACCTGGTCTTCTGGCTTCTCGGATGGCTCACTCACGCTCCCAGGTTACCCATCGCCCGGGCCGCTCCTCACACGTCCGACTTATCCGATTTGTCTATTACCTCCCCTTTACCAACATTAGATCGTTCGAGTACCCGGGGCCTCGGATGTCACGATGACCGAGATCAGTCGCAACAGCGGCCGGCTTCAGCACAGACCAGTCGAAAGCAGTGGAGGATCGTCGATGAGCGCACCCACCTACAACGGACCCGGATTCAGCGGATCCAACGAAGCCCTCATGACCCCGGGCCAGGTGGCTGCCCTGTTCCATGTCGACCCGAAGACCGTGACGCGATGGGCGCACGCGGGCAGGCTCGGATCGCTGCGCACACCGGGTGGGCACCGCCGCTTCCGTGAGGCCGAGGTCATGCAGTTGCTCCGCTCCCTCACCACGGAGGCCGGGCGACCCTGAGGCTGACCGCGACCGCGCTACCCGGACGCCCTGCGACCGGGTAGGTGCCGTCTGCCGCCGACGCGGCTACGCTCAGGGATACCGGCTACCCTCGAGCGGTGTAAGGAGGTGCGCGGTGATCTATCTGTTGGCACTCATCGGGCTCGTTACAGTGGCGGTCCTGCTCTGGAAAGCGTTCGGCCCGAACACGAAGCCAGTACTCAGCAAGCGGGTGCTGGGACCCGACGACGATCCGGATTTCCTGTGGAAGGTGGACCGGGAGACTCGTCGGAAGAAGTCCGACGAACCCGATACCGGCCCGGCCGACCCCGCCGGGTGACGCGAAGCCGTGGTGCCGGTCGGCCCGGCACCACCGGCGTCACCGCGTCAGCGACGGTCCTGTAGCGCGAAACTGGACGCCGGAAAGTCCGACGCCACCGCGGCGGCCAGTTCCAGAAGAGCGTTGCGCGTCTTCGGACGCAGCCGCTCGAGTTCGATCTCGGCGCCCTCTTCGAGGTGCGGGTCGAACGGAATCAACCGGACCAGGCGGCACCGCTGCTCGAAATGCTCGACGACCTTCGGCAGGTCCACCTTGCCGGACCGCGGGCGCACCGCGTTGACGACGGCCACCGACCTGGAGACGAGTTCGCGGTATCCGTGGGCGTCGAGCCAGTCGAGTGTGGCGGAGGCGCTGCGGGCGCCGTCGACGGAGCCCGAACTGACCACGACGAGCGCGTCGGCCTCTTCGAGGATGGTCTGCATGGCGGAATGCATCAGTCCGGTGCCGCAGTCGGTGAGGACGATGCTGTAGAACTTCTCGAGCATGGTGACGGTCCGCGCGTAGTCGTCGGCGCTGAACGCCTCGGACACCGCCGGGTCGCTGTCGGAGGCGAGCACCTCGAGGCGGTGCCGGCTCTGCGACGTGTAACTGCGGACGTCGCTGTACTTTTCGATGCTCTGCTCGTCGCGCAGCAGGTTGCGCACGGTGGCAGGGGTCTCGAGGGGAATCTTCTGGCTCAGCGTGCCGCGGTCGGGGTTGGCGTCGACGGCGATGACGCGGTCGCCGCGCAGCGACGCGAACGTGGACCCGAGGGTCGCGGTGGTGGTGGTCTTGCCCACTCCGCCCTTGAGGCTCAGCAGCGCGATCTTGTAGCACCCCTGCAGTGGCTGGTTGACCTGCTTGGTCAGTTCGATGCGGCGCTGTTCCTTCTTGCTGTTGCCGACGTTGATGTAGCGGCCGGACAGCTGGTACAGGGCCTTGCGCCACCCGGTGGTGGGGGCGGGTTTGACCTGCTTGAGTGTCAGCGGTCATGTAATTCCCCAGG
>NZ_BCWY01000152.1 GCF_001894825.1 Rhodococcus jostii NBRC 16295 | reverse complement strand
GTGGCGGGGGGCCACTCGGTCGTCTCGGTCCGTTCGGTCGATCACCCGGGGCGTTGCTGCGGGGGGAACTCACGTACAAATCTCCAGTGGTTGTGGACCGGCTTCAGTCCTGCGTTACGTCTGTGGGCACTCTTCTGCCCGCGTCCGTGTTCGGGCGTGTCTACTCGCTCGCGGTGCGACGGCTCGGAGGCCGCGGCCGTGGCGACGACCGCCTGGGCCGTTTCGGTTCGGGCACGGTACCGAGAACATAGGACTGGACCAAATGGTTCCAGCTGCATGTCCGGCACACCTCGACCACGTGAACCGAGAACTCCTCCTGAGTGGACGCGAGACGCACCAACTCCTCGGCCGTACGAGCCGAACCCGACACCGGGCCCAACTTGTCACCGAAGACCCAGGAGACCAGAGTCAGCTGCTCCTTACGGCAGATCGGGCACACCACATCACTGCCCTTGCCGTGGAACTTTGCGGCACGGAGCAGGTAAGGGCTGGCGTCACAGACCTCCGTGACACCTGTCCTGCCCGAGTAGACCTCGGCCAGGAGAGACCGGCGCTGAAGCGCATAGTCCACCACCTGCCGCTGTATCCGCACGGAGACCAGAGTACGTGCGTCGTGTCTGGAGAGAAGGGGTCGGTCGAGTGACGCTGGTCAAACACGGTCACCCCACTACGATGCCGGTGTGGCCTCAGGACCGTCCTCGCAGACTCGCGCACGCGACCTCGACCGGGTCAACGCATGCAGCCGACTCGACGCCGCCTACGCCGACGGACAGCTCGGCGCCGCCGAGTACCACGACCGGACCGCCCAGGCCATGTCCGCGAAGACCCTCACCGAACTGAACCTGCTGATCAGCGACCTGCAGCTGCCCTCGTCGATCACCGACCAGGCACCCGTCCGCACACCGGGATCGCCCCGCCGGGCACTGCGCATCGCCGTCGCCTGCGGAGCGGTGATCGCGGTCGGCGCGGTCGGTCTCGCGCTCACCGAGCAGGACGGTCCGGACCCCGCCACCGTCCCGGTCCCCGCGCAGGTCGAGAAGCCGTTGGCCGAGCCGCAGGTCGAGGCGCCCGCCGTCGACCCGATCATCGTGGGCCGGGCGCAACCGCTCACCCAGGACGGGATCTACGCCCTCTTCGAGCAGTACCGGCAGAAGTTCGGCGACCTCACCGTCCACGAGCTGGGGTTGTACGACAAATACGCGATCCTGTCGCGGACCGCCCCGGACGCGCCCGACAAGGTCGACCGGTACGACTTCCGCGGTGGATTCAAGGTGTCGGGCGCCCGCACGCAGCGCCTCCCCGGCACCGGCGAAGTCGACCTCGCCCAGGTCGACGTGCCCGCACTCGTCGCCCTGCTCGGTGACGCGCCCCGGCTGGTCGGGGTCCCGGACGGCACCATCGGACACGTTCTCCTCGCCGACGGCGGCAAGGGACCCTCGATCAACGTGTACGTCTACGATAAGGAACAGTCCGGCGGCGGGTACCTGCGGGCGACACTCGGCGGAGACGTGTGGCAGGTGACGCCCGCGAGCTGACCCTCAGCGCTCTAAGATCCTCCCGTGGCCAGCCGATACCCACCGAACACGCGGGCGCGTGACGTCGATCGAGCCAACACGTCCGCACTGCTCGACGCCGCGTTCGGCGACGGCCAGATCAACGAGGCCGAGCACCGAGCGATGTCCGACCTCGCCGCGGAGTCACGGACCCTCGCCGACCTCGACGTTCTCGTCAGCGACCTGCAACGACCCGCCGACGCACCACCGGACGCGACGCCCCCGCGCGACTCCACCCGGCACTGGTTCCCCGTCGCGGTCGCCGTCGCCGCGGTCGCGGCGGCCGTCGGTGCTTTCACCCTCGTCGACAGCGACGACGCGCAGGCCACCGCAACCCCCGCCACGCAACAGGTCGACTTCGATTCGGTCCAACGGCTGGTCGTCCCCACACCGAGCCCCGTCACCCCCGAGGGCATGAGGTTGTTCCTCGACAGGTACCGCGCCAAGTTCGGCGACCTGATCGTCGACGAACTCTCCCTCTACGAGGCCGGCCACGCGAGTCTCGAACGCGCACTGCCACTCGAACCGAACCGGGTGGTGAGCTACGACTACCGCGGCGGGTTCACGCTGTCGGGCACACCGACCACCCGGAAGGTCGACGCACCCACCTTCGACCTGTCGGCGCTGAACCTCGACAGGATCGGCGGAACGGCCGTGGGCGCGCCGGTGAGTCTCAACGTCCCCGACGGAAAAGTCAGCCACATCTCGTTCGACGTCGACGACGACGGCCCGACCGTGTCGATCTACGTGAACAACGACTTCAGCGAGAGCGGGCACATGGAACTCGCCCCGTCCGGTGAGCCACTCAGCATCTACCCCTTCGGCAGCTAGGACGCAGATGCCCAGGACCATCTCCGCGGGTATCCGCGCCCGCGACTCCGACCGCGCCGACGCCTGCGGCGTGCTCGACGCCGCACTCGCCGACGGCCAGCTGTCCGACACGGAACACGCGTCCCGCACCGCCACCGCCATGAAGGCGAAGACGTTCGACGAACTCGACCGCCTGATCGGCGACCTCCAGATCCCCAGCCGGCTCGCGGCCAGCCCCGTCGTGTCCCCGAGGCGCCGCCGATCACCCCGACGCTGGGTGTACGCCGCCGTCCTCGTCGTCGCCGCGGCCGCCGTCGGCGGCATCGCCGGAGCGATAGCGAACAGCGACCTGGGCCCGACGAAAACCGTCCCGACACTCACCACCGGCGCCGGACTGCACTTCTTCCTCGACGAATACCGCGCCGAATTCGGCGACACCGTCGCCGACGAACTCGGCCTGTACCCCGCCCACGCCGTCTTCGACAGACCCGCACCCGGCAACGCCCGGCAATCCGACCCCTACCTCTACGACGGCGAATTCGACGACTGGGGAAGCCCCTCCACCCGATCCGACGACGAGAGGTCCTTCGACCTCGGCACCGTCGACCAGGTCGCCCTCGCCGGACTCCTCGCCGGCGCACCCGAAACCCTCCACGTCCCCGACGGCGAAGTGGAAATCGTGTCCTTCCGCTACGAGCCCGGCTCCGAAGACGGACTGCCGACCATCTCCATCCACGTCGAGAACGACGCCGGGCACACCGGCCACATGGTCGTCGGATTCGACGGCGAACCGTTCGACATCTACCCGTTCGAGGGCTGAACACGCGGGGTCGCCCGCGCCCAGCCGCGCGCCCGATGTGACATTCGTTCAGTCAGACGGCACCGGTGCGACATTCGGCGACGCAGCCACCCGCCGACCGCCGTCGCCCGATGTGACATTCGTTCGGTCAGACGGCACCGGTGTGACATTCGGCGACCGCATCGGCGGATCCGGCCTCTGTTAACAACCTGTGACGCCTTGTCCCATGTATCGAGCGGGCGTATCGTCCTATATATCGGTGCGATATAGTTTTGAATCGCATCACACGGTTAGGTCGGGCGACTCAGGGGGTGGACGTGCTCGAATTGGCAATTCTCGGGCTGCTCCACGAGTCACCCATGCACGGATACGAGCTGCGCAAACGGTTGACGGGGCTGCTGGGTGCATTTCGCGCCTTTTCGTACGGTTCCCTCTACCCGACGCTTCGACGCATGCAGGCAGACGGTTTGATCGCCGAGGACGCAGGCCCTCCGGGGACCGTCAAGCGTCGCGCCCGCCGCGTCTACCAGCTCACGCCGATCGGCAAGGAGCGGTTCAAGGAACTGGTCGCCGACACGGGTCCGCAGAACTACACCGACGATGGGTTCGGCGTCCATCTCGCCTTCTTCAGCCGCACACCCGCAGAGGCGCGGATGCGGATTCTCGAAGGCAGACGACGCCAGGTCGAGGAGCGCCGTGAGGCGCTTCGAGACGCGATCGGAAAAGCGAGCGGCACGCTGGATCGCTACACCAAGCAGCTCCACCAGCTCGGTCTCGAATCCAGTGAGCGTGAAGTGCGCTGGCTCAACGAGCTGATCGCCGCCGAGCAATCGACAGCAACACCTAAGAAAAAAGGAGAACCCGACCATGGGTGAGAACAGCACCGCGGTGCGCGTGGCCATTGTGGGCGTGGGGAACTGTGCCTCGTCCTTGGTTCAGGGCGTGCAGTACTACAAGGACGCCGACGAGACGGCGACCGTTCCCGGCCTCATGCACGTCAAGTTCGGCAAGTACCACGTGCGCGACGTCCAGTTCGTCGCCGCGTTCGACGTCGACGCCAAGAAGGTCGGATTCGACCTGTCCGAGGCCATCTTCGCCAGCGAGAACAACACCATCAAGATCGCCGACGTCCCGCCGGCTGACGTTCCGGTGCTGCGCGGCCCCACCCTCGACGGCATCGGCAAGTACTACGCCGAGACCATCGAGATCTCCGAGGCCGAGCCCGTCGACGTCGTCAAGGCCCTGAAGGACGCCAAGGTCGACGTTCTGGTCTCGTACCTGCCCGTGGGTTCCGAGGACGCCGACAAGTTCTACGCTCAGTGCGCGATCGACGCGGATGTCGCGTTCGTCAACGCTCTGCCCGTGTTCATCGCTTCCGACCCCGAGTGGGCCGCGAAGTTCAAGGACGCCGGTGTCCCGATCGTCGGTGACGACATCAAGTCGCAGGTCGGCGCCACCATCACCCACCGCGTGATGGCGAAGCTGTTCGAAGACCGCGGCGTGCAGCTCGACCGCACCATGCAGCTCAACGTCGGCGGAAACATGGACTTCAAGAACATGCTCGAGCGTGATCGCCTGGAGTCGAAGAAGATCTCGAAGACGCAGGCCGTGACGTCGAACCTGACCCGCGACCTCGGTCCGGGCAACGTGCACATCGGCCCGTCGGATCACGTCGGCTGGCTCGACGACCGCAAGTGGGCGTACGTCCGCCTCGAGGGTCGCGCGTTCGGTGACGTTCCGCTGAACCTGGAGTACAAGCTCGAGGTCTGGGACTCCCCGAACTCGGCCGGCATCATCATCGACGCCGTCCGCGCAGCCAAGATCGCCAAGGACCGCGGCATCGGTGGACCCGTCTACCCGGCCTCCGCATACCTGATGAAGTCCCCGCCGGTCCAGATGGCGGACGACAAGGCTCGCACCGAGCTCGAGGCGTTCATCATCGACGCGTAACTCACCGCGCAGCAGTACTCGAGCACATAGGTCGCTCAGCTCCCGGCGAATGCACCTTTCGACGTCTTCACGGCGATGAAAGGTGCATTCGCCTTTGTGTTCGACTTCTTGTCAGACCCTCCCTCTACGGTGACACCCAGGATTCATCGAGGGAGGCGTGATGTCCGACAACACTTTCGATCGAGAGATCGACGACGCCTGGACCGAACTCCAGGACCGTCTGACCCGGTACGTGCACGCGATGGAAGACGACGACGAACTGGTGCTGCAGTCGCAGTACGACAGCGTCGACGACGGTCTCGTCGAGAGCGCCGCGTGTGTGCGGTTCTTCGCCTGGGCGGGCGACACGGTGCGGTGCGAGGTGCCGTCCAACCGCTTCCTGCACCCGGCGCGGGCGCTCACCGAGGAGGAGCGCGATCGGCTGATCGAACTCGGCTGGAACCGCCCCGACCTGTCCGAGCACGCCGACTCCGGCAACGGTTCCGCGTCGTATTACCTCGACGTCGACCGGGAGGACGCCGAGCGGGTGGCGTCGATGACGGTCACCGTGTTCCGGGAGATCTGGGATCTCCTGCATCCGTCGTTCCTGAAGGCGATCACCGGTGGCCGCAGCGAGACCCCGGTCTTCGACAGCGCCGAAGCACCCGCGCAGTTGCGCGACGGCGCCGGGTTGCGCGACCGTGTCGATGCGGCGGTCGAATCCATGCTCGAGCAGGCGCCGGGCAAGGATGAGGACGGCGACATCCTGGTGTGGGTCGGCGAACTCCCCACGTACGTGCGGGTGATCGAGGAGGACGCCCGCGTCGAGGTGTTCGCCCGGGTGGTCCACACGATCAGCGACCGCACCCGCACAGCGGAGGCGCTCGCCGACCTCAATCGCCAGTGGCCCGACATCAAGTTCCTGCTCGTCGTCGACAACGTGGTCGCCGTCATGCGCGTCGACGGATCACCGTTCGTCGCCGATCATCTGGTGTCGGTGTTCCGGATGTTCGAGCATTTCGTCGACACCGTCGACGACGCGTTCGCCGAAAAGCTCGGTGGCAAACTCAATTCCACACCCGATGCCACGTCTTCGTACGCCGAGCACGAATGCGAGGACGAGTTTCCCGCCGCCCTCGTGACGCTGATCCACCTCGACTCCGAGAGCGGGCTCGACCCCGACGACGTCGCGGAGATCTGCGGACGCGACCGCGACACCATCCTCGAATTCCTCCGCCTCTGCTCCGAGCAGGAGATTGAATGGCGTCACAACGCGGAACTCGCCCGCGAAGCGGAACCCGAGGAGGCCGAGATGTGCGAGGACGAGTCGCGGGCTTGGGCCAAGACGAAGGAATCCCTCCGCGCCGCGTTGCGGGTCGTGGTTCTGCCGCACCGCGCTCCGCCGCGCGGCGGGTTCCAGAACCTCGGCTAACCCGGCAGCGGGATGATGACGCCCGGCAGGATTTCGATCTGGGTGGGGGCCGGGACGGGTGCGGGAACCGGTGGGACGGGCTGCACCGGCACGGCTGCCGGGGGCGGAACCTCGACGGGTGCGGGAGTCGGCGCGCCGGGCGGCGGGACAGCCCCGGTGGTGCCGGTTCCCGTTCCGTCGCCGCTGGTTTGACCGCTCCACGTGGGCACACCGGCCTGGCCGCCGATCGGGTCGGGCCACGGGAAGTCTTCCCAGTCGGTGTCTTCGAGGGCGCCGTCCATCGTGCCCTTCCAGATGTCGGACGGCAGACCCGAACCGTAGATCAGGCCACCCCAGCTGTTGTTGATGGCGGTGGCGTCGGCCTTCCCGATCCACACCGCGGTCGACAGCGACGGCGTGTACCCGACCATCCAGGCGTCCTTGTTCTCACCGGTGTCACCGAGCTGCGCCGTCCCGGTCTTCGCCGCCGACGGGCGTCCCCCCGCCAGCGCGTGCCCGCGCGAGTAGGACGCGATGGGCATCAGTGCTTGACTGATGTTGTCGGCCACCGCCGCATCGAGCCGGCGCTCGCCCGGACTGGGCGCGCGGTCGAGGAGCACGACACCGTCGGCGGTGACGACGCGCTGCACGAAGTACGGCTGGTGATAGATACCCGACGCGGCGAGCGTCGCATACGCGGACGCCATGTCGATCGGCCGCGACAGGTACTGGCCGAGGACGATGCCGCCCTCGGGTTCGCCGCCGTTCTCGCTGAGCGTCTTGCCCTGCACCCCGGGAATGAACTCCGGGATCCCCGCCTTGTGCGCGGCGTCGGCGATGGCCTGCGGGCCGTCGTCCAACGACATCATCAACCGGTAGAAGCTCGTGTTCAGCGACCGCTTCGTCGCCTCCGCGATGGTGCACGTGCCGCAGGACTCGCCTTCGACGTTGCCGATCTGGACGTTGCCGACGGTCAGCGGGGCACTGCTGAAGCGCGCCGAGAGGGGGATGCCCTGCTCCAGCGCAGCCGCGAGGCCGAACACCTTGAACGACGACCCCGTCTGCAGTGGCGCCTGCGCGTAGTCGAAACCGGCGCCGTCCTCGCCGCCGTAGTACGCGCGCACCGCGCCGGTGCGGGGGTCGATGGACACGACCGCGGTACGCAGCCCCGGGTCCTCACCTTCGAGGGTGTCGTGGACGGCGTCGATCGCGGACTGCTGCGCCCGCGGATCGATCGTGGTGGTGATCTGCAGGCCCTCGGTGTTGAGGGTCTGCTCGGAGATCCCCGCATCCGACAACTCGCGCAGTACCTGGTTGCGGATCAGTCCGTCGGGGCCGGGGGCCGAGTTGGCGTCGGTGGGCCGGTTCGACGGCGCGGTGACCGGGAACTCCGTGGCACTGCGGTCCTGCTGAGTCAGCACACCCATCGAGACCATGCCGTCGAGCACGTAGTTCCACCGCGACTGCAGCTGGTCGAGGTTCGCTTCGGGGTCGAGGTAGGACGGGCTCTGGATCACGGAGGCGAGCACCGCGCCCTCGGCCACGGTGAGGTCGCCGACCGGCTTGTCGAAGTACGCGCGCGACGCCGCCTCGATGCCGTACGCGCCGCGACCGAAGTAGATGGTGTTGAGGTAGGCGGCGAGGATCTCGTCCTTGGACCATTCGCGGGCCATCTTGGTGGAGATCACGAGTTCGCGCATCTTGCGATACACGTTGCGATCCGCGCCGACCAGCACGTTCTTGACGTACTGCTGCGTGATCGTCGACCCGCCGCCGGCGCTTTCCTTGCCGAGGACGTTGTCGCGGGCGGCGCGCATGAATCCGGTGACGGAGAAGCCGGGGTTGGAGTAGAAGTTGCGGTCTTCCGCCGACAGCACGGCGTCGCGGACGTGCTGTGGGATGGCGTCGAGTGCGATCTCGGTGCGGTTGCCCTCGGGCGGGATCACCTTGGTGAGTTCGGTGGTGCCGTCGGCGGCGAACACGGTGGCCACCTGGTTGGTCTTCATGTCCGACGGGCGCGGGACCTCGGCGCGCACGTAGCTGACCAGGAAACCAACGAGCGGGATGACCAGCAGTAATGCGATCACGACGAGGCTCAGCCGGCGGACCGTGCGCCACCGGTTGCGCTTCTTCGTCCCGTCCGGTGGTGGAGTGGTGGTCTCAGCCGAACCGTCGTCTGCGGGCGGGGTGCCCTCCGGATCGGAGGCATGGTCGCCCGTCGCGTCGTTGCCAGAACTCACTTACACACTCCCGGTCAGTTATCCGGTCACGGAGGATCATCGCACCCACCCCGTACGTATGTTATGTGAATGACCGTGAGTGTGACGCGCGCCGCGCTACCGCTCAGCAAATTTCCGTACCGACCGTACTGTTTCAGTGGATCCGGTTCCGGACGACGACAGCCAGCCCCGACAGCACCAGGCAACCGAGCAACACCAACGCGGGGGTGACGCCGGGGTCGCCGCGCACGACCTCGACGACCGCGGCGATGAACGCCATCACCGTGAAGAACCCGAGGATCCCGATGAGAACCTCGAGTCGCTGCCGCTTCGCCACCGGATGCACGGTGCTAGCTCTTCACGCCGCCGGCCGTCAGGCCCGACACGATGCGACGCTGGAACAGCAGCACCATGATCACCAGCGGAATGGTGACGATCGTGCCGGCCGCCATGATCGCCGCATACGGCACGACGTGCGGATCGTTGCCGGAGAACCGGGCGATGGCGACGGTGACCGGTTCGGTGGCGTCGCTGGAGAGCTGGCTGGCGAGCAGGTACTCGTTGACGGTCGCGATGAACGCGAGGATGGCGGTGGTGAACAGGGCGGGCGCCGCGAGCGGCAGCATCACCAGCCGGAACGCCTGACCGCGGCTGGCACCGTCGATCCGGGCCGCCTCCTCGAGCTCCCAGGGGAGTTCCTTGAAGAACGACGTCAGCGTGTAGATGGTGAGGGGCAGCACGAACGAGATGTTCGGGATGATCATCGCCTGGTAGGTGCCGATCCAGCCGATGTTCGTGAACAGCTGGAACAGCGGAGTGACGAGGGCGACGACGGGGAACATCGACGCGCCGAGCACGATCCCGACCACCACGTACTTGAACCGGAACTCGATCCGGGCCAGCGCGTAGGCGGTGAAGATGCCGAAGGCGAGGGCGACGGCCGTGGTGACGCCGCCGATGATCATGCTGTTGACGACGGCCCGGGTGAAGTTGTTGCCGCTGCTCGTCGACAGCGCGTTCTGGAAGTTCTCCAGCGTGACGTGTGTGGGCCAGGGCGTGGTGTCGAACGTGTAGTCGGGGTCGCGGAACGCCGTCACCATCATCCAATAGAACGGTGCGAGCCCCCAGACGAGGATGATCGCGACACCGATGTAGATGCGGGAGTTCTTGAAAGCGAACCGCTTCGGACGGTTGCGGGCGGCGGGCCTGCTCGGGAGTTCGAGCTCCGGGGCGCGGTGGGTCACGGCTTCGGCCCCTTTCGCTGGGCTTCCTGAGTCTCGACGGCGTTGGCGCCGAGGAACTTCACGAGAACGAACGCCACCGCGAAGATCAGGAGGAATGTGATGGTGGAGAGCGCGGACGCGCTGTTGAACCCTTGCCGCACCTGGTCGACCACGAGGATCGACACTGTCGTGGTGGCCGGGTTGCCGCCGGTCAGGATGGCGGGCAGGTCGTACATGCGCAGAGCGTCCATCGTGCGGAACAGGATCGCGACCATCAGCGCCGGCTTCACCAGCGGGAGCGTGATCTGCCGGAACCGCTGCCACGCGGACGCGCCGTCGACCCGTGCCGCCTCGTACACGTCCTGCGGGATCATCTGCAGGCCGGCGAGGATCAGCAGGGCCATGAAGGGTGTGGTCTTCCAGACGTCGGAGATGATCACCGCGAACCGGGCGGGCCACGCGTCCGACGTCCACAGGATCTCGGTGCCGAGGAGGCGGTTGGCGATGCCGTCGTAGGCGAAGATGAAGTACCACAGCTTGGCGGTGACCGCGGTCGGGATGGCCCACGGGATCAGGACCGCCGCGCGCAGCAGCGCCCGGCCCTTGAACGTCTTGCCCATGATGATCGCCATCCACAGGCCGATCGCGACCTCGAGGCCCACCGTGACGACGGTGAAGAACGCGGTGTTCCCGACGGCTGACCAGAACTGCGAGCCGAGCGTGCCGGGCGGGCACGCCACGGCCACACCGCTCGGAGAGGTGCACTGCTGCAGGATCCAGTGCGTGTAGTTGGTGAATCCCGCCCAGCCGCCCTCGACGAACATGCCCGTCGACGGATCGAGGCCCGCGTCCTTCTGGAACGACATCACGACCGCCCGGACCACCGGGTAACCGATGACGACGGCCAGCACGGCCAGCGTCGGCACGACGAACAGCCACGCGCGGCGACCGCTCAGCCCAAAGCGTCGCCCGTTCTCGCTCTCTTCACGAGAACCGCGGCCGGGGTCTGAATCCCCGGCCGCGGGACGGGCCGGCGCCCCACTGGTGGTCCCAGTCGGAACGGCCATGTTCACTCCTGTGCTGTTACGAGCCTGCGGACTGGATACCGGACTGCATGTCCGTGATCGCCTGATCCACCGACTTCTCACCCTTGATGGCAGCGTAGGCGTTGTCCTGCACAGCCTTCGACACAGCGGGGTAGAACGGCGTGACGGGACGCGGGACGGCGTTCTCGATCGACAGCTTCAGCGTCGGCATGAACGGGTACTCCGCGATGATCGCCGGGTCGTCGTACAGTGCGGCGCGAACCGGCGGCAGGGAGCCCATCGCGATGATCCGCTGCGCCTGCTCACCCTGCAGGAACGTGAGGAAGTCGCGGGCCGTCGCCTTGTTCTCGGAGTACGCGCTGATGGCCGCGTTGTAGCCGCCGAGCGTCGACGCGCCGATGCCGTCCTTGCCGGGCAGCGGGGCCACCGCGAACTTGCCCTTCACCGCGGACGCGTCCTTGTCGGCGGTGCCGTACACGTACGGCCAGTTGCGCAGGAACAGGGCCTTCCCGTCCTCGAACGCCTTCTGGCTCTCCGGCTCCTTGAACGTGGTGTCCTGGGCCGGGATGTCGCCGTTCTTGAAGTTGTCGACCAGCACCTGCAGGCCGGCGCGGGCCTCGGGGCTGTCGACGGTCGGGGTCTTGCCGTCCTCACCGACGAACGAGCCGCCGTACGCGTTGATGACCTCGGCGGTGTTCACCGTCAGGCCCTCGTACGGTGCGAACTGACCGGCGTAGCAGTCGATGTTGTTGGTCTTGGCGACCTCACACGCGGCGGACAGCTCGGCCCACGTCTTCGGGGCGGCGGGCAGCAGGTCGCTGCGGTAGTACAGCAGGCCACCGTTGGTGTTCTTCGGCGCCGCGTACTGGGTGCCGTTGTAGGTGGCGCTGTCGACCGTGGCTGGGAGGATTCCGGTGTTGTCCACCGCGAACTCGCCGGTCAGCGGCTGCAGCCAGCCCTTGGCCGCGAACTCCGCGGTCCAGGGGACGTCGAGTGCGACGACGTCGTAGTCGGACTGCTTGGCCTGCAGGTGCTGGACCAGGTCGTCGTGCGCCTGATCGGCGTCGTTCGACTGCTCCTTGAACGTCACCTGCTCGTCCGGGTGCTCGGCGTTCCACGCGTCGATGATCTGGCGGACGACACCGGTCTCGGTGGTGTCCTTGCCCTCGACGTACGTGATGGGTCCGCGACCGTCGAGGTTCTCCGACGTGGAGTCGCTGCCGCTGTCGCTCGAGCAAGCGGTGAGCGTGACCAGCGAGGCAGCGGTGGCAAACACCGCGGCGCGCCGGACCGCTCTCGAAATCTGAACCATGGAGTCTCCCCGTAGGTAGATGTGGATGAACCCGTTACCGGCACGACGGAATCCGCGGCACCGGTGCCGTGTCGGAACATACTGTGGCATGGAACACCGTCGAAGTCCGGCATTACCCCCGACCTGAATCGGTCAGGAACCGTTCCGGTCACCGCCGGTTCAGCTCAGCCGGTACCCCTCGGACGCCGAGAACAGGTGCACCTGCGACGGGTCGACGTGCAGTTTCACCAGGTCACCCTTGCGGGGCGGGTTCCGCCAGTCGGCGCGCGCCACCAACTGTTGGGTCTCCCCGTTGACGGTGCTGCGGCCGTAGATGTAGGCGTCGGATCCGAGCTCCTCCACCACCGCGACCTCCATCGGGATGCCGGTCGTCGACAGTTCCAGGTGTTCGGGGCGGATCCCGACGACGACCTGACGCTCGTCGCTGTCCGAGCGCAGCTGCCGGGGCAGCGGGATCGTCGCGTCGCCGAGCACGACCCCCTCGGGGGTGATCGGTAGCGTGAAGAGGTTCATCGACGGCGACCCCATGAAACCGGCGACGAACACGTTGACGGGCTTGTTGTAGAGGTCGCGCGGCGACGCGCACTGCTGCAGCACCCCGTCCTTCAGCACCGCCACCCGGTCGCCCATCGTCATGGCCTCGACCTGGTCGTGCGTCACGTACACCATGGTGGTCTCGAGGCGGCGCTGCAGCTGCGCGATCTGGGTGCGCGTCTGCACGCGGAGCTTGGCGTCGAGGTTCGACAGCGGCTCGTCCATCAGGAACACCTGCGGCTGCCGGACGATGGCCCGGCCCATCGCGACACGCTGCCGCTGACCGCCGGACAGCGCCTTCGGCTTGCGGTCCAGGTACGGCTCGAGGTCGAGGAGTTTCGCCGTCTCCTCGACGCGCGTGCGGATGTCGTCCTTCGCGGCGCCGGCGAGCTTGAGCGCGAACCCCATGTTCTCGGCCACCGACATGTGCGGGTACAGCGCATAGTTCTGGAACACCATCGCGATGTCGCGTTCCTTGGGTTCCTGCGTGGTGACGTCGCGGTCACCGATGAGGATCCGCCCGCGGTGGACGTCCTCGAGCCCGGCCAGCATCCGCAGCGACGTCGACTTGCCGCAACCGGACGGTCCGACGAGGACCAGGAACTCCCCGTCCTCGATCTTCAGGTCGAGCGTGTCGACGGCCGGCTTGTCCGAGCCGGGGAACAGGCAGGTGGCACCGTCATAGGTCACTGTGGCCATGAACGTCGAAGTCCCTTCTACCCGGCGCCGCGCACAGGTGCGTGAAAATGTACCTGTTGACACACTTTCTCACTCACCTACGGGTCGGCTCGTGCAGCCGCTGAGCGGTCTCCCGGCACCCCCACCGAGGTCGACCCCGCCGAATTACCCTCGGTCCGAATCATGTTGGTCGCATTCATGTACAGGTTTCTCCACAGCTGGGGATGGATGAGCCGATGAATCGGTGCCGTGAATTCCGTGTGAACACTGTGCGTCGCCGGGCCCAACCGCACGAGACCGCCTGCCGCAAGGGCGCTTCGCGCCCCGTGCGTGGTTAGAGAGTCTCTGGACTCG
>NZ_BCWY01000151.1 GCF_001894825.1 Rhodococcus jostii NBRC 16295 | reverse complement strand
GGACCCTCCGGGCCGGCGATCTGGCCGCGTCGGCCCGCGGTTCCGGCAGCATCCGGTCCGATGGGTCGCGCGCCAGCAGCGCCGCGACCATCGCCCTGCTCAACGCGGCGGCGCGCGAACGCACCAGCGTGACCATCGGCTACGTCGACGCGCAGGGTGTGGCGACGCACCGCATCGTCGATCCCGTGAGCGTCGGCGGCGGCCAGCTCGACGCGTTCGACCCGGCGAGCGGCGCGGTCCGGCGGTTCACCCTTCACCGCATCACGTCCGTCGCCCGCGTCGACTGAGCCCGTGAGTACTTGTTAACCGCGGACGGTTAACAAGTACTCACGGCTCAGATAACGATTCCGCGCAAACGCCCAGGAATTTCGGGGCGCGCAATACCGTGATGCTGGTATGTACCTGGCCGGGGACGACTTACCAGGAGGCAGAACCGTGATTGTCACAGAAACGAAGCCGTCACACGGCTGGTTACGAGGCGTCGTCCGGCTCATGGTTGCCGTGGTGATCCTGCCGCTCGCATTCGTCCTCGTCGGCGGCGGCACGGCATCCGCGGACCCGTACAGCCGTCTGCGTGAACACTGGGTCGACGCGCCAGGCGGGGTCGGTCAGATCAAGGTACGCATGTGGCTCGCGAACAACGGCAGCAACAAGGCCCTCTATCTGCTCGACGGCCTCCGCGCGACCAACGACGTCAGCGGATGGGAGCACGAGACCAACGCCGCGTGGCTGTCCGATCACGGGATCACCGTCGTCGAACCGGTCGGCGGACAGTCCAGCTTCTACACGGACTGGTACGCGCCCAGCAACACCAACGGTCAGCCGTACACGTACAAGTGGGAGTCGTTCCTCACCCAGAACCTGCCCGACTTCCTGGCGAACAATTACGGCATCAGCCGCACCAGCAACGCCATCGCCGGACTGTCGATGGGTGGCAACGCGGCGTTGATCCTCGCCGCCTACCACCGCGACCAGTTCACGTTCGCCGGGTCGATGTCCGGGTACCTGAACCTGTCGGCCCCGGGCATGCGTGAGGCGATCCGTATCGCGATGCTCGACTCCGGCGGCTACAACGCCGACTGCATGTGGGGACCGCCGTGGGATCCGGCGTGGCTGCGCAACGACCCGTTCGTCGCGGCGCCCCTCATGCGCGGGCTGCCGATGTGGATCTCGGCGGGCGCCGGACTCCCCGGCCCGCACGATCAGCCGCAATCCGCCATCGACGTCTTCAATGTCGGAACCGGCATGGGCCTCGAGGCCATCGCGCTGGCCCAGAACCGTGCCTTCCAGGTGCGACTCGACACCCTCGGTATACCCGCGCACTACGACTTTCCGGCGACGGGAACCCACAGCTGGGGTTACTGGCAAGACCAGCTGTGGGCCATGCTCCCGATGATGAAGGCGTCGATCGGCGCCTGACCATGGCCTCCGGCCCTGTGAGTACTTGTTAACCACCCGCGGTTAATAAGTACTCACGGGCGCCGGAAGCGCATAGGCGTCCCAGAGTTCCCGATAGACACCGCCTCGGTCGAGCAGTTCGTCGTGCGTTCCGACTTCCGCTACCCGTCCGCCGTCGAGGACCACCACCCGGTCGGCCCGCGCCGCCGTGCTCAACCGGTGCGCCACGACGACGGTGGTGCGCCGCCGGGACAGGTTCTCGGTTGCGAGCCGGACACGGTCCTCCGTCGCCAGGTCGAGTGAAGCGGTCGCCTCGTCGAGCAGCAGAATGTCGGGGTCCACCAGTTCGGCCCGGGCGAGGGCCAGCAGTTGGCGTTGTCCGGCGGACAGGTTGCGGCCGTGCTCCCCGATCGGCTGCAGGTACCCGAGGGCCAGTCCCGACACCATCTCGTGGGCCCCGACCGCCCTGCTGGCGGCCTCCACCTCGGCATCCGTCGCGTGGGGACGCCCGTAGGCGACGGCGTCGCGGACGGTGGCACCGAACAGGTGCGGCTCCTGCGGAACCACACCGAGTCGCTGCCGGAACGACGCGAGATCGAGTGACCGGGTGTCGATGCCGTCCACCCGTACCGCCCCCTTCGTGGGGTCGTAGAACCGGGCAAGCAGCTTGAGCACCGTCGACTTTCCCGCGCCGGTCTGCCCGACGAGGGCGACCGTCTCGCCCGGTTCGACGCGAAGCGTCACCCCTCGCAACGCCTCGCCCTTACCCGACTCGTACCCGAAGTGGACGTCGTCGAATGCGATGCCGCCCTGGATGCGGTCGAGGACGACGGGTTCACCGGCCTGCGGTGTGGTGGTCGGCGTCCTCATCAGTCCGCGCAGTCGCCCCAGTCCTATCACGGCCTGCTGATAGCCGTCGAAGACCTGCGAAAGCTGTTGCACGGGAGCGAAGAACAGTTCGACGTAGAGCACGAAGGCTATCAAGGTGCCGACGGTGAGGCTCCCGGCGTGGATCCGCGCCGTTCCGACCGCGAGCACCAGTCCGGTCGCCACCACCGACAGGAACTCGACGAACGGAAAGTACAGCGCCATGTACCGCTGGGCCCGGAGCCGCGACTCCCGGAAATCCCAGGCCCGCCGAGAGAACTGGGCAGCGTTGTAATCCTCACGCCGAAATGCCTGCGTGACACGGATGTTCGTCACGTTCTCCTGCAGGTAGGCGTTGACGATCCCGACGCGATCACGGGCTTCCGCATAGGCGGGCACCGACTTTCGGCGGAACACGACGGTGGCCACGACGAGGACGGGCACTACGAGAACCAGCACGCACGCGAGTTCCGCATCGATCACCAGGAGTGCCACGAGAACCCCGCAGATCGTGAGCCCACTGACCACCGCGGTGGCCAGACCCGTCTGCAGGAAGTTGGACAGGCTGTCGACATCGGTGGTCATGCGGGTCATGATCCGGCCGGCCAGTTCTCGCTCGTAGTACTGCAGACCGAGCCGCTGCAGCTGCGCGAACGTCTTGACGCGCAACGTATACAGCAGTCGTTCGCCCGTCCGCCCGGTCACCCGGGCCTGGGCGATGTTGACCGCCCAGTCGAGCAGAACCACCAGGATGGTCGCGGCCGCCGCGAGCAGTAGCAGGTCCCGGGCGCCCTGCAACACTCCCCGATCCACCCCGGTGCGAACCAGGACCGGCACCGCGATCTGCGCGACGGCGTCCAGCCCGACGAGCGCCAATCCTGCGACCAGCGGCAGGAGGAGGGGCCGCAGCAGCGAGCCGAGCCCGAACGCCGGGTCGGCCGCCCGCGCCTCGTCCGCGGCAACGTCGGGGTCTCCGGTGAGCGGGGGCAGGTCGTCGAGCCGGGCCATTACCTCGGGGCTGGGCGGCGCCGAAGACAGGATTCCGCCCGACGCGCCTCCGCGCGACGGTCCACTGGCACCCGCGGCTGCGGTCGCGAAGGCCGCGGCGGCCCGGGCGTCGAGCACCGCGGACTCCTCGTCGCCGCCCGTCCGACGCCACAGTTCGGCGGTGACGCCGTCGACGTCGGGCAGTTCCGGCGACGTGTCCGGACCGGCGGCGTCGTCGGCACTCGACAGCAGCGCACGAAACAGCGGGCACCGCTCGTCGAGTTCGGCGCTCGTCCCCACGTCGACGATGTGGCCGTCCGCCAGGACGGCGATCCGGTCGGCCAACGCCAGCGTCGACCGCCGATGCGCAATGATCAGGGTGGTCCGTTCGCTGGTCGCGTCGTCGAGTACCAGGATCCGCGGATCGGTCACCAACGCCCGGGCGAGGGCGATCCGCTGCCGCTGCCCACCCGACAACGTCACACCCTGCTCGCCCACGACGGTGTCGAGGCCGTCCGGCAGCGCATCGACGAATTCCTCTGCCTGCACCACTCGGAGCGCCTCACGCACCAGCGTCTCGTCGACGTCCGGCCGGCCGTACGAGACGTTCGCGCGGATGGTTTCGGACATCAGGTAGCTGTCTTCGAAGACGACGCCGAGCGCGGACCGCAGCGATTCGAGCGACAGCCGGCGGGTGTCGATCCCCCCGACGGAGACCGCACCCGCGTCGACGTCGTACAACCGCGGCACGAGCATGGCGAGAGTCGATTTGCCTGACCCGGCGGCACCGACCACCGCCACCGTCTCCCCGGGCGCGATGCGCAGCGACAGCCCGTCGAGCAGCCGGTTCGACGGCGCGTATCCGAAGGCGACGTCGTCGAACACCACCTCGAGGGGACCGTCGGGCAAGTCGACGGCGTCCGCCGGGGTCGTCACGGCGGGGGCGTTGTCGATCACCTCGCGGACGCGCTCCACGCTGGCCCGGCCCTGCTGGCTCACGGTCAGCAGCGTCGCGAGCTGACGCACCGGCGAGGCGAAGGCGGCCAGGTACGTGGTGAAGGCGACGAACGTGCCGAGCGACAGGTCGCCGTGCAGCGCCAGCCATCCTCCGAGGGCCAGAACCAGTGCCTGCCCGAGCATCGGGACCGCCTGGAGTGCGGGGTTGTACCGGCTGGTCAGCCGCGCGACGCGCAGCCGGGAGCGGAACAGTTCCGCAGCGCGCTTCTCGAGGTCCTCGAGTTCACGGTCTTCCTGCCCGAATCCCTTGACGACGCGCACACCGGTAACGGCGGCTTCCACTCCCCCGGCCACGACGGCTGCCTGTTCCTGGGCATGCCAATTGGCGGGGAACAGGTCGACGCGGCTGCGCATGGAGATGAACCACAGCGCGGGCAGAACGGCGAGGGCGACCAGGGTGAGGATCGGCGACAGCACGGCCATCACGGCCAGCGACATCGTGAACATGAGCAGATTCCCCGCCATGTGCGGCAGGAGCTGCAGAAGCATCTGGATCAGCGTGATATCGGAGATGGACCGGCTGACCACCTGCCCGGTCTGCAGTCCGTCCTGCTTGACGCCGTCCAGCCGGAGCAGCGATCGGAAGGCGTCGCCGCGTAGGTCGTACTGCACCCCGAGGGACAGCTGTCCGGAGCGGTACCGTCGCGTGTACGCGGCGGCGAAACGGATCGTGGCGAGGGCGACAAGCACTGCGATCCACGGCGCCAGTGCATGATTCGTGTCGACCGCGGCGTTGTCGATCACGTGCCGGACGGCCAGCGGAATGGTGGCGGTGGCGGCGGCAGCCACCGCCGCCGCCCCGTACGCGAGGACGACATTGCGGCGCTGGCGCAGACAGTATCCCAGCAGGTACCGCAGCCAGCCGACGTTCTCCCCTGAGTCTCCCGTCGTCACTGCGCAGACACCAGCGTGGAATCCTTCTCGACCGCAAACTGATTGGCGGGTCGCGGCAAACCGTAGTGCCCGCGCAACGTCGTCTCGGTGTAGTCGGTGCGGAAGAGTCCGCGTTCCTGCAGAATCGGGACCACGGAGTCGACGAACTTCTCCAACCCGGACGGAAGCACCGCGGGCATGATGTTGAAACCGTCGGCGGCGCCGTTCCTGAACCAGTATTCGATCGTGTCCGCCACCTGGACCGGGGTGCCCGCGAACGTGCGGTGCCCGCGACCGCCGCCGAGTCGCCCGATCAGCTGCCGGACGGTGAGCTTCTCGCGGCGGGCGAGGTCCACGATCAGCGTGTACCGGCTCTTCGCACCCTCGATGTCGTCCTCGGACGGCAAGTCCTCGGGGAGTTCTTCGTCGAGCGGGAGCTGCTCCGGTTCGAGATTGAACCGCTGCGCCAGCTGCTTGCGGGCGTATTCCGGGGAGATCAACCTCTCCAGTTCGGCCTCGAGTTCACGAGCCTCCTCCTCGGTGTCCCCGATGACCGGCACGATGCCGGGCAGGATCAGCACCTGCTCGGGGTCCCGCCCCAGCTTCGTGACACGGTCCTTCACATCCGCGTAGAACGCCTTCCCCTCGTCCAGGGTCGGCTGCGCGGTGAAGATCGCCTCCGAGTACCGGGCGGCGAAATCCTTTCCGTCCTCGGACGACCCGGCCTGCACGAGCAGGGGGTATCCCTGCGGCGACCGCGGCACATTGAGTGGTCCGCGCACCTTGAAGAACCGACCCTCATGCTCGATGACGTGCACTTTCGCGGAGTCGGCATGGATCGCGACCTCCTTGTCCGCGACGATGGCGTCGTCCTCCCAGCTGTCCCACAACTTGGTGGAGACCTCGACGAACTCGGCGGCGCGCTCGTACCGGCTCTTGTGCGCGGGGGTGTCGTCGAGCCCGAAGTTCTGCGCCGCATCGGCGCCGGCCGTGGTGACGATGTTCCAGCCGGCCCGGCCGCCGCTGACGAAGTCGAGGGACGCGAACCGCCGCGCCAGGTTGTACGGCTCGTTGTAACTGGTCGACGCCGTCGCGATCAGGCCGATCTTCTCGGTGGCCGCGGAGATCGCCGTCAGGATGATGGTCGGCTCCAGCTTGCCGCTCGGCCTGCGTTCCGGATTGCTGAACAGCACCGGGCTGTCGGCGAGGAACACCGAGTCGAACTTTCCGCGTTCGGCGGTCTGCGCCAACGAGATGTAGTGCTTGATGTCGAGGTTGGCATTCGGATCGCTCTCGGGCAGGCGCCAGGCGGCCTCGTGGTGTCCGATCGCCATCAGGAATGCGTTGAGATGCAGTCGGCGCTGTGGTGACGAACTCATGGTGTGACTCCCTTACTGTGCCGCTACCTCGACGCCGAGGGCGCCGAGCAGCGTGTTGCGAAACTCGTGGAACTTGCTGTCGCCGAGCGCTCTCGGCTTCGGAATGTCGACGATCTCGTCGACGACGATCTGCCCGCGGTCGAGAACGAGGACCCGGTCGGCGAGCGCGATCGCCTCGTCGACGTCGTGGGTGACGAGCAGGACGGTCGGGCGGTGCCGACGGATCAGCTCCTCGAGGAGGGCGTGCATCTTGATACGGGTCAGCGCATCGAGTGCGCCGAACGGTTCGTCGGCCAGAAACAGTTCGGGCTCGCGTACCAGTGCGCGCGCCAGGGCAACCCGCTGTTGCTCACCGCCGGACAGTTCACTGGGCCACGCCTTCTCGCGACCGGTAAGTCCCACCTCCGCGAGAGCCGACGCGCCCTTGCCGGTGCCGCTGCGACCCAGTCCGAGCGTCACGTTGTCAAGCACCCTCAGCCACGGCAACAGCCGTGAGTCCTGGAACGCCACCGACACCTCCGCGGGCACGGTGAGGGTGCCACCGCGACCCTCGACGTCGTAGTCGAGTCCGGCGAGCGCCCGGAGCAGTGTGCTCTTGCCGGACCCACTCCTGCCGAGCAGGGCGACGAACTGGCCTTCGGGAATGTCGAGGTCCAGGCGGTCGAGGACGGTCTTGTCGCCGAATCCGCGGACGAGGGACCGCACCTGCACGGCGGCGGGTTCTATCCGGCGAGAGTCTTGCGCCATGACAGCGACCGCCTTTCGACGTAGCGGAGGACGGAGTCGGACAGGAGACCGAAGATGCCGTAGACCGCGAGTCCCACGAGAATCACGTCGGACTGTCCGTAGTTCTGCGCGTTGTACATCATTTTTCCCAAACCGGTCACCGCGTTGATTCCCTCGACGACGATGAGGGTGAGCCAGGCGCCAGTCACCGAGAGGCGCAGTCCCAGAAAGAATCCCGGCATCGCGCCGGGCAGCACGACCTTGCGGATGAACGTGGCCCGGGACAGCCCGAGGACCTCGGCGAGTTCGACGTAGCGGTTGTCGATCGACGTCAGCGAGTTGTGGGTCTGGATGTACATGTGGACGACGACACCCAGCGCGATGATCACGATCTTGAACGTCTCTCCGATGCCGAGCCAGAGGATCAGCAGCGGGATCAGGCCGAGCGTCGGGATGGCGCGTTTGAGCTGGATCGGTCCGTCGATCAGGGCGTCACCGGAACGGGTCAGACCGGCGACGACGGCCAGGACCGTCCCGATCACCACGCCGAACGCGAAACCGATGGCGGCCCGGCTCAACGACGCGAGGACATGTTCCTGCAGGATTCCCGTGGAGATCAGGTCGATCGCCGTCGTGACCACGGTCCACGGCGCAGACAGTTTTCGTGCGTCGATGACGCCGGTCAGGCTGCCCGCCGCCCACACCGCGAGGAGGAGCAGGACACCCGCCAGCCGGGAGAACGGGAAGGCCTTACGCAGCCCGAGTCGGCGGATCTGCCGATCGGCGGCGCCGAGTCTGCCGACATCGAGGGCGACAGTACGTGCCGGTGCGGGCGCGGAGAGAGTACTGGTCATCGCTGCACACCGCCTCGGTACTCCGCCGGAACCGCATCAGCGGCGACGGTTTCGAATCGGCGGTCGAACAACTCGTTCGCGTCGAATTCGCTGAAGTAGCCTGCATCCGAGAGCAGTTGGACCGTATCCTGCGTCCACTCGATGGCCGCATCCCAGTTGGCCGGGTAGACCGGACGCTGCCCGACGGAGGCGACGATGCGCTTTCCGTCCTCGGCCGACACCTGTTCGCTCTCCACGTAGTACTTCTGGATCCAGGCGTCCTGGTTCTCCCACGCCCAGACCTCCCCGCGGGCCCAGAACGGAATGAACGACTTGATCGCCGCGGCCTTGGCTGGATCCTGGAGAACCTCGACGGGCGCCCAGAGCACGGTGAGCGCGTCCACCGCGTCGGTAGGCAACGCCCTGGCCCCGTCCGGTCCGTACTGGGTGAGGTACTTCGTCACCGTCGGCTCCGACAGCGGTGCAACGTCCACCTGATTCGATTGCAGCGCAGTGAGGAACTGAGGGCTGGGGAGTTCGACGAGCTGGACGTCGTCCTTGGTCAGGCCCAGTGCCTTCAGGGTCCGCAGGATCACCACACCCTGGGCCTGGCCGGGCGAGAACGCGATCTTCTTGCCCCGCAGGTCCGGCAGTTCCGCGATGTCCGAGCCGGGGGCGGTGGCCAGCAGGTACTGCGGCTGTTCCTTCTCCCGGACCGCGACGATCTTGGCGTCGAGACCGGTGGCGTGCGCCTGGATCGGCGGGATCGCGGCGTTGGTGGCCAGATCGACCGCGTTGCCGCGGAAGGCCTGGATCACGTCAGGGCCGGCACTGACGTCCGGCCAGTCCGACACGGTGAACGGGAGATCGGCGAGCTGACCGGTCGCCTCCAGCTGCAGTCGGGTTGTCTTGATCGACACGCTGAGCGACGTTCCGTCCGGAACCTGATCGGGCACAGCATCATCGAGCGCGAGCCCGCCGGAGGAACCGGAGGAGCAGGACGCGAGCCCGAGCGCCAGGGCGCCGGCGAGCGCGGCGCGCACGAGGCGCCCGTACCCGGCGGCGAACACGAGTGAACTGGACATGATTGATCCTTCGAAGGATGGGGTCTCCAGTCGGGCACACCCGACGCAACCGGTCGAGTACCACGCAGTGGAGCGAGAAGGGAAGAACAGAACGGAATTTCGACGCCGGACGATGCCGGTCCGGGAGCGTCAGATGCGACCCGGGCGCGTGCGGCGACAACAGGACTCGGAGCGACACGAGTCTGTATGCACGCTGTCCGCCACGGTTGTGTTCACACCAATATCCTTGCGATCCAGCGTAATCACCGTCAACATTGCTTCGTACCGAATTAACTCCATTGCTGTGATACGCGTCACGAAATGCCGGCCAGCGGCCGCACGAAGCTGGCCAGAGGGGTCCGGTAGAGCTCCGCGAGGATCACGGCACCCGCGGACACTGGAAGGGCCCGACCGGGAAAACTGGTGGACAGCACCGACTTCGATGGATCGTCGCACGTAGCCGACGCGTCCGCGACGGCTCGCCGCACCGTGTCGAGAGACCCCGGAATCTGGCTCACACCCTGGTCACAGACGATCAGGACCTCCGGATTGAACAGATCGAGCAGGCGCGCCGCGACGACCCCCACCCCGTGTGCCCGTTCCGCGAACAGTGCCAGTGCGGCCGGTTGCCGGCGCCGCCCGGCGTCCAAGAGGTCCCGGAAGATCGGCCGCTCGATGATGCCCGACTGCATCGCCCTGCGCACCAGCACCCGATCCGACAGGGTGGCCTGCACGCATCCGGTGCGCCCGCAGGCGCACTGCTCGACACTGTGCTCGACGGGCACGTGCGCCACAGCGCCTGCCGCCGCGCGGGGGCCGTGGTGGACCACTCCCCCCGTCGCGAACGCGGCGTCCACGACATTCCCGACGAAGAGCTGCACGACGCTCTCCCTCGCCCTCGGTTCCCCGAACAGCACCTCCGCATCGATGAGGGCGCGGGCGTGCGAATCCATTCGCACGTCCAGACCGGTGCGATGTTCGAGATCCGCGCGGACCGGGTACCCGTTCCACCCCGGGATCGGATGGTCACGCACCACCCCCGATTCGGAGTCGATCCAGCCGCCGGCCGCGAAACCGACGCCGATCGGGACGGACACGTCACCGTGTTCGGCGGCCAACCCCTCCAGGGTCGTCACCGCGTCCCGCAGGATCTCGGCCGGTCCCAGCCCGAAGTGCGGATCGCGGGACCGCGCCAGCACCCGCCCCCGCAGATCCAGCAGTGCAGTGGTCACGTGGGTCATCGCGAGATGTATTCCGTAGACGACGTACCGGCTCTCGTCGAGGTCCACCGGCACGTGTGGCCGCCCCAGCCCCGTGGGACCCGAGATCTCGGGCAGTTCCCGCAGGAGGCCGCGCTCGACGAGCTGCGCGCTGGCGGTCGTGACAGTCGCGGGTGAGAGCCCGGTGACCCGTGCGATCGTGCTGCGCGCGATCGGCCCCCGCTCGAGAACGGTGCGCAGCACCGTGCCCGCACTGGCGCCGGAACGGCCGGCACGCCGCGCGTCGGGCTGGGTTCGCGCCATCGTTCCCCCTTCGCCGCGCGCAGTGATTTCGCTGGATCTCGAACGCTAACGAAGGGGGACGTGCGGTTCAACGGACTCGATTCCCGTGAATTTAACTCCCTGTGAGTACTTATTAACCGCCCGCGGTTAATAAGTACTCACGGGGCGGCTAGCCACCGAGGTTGACCTCGATGCAGTAGGTGCGTTCGGGTTCGGAGAAGGCGATGGGGAATGCGGTGTCGAATTCGTTGCAGAGGGTTTCGTCGTTCTGCCCGTCCGCGCGCCTGAGGACCTTGACGGTCTGCGCCTCGGCGCAGTCGGAGGGCAGGATCCGGCCGTCGTCCTCGAGCAAGTAGCACGAGTTCTCGATCATGTTCGGGACGAGGCAGAGCGTGGTCTGCACGTCCTCGTCCTCGCTCACCAGCGTGTAGGAGAAGTAGTCCTCCGCGCATTGGACGTCGCCGTCGTTCTTCTGCGCCACCTCGTACGTGGCTTCGCTGTCGGAGCAGTCGCGCTTCTCGTGAGACGTGTCGGAAGCGGTCGTGGACGCGGACTCGAAGAACAGGCAGTCGCCGACGTCGAGGGCGTTCTTGTCGGAGCTCTTCACGGCGAACACACCGAACGCCGCGATGGCGGCGATGATCACCAGGACTGCGACGCCGAGGGCGATGAACAGCCCTTTGCGCGATTTCTTCGGCTGCGGTGGGTACTGGCCGGGTGGGTACTGGCCCTGCTGGCCGTACTGGCCCTGCTGCCCGTACTGACCCGGCGGGTACTGTCCGGGTTGCTGGGCGTACTGCCCCTGCTGGTACGGCTGCTGCGGGTACTGGCCCTGCGGATACGGCTGCTGAGGGTCGTTCGGCGGTTCGCCGGGGACGTTCGGATCGGGACGC
Source organism: Rhodococcus jostii NBRC 16295 (assembly GCF_001894825.1). Taxonomy (GTDB): domain Bacteria; phylum Actinomycetota; class Actinomycetes; order Mycobacteriales; family Mycobacteriaceae; genus Rhodococcus_F; species Rhodococcus_F jostii. Next base: position 2,587 of record NZ_BCWY01000151.1, on the reverse strand, counting down.
TGGGGGTCTTCAGGGGGCTGGGTCATCTCGAGCCTCATCTCTGGGTCGATCCATCCGGCTGTCCCTCAATTTAGGCCTCGACCGCCCCGGATGTGGAGGTATCGGGCCCTGTCGGAGGCGGCGACGTGGCGCGGTGTGGCTCATATCAGGACAATGGACAGGCTGGCTACATCCGGCACCGCATTTTCGAGGAGGCTTCCGTGACCGACGGACCGTTGATCGTCCAATCCGACAAGACCCTGCTGTTGGAGGTCGATCACGAACGCGCGAACGACGCCCGTCAGGCGATCGCGCCGTTCGCGGAACTGGAGCGCGCGCCCGAGCACGTCCACACGTACCGCATCACCCCGCTGGCGCTGTGGAATGCGCGTGCCGCCGGACACGATGCGGAGCAGGTGGTCGATGCGCTGGTCAACTACTCGCGGTACGCGGTGCCGCAGCCGTTGCTGGTCGACATCGTCGACACGATGGCCCGGTACGGGCGACTGCAGCTGGTGAAGAATCCCGCGCACGGTCTGACGCTGGTCAGCCTCGACCGCGCGGTCCTCACCGAGGTGACCCGGCACAAGAAGATCGCCCCGATGCTCGGTGCCCGCGTCGACGACGACACGGTGGTGGTCCACCCGAGCGAGCGGGGCAGGCTCAAGCAGTTGCTGCTGAAGGTGGGCTGGCCGGCGGAGGATCTCGCCGGATACGTCGACGGCGAGGCGCACGCCATCGATCTGGATTTCGAGGGCACTTCTCCCGGGTCGGCGGACGGCCAGTGGCACCTGCGCGACTATCAGGAGATGGCCGCCGACTCGTTCTGGGCGGGCGGTTCCGGCGTCGTCGTCCTGCCCTGTGGCGCGGGTAAGACGATGGTCGGGGCAGCGGCGATGGCCAGGGCGAAGGCCACGACGTTGATCCTGGTGACCAACACCGTCGCGGGCCGGCAGTGGAAGCGTGAGCTGATCGCGCGCACGTCGCTCACCGAGGAGGAGATCGGCGAGTACTCCGGCGAGCGCAAGGAGATCCGTCCGGTCACGATCGCCACGTACCAGGTGATCACCCGGCGGACCAAGGGCGAGTACAAGCATCTCGAGCTGTTCGACTCCCGCGACTGGGGTCTGGTGATCTACGACGAGGTGCACCTGCTGCCCGCCCCCGTCTTCCGCATGACTGCCGACCTGCAGTCCCGTCGACGCCTCGGCCTCACCGCCACCCTGGTGCGCGAGGACGGCCGCGAGGGCGACGTGTTCTCCCTGATCGGGCCCAAGCGGTACGACGCACCGTGGAAGGACATCGAGGCACAGGGGTGGATCGCCCCCGCCGACTGCGTCGAGGTGCGGGTGACGCTGACGGACGCCGAACGCATGTCCTACGCCGTCGCCGAACCGGATGAGCGCTACAAGCTGTGTTCCACCGCGCACACCAAGATCGCGGTGGTGAAGTCGATCCTGGAGCGGCACACCGATGCACCGACGTTGGTCATCGGCGCGTACCTCGATCAGCTCGACGAGCTGGGTGAGGCGTTGAACGCCCCGGTCATCAAGGGCTCCACCAAGAACAAGGATCGGGAAGAACTGTTCGACCGCTTCCGGGCGGGCGAGATCCAGACATTGGTGGTCAGCAAGGTCGCGAACTTCTCGATCGACCTGCCGGAAGCATCTGTCGCCGTTCAGGTTTCGGGGACGTTCGGTTCCCGCCAGGAGGAGGCGCAGCGCCTCGGCCGTCTGCTGCGACCCAAGCACGACGGTGGCCAGGCCCACTTCTACTCGGTGGTGGCGCGCGACACCCTCGACGCCGAGTACGCCGCCCACCGGCAGCGCTTCCTCGCCGAGCAGGGGTACGCGTACCGGATCACCGACGCCGACGATCTGCTGGGCCCGGCCATCGGGTGACCGCCCGGCCACCCGGCCCGGCCCTCTAAGCTGGGCCCGTGCGACATTTCGAGTTCACCGTCGACCGGGCCTATGCGAAGTCTGTCAACCAGACGTTCGCCGACATGCGACGCCTGCAGGTGTCGGCGATCGTGGTGGCGCTGCTGTTCGCGGCGGCCGCGGTCGGTCTGATCCTGCTCGCCCACCCCTGGTCGATCATCCTCGGCGTCGTCGTGGCCATCGCCGCGCTCACGTCCGTGTGGGTGGCGTTCTGGGTGCCGAAGAAGGTCGGCAGCCTCGACGAGCTGTACGCGAAGAGCCCCCTGGTGCCGGCCGTGGTCTCCGAGGTCCACCCCCGCGCGATCACGCTGCTGTCGCTGATCGACGTCGCGAAGCCGGGCACGGGCCGGGCGTCGTATGCGCTCGTCACCCGCAACGTCCCGATCCGGACGGGTCAGAAGCAGAACGTCGGCGACAGGGTGCCGTCCGTCGCCCTGCTCAACGACCGCAGCACCCACAGCGACGCCGCCACGTGGGAGATGGTCAGTCCGATGCCGATCGCATGGGGTACCCGCGACGCGACCGTCCGCTCCCGCGCGGAGGACGCCATCGACCAGGTCGAGTGGGATTTCCTGCAGAGCCGGATCGCCGAGTCCGAGCAGATCCGGACCAGCCCCGATCAGCGGGTCGCGGTGTCCGAGCACGACCTTCCGGAGAGCCTGCGCTGA
>NZ_BCWY01000150.1 GCF_001894825.1 Rhodococcus jostii NBRC 16295 | reverse complement strand
GTTGCCGACGATCGAGTCGCTTCGCTCCTCTGAGTTTCCGAGATTAGGCTCTCACCAAAGCTTTTCATCGGCACGTTTTGATCCGGTCCCCCACAGCCGAACGAGGCTGGGGAGATGGGGTGGTGCGCCCGACCCGCCGCCCACTCGCCTTCCTGTGCCGCTCCATGTCATACCCACAGCATACCACCCACCCCCGCACAACCCAAAACATCGAAAACCTCAAATCGTCCAAATCTGTTGATCAACAACAACTTCTGAACCTTACAAGCTGAGGTTTGTGCACAAAACACGTAAAGACCTACTCACCAACTAATTACCGAAACATGTTGCAAATCAACGTCTTTCAAAAACGACTCAAACCGGACGCAGCAGACACCCGCGCGCCCGCCGACACCCCGGCGCCGGCACTCACCCGACAGGTCGCCGACACCCCACATCACAAACCGGGGGCGTGCCATCACTCCAGGTCACAGCACTATTACGCCCAAGGCTGCCGAGGTCGCATCGATCCCACCCATAACCACCTACACACCACCCAGAATGGGCAGCAGGGAATTCAGCAGTAGTTCGCGTCGCTCGCGGCGACGCCTTGGGGCGGGAGCGCGTCATCGTGTTCGAGAGATTCTCCGATCAAGCCCGCCAAGTGGTCGTCCTCGCCGCCGGCGCCGCCCGCACCCACCACCAGAACTGGAGTCGGCACCGAACACCTACTGGTCGGGATCTTCGACGCCGGCGGCCCCGGAACGGCAGCACTGACCTCATGGGGCGTCACCGCCCCGGCACTCGACAGCAAGCTCCAGGGCGTCAGCGCACCGACGGACTCCGCCCCGGACGCCGGGCACATCCCAATCACCGGCGAAGACGAAGAAGGTCCTCGAGGGCAGCCTCCGCCAGACCGCCCTGTGCGGGCACGAAGAGATCGGCACCGACCACCTCCTCCTGGCCCCGCTCGACGACCCCACCTCCACCGGCGCTCACATCCTCACCGACCTTGCATCCCTGCCCATCAGCGAAATGCGAGAGCACCTCAGACACGAACTCGCCCACAGGCCCACCCCAGGCCCCGCCCACCGCATCCCCATCCGGCTCAGCAACGACGAATACACCCGCGCCCACACCGCCGGTGCCGCCGGCCAGAACCTCGAAACCTCCGGTCCACAACCGCATCACCGACGCCCTCAAACAACCCTGGGGACCGACGGCCGAATGTCGACAGAAACGACACAACCACCAGACCATCCGCGGTGAACCGATCCGATCACCGGCCCCGAACCCGATGGTCTACCAGCAGTCGAAACGAGAGCCGACGATAGGCTTCACACCCGAGCAAAGGGGAACGCCATGGGCCGCCGAGTGCCGTCGATCATGATGTTCGTCAAACAGCCCTGGGACGTAGCCAACTGGTACTCCCAGTGGCTCAATCTTGGTGCCATCGAACAAATTCCCGGAGGGGACAGCGTTCTCCTCTCCGATGGAAGCTTCGAGGCGGTCTTTCACGCCGCCGACGCGGCGAAGAACCCTTGGGGCAGGAGCACAGTGATCTACTGGGCATCCGAGAACATCAGCGCAGACATCGAAACCCTGCACAGAGCGGGTGCCACCCTCCACCGCGGGCCATTGACGATCGCACCCAGACGAACCATCTGTCAGATGCTCGATCCGTGGGGCAACGCCTTCGGCCTAGAAGGCCCCGCCGAACAACAACCACCGAACAAGCCATGAAGCTTACGACCTCGTGACTATTCCGTCCAACCACACGATCACCTCGAACACCCGCAGAGCAGATCTCCTCAGGTAAACGGCCGCCCGGATCTCAACCAGCGGAAATGCAAGTCAGAGACACGGGCATCATCGAACATGCAGCCGCTTCGCGGCTGCCCACACCTACTGCAGCGCGGCATCGACATGGGCGAGCACGGACCGCGCATCGCGGATCTGGGCTGCAACAACCGCCGCCAGCGCATCCGACTCGGTCAGCGAGGCGTCTTCGGTCCGCAGACCATGTCTCGCGTCCGGCCAATTCTCGACCTCCGCCCTCACTCTCAGCAGCATTTCTTCCAGGTCCCGCGCGTTCTCACGGTAGATCGTCTGCGGATCGGTTATGCCGACCACCACCTGAAGTGCCGACAGAGGACGCCAGCGGCTCGGGGCAGGGCACAGCGCGCCCATGTCCTCCGGGCATATTGGAAGTACCGGACTTCAGTCGAACACATCCTCGTGCTCCAACCCCACGTCACCGCGCGTAGCCCGTCACGGGTGGAGTACCTGCGGGACCATCCACCGCTCAGGTGGAGTACTCGACTACTCCTGGCCATGCGCGTGCCGGCGCGCAGGCTTCTTCTTGTACCCAACACGAAGCGTCACCCAGTACGGCACCGCAGCCCAGGAGCACTCGCCATGACCACCACCACGGCTCACCCCGTCGACACCCAACTGATCGGCATCATCCACGACGCCCTTCGCCGCGACCTCGGCCGCACCTTCGACACCCTCAGCATCCGGGCCCCGCTCGGCGCCCGCCGCCGCGCCGCACTCGCCGACCACCTGACCTGGACCCTGGCCTTCCTCGAACGCCACTACACCACCGAAGAGGAGTGCCTGTGGCCGCTCGCCCGCCGGCGGGCCCCGACCTCGGCCCCGATGCTCCACCAGCTGACCACCGGCCATGCCCGCATCCACCACGCCACCGGAACCGTCACAACCGCCGTCCGCGTCTACCGGAACTCCGACACGCCTCGCGTGCGCGATGACCTCCGCGGCGCACTCGAACGACTGTGCACCATCCTGCTCCCCCAACTCGACCGCGAAGAAACCGAACTCACCCCCATCCTCGCCACGACCATCACCGACACCGAATGGAACACCTGGCTCCAGCACCACCTACTCCACACCACTCGCCCGGCCGAGCTCGCCCGGGAAACCTACTGGCTCAACGACACACTCGACCCCGAACGCCGCACGGTCACCACGCGCCTCCTCCACCCACATCATCGATCCCTCACCCACCACGTAGTCACTCTCAGCTACCGCCACCACTCACGACACCTTTGGCGAACACGCACCACCACCGGGACCCGACAACATTCGTCACGAATCCACACCGCACTACACCAAGTCGACACCACGCTCTCCGCCACCTGAACCAACCCCGCCACTCATCCACACCACACCACACCAGAGGGAGGGGGGTGGGAGGAGGGGGGGATATCACACCCGAATCATCTCTACTGCAGATACTTACGGACTCTCTCGGAAGTTCGAACGTCCCTCAGCGCACCGTCAGCCCAATAACGGAAAGCACCGACCAATGAACAAGAACACGCTCCGCACCGCGATCACGACCGCCGCCATCGCAACCGTGATTGTCGGGATCGGGGCCGGCACCGCCACCGCCAGACCCACCGCCATCCCGGATCCGGAACCCAGCAGGGTCGGGGTTCTGCTCGGTAGCGACGCGATCGCCGGCCCGGGAGAGAACTGGACCTGCACCATCCGCCAGGGCGCGACCACCGGGACCGAGAACGGGACCGGCCTGAAGGTGGACAGCCACGTGGTGATCAACCCGGCGGTCGCCGACTGGCAGCCGGGACCAGTCAGCGGTTGGTGCGTCGGCCCTCAAGGACTCCAACCTCTCGCCCCCGGAGCTGCTGCCGGGTAAACACGAGATCGATCCCAGTGCTATCCGTTCTCACCCCACACCCTCGGGTCGACGGGCAGCACTGGGACCTCGGAATCCGACCAAAGGACATGTCAGTCCGGGCGAACCGCATGGAACCAGTTCCCTCACCCATTGGCTGACCGCCACCCTCGATCCCACGCCACCAGTACATCACCCCCGCAAGGCGTCGCCCACGCCGACGATCCCTACGCGCCCTCTCCCTCGGGCACGAAATATCGCCACCGCACTCGACTGCTCTGGACACCAACGACCCCGCCCACATCACGAATCAGGGCGATCCTCCACATCGCCGCACCCGCCGGCCCGACCGCCGCCGCCTAGACCACCCCGACCAACACCTCACCCGCCACAAGAAGGAGGTAACGCGCACCCACACACAGCCCACAGGGCCACCACATCAGCGGCCCACACACGCCCGCTCACCTCGAACCGAACACCACCACTCTCACGACACCAACCGCAAGAACGACAACACCCCGGGGTTCCATCGAACCTCAACCGACAAGGAGAAAAATCATGAACAAGAAAGTTTTCGCGGCCGTCGCCTCGGCAACCGCAGCCATCGCAGCGGTCGGTCTGATCACCGCAGGAACCGCGACCGCCGCGACACCTCTTGGTCCGACGACCAATTCGTGCGCCCCCAACAATGCCGGGTTACCGTACGCCGTGAAAGACGGTGTCTTCATCCCGGATACGACTGCTGGCATCGAGCCGACGGGCGTACACGTCCGCTCCGTCGGCACCGGAAGCCTCGGCGGTGACATGCCAGCAAAGAAGGAGCTGAATGGGATCTTGATACCCACCAACGGCATCGGTATCGGCACACTCAGCGGGTCGTACTGGCGGCCGGACGTCCCACAATGCAACGTCAACGGCACCTTCATGCTGAGCTGACGAGGCCCGGAGCAACACGCCGAGTTCCACCGCCGATGCACGGGACCGATCACCGCACCGCAACATGTCCGCGATCGCGCCAGCAACACGGACACTACGCCGGTCATCGCGCACAGCTAATGCGCGATGATCGGCCTTCGGTAGCGAAAGCGGATCGAATCAGTTCGACACGGTCCGCAGCCGGCGCACGGCGAACAGCGAGGGACGCCGGGCGATGCACCACCTCGTCGCCCGGCGGGCTGCTCGCTTCGATCAGGGGCCACACTGCAGCTCCCTCCCGGAGACAGGCGTTGCTGCGACCTCCAGCCCCACTTCCTAGGCCTACGGCTCGCGCGCCGGTGTTCCAGGCGACCCATGTGCTAACTCGGCAAAGAGGCAGGTGCCCTATTGCCACTTCGCCGGCTCCCCGAGACGCAACTGGCCTCCGCAACCGACTTGGAACCGAACACATCGGATGTGTCAGTCGTCAACATCAGGCCCGCAAGACACACACGGAGCCGGTTCCCTCCGGAACCCGCTGATGATCAGCACTTTGAAGGCAGATGATTGACATGAACACAACACCGAACTCGCACGCAGTGGTGATCGGCGCCGGCATCGGCGGCCTCCTCGCCGCACGGGTGCTCAGCGAGTTCTTCGACCGGGTGACCGTCGTCGAACGCGACGGGTTGCCCGATACCCCCATCGCGAGGCGCTGTGTGCCGCAGGCTCGTCACGCCCACGCCTTGACCGCACGTGGCAGAGCCGCCATTGAGGAACTGTTCCCCGGATTTACCAATGACGTCCTCGGCCTCGGTGCTCCGACGGGCGACGGCCAGTCAGACTTCCGGTGGGTCTTCGACGGACACCGATGGGCCAAAGGCATTTCGGGAGTCCACCTGCTGCTCGCCAGCCGCCCCCTGATCGAATGGCACCTGCGCAACCTGGTGTGTGCCCTGTCCAACGTAGAAGTGATCGGCCACTGCACCGCCATCGGCATCATCACCGACCCCCAACGTCGTGCCGTCACCGGACTCGCCCTGAGGCGCAGATCCCACCGGATCGCCGACGACGCCCTCGATGCGGATCTGATCGTGGACGCATCGGGCCGCAGCTCGCAGAGTCAGGGATGGCTCGAACCGCTTGGCTACCCTCGGCCGGAGGAAGAGAAACTGTCCATCCACCTCGCATATGCCACCCGCCGCTACCGGCGCGAACCAACACAAATCGACGGCGACCTCGGCATCGGTGTCGGCAGCATCCCCACACTTCCGCGCGGAGGATTGGCGCTGGCGCAGGAAAATGACACCTGGATCATCACTCTCGCCGGATACGGCGACGACGAACCACCCTTGGATGCTGCGGGATTCGCCGAGTTTGCCGCATCCTGTCCCGCACCCGATCTCGGTGACCTGATCTCGACAGCCGAACCGATCGACGACGGCGTCCGCTACCGTGTACCCACCACGGTGCGCCGGCACTTCGATCCCGCCCAACTACCCAGCGGATACATTCCTTTCGGTGACACCATCTGCAGCTTCAACCCCATCTACGGACAAGGAATGAGCGTCGCCGCCCTCGAGGCACTGATCCTGCGGCAAACCCTCCAGGCCGGTGGAGGACGAGTGACCGACCGGTTCTTGCGCGCAGCCCGACCGATCCTCGACCACGCCTGGGAAATGACTTGCAACAGTGACCTCCGCATGCCCTTCATCGAAGGCAACAAAACACGACGAGCACGCGCGACCAATGCCTACGTCGCCCGCATCCACCGTGCAGCCGCGACCGACCCCCGAGTTGGAACCGCATTCCTGCGGGTCATCAGCCTCCTCGACCGCCCCACCTCGCTCATGGGCCCGGCAACACTCGCCCGCGTGCTGTGGGCCAATCGAGTATCCGACAGCGGACGAACACGCCCACATCTCGACCTGCCAACGTCCGCCTGAGCAGACGCCGAGGGCGGGAGCTATTGCACGCTCGTCGGTCCTGGAGATGCCGTCGTGCTGCCGATCGACGCGATGGCGGCGATCGGCTAACCACGAACGCCCCTGACCGGCGCGCCGTCGTCGGAATCGCGGGGATCGTTATCGGACCAAGTGGTCGATTTTCCGGTCGGTCGGTGCATACGATGGGGTCATGGCGAGTGTCTGGCCATTGGTCGGGCGTGAGGAGGAGCTACGCCTGATCAATAGCGCCGTGACCGGAGCCGACGATTACGGCGGGGTCGTGATCGCCGGACCGCCCGGGGTGGGCAAGAGCCGACTCGCCCACGAATCAATCACCCACCTCGGTCATGGACGATGGGTGCCGCGATGGGCACGTGCGACCGCCTCCGCACGGGCACTCCCACTCGGAGCATTCGCCGAATGGGCCGGCGACATCGCCAGCGACCCACTACTGGTAGTCCGTGGTGTCATCGACCATCTCACCAATGCGCCAACAGGAACCAAGGTCGTGATCGGGGTTGACGACGCACACCTGCTCGACGACCTGTCAGCGTTCGTCGTCCACCAACTGGTCCAGCGGCGACTCGCCTCCGTCGTGATCACCCTGCGAACGGGGGAATCCGCACCGGACGCGGTCACGGCCTTGTGGAAGGACGGGCTACTGCAACGCGTCGAGCTGCAACTCCTCTCCGAGAAGGAGACGGGGCATCTCATCACCGCAGTCCTCGGCGGCCTGCTCGAGCCCAACACAGCACGCGGGCTGTGGACGTTCACCCGCGGCAACGTTCTCTACCTCCGTCATTTGCTCGAGCAGGAACTCGCGAGTAACCGGCTCACCGAGCACCAAGGGGTGTGGGAGTGGACCGGACAGCCGGTCGTCTCGCCCGGGCTGGCCGACCTGATCGACACCCAGATCGGTGCCCTGCCCGACACGGTCGGCGCGGTCCTGGACTACCTCGCGGTGGGGGAACCACTGCTCGCACAGATCCTGGCAGACCTCACCGGACCGGACGCCATCGAGACGGCGCACTCCAAGGGGCTGATCACCATCGACTCGGGCGAACGCCATCCGGTGCGACTAACACATCCGCTCTATGGGGAGGCCCGCCGCGCCCAGTCCACACCTCTGCGACTGCGGAGGCTGCGCTCCCAACTCGCCACCATCCTTACTTTTGGCCGGGAGGCGGGGCCCCGCGATCTCGTGCGCCGCGCCGTCCTGACCGTGGACTCCGACCTGGATCCCAATCCCGACCTGTTCACCGACGCGGCAGATGCGGCGCTGTCACTACTCGACGCCGACCTCGCCGAACGGCTCGCACACGCCGCGACCTCGACCGGGGGCGGATACCGCGCATACCTCACCCGCGCCATCGCGCTCGTCGTCCTCAGCCGCGGCAGCGAGGCCGAAGAGATGCTCTCGCGGATTCTCGCCAGCGATAGAGAAGCGGTCGAGGTGGCGTTGCTCCGCGCGATGAACCTGCTCTTGCTGCTCAATCGTCCAGCCGCCGCCGCCGCGGTGCTGTCGGACGCGATGACGGCGGCCCCGCCGGAGCTGCACAGCTCGCTAACTGCCGGCTGCGCACTCGTCCACGCCTATGAGGGCGACCCCCTGAACGCGGTGAGCGCCGCCGAACATGCGCTGCGGTCTTCCGGCCTGGTGGATACCGCTTCCATCTGGGCGCTGGGATCGCTGATTCTTGCGTACGGCGACGTCGGGCGGGCCGAGGGCATCGCCCCCATCGCCGCCCGCACCTACGACCTGATCGCCGCTGCCTCACACGCCTCGCTCCCCGGGTTCACCGTGTGCGAACTGCACACACGAAGCCTCGTCACAGCCGGCTACGTGCGCGAAGCCGGTGAAATCGCCGCACGCGTATCCCGACAAGTCTCTGACGCACCCGGATGGGTGCAGCCGCTGTCCACTCTGCTGATGGGTCAGGCCGCGCTGGCGGCCGGACGCCTCACCGACGCACGCAGATGGCTTGAGCAGCCCTTCACCTACCCGGCCGAAACCACCAGCTACATCATTCGCGTCTGGGCATGTGCCCTCATCCGAGCACAAGCGATGGCAGGAGACCACGAAACGGCAACCAACACGCTCCGACTCGTTGACTCCCTGCACACCAACGGATTCGGGTACCTGGAGCCGGAAATGCTCGTCACCCGGGCCTGGGTGGCGGCAGCAGGCGGAGCGACGACCGAGGCCATTGCGCTCGCCCGGAGGGGCGCTGAACGCGCCGCCGAACGCAACCAGCACGCCCTAGAAGGGGTGTGCCTGCACACCGCCACCCGCTTCGGCGACACCGCCACCAGCCCCCGGCTTCAGGAGCTTGCCGGGCAGGTGGACGGGCCCCGCGCCCCCGCCGCAGCCCAACATGCCACCGCTCTGGCCGCCGGTGATGCCGACGGGCTCCTTGAGGCCTCCCGCCAGTTCGAGGACATGGGCGACCTGCTAGCCGCCATGGACGCCGCCGCGCACGCCGCCACCACCTACCGCCATCACAAGCGCAACGGATCCGCCCTCACCGCCGCCGCCCGCGCCCAGCGATTGGCCGACACCTGTGTCGGCGCCGATACACCGGCCCTCCGCGCGGCCAAACAGCCGACGCCGCTGACCGCCCGGCAACGCGAAATCATCACCCTCGCCGCCCAAGGTCTATCGAACAAGCAGATCGCCGAGAAAATGATGCTGTCCGTCCGCACCGTCGAAGGACACCTCTACCGCGCCTCCCTCAAAACCGGTCTCGCCGGACGTGACGACCTCGGCGGCACAGTCACGGGGCGATGAATCAATATGACTGCGGGCCAACGCGCATCACACCCCATCGAGCCTATTTCTGTATCTCAATCCGGAGGCTGGGCGAGATGAAACCGAGTGCAAATACCTGGCCATTGGTCGGGAGGGAAGAGGAACTCAGCCTGGTCAATGCCGCCGTGACCGGAGCCGACGGTTATCGCGGAATCGTGATCGCCGGCGCCGCCGGTGTGGGCAAGAGCCGCCTCGCCCGAAAAGCAATCACACAAGTCCATCCCGGGCGATGGGTGTCGCGATGGGCACGAGCGACCACCTCCGCCCGGGCACTCCCGCTCGGAGCATTCACCGAATGGACCCACGGCGGCACTGCGGACACAATGTCCGTTGTCCGCGGCGTCATCGATCACCTCTCCACCTCTTCCTCAGGGGCAAAGACAGTGATCGGTGTCGATGACGCACACCTACTCGACGACCTGTCAGCGTTTGTAATGCTCCAACTCGTCCAGCGGCAACTCGCCCCCGTCGTGGTCACCGTCCGCACCGGCGAACCGGTCCCCGATGCAATCAGCGCACTCTGGAAGGACGGTCACCTCCAGCGCATCGAACTCCAACCACTCTCCGAGGAAGAAACCGGCGAACTCGTCACCGCGGTCCTCGGCGGCCCGCTCGACCCCACAGCCATCCTCCGATTATGGAACACCACCCGCGGCAACGCGCTGTACCTGCGCCATCTGGTCGAACAGGAACTCGCCAGTGGACGACTCGCCCCCAGCCCGCAAGCGCCCGGACTCAGCGCCGGCGTATGGGTGTGGGATGGTCCCCCCGCCGTCTCGCCGGGACTAGCAGATCTCATCGGCGCACAACTCGACAGCCTTCCACCCGCGGTCGGCGCCGTCCTCGACGTCCTCGCCGTCGGCGAACCCCTCGCCGAACAGACGGTGGCCGACCTCACCGACCCCGACGCCGTCGAGCAAGCCCATTCCATCGGACTGATCACCGTTGACCGGGGCGGCCGCCACCCGATGCGATTAGCGCACCCACTCTACGGCGAAGCCCGCCGCGCCCACGCCACACCCCTACGACTGCGGCGGCTCCAAGCCGACATCGCCGAAGCCCTTGGCGCAATGAAAGATTCCAACGTCCGAGACCTCATACGGCGCGCCGTCCTGACCCTCGAATCCGGCCTCACCGCCGATCCCGGCCTCCTCACGGACGCCGCAACTGCATCACTATCGTTGTTCGACGTCGAACTCGCGGCACGCCTCTGCAGGGCTGCAATCGCGAACGGTGCGGGCTACGACGCCCACCTCACTCTGACGGTAGCGCTGACCATGCTCAACCACGGCGAGAAATGCGAACAGGTCCTCACACACCTGCTCGAACAGCCCCTCACCGACGAGCAGCTCGTGGACGTCGCATACCTTCGGCTTGGGAATCTGCTCTGGATACTCAATCGTCCAGAAAAAGCCGAATCCGTGCTCCTGGAAGCGCGTGAAGTGACGGCACCGCGAGTGCACGGTGCGCTGGCCGCAGGTCACGCCATCATTCACGCGTACAAGGGCCGCCCCCTCGACGCGGTCGAAGCCGCACAGTCCGCGCTGCGAACGCCGGACCAGCCGGAGCTATCTCAGATGTGGGCGCTAGGCGCCCTCCTGATCGCCTTGGGGGATATGGGAAGGACATCAGAAATTGCGCCCATCGCCGCCCGCGCAGACGACCTCATGGCCCGCTCCCCGCGAATTGCGATAGTTTGCCTTCCCTTCAGCGAGTTCCACACCCGAGGCTTGCGGCTAGCCGGATACGTCCACAAAGCCACCGCCGTCACCACACGGATCTACGACGAGACCGCCGATGCACCAGGCTGGGGGCCACCCATACTTATGGGACAAGCCGAACTCGCGGCGGGGCACCTGGGTGCGGCACGGAAACGATTGGAACAACGCTTCACCTCAGTCGGAATCCCCACCGGCTACATCCCCACGATTTGGTACTGCGCGCTCGCCCAGGCCCAAGCGATGTCCGGAGACGGCACGAGCGCAGCGGAAACCCTTCGTGCACTCGATACCTGGTCCCAGACTTCCGTCCCGTACCTGAGGCCTGAGTACCTTCTCACCAACGCCTGGGTCTGCGCCGCCACCGGTGCCACCACCCAAGCCATCGCCCTCGCACACCGCGGCGCCCACTGCGCAGCCGAGCATGGCCAATACGCCCAGGAGGTGATGTGCCTGCACACCGCCACCCGGTTCGGTGACTCCACCACCGCCAGCCGCCTTCACGAGCTTGCCGGCCAGGTCGACGGGCCCCGCGCCCCCGCCGCCGCCCTGCACGCGGCCGCGTTGGCCGCCGGTGACACCGTCGGCCTCCTCGACGCCTCCCGTCAGTTCGAGGACATGGGCGACCTACTGGCCGCCATGGACGCCGCCGCGCACGCCGCCACCACCTACCGCCACGCAGGCCGCAACGGATCCGCCCTCACCGCCGCCGCCCGCGCACAGCGATTGGCAGATACCTGCGACGGCGCCGATACACCGGCCCTCCGCGAGGCGCAGCAGCCGTCGCCGCTGACCGGCCGGCAACGCGAGGTCATCACCCTCGCCGCCCAAGGGCTATCAAACAAGCAGATTGCCGAAAGAATGACCCTGTCTGTCCGCACCGTCGAAGGACACCTCTACCGCGCCTCCCTGAAAACCGGCGCCACGGGCCGCGATGATCTCGGCGGCACCCTCACGGGAGACTGAACCAACATGGTTGCAAGTGAACGGGTCTCACCCTCGATCGCCTTCCCTTCTGCGATACGGGTAGGAGGCTGAACAGGATGGAGCCGAGCGCGAGTATGTGGCCATTGGTCGGGCGCGGCGAGGAACTGCGCCTGATCAACACTGCCCTGACCGGAGCCGACGGCTACGGCGGGGTCGTGATCGCCGGGCCGCCCGGTGTGGGCAAGACCCGCCTCGCCGACGAGGCACTCGCTGACATTCGTCCCGGTCGTTGGGTGTCGCGGTGGGCACGTGCGACCGCCTCCGCACGCGCCCTTCCGCTCGGAGCGTTCGCCGAATGGACCGGCGACATCGCCCAGGACCCGATGCTCGTCGTCCGCGGGGTCATCGATCACCTCACCATCGCACCCAACGGTGCGAAGGTCGTGGTCGGTGTCGACGACGCACACCTGCTCGACGACCTGTCCGCGTTCGTACTGCTTCAGTTGGTTCAGCGACGGCTCGCCTCCGTTGTCGTGACAATCCGGACCGGCGAATCCGCCCCCGATGCGGTCACTGCACTCTGGAAGGACCGACACCTGCAGCGCATCGAGCTGCAACCACTCTCCGAGGAAGAGACCGGACACCTGCTCACCACAATCCTCGGCGGCGCGCTCGAGCCCACCGCCGCCCTCAGGTTATGGCATATGACCCGCGGCAACGCGCTCTACCTGCGCCATCTGGTCGAGCAGGAACTCCGGAGCGGTCGCCTCAGCCACAGCCAAGGAGCCTGGATATGGTCCGGGCAGCCGGTCGTATCTCCAGGGCTGGCCGACCTGATCGACAGCCAGATCGGCCGCCTCCCCGACACCGTCGGAGCGGTGCTCGACTTCCTTGCTGTCGGAGAACCACTCACCGAAGAAGTCCTGGCCGATCTCACCGGCGCTGACGCCGTCGAAGCCGCGCACACGGCTGGACTGATCACCGTCGAGCATCATGGGCGCCACGAGGCCCACCTGGCACATCCGCTCTACGGCGAGGCCCGACGCGCCCAGGCAACACCACTTCGGCTGCGGTGCATTCGATCCCGGATCGCGGCAGCCCTAGCCGATGAACCGGATTCGGGAACCCGTGACCTCGTACGGCGGGCCGTACTCACCCTCGAATCCGACCTTCCATCCGACCCACCCCTGTTCATGGCAGCGGCAGCCGGCGCGCTGTCACTGTTCGACGCCGACCTCGCCGAACGACTCGCCGACGCCGCCGTATCGACGGGGGGAGGCTGCGACGCTCAGTTCCTTCGCGCAAGCGCCCTCATGAACCTCAGCCGCACCGGACAGGCCGAGGAAGTGCTCGCGCAAATCTCCACCGAAGACCTCACCGACGAGCAGATCGTTGACATTGCGTGTCTTCGCACCGTTCTTCTGCTGGTGCTGAACCGTCCGACGGATGCCGTGTCGGTGATCGACGAAGCGACACAATGCGTCCCAATGACTATGCGTGGCTCACTGATCGCCGGCCACGCCGGCGTTGCCTCGTACGAAGGGCGCCCGCTCGATGCGCTGAATGCGGCAGAACGTGCATTGCGGTCCCCAAACGTCACCGATATCGGCACGGCATGGGCGCTCAATGCTCTCGTGGTCGCATTGGGTGACCTCGGGAGGGCGGATCAGATGGCGCCCATCGCCGCCCGCGCACGCGACCTCACCGCCAGCTCTTCCCGGCTGTCGGCCTACAGGTTCCCGGCCGGCGACTACCACGCCCGCGGTTTGCGGCTCGCCGGCCACATCGCCGAAGCCGAGAAGATCGTCACGGACTTGTGCCGGGAGGTCGCCGATGTTCCGGGCTGGGTCCAGTCAATGTCCAGCATGCTCATGGGGCAGGCCACCCTCGCCGCTGGACGCCTCACGGAAACAAGGAAATTGCTGGAACAGCCCTTCCCTTACCCCGACGAGGTCGGCTACATCCCGGCAGTCTGGAACATCACTCTCACCCAGGCACGAGCGATGCTCGGGGACCACATGGCAGCCGCCGAAAGCATGCACAAAGTCGATTCACTGTGCAGGACATTCGCATACCGGAAACCGGAACAACTCCTCGCCTGCGCCTGGGTGGCCGCAGCAGGCGGAGCAACCACGCCAGCAATCGAGCTCGCACACCAAGGTGCCGCACACGCCGCCGAGCACGAGCAGCACGCCGTGGAAATGCTATGTCTGCACACCGCCACCCGCTTCGGTGACACCACCACCGCCCACCGACTCCACGAACTTGCCAGCCAGGTGGACGGGCCCCGCGCCCCCGCCGCCGCCCTGCACGCGGCCGCCCTGGCCGCCG
>NZ_BCWY01000149.1 GCF_001894825.1 Rhodococcus jostii NBRC 16295 | reverse complement strand
AAACCGCACCGGTACACGCCGTTGTTGACGTCGCGGAACACGAGATCGGCGACCTCGTCGATCTCGTCGCGCAGCCCCTCGGGGTACAGGTCGGGGGCGCCCTCGCGGTGGTACTGCTTCCATTCCGAGGACAGATCCAGCGTCATCCGGGGGTAGTCGTTGGTGACCACCTGCCCGGTGGGTACGTCGACGATCGCCGGCACGGTGATGCCCCGCGGGTAGTCGGGGAAGCGCGCGAAGTACGCGTCCTGCAGGCGCGGGATCTTCAGCACGGGGTCGAGCCCGCCCGGATCCAGATCGAAAGTCCAGCTGCGCTTGTCGTGGGTGGGTCCACACAGCCCCATCGACAGCACGTCCTCGAGTCCGAGCAGTCGCCGGACGATGACCGCACGGTTGGCCCACGGGCACGCGCGGGCTGCGACGAGGCGGTAGCGACCCGGCTCGACGGGGTAGCCGTCGCGGCCCTCCGCCGTGATGCGGGTGGGGATGTAGTTGGTGTCACGTGTGAACTCGGCGCCCGATTCGACGTAGGCGCCCTTCGTGCTCTGCTGGTCTTCCGTCCGGTCCGTCATTTCGACTCGTCTCCGTCTTTCGATATTGTCTCAGTGTCTTACAGTTGTCGATGGGTGCGGTCACATGACCCGGAGACTCGAGATCGCCAGCGATGGAGTCTCACGGCGTCCATGCTGCACGGTCACAACCACTGTGCTGCTCGCGGCGAACCAGTAATCTGTCACGGCGCGAGGACGCTTGGGCGGACATCGGAATCCCTGAATGAGGTTGCTCAGTACATTCCAGGTATTCCCAGAGTTTCGGTAGACCTCCGGTTGGGATGGGCCCCTCAGAAGGCCATCCCAACCGGAGGAGCTCTCCAAATCAGGTTCACCACACCTGATTACGTCATTGCGCGCAGCTAGAGCGGACGGAGTTCATCTTGTAGCCCGTGCCCGATCTTGGTTGCGAAGGCATGGCTTGCGCCGACGATCCCAGTCACCACATCCAATTCGGCGGTGTCGCGGGGACCGTAGACCAAGACCATGCCCTCCGACAGTCGAAGGCCAGCCAGCGGGTGGGCCACCGCCCACCCCTTCCGCAGGGCATCGACTGCAAGAGCGGGCGGCAGCACAATATGCATGCTGCCGTCGAAGTGAGGATGAAGGTGGGCGAACTCCCCCACTGACGGAACGATGAACGCCTCCTGGCCGCCCCGGGCATCCTCAGGTCCAAGCTGCAGAGCCCGCGCACCTGGGACGGAGATCTCGCTGGGCGCGATGGTGACACCACGGAGTCGCCGGATCCGCTCGAAGAGCGCCTCTTGAAGTTCCGGCGGGGCGTTCTGCGTCTCCTGCTGCTGGGGTGTGGTGACGCTAACCTCAGGTGCCGGCCCGACGCGGTGCGGGAGTGTGCCGTCCGGCAGCGTCGGCCAGTACGCCGCCGTGTCGGAAGTGCCGGAAGTGCCGCTGTGTTCGTCCGTCAGCCGCGTGATGAAGTTCAACCGTTCGGACACCCACCAACCAAGGGCACGGATGGTGCGTTCGGTGAGCTCATGGCCGGTCGGTTCGCGTTCCGCCCACAGCGGGGAACCGCTGTACTTGACGAGGTATTCCCATGTCCACTCCTGCAATTCGGGAGGGATGACGGTGTCGTGGAGGCCGTGAACCAGGAAGACTGGGACTCCGGCCAAACGTCCCGCGGTGAGGGGCAGGCCGACATCGAACGGGAGAGTCCCGTAGAGCAGGCCGGCACCAGTGAACCGACTCGGGTCGGCCAGCAGCAAGCCGCCGGCAAAGGCTGAGCCTCCGCTGAACCCAACGAGAATGACGGGTTGTTTCGGTGTCGTGATGGAGTCCAACCAAGACCGAAACCAGGACATAGTCGCGGTGAGGCTCTCCTGGATCGGGCGGCCGATTCCTCGATTCGCGAACCAGGCAAACCCGCCTCCCTCCGACAATGGGGCACCGACAGCCACGTACCGCGGACCCGGTGGGAGGAACGGCACCAGGGTGCCCATGGCGGCCTCGTCGCTGCCTCGCCCGTGTAACAGCACCACGAGTGGGGCCGAGGGGTCGGTTGAGCCCCACTCGGCGACGACCGGCGCGGGGAATTGCTTGGCGGTCATAACTGTTCCTCTCGAGCGTGGACCGAGTACCGCTGCGCGGTTGCCACCCCTGCCCAGCGTTCCACTTCCGCTGCGAGATTCAGCGGCTCGACGGGTGCGCTGAACTCGTACGTTCCCCATTCGTTGCGGGGCAACATCCACATCACTTCGAACTCGTTGCCGTCGGGGTCGAAGCCGTAAATGCTTTTGGTGGCGCCGTGGCTCGACTCACCATGGTAGGCATCTGACACCATGAGTGTGTCGCGTGCCTCCGCCAGTTCGTCGATGGTGTTGACCTGCCAGGCGAGGTGGTAGAGGCCGGTGTGGCCCGAGGCGGGGCGCCGGGCGCCCACCCCGAGACCGAACAACCCGAGGTCGTGATGGTTATCCGAATCCTTCGCTCGCAGGAATGCCGCGTTGGCACGGGGTTCGCGGGCAGCCACCGCCAATCCGAGAGTCGTGCCGTAGAAGCTGATGGCCCGCTCGAGGTCACTGACGAACAGCACCGCGTGGTTCAGGCCTCGCACCGCGATCATTGGATTGCGACCGGGGCGTTGGTGGTCCACGGAACCGCTGACCACGACGGATCGGTGAAGCCGTCCAGGTCGTACTGGCTCATGCACTCGTCAACCATGGACCTGAACTGGTCGCTCAGGCCCCTGTGCTCGGCGGCGCTCCACGTCTCGATCCGGTTGGCCTCATAACTACCGGCAAAGGTGCGTTCGTGGATCTCGGTTCGACCACCGAACTCGGTGCTGAACATATCCCAGATGATTCGCATGAGCTTCACCCGCTCCTCGGCGGTGCCCTTCGATGCCTTCCAGTACTGATCCAGGTAGCCGCGGATCACCGGATTCTTGAAATCCTTGGCGGTCGAGGGTATCTGGATGAATGATCCGGCCAGGATGTTCAGGAAGATGGTACGGGCCTTGGTGAAGGTTTCGCCGTAAATCTGCCGCCATTGCATCCCGTATTCGGTGTTGGGAAGCAGGTAGCCGCCCGGACCGGGGTGGGCATCGGCGATCATGCCGGCGTTCAATCCCCAGATGCCGTGCCGCAGTCCAATCAACTCGCCCACCTGGGCCTGTACGCCGCGGAAACCGCTCATGCCCTGCATTTCGGTCGCCTTGAGTAGGAGACCACAGATAAAGTCGAGTTTCACAGCCGTGCGCACTGCGGCGTGGAAGGTGAAACGCTGGGCGAAGCCGCGCGAGAACAGGCCGTTCACGGTCTGCGGGTTTCGATACGCTGTGACATTTTCCCATGGGATGAAGACATCATCGAGCACGACGCCGAGGTCGGATTCATCGAATCTGCTCGATAGCGGGTAATCGAAGGGGGATCCCACCTTCTTGGCCAAGCTCTCGAACGATCCGCGTCCGATGAACTTCACGCCGGGCGCGTTCATGGGTAGGAAGAAGCCCAGTGCGAAGTCGGCTTCGTCGTCCGCGAGTCCACCCGCAGGGATGTACTGACTGACGTAGGTGACCTGGCTGAATGCGGCACCAGTGGAAATCATCCGCGCGCCACGAACCACGATGCCGTCCTCGCGCTCCTTGACGACGTGCATGTAGACGTCGCGCTGTTCGGCCGGACGCTTGGACCGGTCGCCCGCTGGGTTGAGCAAGCTCAGGTTCACGAACGCTACTTCGTCGGTGACCTTTTCATACCAGCGGCGCACGTTGCCGGCGTACTCACCGTAGAAATCGGCGTCTGCGGCCAAGGATGCGACCAGGGCGGCCTTGTAATCCGGTCCACGAGAGAGGGCCCCAAAGTTCATGCGGGCCCACTCCGCGATTGCGTCTCGCGCCTGGTACAGGTCGTCCTTGGTTTCTGCCATCTTGTAGAACTTGTGGGTACGTGTGTTGCGCTCGGTGACGTAGGTCAGGACGTCCCGTCGTTTTGGATCGTGGAGCGAGTCGTACATGCGGGCGTAGCTACGGGCGCTGGTGGCGAATGCCGGGTGAGTGGTGACGTCGTTGATCTCTTCCCCGTCGAAGTAGATGACGCGGCCGTCCCGAAGCGATTCCAGGAACTGCGCTCCTGTGGGCGGCTCTTTGACGTCGGCCGGGGAAGCCACGCCGGTGTCGGCCTGTGGGTTTGTTGATGTGGTCATGAGATACCTCCATGGGTTGTGCCAGTGAAGCGGGTTGAGGGTCAGAGTGGGACGAATGTTCAGGCCATGCGGAACCAGTCCGATGTCCACCCCGACTCGGCCTTCTCGAGTCGGTTGAGATCCCGCAGGTCGTCCTCGGCCAGTACGAGTCGGCCGAAGCGGCCGGCGTAGTAGAGCAGGGGCTTGCGTTCGTCGTAGGCGGCAGCGGCGCGGACGTCGGCGATGAAGACGGTGTGCGTGCCACCGGTCGTTCTGGCGGTGACCGTGCATTCGAAGTTAGCCAGGCAGCCGGTGATCACCGGCAGTCCCAGTGCGCTGGTGTACGTCTCGACTCCCGCGAACTTGTCGTCGGAGGGGCGAGAAAACTGCCGCGCCAAAGGTTCCTGACTCTTGGAGAGAACGTTGACGACGAAACTGTCGGCCGTGCTGATCGCTTCGTGAGTTGGGGCTTCCCGATTGACGCAGAGGACCAGCATCGGAGGATTCAGGGAGAGCGCGGTGACAGCGCTAGCGGTCATTCCGTGGTTGGTGCCGCCGTGGCTGGTGGTGATGACCGTTACTCCGCTGGCGAAACGACTGATGGTGCGTCGGAACAATGTGGTGTCGGCGGTCTTCATCTCGTTCTTCTCCCTCTGTTTGTCGTCGTCGAAGATCTCCACCGCGAGCGGTTCATCAGCCATTGAGTGCAGCGCCGAACCGAGCTGAGCAATGAGGCCGTAAGTCTCGGGTCGCGGCGACGCCTGGCCCGACTCTGAAACTGGCGTCCGCGTGGACCTTCCCGCGCATCGGGGGTGACCTGCGTCATGTGACTAAGATCCCAGGGCACTGTTAACCGACTCGAAACCGCGGCAGCGCCAGCCAGGCCGGCCGGTTCGAAGAGAACACCTTCAGTTCGACATCATGGCCCGAGCACCTCAGGGGTTTACGCCGCGAAGCACTCTGCGGTGCGGTCGAAATAGCCGTCGGAATCGCGCGAAATCGTGGTCGCCGCCCCGCCCGGAGACGGTACCGGCGGCTACTCCGCTTGCGCGCCGTGCCGACACGTTGGTCAATTGGATTCTGAGCCGCTGGCCACGACGACCGGCACCCGCTCGTGTAAACACCAGTGGCACCTGATGCGAAATCTCAGATCGCTAAAGCCGATCTTTAACGGTGGAGCCTCGTCAACAAGTCCCGAGTAGCTGCGGATGGTGCCGCCCCAATCTCTGCGAGAGCGTGCTCGCACGACCGATAGACGGCCACGACTCGGGTCTCGTCCCCGGTTGCGTCGGCAAGTCTCATCGCCAAGCGGTAGGCGGCTTCGTGGAACGGATCTTCCCGCAGGACCTGCGCAACAAACTCCTCAGCCTCTACCAGCTGGTCAAGACCGACTGCCGTCTCGGCTGCTTCGAAGCGCAGGCTGGTGGCCCGGTCTCTGAGATGCGCACGGTGCTCTTCAGCCCAGACCGACTTCACACCGGGTAGGTACGGGCCGCGGCCGACGAGCTCTAAGGCTCGTCGCATCGTGCCCATCCGATCTCCACCGCGCAGTGCGGCGGCCTCGGCAACCAGTTCCTCGAACCGTAACGATTCGCTGGTGATCAGTGCGTCCGAGCCGAGCCGGACGCCTCCGGCAACCACCTCGAGACGTGCGTCCTCGGGGAGAACCTGCCGTAGATGATGAATCGCCTGGCGCAGGTAGGACAGATTCGAGTCGCTTGTTCTGCCGTCGAACAGCGCACCGAGAAGTTCGTCTCGTGTCGCCTCACTGGCCTGTCGATCGAGAAGGTAGGCGAGCAGTTCGTAGCTCTTCTTGATGCGCGGTTTGACATCGGCGCCGTTCACACTGAGGGCAACTGCACCGAACTCGGTCAGCACGATCTTCGCTCCGACCGTGGCCGTCGTCCCGCCGTGGCTCGATCCCCATGCCCGCCCAAGAACGTGCCAGTCCGAATCCCTATTGGCTTCAGCGTCCAGTCGGCGTGAGAGAACCCCCGGATAGTCTGTGAGTGCTTGCAGAATAGGGTGGTTCGTCCCCTGGCGATATGCTGCGTCGAGCGCAACATCGGCGGCGCGGTCCGCCGCGTCAGGATTACCGAGGCGCCATTCGGCCTCGGCCAGGTAGATGCCGGCGTGGGCCAGGGAGAACACACGGTCACTGCGAACGGCTGCCGCGACTACCCCCCGAAGATGCATTGCCGCGGTGGCGGCGTCACCATCACGGAGCATAATCAGGGCGAGCGACGTCAGTGCCTGTTCACGGACGAACAGATACTGTTTGGACTCCGGCAGGTCCAGGATGTGGAGGAGTGCAGTTTTCGCGGCCGCGAGGTCGCCTCCGACGCGTAGTTCCAGGTCCGCTTCCTCCAGATAGCTGAACATCTTGAGCATGATCGATCCGCTGGCACGAATACGGGTCCGCCCCATCTGCAACGCGCGCCGCGCCTCGTCGACGCGCCCCAACCGACACATGACTTTCACAGTCAGGATGGCCGAGAACCACACACCCTCACCCGCGCCCGCGGATGTCGCTTCGAAGAGCCGGACGGCTTCCTCGGTGCGGCCCATATCTAGGAGGGCTCCGATACGCCAGGATTCGCCAACTCTAGCCGCCCACCCGGTCGTCCAATGTTCCATCGTCAGACCGAAATATCCCCGGTAGTAGTGCACTCGCATGACGAGTGCATCGAAGCTGTCGCCACTGAGGGCGCGGGCTGGGGGGATACGTGGTGGACTGTCATCTACCAGCGTCAGACAGTATTGCATCGCGTCACGGGATGGGCCGGGTGCGGTGAAGTCGAGCATCGAACGGGCAAGTCCCAGTTCACCGACGTGCATATACGACCAAGACATGAGAGCGCCAGCGCGACTGGACGACCGGGCTAGACTTTCGCGTTCACCGTCGTCCGCAAGGTCGTCAGCCAGCTCGACGGCCTCTCGATAGTTTTCGCCGGCAACGGCCAGCATCAACTCGGCGGGCGCGAGCCGTCGTCGACTGTCGCGCACTGCTGCCAACGCTGCCAACCATTGCTCGGCCAATTGCAAGTCGGCCCGCTCGGTGACGGCCTCGAGACAGTTCTCGGCGGCGACCAAGGCTTCGGGGAGCGCGCCGACTTCCAAGAACTCGGCGACAGCTTCCTCGTAATGGTCGTGCTGGGCCAACAACGCGGCATGACGGTGCCTTATCTCCCGGGCCTCGGCCGAGGGGCGGCGATTGAGAAGTTCGAGCAGATACTCCCGAAATCGGGGATGGCAACGCAATGTATGGCCGTCCCGGCTCCAGATTGCCGGGAGGTGGCGTGCACGAAGCTGATGCAGTCGAGCCGCCGGGTTCGGCAGACCGAGCGCCTCCGCGGAGGCCGCAGTCACCTGGTCCAGTACGGAGGTCGTGACAAGGAAGTCGACTTCTTCAGGCGTGAGCTGGGAGAGGATCTGTGTGGAGAGATAGCCGTGCAGGGGGTCGGCTTCGCCGCCCATGCCGGGAACATGATCGGCCGACCGCCAGGCCTCGAAGAGAACCCCAGCCACCCATCCACCTGTCGCCGTCATGGCTTTGTCCGGGTCAGTATCCGCATTCCCGGCGGCGACGAGTGCTTGGGCGGCTTCCTCCCGGGTGAATGCCAGATCGTCTTCGCCGACGCCGGCTACCAGGCGGATGGTTCGGGAACCGAGGTCGATTGGTAACTCGCTGCGGCCAACCAGCACCGTCCGGGCAGTCGGCGGAAGATATCTCAGGAACGAACCGAGCACGACCAAGGTCGCCTCAGCGGTGGCCAGACGCTCGGCGTCGTCGAGGACCAGGACGACCGGCGCGTCACCGAGTGCTTCTGCGAGGAGACCGGCCACATTTGAGTGAGGAAGGCCAGCGGCCATGGCCCCTGTAGCAACACCGGCTACAGCTGGTACCTGCCTAGCCAATGCCTCCTCCAGGTAGGTCAAGAACTGTCCGGTGGTCTCGTCGGTGCGAGAGGCGCTCAGCCAGGCGACCGGGCGGGTGATCGTCTGGGCGGCTTGCAGCACCGCGGTCGTTTTTCCAGCCCCCGCAGTGGCGTATATGTATACGACCGGATAGTCCTCGATCAGTCTCGCAAGTAACCCCTCGATCCGAGGACGGGAGACCAGAGGAGCAGGGAGGGGAGGTGGTCCTACCCGCCCCCTGACGATCTTGCTGGTTTCCTGCATGACGCTTCGCTCTCTTGCCCGCCAGTTACACACAGTGTGCTCCAGCGACCGCTCATTTTATATAGCTCAAACAGCGGTCCAGCCTTCCGCGGGATGCCCCCCGACCGAGGCATCCCGCGGGTCTAGTGCCGATCTCCGATTTTGATGTGCGGAGGAAGGGCCCGCATGGGAACCGCAGAGTGCGTGCGGCCACCTGCCAAGAGGTAGTCACACGCTCTCCACTGGGCGAAGCTAGGCCTGCAGGCCCGCCTCGATCTCGAGATTGATGGTGATCTTGTCGCCGACGACCGCGCCGCCGCCTTCGAGGGGCATGTCGATCGAGATTCCGAAGTCCTTGCGGTTGATTACGGTGGTGGCCTCGAAGCCAGCGACCGGTCCGTTGCCCATGCCGGGATTGACACCATTGACCTCGAGTTCCAGCTCGATCTTCTTGGTGATGCCGTGCAGGGTGAAGTCACCCTCGAGAATGAAACCGTCACCCTTCGAACGCACCGACGTCGAGGTGAAGGTGGCCTTCGGAAACTTCTCTACCTCGAAGAAGTCAGCGGACTTGATGTGCCCGTCGCGCTGCTCGTTCTTGGTGTTGACAGAGTCAACCGCGATTTCGGACTGAACCGACGGAGTGCCGTCTTCGGCGATGGTGATCTGACCGGAGAAATCTTCGAAGGTGCCGCGGACCTTGCTCACCATCAGGTGGCGGACGGTGAAGCCGACGGTGGAGTGGACCGGGTCGATGACCCAGGTGCCCGTGGAAAGGCCGGGGGTTGCGAGTGCAGTGGTCATGTTCTCTCCTGGAGAAGTAGTTGTGTGAAGAAACGGCTCACGAGGTATCCGCATGCAACTCGGAAATGTGGGTTGCACGCTTCGGGATGCAGCCGCCGATATCGGTGCGGGAAAGAGTTCGGTGTGGCGGGATATCGGGCCTTGGGATGCCCATCTCCGCACCGGTCAGACAGATACCACCTCCCCTGTTCCATGAGCCGTCCAGGTCATAGAGGCGATGGTGTCGGGTCGGCGTTAACGAGGACGAAACGCCCGATCCCCCCGCCAACGATGGAAAACGAGCTTGTACTCACGCAGGAGTCCCAGGGAGTGGTTGCGTTTTGGGAGAGGCGTGGGTCCGACGTAGAGGGATCATGGCGGAATCTTCGATATGTGCCCGGCCACGCACACATCGAAGAGTTCCACCGATGGTCCGATCCGAACTGCCCCGTCCGAGTCACTCGAGGCACTCTGTGCCGGAGAAGTAGACCTGATTCGTGAATCGTCCCGGATGGTCACGGCTGGATCTGATCGAAAACGAAGCCATCGAACAGATCGGCGCAGACAGAGGAGTTGATCCCCGGGAGAATTTCGCCCAGGAGCCCGGCGGTCGGGAACCGCGACATGCCCACCCCCACCTCGGCGAGGCCGCTTCGACATCTCTCGACCATGCAGCGTGCGAATTCTTCAGCGCCCGAGGCGACGCCGATGTTGGCCACCTCAACGTGATAGCGCATGCGCGCGTCTCCCGGCCACTCCAGACTCGCGTGAGCCGCCCCGTCTCCAGCCTCGGCCGTCTGGGCGAACCCCTTTGCTCGCGGACCTCGGCGAGCTCGCGTTCGAGTTCGGCTGCCGTGCCGATGGTTTCGGGCCCGAGTTTCTCAAACGTGGACTCGGTGACCACCCACTCGACGACGTCGACGGGAGCCCAGGCCAGGGGCGCACGCCCCATGGACGTGGCGTAGGCGGGGACGCGGGTGCCGACGGAGACGTTCATGCTCATGATCCGGCGGACGGGGACGCGCGCGGCGTAGACCACGTCGGCGCCGTCGAGCACGCCGAGAGAGGCGGACTCCTGGGTCTTCTCGGCCACCTCGAGCAGTCGGGGCATCGCCGCCTCGATGGGCAATTCGTGTGTGTAATCAGCACTCGGGGTTGACATTTCAATGCGCCCGCGCGCACAGTAATGGCGTACGCACAGCGTGATGTTAGTACGCAAAGCGTACAGAATGCAAGACCCTCGGCGCGTGAACACCCACCGCGTCGCCCAGAACTCGATATCAGCCCATTCCGCTCCCTCCCAGCCCAAGGAGAAACAGATGACCACCACCGAGAGCCCCACCGCCGCCGGATCCGGCTCCGCCGCCACCGACAAGTTCAAGGCGGAGCGCGTCACCGCCGACACCTCGCCGGAGCGGCTCGCGGCCATCGCCAAGGACGCACTCGGCGCACTCAACGACGTGATCCTGAAGCACGGCGTCACCTACCTCGAGTACCGCGTGTTCAAGCAGTGGCTCATCGACGTCGGCGAGGGCGGCGAATGGCCGCTGTTCCTCGACGTGTTCATCGAGCACTCGGTCGAAGAGGTCCTCGCCCGCAGCCGCAAGGGCACCAAGGGCAGCATCGAGGGCCCGTACTACATCGAGAACTCGCCCGAGCTGCCGTCGAAGTGCACCCTGCCGATGCGGGAAGAGGACGAGAAGATCACCCCGCTCGTCTTCTCCGGCCAGGTCACCGACCTCGACGGCAACGGCCTCGCCGGCGCGAAGGTCGAACTGTGGCACGCCGACAACGACGGCTACTACTCGCAGTTCGCCCCGCACCTGCCCGAGTGGAACCTGCGCGGCACCATCATCGCCGACGGGGAAGGCCGCTACGAGATCACCACGATCCAGCCGGCGCCCTACCAAATCCCGACCGACGGCCCGACCGGTCAGTTCATCGAGGCGCAGAACGGTCACCCGTGGCGTCCCGCGCACCTGCACCTCATCGTGTCGGCGCCGGGCAAGGAGTCGGTGACCACGCAGCTGTACTTCAAGGGTGGCGAGTGGATCGACAGCGACGTCGCGTCGGCGACCAAGCCGGAACTCATCCTCGACCCGAAGACCGGTGACGACGGCAAGAACTACGTCACCTACAACTTCGTGCTCGACCCCGCGTGACCCGTTCCACCCGTAGAGAAAGTGATCCGTACATGAGCGGATCCGGGATCGGACCGGCCAAGTCATGATCATGCTCGGCATCGCCGACGACGCCCGAATCCGCGACCTGACCGCCGAGCAGCGCGGGCAGATCACCGACCCGATCGCCGCGACGAGCCAGCGGTAGGGGACGTGCATCTCCAAGCACGCGCCACCGACTGCGTGCCTTGCCCCTTTGCTTTCGTACTGCACATTTCGTAGGCTTTAACCCTACGAAACGCGCATAGAAGGTGAGGTAAGGATGGCTCTGACACACAGCACCGCCGTACCCGCCGCCTTGGCCCGCCGCCCCT
Organism: Rhodococcus jostii NBRC 16295; assembly: GCF_001894825.1. Classification (GTDB taxonomy): domain Bacteria; phylum Actinomycetota; class Actinomycetes; order Mycobacteriales; family Mycobacteriaceae; genus Rhodococcus_F; species Rhodococcus_F jostii. Next base: position 2,851 of record NZ_BCWY01000149.1, on the reverse strand, counting down.
TGCGTACATTCCGCCCCCAAGACGCCACCGACGTCTACGCCCACCCCCGCCCCGAACTCGCCCGCCTGGTCACACGCGGCGTCCTGCACCGCGCCGCCCCCGGCTACTACATCGTGGTACCCCCGGAACAGGCCGGGCGACCGTGGATCCCGAACCTGGAAGCCACCGCCGCCGGAATCGCCGCCGCGATCTACGGACCCGATCACGCGATCGTGATGGGCATCAGCGCCGCCCGCCTCCACCATGCAATCCCTCGTGCGTTGGCCACCGCGGTCGTCGCCGTCCCCCGCCGGCATCGGACCATCACCCTCACCGATAGGACCGCGACCATCCGGTTCCTCCGCCGCGACACCCCCGAACTCGACGCCGAACGCCTTAATACCCCCCTCGGGCCGGCGCTGGTGACCACCCCGGAACAGACCGTCCTCGACCTGGCACGGTGGCCGGCACTCGGCGACGCCGAGAACGAAATCCCCGCCGCCGTCACCTCGCTCTATCGGCGCAGCGACCGCGAACGTCTCACCACCCTCGCCGGCGAGCAGGGACTGACCGCCGCCCTCAGCCGCGCCGAAACCTGGGTGCAGGCAGCCTCGTGAACCTCGACGAACGCGACCGGGTCGCCGACCAGTTCGGCGTCGCCCCCGACCAGGTCGAACGAGACCACCTCATCTCCCTGCTCCTGGGCTACCTCAGTGAGCATTTCGCCGACCGGCTTCACTTCATCGGCGGCACCGCCCTCGCCCGAACTCACCTCCCCCATGGAAGATTGAGTGAGGACATCGACCTCATCTCCCTCGTCCCACGGCGCAGTACCCTGGCCGCCGACCTCGACCGGGTGCTCCCGAGAGCGGTGCAACGGTCCTACGGTCGCCTCGAATGGGCTCCCCCGCTCGGCGCCGGCACGAGTGTGGACTCTGCCACCCTCCACACCACCAGTGGTCTCGCGGTGAAAATTCAACTCCTTTCCTCCACCGACCGCACCCTCTGGCCCACCGAACCCCGCACCCTCATCCAGCGCTACAGCGACGCCCCACCCGCCCGGCTCCTCGTGCCCACCCTGCCCGCGTTCGCCGCCTCCAAAACCGCCACCTGGTGCGACCGCTCCGCCGCCCGCGACCTCTGGGACCTCTGGGCACTGGCCAACATCGGCGCCATCAACCCCCACACCGCCGCACTGTTCCGCAAACACGGGCCGACCGGGAAGAACCCCGGCGCCTACGTCTTCACCACACCGCCCAGCGACGACGAATGGCAATCGCAACTCGCCGGCCAAACCCGACTCACCATCACCGCCACCGACGCCCTCCACACCGTCCGCACCGCATGGAACCACCTCACACCCCACCCCTGACCACCTCCCCCACCCCACGCGCACGGGCGACGCCTCACCGATGCACCAGAATCAGATCCACCGAATTTCGGACAGTGCCACTGCGTACGCCGAGCCGGACGACGACGCAGATCTCCGCTGGACTCTGAGACCCGACGCCGACATCGGCGGGACCTGACGACGATCTGCTCACCCGGGCGGCGGCCGACCCTCTCACGCAGGGTCCTGGGTGCAGATCGCCGCGCCATACGATCCGACATCGTGTCGGTCAGCGGAAGATCGTCCACACCGCGGCGGCGGCGAGCGCTATTACGACCACAACCATCACCACGGTAACGAGGGGTTCGTGATCGGCGAGAAGTTGCTGCATGACAAGAAGTCATGCAGTCCCGGCTCCCGTCAGAGCAAGCTAGCGAGCGCGAGCACCAACACGGGCACTGACCGCATGGAAGAACCGGCACCGACCGGGCGCCCAGACAACGGCAACGGCAAACCCAGCATGGGGAGCCGACGGCGCCTCACGATCCCCTCACCGCCCCAGGACGTTGAAGTCCAGCGCACGCCACACCCGAAGGCGCGTCGCACCGCAGGACCCTCTAGGGTGGCGGTCCGAACACCCAGAACATGAGGAAGCAGCAGGGATGGCCACCGATTACGACGCCCCGAGAGTCACCGAATCCGACGAGGGCGACACCTCCCTCGAACAGCTGACCGCCAGCCGGAAAGACACCCAGTCCCCCGTCGTCGACGTCGAAGACACCGACACCGCCGAATCCTTCGAACTGCCCGGCGCCGACCTGTCCGGCGAAGAACTCACCGTCCGCGTCCTCCCCAAGCAGGCGGACGAATTCACCTGCACGAGTTGCTTCCTGGTCCATCACCGCAGTCGGCTCGCCGACTCCGCGCAGCTGATCTGCCGGGACTGTACCTAACCGAACACCGGAACCCCTGGGTGCCTCGGATGCCTCCGGGTAAGTCCCGGGGGCGGGGAGAACCGACACGATCAGAGCTTCGTCGCCGTCAATACTCACGATCGTGAACACCGAGGTTCCCTCAGCATGAACCTTGACCGTGTCGCCGACATTCAAAAGCGTGCGAGTTCCGCGATTCTCGGTCATACACCAAGAGGAACTTGTACGAGTTCCTTGCGTAATCCGCAGATATTAGCCGGGTTCGATTCGATCTTGCTCCGACTGCCGCATCGGGGCGCGCCAGCGCTGTGCCGATAGCCGATCGGCTACATGCAGCAGGGTCACTATCACCTGCCCTGGTGGATCGCTACTGTGCCAGGTGTGAGGGAACCAGTGCTGGATCGGCACGTCGACGTTGCACAGCTGTGGCAACTGGCCAGTGACGCGGCCCGGAAGGGCGAGAAGTGGGGGCAGCGCAAGAAGTCGGTGAGCGACGCCATGGAGACCTACTACGCCCAGCTGCGACGTGACAGACGCGGCGCGAAACGGTGGGTCGCCGAGGTCGTTGATCTCCTGGGATATTTCGACCTGGCCGCGGACTGGCGCGCAA
>NZ_BCWY01000148.1 GCF_001894825.1 Rhodococcus jostii NBRC 16295 | reverse complement strand
TGAGCCGCCGAAGACGGTGGCGTCCTGGGAGAACACGCAGACGTCGCGGCCGTCGATGGTGCCGTAGCCGGTGACGACGCCGTCGCCGACGGGGCGGTTGTCGGCGAGGCCGAAGTTCACGCTGCGGTGCCGGGCGAGGGCGTCGAGTTCGACGAAGCTGCCGTCGTCCAATAACGCGGTGATGCGTTCGCGGGCGGTGAGCTTGCCCTTGGCGTGGACCTTTTCGACCGCGGCTTCACCGCTCGGGTGCTGCGCCTCGGCCTGACGATTACGCAGGTCGGCGAGCTTTCCCGCCGTCGTGTGAATATCGGGCGTACTCGCCGACTCCGCCGCGCTCGGCTCCTGAACAGTGGTCATGACAGGTCAGCTTAACGAGAGCGGGCGAGCTTCTGCCAAGGGAGGTGGTCAGGCGGCGGGTTGCCCGGACCCGGCTACTGACCAGTACCTTTTCCACCTCGTCCTAGGCTGTGGTGATGTGGACCGACCTGAACCGACCCCCTCTCAACGCCGACAATCTGCGTGCGGCGCTCGTCCGTGGTGACGACGACAGCGATACCCGCAGGTTCTGGTCGCGGCTCGACGTGGTCCAGGAGACCGGGTCCACCAACGCCGACCTCCTCGCGCGGGCTGCGGCGTCGGACAGCGACCGGCACGTGTTGCTCGCGGAGTTCCAGGGCAGCGGCCGCGGCCGCCACTCGCGCGCCTGGGTGAGTCCGCCGCAGGCGCAGATCGCCGTCTCCGCGCTGTTGACGATGCCGGGGATGAGCGTGAACGACATGGGGTGGCTGCCGCTGCTGACCGGAGTCGCCGTCGTCGATGCGCTGCGGGCCGTCGCGAAGGTGCCCGCGGAACTGAAGTGGCCCAACGACGTGCTGATCGACGGTCGCAAGGTCGCCGGGATCCTCGCCGAGGTGTCCGCCACCACACCGGATCCCGCGGTGGTCGTCGGGATCGGACTCAACGTCAGCCTCACGCGGGACGAACTCCCGGTGACGCACGCGACGTCGCTCGTGCTCGAGGACGCGGAGGTCAGTGACCGCGACACCCTCGTGCGGGCGGTGCTCCGCGCGATCGCCGACCGTTGGCAGCAATGGCACGACTCCAACTGGGACGTCACCGAACTCGCGGACGCCTACCGTGCGCGCTGCGGCACGCTCGGTCAGCGGGTGCGTGCGGAACTGCCCGGCGGGCGTGAACTGATCGGGATCGCCACGGACGTCGACGCCGAGGGGCGGGTCGTGATCGCGCCCGACGGGCAACCCGGCACCGTCGCCGTCTCCGCAGGTGACATCACACATTTACGCCCGGTGCGTACCGAGTAGTGCGACACTGTGGTACATGAGTACCTCAATTCCGGAGTCCTCCGTCACCGCAGCCCGGCGCACGTTGACCGGCCTCACGGTGGTGCTCGGTCTGCTCACCCTGGGACTGGGCATCGCAGTGCTCGTCTGGCCGCACGTCACGCTCACCGTGGTGGCCGTCCTGATCGCCATCCAGTTCTTCGGATTCGGCATCGTCCAGATCATCCGGGCGTTCGCCGACGTCGACGCCGGGGGAGGTACACGAACCCTGCTGGGCGTATCCGGCGCCCTGGCAATACTTCTGGCGTTCCTCGTCCTGCGGAGCCCACTCCAGACGGTCGTGATCATCGCGCTCGTCGTCGGCGCGTGGTGGGTGTTCCGCGGTGTCCTCGACATCGTCGCGGGAGCATCGGGTTCGGTCGCGGATCGCGGGCTGACCATCGTGCTCGGGGTGATCAGCGTCGTCGCCGGCGCCATCGTGCTCCTGCAGCCCGAACTGTCGCTCGAGGTGTTCGTGATCGTGGTCGGAGTGTGGATGGTGCTGTACGGCATCATCATCGTCATCACCCCGATCGTGCTCAGCCGCATGCGGTAGAGGCACACTCTTCGCATGGGATATCCGGAGGACGCCCTTGCCGAGGACGAGGAACTACTGCTTCACCGTCATCCGCACTGGAAGATGTTGCTGCTCCCCGCTGTCACGTTTCTGCTGGCGACGGCCGTAGCGGGTTTCTCGGCGGGCTTCGCCGAGAACAAGCTGGACGGTTCCGCGATGAACGTCGTGCTCGTCGTCATCCTCGTGGTGTGGCTGGCGCTCGTCGTATGGCGCTGCGTCGCGCCGTTTCTCAGCTGGAAGTTCACCCACTTCATCGTCACCGACCGCCGCGTGCTCATCCGCCAGGGTGTGATGACACACACCGGGATCGACATCCCGATGGGGCGCATCAGCAACGTCCAGTTCCGGCACGGCCTCCTCGACCGGATGCTCCGCACCGGAACGCTGGTCATCGTGTCCTCCTCCGACGATCCGCTGGAATTCGACGACATCCCCGACGTCCAGCGGGTCCATTCGCTGCTCTATCACCAGGTGTTCGACGCGATGGATCTCCACCGTGACCGGGAGCGCGAAGACCCGCGTGGCGACGCCGACACCGGCAAAGGCTGGTAACCGGTCACGGCCGTCTCCGCACCTCCGTACGCTGTGGAGGTGACTGCAGTTTTGCTTGCCGAAGATGACGAAGCCATCGCCGCCCCGCTGTCGCGGGCACTGGGCCGGGAGGGATACGACGTCACCATCGAGCAGACCGGCCCTGCGGCGCTGGAGCAGGCCCTCGACGGTGCATACGACCTGTTGATCCTGGACCTCGGCCTACCCGGCATGGACGGCCTCGAGGTGTGCAGGCAAGTACGCGCCCACAGTTCGGAACTGGCGGTGCTCATGCTCACCGCACGCACCGACGAGGTCGACTTCGTCGTCGGACTCGACGCAGGTGCCGACGACTACGTGGGCAAGCCGTTCCGGTTGGCGGAGTTGATGGCCCGCGTGCGCGCCCTGCTGCGGCGCCGCGGCGGCGGCGAGGATTCGGTCGTGGAGGTCGGAGGCATCCGGCTCGAGCCCGCGGCCCGCAGGGTGCTCGTGAACGGAACCGAGATCGCCCTCGCCAACAAGGAGTACGAACTTCTCCGGGTACTGCTCGAGCACGCGGGTCAGGTGGTGTCCCGCGACACCATCCTCGCGGAGGTGTGGGGCGACGTGGAACTGCGTGGCTCGAAGACTCTGGACATGCACATGTCGTGGCTTCGCCGGAAGATCGGTGACGAGGGCCCCGCCGCCGAGCGTCGCATCGCGACGGTCCGCGGAGTCGGCTTCCGCATCAACACCGACTAGGCGGGGCAGTGCGCCGCAGAATTCTCCAGTCGATCCTCGCAGTCGTGATCCTGACGGCGCTGCTGCTCGGTGTGCCGCTCATCTACACGGCGTGGTTGTGGGTCGAGGACTTCAACCGCAGCGATCTCCAGGTCCGGCTCGATCGGATGGCGACCGAGATCATCACCCAGGAGGGTGTCAACGGCGTCGTCGAGGGTGATCTCGACACGAATTCGCTGCGCCTGCTGACGCCGGCCGGGGGACGCCTCGTCGTGGTCTATCCGACCACCGACGACGGCGCCGCCCGCGTCGACATCGGCGAACCCGCCGTGCAGTCGCCGCTCGTGGAGTCCCTCGCGATGGGCACGTCCGGTTCGCTCCGGCTCGAGGTGCCCTCCGACGAGATGCGCACCCAGCAACGCCAGGCGGTCGGTGCCGTCGCCCTGCTGGTGCTCCTGTCCATCGCCGCGGGCACCGTGGTCGCCTACGTCACCGCGAAGCGGCTCGCCGATCCGCTACGGGACGTCGCCGACCGGGCGGCCCGGCTCGCCGAGGGCGACTTCCGGCCCGACGTGCGACGCCACGACATCCCCGAACTCGACCGCGTCTCCGACGTCCTCGACTCCGCGACCGTCGAGATCGCGGGACGACTTCAGCGCGAACACGCGCTCGTCGCGGACGTCTCCCACCAGCTCCGCAGCCGGCTGACGGCCGTCCGGCTCCGGCTCGACGAGCTGTCCGTGCACTCGGACCCCGCGGTCGTGGTGGAAGCGGACGAGGCGATGGCGCAGGTCGACCGGTTGACCGTCGCGATCGACGAACTGGTCCGTTCGTCCCGCAGCTCCGGCACCGAGACCCAGGTGTCGGTGATCCGCGAGCTCAGCGTGGTCATCGCCGACTGGAAACGGCCCTTCGAGGACGTCGACCGCCAGCTGCTGCTGCGCGGCGACACGAACGTGATGGCGTCCACCACCGGTTCCCGGCTCCGTGAGGCCGTCGCGGTCCTCGTCGACAACGCGCTCATGCACGGGGCGGGAACGTGCACGGTATCGGTGCGCCTGATCCAGGGGCAGACGCTCCGGTCGCCCGGCAACGACACGTCGCCGCGCGAGGCCACGGTGTGCGTGGAGGTGTCGGACGAGGGTGTCGGAGTCAGCAACGACCTGGCGCCGCACATCTTCGACCGCGGCTTCTCGGGCGCCGGTTCGACCGGTGTGGGCCTGGCACTGGCCCGCGCACTCATCGAGGCCGACGGCGGCCGGCTGGAACTGCAGAGACGCCGTCCGGCCCTGTTCGCGATCTTCGTTCCCATCGCCCGCGAGCACGTGCCGACGCGGGTCACCGGGATCCGGGAGCCCCGCTGAGGTCAGGCGTGGCCGGAGGGTTCCTCGGCGGCCTCGTCGACGAGATCCGGATCGATGAGGTGCACGTTCTCGTCGGGGAACGCGAACCGGCGGAGTGCCCAGAACCGGAACACCATCTGCAGCAGGTTGCCGATGATGTAGTTGAGGACGAAGTCGACGACGACCAGCGTGGTCAGGTTCTCCTGGTCGGCGCGGATGTCGAACACGTTGTTCGCGATCCACAGCGGCGCGGCGGCGAGAAGAACACCGACCCCGCTGATCGTGAAGAACAGCAGAGCCTCGTGGTGGCGTTCCCGTCCACCCCGATTCTTGAACGACCATTCGCGGTTGAGGATGTAACTCAGGACGGTCGCGAGAATTCCGGACAGAACTTTGGCGACAACAGGCTTCTCTTCGAGGATCGTGAGGCTCAGCGAATAGAAGATCGCGAGGTCGAAGATCATGGTGGTGCCGCCCACAATCGCGAACTTGATCAGTTCGTGATGGCGCAACGCGAGGGCCCGAAAGGGCTGGGGAACGCGTGCGAGGACGCCGTCGACAAATGACACAACGGATGAGTTTACGAAAGTCGGACCGAATACCACCAATTGGCGGCGAGATCATCAGGAGAATCACAGAAACAGCGGACCGGTACCTCGGCGGCGGAACCCGGCACCGGACGTGACAAACTAGTGACCCGTGACCGGCAACTCTGACTCCACACCGCGTCCCACGACCCCCCGCGATCTTATCGCCGGGCAACCCGTCGTGACGATGATCGGTGGCGGCCAACTCGCACGGATGACCCATCAGGCCGCAATCGCCCTCGGCCAGACGCTGCGGGTGCTGTCCGGCACCGCCGACGAACCCGCCGCGCAGGTGAGCCCCGACGTCGTCCTCGGCAGCCACACCGACCTCGACGCGCTCCGTACGGCCGCGGTCGGGTCGCACGCCCTGACCTTCGACCACGAGCACGTGCCGACCGAGCACCTCGACGTTCTCGTCGCCGAGGGCGTGAACGTGCAGCCGCCGCCGCAGGCGCTGATCTACGCGCAGGACAAGCTGGCGATGCGCCGCAAGCTCGGCGAACTCGGTGCCCCGGTCCCGGCCTTCGCCGAGGTGACGTGGGCCGAGGACGTCGTCAAGTTCGGCGCCGAACACGGCTGGCCGGTCGTCATCAAGGCCGTCCGCGGCGGATACGACGGCCGCGGCGTGTGGATCACGGACGACTCCGACGAAGCTGAACGCATCGTCACCCGGCAACTCGACAAGGGTGTCTCCCTCATCGTCGAGGAGAAGGTCGAGATGCGGCGCGAGCTGTCGGCGATGGTGGCCCGGTCACCGTTCGGCCAGGGCGCCACCTGGCCGGTCGTGGAGACCGTGCAACGCCACGGACAGTGCGCCGTGGTCCTGGCTCCCGCCCCCGCGCTGCCCGACTCGCTCGCCGAGGCCGCCGAGGAACTGGCGCTGCGGATCGCGTCCGAGCTCGGTGTGGTCGGCGCCATGGCCGTCGAACTGTTCGAGACCACCGACGGCACACTCGTCGTCAACGAACTCGCGATGCGCCCGCACAATTCCGGCCACTGGACCATGGACGGCGCCCGCACCTCACAGTTCGAGCAGCACTTGCGCGCCGTCCTCGACTACCCACTCGGCGACACCGCACCGCTCGCCCCGATCACGGTGATGGCAAACGTGCTCGGCGCACCGACCGCGCCCGAGATGAGCATGGACGAACGCGTCCACCACCTCTTCGCCCGGATGCCCGACGCGAAAATTCACCTGTACGGCAAGGGCGAACGCGAGGACCGGAAGATCGGCCACGTGAACATCGTGGGCGGACCCGGCTCGATCGACGACCCCGAGTACGTGGCACGGGTGCGCGAGCGCGCCGAACGCGCCGCACATTGGCTCTCGCACGCTGAATGGACCGACGGATGGGATGCACACGGTGAGTGAATCGGCAGCACGACAGGGCGCACAGGTCGGGCTCGTCATGGGCAGCGACTCGGACTGGCCCACCATGGAGGCCGCCGCCGAGGCGCTTGCCGAATTCGGGGTGCGCTTCGAGGTCGGAGTCGTCTCCGCACACCGCACCCCGCAACGCATGCTCGACTACGCGAAGGACGCGGCCGGCCGCGGAATCCAGGTGATCATCGCGGGCGCCGGTGGCGCAGCCCACCTGCCGGGCATGGTTGCCTCGGCCACCCCGCTGCCCGTCATCGGTGTGCCCGTCCCGCTGAAGTACCTCGACGGCATGGACTCGCTGCTCTCGATCGTGCAGATGCCCGCCGGTGTCCCCGTCGCGACCGTCTCCATCGGCGGCGCCCGCAACGCCGGTCTCCTCGCGGTCCGCATCCTCGGCGCCGCCGACCCCGCCCTGCAGCACCAGATGGTCGCGTTCCAGGACGGGCTCGAGAAGATGGTCCTCGACAAGGACAAGGCCCTCCGCGACAAGCTCCTGGGCTGACCTATCCTGCGCACATGAAACGCAGCCGCGGGGTGCCGATGATTCGCGCGTCGCGGGGGAATCCTCGGTCGGCGGCGATCACGCGTCTCGCGTTGGCGTATGCCCGCACGTGGGGCGCCCGCATCACGTTCGACGACGAGTTCGGCGTGTTCGTGTGCAGCGGCATGCGGGGTGGGTACGCCCGTGGCGGGACGACCGTCGGCGGTGCGTTCCTCACCGGCCGAAAACCGGCGAGGACCCTCGTGCGACACGAGGCCGTCCACGCCGACCAGTGGGCGATGTACGGCTGGACGTTCGCGCTGCGGTACCTGTGCGAGGAATTGCGGCACCCCCGTGTCCGGAACCGATTCGAGATCGCGGCGGGTCTCGTGGACGGCGGCTACCGGGAGAGTTGACGGGTGATCTTCTCGGTGTCCACGCGCCTCGACTGAGCCGCGGCGTCGGCGTTGGTCACCTGCACCAGGGACGCCCCGGCGGCGAAGACGGCCACGAGTCCGTCGATCAGTGCGTCGGGGGAGTCCCACGCCTTCTCGGACAGCACGCGGTCGGTGCCGGTGATCCCACGAGCCTCGGCGGAGGCGTGTGCGGCGGCGAGGACGTCGTCGACGCTCTTGCCCGCGAGCGCGGGTCCGGCGACCGTGGGCCGGAACTGATCGCCGTGGACGCGCACGGACGTGGCGTAGTCGGTGATGCCGACGGGAAGGTCGGGAACGGGCCTTCCGAACGCGTCCAGCGACAGCGCCGCGACCTCCGGTACGTCCTCGACGTCGTCGAGGTGCTGCGCCGAGACGAGTGCGACGTCGGCGTCCGCATCGGGTTCGAGGACGACCTCGGCGCCGGCCCACCACGCGCCGAGGAGCACGGCGGCGGTCTGCCAGTGCGCGGGCAGGAGCACCGCGACGCGGGCGCCGGGTTCGAGGGCGAATTCGTCCCGCAGCAGGTTGGCGGTCTTGGCCGCCCAGTTGGCGAGCGTCAGGGCCGAGAGTTCGACGCGTTCGCCGGTCGCGTCGTCGTAGAACGTGACGCGCGGCCCGGCGGGGTCGTTCTTCAGGATCGGGTCGAGCAGGGCATCGGTCAGCGTGCGGGACGCATGGTTCATGGACACAGTCCGTTTCTCGTTCTCTAGTTCACGCAACGCGGGCCCGACGAGCCGGCATCGATGGGTGGGCCGGGCGGTGCCGGGGTGGGCGTCGTCCCTCCCGTGGACACGGGCTCGAGGCCCGTCTCCGAGGACTCGGACGAGGAGGACGTGGTGCTGGTGGTCTCGGCGGACGTCGGACCCTGGTAGTCGCTCGACAACACCACCCGAACCGAGCCCTCGGGAAGGGTCGTGTCGGTGTCGGTGGGGAGCCCGCCGAGTGCGGCGGCGACGGCCTTCGCGCTGTCGTCGTCCGCGGAGTGCGCGAAGACGGTGGTCTCGCTCACCGACCTGCCCGTGTAATTTCCGACCTCGCCCTGGCTGTAGCCGAGCGAGTTCAGCGCCTCGGCGACACCGTTCGCGAGGCCTCCGACGTCGCTGGCGTTGGCGACGTCGACGGTGACGGTCGAGGTGTCGACCTTGGGCGTCTCCGGTGTGGTCGTCTCCTCCGAGTCGGTGGGCTCCTCGCCGACGAGTCCGGCCACGTATTTCTTCACGTCCTTCGGCTTCACCTCGACGATGGACTCGCCGTAGTCGGTCATGCCGTTCAGGTCCGTCACCGGAATCGTCTCGAATTGCACCTTGCCGCCGGCGAGGTCCTGCAGTTGGGTGGCGAACTCGATGATGTCCCAGTCGTCGTCGAGCACCACCGAGCGCTGCACCGCGTCGCTGAGTTCGTTCAGCTTGCCCGGGTCGCTGAGGGTCTTCGCGGACAGCACCTTGCCGACGAGCGAGGCCATGAACACCTGCTGGCGCACGATGCGGTCGAGGTCGCCGCGCGGGAGGTCGTGGCGCTGGCGGACGAAGCTCAACGCGTCCGCACCCTTCAACGTCTGCTCCCCGGCGGGGAAGTGCGCACCCGACATGTCCTCGTCCACCGGTTCGTTGAGGCAGACGTCGACCCCGCCGACCGCGTTGGTCAGGAGGACGAACCCGAGCAGCCCGACCTCGGCGTAGTGGTCGACGGTGATGCCGGTGAGGTCTGCCACCGATTCGATGAGCGCCTCACGGCCGGCCTTCGTCGACTCCTCCTCGGCCTCCTTGTCGGTGGCTCCGTCCTCGACGAGTTTCAGCCGCTCGGTTTCCTTGGTGGCGCCGTAGGCGGCGTTGATCTTCGACATGCCGATGCCCGGCACGTTCACGTAGGAGTCGCGGGGGATCGAGATGGCGGTGGCGGAGCTGCCGTCGTTCGGGACGCGGATGAGGACGATGGTGTCGGTGTTGGACGCCACCTCCTCGCCGGCGCGCAGCGAGTCGAGCTCCTCCTGTGAGAGGGGGTTGCCGTGGGCGTCGGTGCGGCTGTCCGTGCCGACCATGAGGATGTCGACGGCGCCGTCGGCGCTACCGCCGAGTCCGAGACCGCCCGCGGTTGCCAGATTGTTGCGCAGCGAGTCGATGCTCCGCCACGCGAATCCCGTGACGACGAGGGCGAGCACCGACAGCACCGCGACAGCGATGTGAATCGGCCGCCGAGCCGTGCTCGGGGGTGCGTCTGGTGCGGGTTGCTCGTGTGACACGGAAACCAGGCTACTGGTCGACGCGCCGGGAACAGGGAGGCGTGGATCGGCGTGCCAGACTGGCCCCCGTGACCAACATCCTTGTGACCGGTGCCCGGGGGCAGCTGGGCGGACACCTCCTCCGACGAGCCGAGGCAATGGGAATTCCGGCCCGCGGCGTGGGATCGGACGAGCTCGACATCACGAACCGTGCCGCGGTGGATGCGCAGGTCGAAGGCGGATCGGTGGTGATCAACTGCGCGGCCTACACGGCGGTCGATGCTGCGGAGTCGGACGAACAGACGGCGTCGGCGGTCAACGAACTCGGGCCGGCGAACCTGGCGGCGGCGTGCGCCCGGGTCGGTGCCCGGCTGATTCACGTCTCCACCGACTACGTCTTCGCCGGGCAGGGCGACACGCCATACGAGGTGGACGCCCCGACCGGTCCCGCGACCGCGTACGGACGCACCAAGCTCGCGGGCGAGCGGGCCGTGCACGCTGCGCTTTCGTCCGCCCACGTCGTGCGCACCGCGTGGGTGTACACGGGGGTCGGTTCCGACTTCGTGTCCACCATGCGACGGCTCGAGCGTGAACGTGACACGGTCGACGTCGTGGACGACCAGGTGGGCTCGCCCACATTTGCCGGCGACCTGGCCGATGCGCTACTCGAACTGGCCGGTCGCAGCGACGTCGACGCACCGGTGCTCCACGCCACCAATGCAGGCCGGGCGAGTTGGTTCGACCTCGCGCGCGCCGTGTTCGAGGAGGCAGGTGCCGACCCGCACAGAGTGCACCCGTGCACCAGCGCCCAGTTCGTGCGGCCCGCCCCGAGACCGGCCTTCTCGGTGCTGTCGGGCAGCGCGTGGGCCGACGCCGGGCTGACCCCGTTGCGGCCGTGGCGTGACGCGTTGCATGCGGCTCTGCATGCAGTGGTGTGAGGCGGACCCTCTTTCAACGGCTACGCTTGCCCGCGTGAGTTCGAAGCTGGCCGTGGTGACGGTGACCTATTCGCCAGGTGAGCATCTGGAGCAGTTCCTGGGCACTCTCGCCGAGGCGACGAAAGAAGATCCGCAGGTCGTGATGGCCGACAACGGATCGACGGACGGCGCCCCCGAGGCCGCGGACGCGGCGCACGAGCACGTGCGTCTGCTGCGCACCGGCGGGAACATCGGCTACGGCGGTGCCATCAACAGGGCTGTGGCGGAGATCGACGAGGACATCGAGTTCGTCGTCATCGCCAATCCGGATGTGCGCTGGGCGCCCGGATCGATCGACGTTCTCCTCGCGGCCGCCGAGCGCTGGCCGCGGGCGGGGGCACTCGGACCGCTCGTTCTGGAACCCGACGGAAGCATCTACCCGTCGGCGCGTCAGGTCCCCGACCTCGTGTCGGGGGCGGGGCACGCCGTCCTGGGCACGGTGTGGCCGTCCAACCCGTGGACTGCCGGCTACCGGCAGGAGAACGAGACCGTCAGCGAGCGGTCGGTCGGCTGGCTGTCCGGCTCGTGCCTGCTGATGCGGCGCGCGGCGTTCGACTCGATCAACGGTTTCGATTCCCGCTACTTCATGTACATGGAGGACGTCGACCTCGGCGACCGCCTGGGCAAGGCCGGGTGGCTCAACGTGTACGTGCCCTCCGCCGAGGTCACGCACGCGAAGGGACATGCCGCGGGCAAGCACCCGGAACTGATGCTGCCCGCCCACCATCAGAGCGCGTACCGGTTCCAGGCCGACCGCCACCCCCACTGGTGGCAGGCGCCCCTGCGGTGGGCACTTCGGGGAGGATTGGCAGTGCGGTCGAAGATCGCCGTGGCCGCGGCGGTCCGGGAACGTCGGAAGAACGAGAACGAGGGGGGAACGACTCATGGCAATTGAGAAGACGACCGATGCGGTGGTGCTGGTCGGCGGCAAGGGGACGAGGCTTCGTCCGCTGACCCTGTCGGCGCCCAAGCCCATGCTGCCCACCGCGGGCCTGCCGTTCCTCCAGCATCTGCTCGCGCGGATCGGGGCGGCCGGGATCACCCACGTGGTCCTCGGGACGTCGTTCAAGGCGGAGGTCTTCGAGGAGTACTTCGGCGACGGCTCCAAGCTGGGTCTGGAGATCGACTACGTCACCGAGACCGAGCCGCTCGGAACCGGCGGCGGCATCCGGAACGTGCTGCCGAAGCTGCGCGGCGACCACACCATGGTCTTCAACGGGGACGTCCTCGGCGGCACCGACCTCGGAGCGATCCTCGACACCCACCGGACCCGGGACGCCGACGTCACCCTGCACCTCGTGCGGGTCGGGGATCCGCGCGCGTTCGGCTGTGTGCCCACCGATGCGGACGGCCGCGTCACCGCCTTCCTCGAGAAGACGCAGGACCCGCCGACCGACCAGATCAACGCCGGTTGCTACGTGTTCAAGCGGGAGATCATCGAGCAGATCCCCGCGGGACGCCCGGTGTCGGTGGAGCGCGAGGTGTTCCCGTCGCTGCTGGCCGACGGCGCCAAGGTGTACGGCCACGTCGACTCCTCGTACTGGCGCGACATGGGCACCCCCGAGGACTTCGTGCGCGGTTCCGCGGACCTGGTCCGCGGCATCGCCCCGTCGCCGGCGCTGGACGGCCCCCGCGGTGAATCGCTCGTCCATCCGGGCGCGGGTGTCGCCCCCGGTGCGCTGCTGATCGGCGGAACCGTCGTCGGCCGCGGCGCCGAGGTGGGTGCGGGTGCGCGCCTCGACGGTGCGGTGCTGTTCGACGGTGCCGTGGTCGAGGCCGGAGCGACCGTCGAACGGTCCATCATCGGATTCGGCGCGCGGATCGGTCCGCGAGCTCTCGTGCGTGACGCGGTGATCGGTGACGGAGCCGACGTCGGCGCGCGGTGCGAACTCCTCCGCGGGGCCCGCGTGTGGCCCGGCGTGATGCTGCCCGACGGCGGGGTCCGGTTCAGCACGGACGTGTGAGAGATCAACGTACCCTGCCCTGAAGGGCCGGGTTTGCCAGTCGCGTCCCCGACTGGCTGTCAGGTGCGCGCCGACTGTAGGCCGGTTGATTAGGCGGCCCAATAGCCGTGCGTCGTGGTCATGTACTTCACGTACCCCAGGTAGGCGATGTTCAACGCGGCATTGTGATCTGCCTGATCGACATGTCCACACACCCGGCACACAAACCGATCCTGTGTGATCCGGTTCGCCTTGTCGACGTGCCCGCACGGGTAGCACGTCCGCGAGGTGTTCCGCGGGTTAATGACCTCCACAGGGACACCCACCGACGCGGCTTTGTAGGTGACGAAGTCCCGCAACTGTGCATACGCCCACGAGTGCAGTTGTTGCCGCTGTGCCTTGGCCGGCCGTACCCGCTCGCGGATCCCGGAAAGGTCTTCCAGGACGATTCCACGACCGGTGCGTTGCGCCTGAGCAACAATGGTCTTCGAAATCTGATGGTTGATATCGGTGGCGTACCGATGCTCCTTCTCGCGACGCCGTCGCAGCTTCCGCTTCGCCGACTTCGACCCGACCTTCTGCAAGGTCCGCCGTGTCCGCGTGTACTTGCCGCGGCGTGCGGTGACCGCCCCACTGGACCAGTCCGCCGACGCAGCGGTGTCATCGGAGGTGACCGCGAGGTTCACGATCCCCAGGTCCACGCCGAGGAACTCCTCGACCACTACCGGTTCTACCGGTTCGGGTGCCGGGACGTCGACCGTCGCGTGGAGGAACCACATGTTGTCGCGGAACACGAGATCTGTCTCACCACAACGGTGTTCCAGGAGTGCACGCTGCCACGGCGCGCACACATACCGCACCGCTTTGAGTCGGCCTTCGCTTGTCCAGATACTGATCGTCGAGCCCTGCTGTTGCCAGGACAGGCACCGATCGTCGAACGGTTGCGCCGCCAACGCCCGGAACCCGATCGCCGTGGCGGCGATATCCGTGGCGCGTTTGCCGCCACCCGGGCCATAATTACCGGCCTCAAGGTTCGCGCCCCGCGTCGCGTAGGCGTCCGCGACCTTCTTGATCGTGCGGACCGCCGGTTGCGCCGACAGTCCCAACGCCTTCAACTGGTGGTAGACGGCCTTCTGCAGGGCGAACGCGCGGCGATCCTCGCTCGCTTGCGCGACCCGTGACACCACGCCTGCGGCGGTGTCACACAACATCAGCGTGTCGTGCAGCGCACGCGCCTGCGCGTCGGTGGGGGCAAGTTTGATCTTCACCACCCGTTTCACACCCTCACCACCCTCCCGTGCGTCATCAAATATCGTCGAGGCGCGTTCACCGATCCGATGCTCACCCGCTGTGAGGAGATCATGGCAGAGGTGTGTGACACGTTCGGTGTGGCGCTGACCGGTTCAACGCGAAGCACGATCACGTGCATCTGCCGATCCACGACCCACCGACAGTTCAACCGTCAATTCTGGTCACCAGCCTCGAGGGTGTCTCGGCACGGCATCCGCGACAGCAATTCCCCGACCACACCCGGGCAAACCTCTGCAGTCACTCTTCGCCACCACCATATTTCGTTGCCTCCGCCGGAGACCCCGCTATCAAACGTCGCCCCATACATCACCAACCAGAAACAGCCCTGATCCCGGGGGAGTCGTGCAGTCCCGGCTCTACCACGCAACTCTGATCGGCTACCTCCGGCCATGAAGGGCCCGGCTTCCGCCGAAGCGCTGGTGAAGTGACGCACGGCTTCACACGCTAAGTGGCGCTCGACGATTCGTTTACGGAGGGATCGGCGATCCGGACCCGAGGCGTCCCAACGGATTACGCGGACGATCGGATCAGGTTGCCGAGCAACTTGCGGCCCGTTCGGGGGATCTCGGCTACGCCGACCCGGCGATCTGGGGAACATCCTCCGGCGACCGTATCTCGGCGAAACGCCCGACGCTGGAACCGCTCCGCTAGCGCAGTCCGGCCAGGTACACGAGGTGGTCGATCGTGGACCTCTCCGCGTTCGGCGGGAGCGCGTCCACGGGCCACCAGCGGAGATCCGTGGATTCGGAACTCCGCACGATGTGGGCGTCGGGACGCGCGCGGACGAGGAACCGGAGATCCAGGTGGCGGGTGGGCTGTCCGAGCGAGCACGTGATCGGGTGCGTGTGCGCCGACAGCAGGTCGGGATCGATCCGGAGGTCGGGGATTCCCGATTCCTCGCACGCCTCCCGCAGCGCGGCATCGACGACCGTGTCGTCGGAAGGCTCACAGTGCCCACCCAATTGGATCCACCTGCCGACCCGCGGATGCAGGGTGAGCAGCACGTGGCACCCGCCCTCGTCCAGGACGAGGGAGGACGCCGTGATGTGTCCGGGCACGTGCTCACGCAGGCATCCGAGGGGCGCTGATGCGAGGAACGCGAGCATGGTGTGCCGCAGCGATTCGTCGTTCTCGTCGAGTGTCTTCCAGCCCTCGAGCGCGGCGGTCGCGGTGCGGTGCAATGATTCCGCGGTCATGCCCCGGAGCTCATTTCTCCAGCAGGGCGTCGCCGGGGTCGGCGGCGGTGCGGGGCTCGAGCGGCTCGACGGGGTGGCCGACCGCGATCGCACCGAGTGGTCGCCAGTCTTCGGGGAGGTCGAGGACG
>NZ_BCWY01000147.1 GCF_001894825.1 Rhodococcus jostii NBRC 16295 | reverse complement strand
GGTGATGTTCCTGCGCTCGGTGACCGCCGTACTGGCCGCGGCGATCCGGCGTATCGAGGCAGAGGACGCGCTGCGGCATCTGAGCCTGCACGATTCATTGACCGGGCTACCGAACCGTGCCCTGGCGCATCAGCAGATCGACGCCGCCCTGGACGCGGCACGCGGAAGCGGGCGCACGGTTGCGGCACTACTGATCGACCTCGACGAGTTCAAAACCCTCAACGACCGACTCGGCCACGCCGTCGGAGACGACGCCCTCATCCGGCTGGCCGAACAACTGCAATCGGTCGTGCACCCCACCGACACCGTGGCCCGGATCGGCGGCGACGAATTTCTCATCGTCTGCCCCGATACCACCTCGGTCGAGGAGGCCATCGCCCTCGCCACCCGCATCACCGAACTACACATCGGAGCCGATTCCGCCGGGCGCGAACTTCGGTTCACCGCCAGCGTCGGTATCGCACTCGCCCGATCGGACGAGACCCGGGACACACTCATCCAACGCGCGGACGCCGCCATGTATGAAGCCAAAACCACCGGAAGCGGACACGCCCTCGCCCCCTGAGACGAACTCGCACCTATCTGGGCGGCTGTGATTGCGGCGTCGACGCTTCCCGGCCGTCGACGCTTCCCGGCAGCGCTCCGTCCGATCATTCTTCTATTGCTCGCTCTGCGATGTCGTGTGGGCGCCGACTGGATTGGTGGTGTCGTCGCAGCGTGAGCTGGAAGTAGGTCCCGGACGCGAGGAGAAAGCGACCATGAAACCGATCAGCGTGCCCAACGAGTGGGGCAAACTCCGAGAGGTGATCGTCGGTGTTCTCCCGGACGACGCCCTCGTTCCCGCGCCGACACACTTCTGCTATGAGTACATGGTGCCCGCCACGTTGGAACTGCTCCGCAAGTATCAGGGGCAGCTGCTCAGGGACGTCGACCCCGAAGCATTCGACGGCACCACCCGACAACTCGAGGGCCTGGTACAGGCATACCAAGACGCCGGCGTGCAGGTTCACCGCGGTCGCCCGTGGACCACTCCAGAGCAGCAGTACCTCGCCTATCTGGCGCTCGGAGGCTTTCCGGTCTTCGTGCGGGATCCGATCCTGATGGTCGGCAACCACGCCATCGAGCTGGCTGTCAAGACCCCGTTTCGTCGCCGAGAGGTCTTCAGCGTCCGCGAGCTGCTGCAGCACCGAGTGGCCGAAGATCCCCAGGCGCACTATGTTTCGATGCCCGTGCCGCTGCCTGTGCAGCCGACGCGCCACTCCGACGGCCCCGGCCCTTCCTGGAGGAAGGCGACATCTTCGTCATGGGCCACGATGTTCTGGTCGGCAACTCCGGACTGGCGTCGGACCGGGCCGGGATCGACTGGCTACAGCGCTACCTCGGTCCCGAGGGCTACCGCATCCACGAGGTCCCACTCACCAGCAAATGGCTGCACCTCGACTGCATCTTCGCCGTCGTCCGCCGGGGCCTGTGCATCTGCAACACCAGCGGCCTCAAACACGGGCTCCCGTCGATCCTGAACGATTGGGAGGTCATTGCGGCGACCCCGGAGGAAGCACACGCGCTCGGCTGCAACACAATGTGCCTCGAGGAGAACGTCGTGCTCATGGCGCAAGAACACATCCGGCTGATCGCAGAGCTCGAGAAGCGGCAGGCCACCGTCGTTACCGGCTTCCGCACGGACATCGCATCCCAATGGGGCGGCGGCATTCGGTGCGCGAGCCACCCCCTCCTCCGCGATGAGTGAGGCCGCCGATCCCGCCGGGCACATCCACCGATCACCGGCGAAAACGAAGAAGGTCTTTGAGGGCAGCCTGCGTCAGACGGCCCTGCTCGGGCACGAAGAGATCGGCACCGACCACCTCCGCCTGGCCCTGCTCGACGACCCCGCCTCCACCGTCGCCCGGATCCTCACCGACCTTGCATCCCTCAACATCAGCGAGATGCGCGAGCACCACCAGCCGCGAACTGGCCCAGCAACCCATTCCAGGCCCCGCCCACTGCATCCCCATTCGGCGCAGCGACGACGAATACACCCGCCCCACCGGCGGCCAGAACCTCGAAACCTCCGGTCCACGACCGCATCACCGACGCACTCGAACAACCCGAATAGCAGGTTCAGTCGGGGGTGAAGAACAACTCCACCCGATCATGAACCACGCCACCAACGCCGCCATCGGCACGAACGCACACACCAACGACAACGCGAACTACCGAGCGGCGCGCCACGGAACGGTCATCAACCCGCACACCACCACCGGGCCCGCCCAACTCACCCAATACCCGACCGGCGGCGGATCCGACCTGAACGAAGTGAACGACCCATGCGGATACACCCGCGGCTGCGGAACATCCCCCAAGTGCTGCCACAAGATCACCGCCGGCAGGTAGCCGAACAACCCCAGCAGCAGACCCTCACACACCCCCAGCGAATCCGCCACCCCCTCCCCAACCCCGCCGGGCTCACCTCGTCCACACCACCCATCATCGGACGCACCTATGAGGGGTCACCCCGGGACGTGTCACCTACCCAGGTCAGAGCGCTCACCCAGGCCGCGTCCTTGCCGTCCATCCACGCAATCACATCGAAGACACGGACCGTGGAGATCTTCTCGGGGAGGCCCGCCTCCTCCCGGATCGTTCGAGACCTTCCCGTCGCCTCGCTTCCCTGCACTGGGCGGGACCCCTCGATGAAGCACGACGCTCACCGCGCAGATCGCCGCGGTCACGGAAGAGACCCTGAGGCGGTCGGGCAGAGCACGCGTCGCCGAACATCGGACACCACGTGGTCGACGAAGTCCTTCGCCTTCACGACAGCGCGGCGCCCGGACGCCGGTACCAGCACGTCGGCGGACTCGTCGGCGACCTCGTCGGCGCCGATCACCGCCACGTACGGGTCCCGGCGGTGCCGGCAGCCGCGGATACGGCGGCCCAACGACCCACCCTCCAGGACGTTCACCCGGATCCCGTCGGCCTCCAGCGCAGCGCGCAACAACCGGGCGGCGGCGCCGTGCTCGGCGCCCACAGGCAGGATCGAAACCTGATTCGGTGCGAGCCACGGCGGCATCCGCCCCTCGAACCGCTCAACGAGGAGGGCGGTGAGTCGTTCCATCGACCCGAGCAGTCCGCGATGAATCATGACCGGACGCTGCCGGCTCCCATCCTCGGCGGTGTATTCGAGCTCGAACCGCTCCGGCTGGTTGAAGTCGAGTTGCACGGTCGACAGAGTCTCCTCTCGGCCCCTCGCATCGGGCACCTGGACGTCGATCTTCGGACCATAGAACGCCGCCTCACCGGGCGCCTCGAGAAACGGCACGTTCAGCTCGGTCAGGGCCTGCCGCAACTGATCCTGCGCCGACGCCCACTGCTGCCCGGACCCGAGGAACCCGCCCGCCTCCCCGCGCAGCGACAGCCGGTAGTGGTGGCCGGTGATCCCGAGGGTGCGGTAACACCGTTCGATCGCCTCGACGGCGAGCCCCACCTCCGAACGCACCTGCGCCGGGGTGCAGAACACGTGTGCATCGTCGAGGCTGATCTGCCGCACCCGACTCAGACCGCCGAGCACCCCGGACAACTCGCTGCGGAACATCGACCCCAACTCCCGCAACCGGAACGGCAACTCGCGATAACTGCGCCCACGCGCGGCATAAACCTGGGCGTGGTGCGGGCAGTTCGCCGGCCGCAGCAGCAACGATTCCCCACCGACCTTCATCTCCGGGAACATCTCCGCGGAGAACTTCGACCAGTGCCCCGACCGCTCGAACAGCTCCTTCTTGCCGAGCACCGGGGTGTACACGCCCCGGCAACCCGACCGCCTCGCCTCCTCCGCGGCGTATGCCTCGAGTTCCGCACGGATGACGGCGCCGTCCGGTAACCACAGCGGTAGTCCCGCCCCGACAACGGGACTGGTCGCGAACAGTTCCAGCTCACGCCCCAGGTCGCGGTGATCGATACTCATAATGCCTGTCTCCATTCGTGATTCGTGAAGGGAGCCGCGCGCCAGGACACGAAAAAGCCCCGGGACGAAAACTCCCGGGGCTCAAGTGATGCGGTCAGCAGATGCTAAACGATGCGCCGGAAGGGGTCCGGCGTCGTCGTGTACTGCGCATTGCTGATCATGGGAAGAACATACAACCCGGACGGCCGGATCACAACCACGCCGCTGCTCGACCAGGAGTCGAAGTGCGCACCGATGTAGGCGTCGCGCAGGTACGGGTGGTCGTATTACTTCGTCAGCGCCGCGATTGCCGCAGCATCCGAGTCCGTCGTGAGGTGGTGGGCAGCCGGAATGTCATACCCCGCACCCTCTCACCCTTCAGGCGCCGGCGACCGGAACCAGGCCGGGGCGGGGCGGTCGCTACGCGCCGGGTCCGGAATCAGTGTCGCCCGCCGCGCGGCCTCCGGGTCTGCCGCTCGTTCGGCAACTGACACCTCAGACGGACGCGCGCGATGCCCGGCGCCGGCCTGACGAATTCATCTGCACGAGTTGCTTCCTCGCTCATCACCGCAGCCGCCTCGCCGACGCTCAGCAGCAGGTCTGCCGGGACTTCGCCGAGAACATTGATGCATCCGCGTTTCTCAAAAATTCCGGACCACTCAAGGCACGGTGCTTCCCCGCAATCCTGAGGTCACATACCCGCCCGCCGTAGTGTCACCGCACCGCACAGACCCGAACACCGATCCGACGGCTCGGCGGCGCCCAAGATGGCCGCTTTCCAGTCCTTCAACACGGTCGCGTCGGCCCACACCACGTCCCGGTCCGCCCCGAATCAGCTCCAGTGCTCCCACGTCACCGGCGTCGGCCGCTGCTGCCCACCCGGGCTCGATTAGGGTCCGAGCGCCGCGTTGTGCGCGGTGAGAATCGCACCCAACAGGTAGTGCCCGTCGGCGGAGTCGAGCGCGATCACGCCTCCGACGGCGGTGACGGCGGGATGGGAATGCGCGGCCGGGTCATCGGCCAGCATCCAAGCGAGAGTGTTCTCGTCGTGCCGCGGCCGGTACTGCACACCATCGACATCGGGGTTCGCGACGAGGATCGCGGCAACCCACCGGCGGGTCTGCAGATACCCGGACGGGTCGCACTTGGACAACCAGGCGCCGGCGTTGATCCGGGACGCCCCGGCCCCGGTCAGATCCACGACCCGGACCGTGCGGGTGGTCCGCAGTTCACTCAGCACCCGGCCGGCCATCTTCGCCCGCGGGATCAGCCGCGGGGACTGGTCGACCGGCAGGTTGCGGCACAGTGTCTCGGCCACCGCCGCGCCCGGACTGTCACCGATGTATAGGTACGCGTAGGAGCCGTCGAGACTGTCGAACCGGCCCCCGACCCGCACTCGAGGGCGGGTGGTGGGGTTCAACTCCGCGGCGCCGCGGGTGGCGCCGTGGATGCGCCACAGCGAGGTATCGGTGGGAATCGTGGTGATCAGGGCAGGCGGCAGCGGGGTGGGTGGATCCGGGTAGGTCACTGTGGATTCAGTCCTGCGTCAGGTCGTCGGCCATGTCCCGCAGATCCTGCTCGTGCCCGCCGTCGACGGCGAGTGCAGCCGGAGGTCGCGGGTCGTCGGCGAAGTCGGTCGGGCTCAGCCACCAGGACGCGACACCCCACGGGTCTTCCTTCGCGCCGAGGGCCCGGTTGATCTCGGCGACGATCGGGCGGACCTGCCGGCGTTCGGCGTCGAACTGAAAGGCGGGGTAGAGCTTGTGCCCCGATACCGGCAGCGCGATCACCGTGCCGGCCGCGGACAGGCGGCTGGCGGTGTTCCGGCTGGTGGCCGCCTTGCCCAGGACACGGCTGACGGCGGTGGAGTCGAGCATCTCGTGCTTCTCGACGATCGAGTTCAGCACGGACGCGACGATCCGGGTGCGGGCCACCGCCGCGGCGGCCGGGTTGGCGACCGCACGCTCCTGCTGCCGCGCCAGCGCGGGGCTCATCGACAGCAGCGCCGTCACATCGTCACGGACGGGACGCAGAGCCGGCCGACGGGAGAACTCCTCGACCAGCAACTCGACGAGGTCCGGGTCCGACAAGGCATGGATCGAGTCACGTGCCCGATCTCGGTCGACGAGCATGTCCACCACCTCCGATTGTGCCGATAGTGTACCGCGTACCATGCGTGTCAGGATAGAGAAGAGTAAAAGGGAACCCGACACGGATCCCCTCTCGTCGCATCGAGAAACGTTTGGTCCGGGAAAGCGCCGCGTACTGGGTCCACACCACGGCCGACCAGGACGCGGTGCCGCGCGAGTTGAAAGGCCGCAATCGCGGCACCTGCAAGCACGGCGACGAGAAGAATCTGCAGCGGTGAGGTCAGCCCCACCGTCCCACACAGCCGGCCGCGGCCGCCGCGAGCACCCCCCAACGGTCATGGACTTGCAGGACGGAACCGTTGTCCACCCGGCACCTCCGTGAAACTCGGTGTGAACCACCGAACCGAGAACCAACCCGACATCGGCCCGGTGCCGGACCGCCGAGTGTCGGTGCCGAGTGAGGAACTTCCGCGGTCGACGGGACCGAGATGGTCGTGGACCAGGCCCCACCGGCGTCAAGCCGGCCGAGCGGGTTCGGACCGAGATCGATTGGAGCGATATGGTTTCCGTTGAGTGGTATTCGAATCGACCCGCGGATCCACGCACGAACATTTGTGCCTGCTGTGGCTTCAGGTCGCATCCGCTCTGGCAGGCACGTCCAAGTCGATGATCCGCTCATGCAGACGCTGGCCGTGCCCGGGTGGGGATCGGTTCGCCGTCGATCCGGCGGAAGTACCGGCGGTCATTGATCGTGGCGTGCGGGGCGTCGATCGTCAGCGGGCCGCCCGGGGTGGACAGTGAGGCGAGGAAGGCACCGCGATCCTCTAATTCATGGGTCGGCACAGGTCATTCGGCCAGGGCGTCGAGGATCAGGTCGTAGTCCTCATCGGTGAGGAACCCGTGGGTGAGCGCGCGTCCGACCTGGTGGTTGAAGGCGCCCTCGGTGTGGGGGCGGACGTCGTCGACGTCCGGGTAGGCGCTCGACGCTAGGGGCTTGTCGTACTCCCAGCCAATCAGCTCGGCGCGCATCGTCGCCGGATCGATCTCGCCGGCCGCGCACCGTGCGGTGACCTCGTAGGCGGTGGCGCCGTGGGTGCCCGGCCGGATGTCCGGTCGGGCGCGCTGGAGCATCTGGCTGATCGCGGGCTGGCTGACACCGTTGACTTCCGCCAACCGTGTCTGGGTGACCCCGCCCTCGTACAGTTGCCGCAGGTTACGGAGGAAACCGATATGCGCGACCACCTCACGCGCCCGGTTCTCCGCCATGCTGGTAAACAACCGGTCCCGGTCCATCATGATCTTCATCACCCGCACGTCCTCTATAAGCAATCTTATACCCGCAGGTATAGGGGTAAAGGCCGCCACAACGACAAACCGGAGCCGCGAAGTCCTGCGCGTAGTCGCCCCCTCCCACCGCTCACTGTGGGCTTCATCGCGTCGCTTCGAGCCCATTTCGCTCGGGACGCGGCAGTCCGGAAACACACGAATGCGAATCACCCTGCCTATTTAGGAAAACATTTTCGCTGCCCGCGACTGACCTGCAGACATTGAGTGTTGCCACCACAGGTGCATCCCAATAGCCCAGCCATCTATTCGAGCGCTGACCCGTCCGGTCGATGAGGACCTTTCCACGAGAGTTTCTGTCCGATTAGCCATGAATGCAATGTTGGGCGCGCGACCTGGCTGAGGTGAGGATTGTGCGCAATGCACGTAAGGTGGATTCGTAAATGACGAAGGAGTTGGGATGGCGCGCCAAACAGTTATCGAACACGTCGACGATATCGACGGAACTCCCATCGTGGAGGGAAAGGGCGAGACGATCGTCTTCTCCGTAAATGGAATCGAGTACGAGATCGACTTGTCGGCGAAGAACGCGAAGGATTTCCACAAAAAACTCGATCACTACATCGATCACGCCACGAAGGTAGGTGGCCGCAAGAGTCGATCCTCGGGCACACTCACGTCAGGTGCTGAGGTCAAACGGAAGCCTGTGCGGCAGAACCGTGACGATGTCAGAGCAGTGCGGGAATGGGCTCAAGAGCAGGGCTACGACATCGGTGTCCGTGGGCGCATTCCTACCGAGATCTCGGAGGCGTACAAGGCTGCTCACTGACGATCCCAGGAAAGCGCCGAACTATTTAGGTTCCACAGTCGAGTGGGTGGAATTGGCGACAGAGGGCCGAGCGAGATTCGCAGATGGCTTGTCGGCGAGAGTTCTGCGCTACATTCTGCTCCACGACCTGCCATACATCGCGAATGCCCTGTCGTGGAACAACCGCGACCTATCCCCGCCCGTCCGGGGATCGATTAGCCCTTCCCGTCGACCTCGAACCGCCGAGATCAAATCGCATCGCGGGAGCTACCTCTATTCATCGAGACCAGGCACCAGGCAATGGATCTGATCCGCAATTCGTGATCGAACGCTCCCCCGCCGACCGCAACCGCCTTGTCATAACACACCCAACAACGGCAACGCGGCATGACGCGGTGGATACACCAGTCCGGGATCCGGCAGCCGCTCAAATTCCGCCGACCGTGATGGGGTCGGCGGCGGGCACGCGCGGCTGGTCGCTCGGCCCGATCGTCACAACCGTGAAGCCGACCGGCCGTTCCCACCGAGGCTGCGGTTCCGAGGACGTCCTCTGGACGGGACCGCCCGCGCGGAGCCGGAGCCTGGCACCCGGTCCAACCGGGTATTCCAGCGCAACCTACTCGGGCTCACTCCTTTTCGCGTGCGGCGACGATGGCGGCGAGATTGGCTGCGATGTTCTCCTCGGCGGCAGCTTTGTCGACCCCCGATCCGGTGAGCACACCGACCCCGTCCTCGACCTCGAGCAGTGCCAGCAGAATATGCTCGGTTCCGATGTAGTTGTGCCCCAGACGAAGCGCCTCACGGAAGGTCAGTTCGAGAACCTTGCGCGACTGCGTGTCGAAGGGAACGAGTTCAGGCACCTCCTCGACGGCGGGGGGTAGCGTCGCGGTCGCGGCGTGCCGGACCGAATCCAGCTTTACGCCCTGCGCGGCGATCGCCCGGGCGCCGAGCCCGTCGGGATCGGCCAGGAGTCCGAGAACGAGGTGCTGGGGCAGGATCTCGGCGTTACCTGCTGCCTTGGCCTCGTTCTGAGCACCCACCACCACCTGTCGTGCGCGTGGAGTGAACCGGCTGAATCCCTGCTTCGAATCGAGGTCGGATGCCTGCCCGGGATCCTTGGGGACGAACCGCTTCTGTGCGGCCTGCTTGGTGACGCCCATACTCTTGCCGATTTCGGTCCACGATGCCCCCGAACGTCGGGCCTGGTCGACGAAGTGTCCAATAAGATGGTCGGCCAGTTCGCCGAGGTGCTCCGCAGCGAGGACCGCGTCGGTGAGCTGCTCGAGCGGCGCTTCGGCGTGCACCTTCTTGATCGCGTCGATCAGGTCGTCGAGTCGGATGGGCGGGGTCGGCGGGCTTGAATTCTCCATGCGTCAACTTTAAGTTGACCAATCCGGAACGTCAACCTCAGGTTGTCGCCCACGGGCAGCAGGAGCCGACGGTCGGCGTTCCGCGGCGGCCAGTCGACACGCCTCCGACCGCGAGCTCGCCTGCGGCATCCCACAGCTTCGGTGCCGAGCGAGACCGACATGGCAGGTGCAGAGCGCCCGACAAAGGGCAACGCCGTCAGATCGCTCCACGCAGAAGGCGGACCGGCCTGACCGCGCGCCTCAGCCTTGGGGTTCGTACAGGGCCTCGCCGTGGCCACCGACGAGGATCGACCTCAGCCCGAGTCTTGCGTGAATCAACCTTGGGCGCATCTGATTTCGCTGTGATCAACGGCTGAAGCTCACCTTGCTGTAGGTCGACGCCGAATCCGCATCCGGCCGCGCCGCGGCCGCCGTGATCGTCGCCGCAGTGATGACCAGGCGGCGCCGTGATGGTCGGTGCCTCCGATCCCTGGGGTCCGGTACGGCGCGGCCGGCCGGGCGGGTGTGTTCTCGATGCCGCGGTGCGCCATCACAGATCACCACGCTCTGAGTGCCGTTCACCGCCGTACTCACCGCCCGCCCATCCAGGTCACAACTCGGAGATTGTGAGGATTCCGTCCTGGAGCGCCCGGACCAGCAGGGCCGGCTTGGTCGACGCGTCCCGCCCGACCAGGGAATACTTCTCCCGGATCCGGGTGAGATGAGTGTTCACCGTGCCGAGAGCGATGCGGAGTTCGTTCGCGACAGCCTGCTTCGATTCCCCGCGCAACCAATGCCGCAGAACCTCGATCTCACGCGCCGACAACGCGGGGCGGTCGTACGCGGCGACAGCAACGGCGGGGGACTCGAGCGACTCGGGGGGTGCAATGGACATGTCGAACTGATCCTTTTCGAGGACATGCACCAGATACAGGTCCCTGAGGGGACTGCAGCCACAGCACGATAAGCCGTGACGCACGTCAAACAGGCCGCGCGCCACCCCGACAAGTGACGGAGGCTGTGCAATTTTCCCCCGCACCGGCGAATCCAGACAGGGTCGAAAGCCCCTTTTATCGGGTCCCTTTCGTCCCGTCGACCCGGTTACGGCGCGGATCCGGCCGGCGATCGTCGACCTCGCCGGACTTCGGACGTCGGGCCGCCTTGCCCTTCGCCGCGTCGAACGTCGACGTCCACAGGCCCTGTTGTCGCCCGGCGCATCTCCGGGGGTACCCCAATCATCGAGAACCCCGTCGTTCGGGCCGGCATCCGCATTATCCTCGGGCTCAACGCTCGGGCTCAACGCAGACGGCCGTTGCCCGGCCGGCCCCTACCTGGACTGGATCACCGCGTGCCAACCCCCGGCCGCCCAAGCGGTTGCCGAGGCCGACCTCCCCGACACCGTTGACCCGCCGACCTTCACCCGGTTCGACATTGGCATGTTCACCGGAGTCCAGCAGCCCACCCCACCCAGTACCGGGCCGCTCGGGGCCATCTTCGGAAGCTGAGCCTGACCGGGAGGAATCGATCGGTACACACCGCACGTTCCTTTCCACACAGGCCGCGCCGGTGCCACAGCCCGCTCGGCGCATTTTGGATCATCCAACAGCGACGGAACCGGAACCGACGACGTGTCGCCCGCAACGGCGCACACGATGACGATTCGGCCGAGCGCTGTGCCCACATCGACCGCGACGAACCTGCGCCGATGGGTCACACCTAATAGCGGACACCACCCATTTCAGCCGACGGCGGCCGGAATCTGAGCCTGAGTGTCATGGAAGGCTCGCTCGATTTCGACCGAAATCCGGCCACGGGAGGATACTTCGCGCCCCTCCCTGATCGCCCACTCACGAATCTCCGTGGACCTCTTCTTCGTCTGAGCCATCTTCACCGCTGCCTTCTCCGCAGCCGTCTTCGTCGCAGCCGTCGCCTTCGCGGGTGTCGTCTGCGCAGGAGCCTTCTTCACGCCCGTCGTCGGCGCAGCCGTCTTCTTCGCAGGAGCCTTCTTCACGGCCGTCTTCTCGGGCGTACTTCCGTAGACGACAGGTCAGGGTGTGGATGGTCGAGGTCAGCGTCGGCGACGTCTCGGGAGCACCGATGGTTGCTACCCCGCCTGGGCGCGGAGCCCCCGTGGGGGTGGGGCGGCTGGTTCCTCGGGCGCGCGAGGTGGCAGGCCGCGGGTGCGGCGGCGCGGGCTGCCGGACATCACCCGCTGCCACCACAGGTCGAGTGGGCTGGGGTCGGGCCACCGGATCGGGTCGTCGTCCGGGGAGGGGTTGGGGTCGTCGTAATGCGGGTGATCGATCCTGGGGGTCATTGCCCACCACCTTTTGGTTCGATGTGCCCGAAGATGAACACATCGTCGATCTGTCTGGCTCCTACGCTCCGCCTGCCACCGGGGCACCTCGCGTCCGCCCGGGTCGGGTGACAGCGCCGCATTGCCGGCGAAACCGGCATCCTCTCAACTGTGTTCGGCGACAGATCCGCACCCGCGTTCCGTGGAACACCATGCGCCCCGCCGACAAGCAGATCGGCTCCTGCAGTTTCGCACGGGCGGCGGCTCGGTCCCCGGCTTGCCTCACCGTCGACGCTTCGGCGGTCAGAGACGGGTATTGCGGCGGCTTCCCGCGGACTGCAGGACGAGGACGGCACCGCTCGCCGCCGCGAGCATCATCAGCAGCAGGGCGACATTCATGCCGGAGCGTCCATCGTCGGAAGGGCGGGGTCTCGGCGGTGAGGGTCCGGGTCCGGGGTCTGAACGAACATGGCGTCGATCCTGGCCTTGATCTTCTCGGTACTGAGCGTGCCCTCACCGGTGGGGGCACCGGTGAGCCGGGTTCGAGTAATCACACAACCTCGCTTCGTCGAAGAACACCGTGACCACCGACACCCAGAGAGTTGCCGCTGGTCACGGGTAATCGTGCAACCGGGCCACAGCAGTATGTGCCCCGGGTCACATGACGTTCTCTGTTCTTTGTACAGCACACCAGGAGCCCGTCGCCACCTGAGCGGGCGTTCAACCGCGGCGTCATCCGGAGGTGGTGTCGAACCTGGTGGTTGGGATTCGATCGGTCGGGGAAATCGCGGGTGTGGCGTTTTCGCCCGTCCGGATGGGCGTTCACAGAGGACGAGAGCTGATCACCGTGCATGATGCCCGTTTGGGTCGAGGGCCGGGTGCCGAATCCTGGTCGGACTTGCCCCGCAAGGCAACACCAGTGTCGGGACCCGAAAGGGGTGTTCGGCGAGGAGGAATCATGAGTACCGATCCAGGCGGGCATGTGCAGGAAGAACCCCAATCGGAGCGTGGCTCCGAGGGATCGCGTGATGCCGGACCGGACGAGGGCGGCGGTTCCGTCGAGCGTCCCGCCGGGACCTTCGACGACGAGGAGATGCAATCGAGCGGAGCATCCGGCGAAGGAGGCGGGGCTCCGGCGGGTGGCAGCCTTCCGCTCGGGGATGCGGAGCCGGCGATACCGCCCGATGAAGGGCGCACCACCTCGGCCGCGGAGGGCAGACCGGAACGCGACGACAATGTCGATGCCCATCGACGGTTGGCTCCCGACCCGGAGGAGACACCCCGCGGCGCGGTCGCCTCACCGGCCGAGGAGAACCCGGCCGCGGACGCCCCGCAGACCGACAAGAGTGCCGAAGGAGTGGGCCCGGCGCACCAGCCGGGAGTGGGTATGGGCGAAGACAAGCGATAGGCACGAGCAGGAGCGACGACGACCGGTGCCGCCGGGAAAACCCCCTGTTGCGGATTCGGCGAGATTCGTTATCGGCGTGGGTCTTTCATCGCCCGAAGAAAATGGCGGAGGCTAGGGGGCAGATGCGGTGTCCCGCTGTGATCGCGGAGCAGGGATTCGCCACCACCCACACGCATCACCGTGTCGGCCACGTCCGCACCGGAGGCACCGCCGGCGGCCACGTGCAGCAGCGCCGCCCGGTCGGCGTGGCCCAGCCGCTCCCACAGGTCGCTGTAGCGGAGGTTGTGCACCCGACCACGGCGGGTCGGAGCGGCCCAGTAGGTGAAAGTGAATTGCCTGATCAGGTCCGTGCCCGTCGGTGTGGTGGTGCGCAGTTCAAGCCGTGTCCAGTCCCGCACGCCATGTTCGCGCAGTGCCTCGGCCGCCGCATCGAGCGCGGCGCGGCGCGGCCACGAACGCGGCAGGTCGACGATCAACAGGCCCATTCCCATTCTGTCCACGGTAGGAGCGGTGTTCGAGTGTTGCAGCGCGCTCGGTGGAAACGGTTCCCGTGCGGCACCGCTCACCCGCGGCGAGGTGCTGCAGATGGTCGGCGACGCCCTCGTGATCGCGATCGACGATCACCGCAGCGGTGCGCGGGAGGTGGCCGCCGAGTGCGCGGCGGCGCAACGCGCACGCGACTGGACCGGCGATACGCCCTCGCCGACCCACTCCAGGCCGCGCTGGGGATGTCCCTCGCAGTCGACCTCAAGGAACTCGCCTCGGTGCTCCCAGCCGAGCGGGATGACGACTGTACCCAGCTCGATTCGACTCGAGCGCTATGAGGCCGCAGCCAGGACAACGTCCGGGGACGAAAGGGCGTACTGCAGATGTCGGTGCCGCATCCACGCGGGGACCCCCGGTCAGGAGTTTATCGCGGACCCGCTCCTGGCCCCAGTGCGTACTCCTCGTGATCGAGTTCGCGTTCGAGGATTCGCAGGCTCGCATCGGGTAGTCGGCCGGCATCGCGCCAGCGCAGCAATTCTTCGCGCTGGACGTCGATGACCAGATGCCGTGCGCTCAATGCCGACTCCAATGCCGGCGAAATCACGATCGTGCCGTCCCCGGGATCCTGCAGTGCCTCGAGCCGACGGCGGTAGCGCGCGGCGCGTTGGTCCAAGCTCGTTCGCAATGCGCTGGTGACGCCCGGCTCGAGTCCCTCGTCGTGAGTGATCTGGTCCAGTCCCGCCAGCGCCGCGCTCACCGATGCGGCGCGCGCCTCGTCTGCGGCGTCGGCCTGCAAGCCCATCGCACGAACCAGCGGACCGAACGTCATTCCCTGGCCCACCAATGTCACGAGCACGATCACGAAGGCACAGAACTGCAGCAGATCGCGGCCCGGGAACGGCGCCCCGGTCGAGGTGACGAGGGGCAGCGAAAAGATGGCGGCAAGCGTGATAACGCCGCGGGTGCCGGCCCAGCTGAGCACCAACACCTCTTTGCCGCTCAAGCGCCGATTGTCGTCGGCGCCTTCCGCGCCAGGCGCATGTGCAGTCGTCGCGGCACGTATTCGGTGAACGTCAGCCACAGCGGCCGGAGCAGCAGGACGATTCCTACGCTCGCGACGGACGCGACGACGATCGTGCCGGTGGAGTAGGCGTCGAGTCCGGTCAAGATCGTCGGAAGCTGCTCACCGATCAACAGGAACACGAACCCTTCGAGCAAGAAGTCGACCAGCCGCCACACCGCACCGGTCTGCAGGCGGCTGGTGCCCGATACCGCGCGCGGTGTGTCCTGCCCGACGAGCAGACCAGCCACCACCACTGCCAGAACTCCCGAGGCGTGCAACTGCTCCCCCAGCAGGTACGCAGCAAACGGAGTTGCCAACGAAATGGTGTTGAGCATCAATGGTTCCCGTACCACCGAGCGCACCAGCCGTACGGCGAACGCGACGACCGCGCCGACAATGACTCCACCGATCGCCGCCAGCAGGAACAGACCACCGGCATGGCCGAGCGAGAAGCCGCCGCTGGTCGCAGCCGCAACGGCCACGCTGAATACAGTCAGTGCAGTTGCGTCGTTGAGCAGGCCTACGTCCCCACTAGTCACCGAACCGCCATCATCGCCAGCAATGCACGCAATGATGGCAATGCTGGCAGGTCGCGTCCGCGGGTGGCGGTTCGCCGGTCCAACCCTGTGGCCCGCGCCTGGCGCCGGCTCACCCGGGTGGGGTCATGCCAGGGCGAGAACTCGGGAACGTGCCTCCAGGTAGCGGCCGAGAAGATCGAGCATCTCCGCGTCCGGGTGCGCGAGCTCGGGAAGGTCCTTCGCACTGATGATCGTCTGATCGACCGCGGCGACCTGCCGGCGGCACTCACCGAGCGCCTCCGCGGTGACGGTGCCGGCGTCGAGCCGGTCCGTGAGGGGGCCTTGACCCT
>NZ_BCWY01000146.1 GCF_001894825.1 Rhodococcus jostii NBRC 16295 | reverse complement strand
AACAGAAGCGTCTCGGCAAGCTCGTCCGCCCCGCCGCCATCTACACCGGACCCGCACCCCGCACCCCCGAGTCCGTCGAGGGCTGGGACCAGATCGCCCACACCAGCTGACCATTCGACGTATTCGACTGAAGAATGAGCAGACTCGCGACCACTTCCGACCCACTGACGCGAGCGGGGGTCTCCCGGACAGATTCCCGGCAGGGAAGGTGTTGAATGTTCGAGAATGTATACATTACCAAGAAGGAGCATTACGTGAGTGCTGGGACGAACGCCGGGACCACCAAGGACGTCACTGATTTCTGGTTCGACCCACTGTGCCCGTGGTGCTGGATCACCTCGCGATGGATCCTCGAGGCCACGCAGGTGCGCGACCTGGAGGCGAACTTCCACGTGATGAGCCTGGCCGTCCTCAACGAGGGCCGGGATCTGCCGGAGGAATACCGCTGGCTCATGACCAAGGGGTGGGGCCCGGTGCGGGTGTTGATCGCGGCCGCGCAGAAGCACGGCGACGAGATCCTGCTGCCGCTGTACACGGCGATGGGCACGCTCATCCACAACGAGGGCAACAAGGACTTCGGCGACGTGATCGTCAAGTCGCTCGCCGAGGTCGGGCTGCCGGCCGAACTGGCCGAGGCCGCCGAGTCGGAGGAGTACGACGCCGCACTGCGCGAGAGTCACGCCGCCGGCATGGACGCCGTCGGACCGGACGTGGGAACCCCGACGATCCACGTCAACGGTGTCGCGTTCTTCGGCCCGGTCCTGTCGCGGATTCCCCGCGGCGAGGATGCGGGCAAGGTGTGGGACGGTGTGGTCGCGCTGGCCGGCTACCCGCACTTCTTCGAGCTCAAGCGCACCCGGACCGAGGACCCTCAGTTCGACTGAGCCCAGCCCCGATCCTGGGCACGGTCACCGAGTGCCGGGCCCGGCCGGGTCGGCCGCGTACTGCAGTTTCTGCGGATCGCGGTAGATCTGGCCGGGTTTCACGAACAGGTGACCGTGCCGGGTCCTGTTCCGCAGGGCGCACCGGATGTCCCGACAGCAGATTCACGAACCACGGGAAGAACCCGCGTTCGGTGGTGGCCCGGTCGGCGAGTTCGTCGAATCCGACGATGCTCACGAGATATTTGTCCGCGCCCAGAACACCTCTCGCGCCGCGGGCGCTCTGGGGCCGCACACAGTAGCCGTGATTGTCTGCGGTGTATTCCATCGATCGGAACAGCGCCGACCCGACCACGGCAATGTAGTTGGCGGCGTCGTCGTCCAGGGTCCGCGTACGTCGAGGTGCGGCGCCTGGGCGGCGAAGATTCAGTCGTGATCGGCGGGCTCGCCTCCGGACGCAGATTTGACGCGTGCGGACTCGTTAGTCCGGAAATCTTCACGGACCTCGCCAACAAGTGGACGTTGATGGTCATCGAGTGTCTCGGTGGGCGCACCCTGTGCTTCAGTGAGTTGGGGGACGCAGTCGAGGGCATCAACTACAAGATGCTCACCCAGAACTGCGGAGCTTGAGTTGACGGCCTGGTCGAGCGGAAGGCGCATCCCACCGTGCCACTACGGGCCGCCCACACCCTCACCGAGCCCGGCCACGCCCCTCCGAGCGGCGATCGATGGAATGTGCGCCTGGACCCTCCGGAACCTCGGTCACATCAAGGCATCCCGTCGGAGCTTAGATGCCTGAGCGGCAAATCTGGATCGGACTGGGAACTTGGGCCTGGCGACGGCTGGCGACGTGGTCCGGTCAACCGCGTGCAGCGAATAGCTGGCGAAGCTACGCGCCTTTCTCGGCATGTACTGCGGGACCGCGGGTGTTGACTGTTCCGCCACGCCGCCGCCATTCCGGATCGACGCGTGAACGGAACGTGTCGAGGCTGGCGTCAGGTCTATGTCGCCAAATTGTTTCCGTGCCTTACAGCGTGATGAGCGGCGGGGTTGCCTCAGGGGGTGGCGGTTCCGCCGGGTCGGCTTCGTAGCCCGCTCTATTCTTAGCCTGTGGGTGTGAGGGTCCGGTCGAGCAGGATTTCCGCGGCCACGCGCGCGTGCCGACCATAGCCCGGCTGATCGAGGACCATTGCGCGGCTGGCGGCGCCGTCGGCGAGGGTGACCAGCTGCTCGGCGAGTGCGGCCGGGTCGGCGGCGCCCAGCTCCGCAGCCAGCTCGGTGACGAGCTGCGCCATCAGCAGCTTCTGCTCCCGTGCGTAGGTGTGGACCTCGCTCTGCGGGTCGGGGAACTCGACCGCGGCGTCGATGAACGGGCACCCCCGCACCGGGGACGTGGCCGGAACCGGGGGATCGAACAGCCGGAGAATCCGCTCCCGCGGGTCGAGATCCTCGCGGGTGAGCACGCCTTCCAGGGTCCGCCCCGACGTGGCCAGCTCCCGCAGGTGCGCCATTACAAGGTCGCTTTTGGCCGGGAAGTGCGCGTAGAGAGTGCGTTTGGACACCGGAGCCGCGTCCGCGACCTGTTCCATTCCAGTCGCATTGATCCCCTGGTTGGAGAACAGCAGGGCGGCGGCAGCCAGGATCCGTTCCCGCCCGCCGCGCCCGCGGCGAGTGACCTTCGTCGTCGCATCCATAACGCCTGAGTATACGCACGCGTTTACTTTTTGGCGGAAGTGCTGCTACAGTCACCTTCGTTAGGTAAACGTTAACGTATACATAAGTGTTTCGAGGAGTGCCCCCATGAGCCCGTCCCACCCGACCGAACTGAGCGGCCACGCAGAGAAGCTGATCCGTGGCCGCCGCGCCACCCGCGCGTTCCGGCCCGACCCGGTGCCGGAGGAAACTCTGCGCGCGGCCTTCGCCCTCGCCGGTGCCGCGCCGTCCAACTCGAACGCGCAGCCCTGGCGGGTCGAGGTGGCGAGCGGGGCGCGGAAAGACCGCCTCGCCGACGCGATCGTGGCCGCCCACGCCGAGCAGCGCACCACCGTCGACTTCCCCTACCACGATGACATGTACTCCCCGGAGCAGCAGGACCGCCGCGCCGAGTTCGGTGGCGAGCTCTACGGTGCACTGGGTATCGGACTGGACGACCACACCGCCCGCGCCGCCTACGATGCCGAGAGCCTGCGCTTCTACGGTGCCCCGCACGTCGCGTTCCTCTTCGCCACCGGTGACGGCGCAGCCCGGCTGGCCGCCGATGTCGGCATCTACACCCAGACACTGCTGCTCGCGTTGACCGCGTACGGCGTCGACAGCTGCCCCCAGGGACTGCTCAGCTTCTACGCCGACACTGTCCGCGACGAACTCGGCATGAACGAGGGAAAGCTGCTCGTGGGAATCTCCTTCGGCTACGCCGACCAGGACGCGCCCGTCAACCACATCACCACCGGCCGCGCCGCCCTCGACGCCACGACCACCTTCCACCACTAACCCGCGCCCTTAATTGGATCCAGGACATCCTCCAATGGGATGTTGTCGGTCACCCCCGCTGGCGTTGGCTCGCCTGGTCCAGACACCGGGCGCAGCCCACGCGTAGTCAACGAATACAGTGAGGGTGGCCACGATTACCTCGACGGTTTCGGTTCCAACTCGTGCCACTCTCGATGAAGCCGCGTTTGCGATGGACACCCGCGCACACCGAGGAAGTCGATCTGACGTCAAACACCTCGACCATACCTACCTGGATCCGGCATGGACACAACTCGACCGTTCGCACTAAGCCATCTCTTCTATCCGGACGGCTCACCCATGCCGATACTCAAAGCCTTTTGCTTCGTGGACCTTCCGATTTCCACGGAATGCCTCGTCCTTAACACGACGGCGTGAGTTCCCGCTGGGGGATGGACACTCGACGCATAGAAAGAGTGTACGTAGCACTATCCCCGCAGTATGTCTTCCTGCAGGGCAATGCCCGCAGGGGTCCGAAGCCGACCGAGGCTATCGCACACTCACTTCAGCGAAACTGCCGACACTCGTCGCCCTGCACCAGCCGAAGACACTTACAACATCAAACGTGAACGAAACATGATGAGAGATTCCGATGGAATTGTTATCGGGTACAACACGATCAACGCATCAGAACACCGAGCTATGCCGACCGGACCCGCGCTTGCAGAGGTCCGCTTGCGTGGTCGTTCCGAAAGGACAGCTAACCAGGCGCACGGGATGCACCCGCGCATCGTCCACTCCCCCGCCGCCGCAAAGGCGACAAAACGAAGACCCAGCATCGACGCCTCGCGCGACGGCCGCGGACGGCTCGGAATGGAGGACCTACGGAATGTTCTGGATCGCCCTGATCGGTGGCATGACACTGCTGGGCGCTGCAGTAGGGAACCCGTACCTCGGCGCCTTTGGAGGCGCACTCGCAGCTGGCGTCGTATCTCTCGCAGCAACCATGATTGGATAATCGGTCGCGCTGCGACCAAGCTCGAAACCGAGGCGCGGCACACCCTCCGTTCCACCAGAATCCTGACCGTCCGTTTGCCGGTCATCGAGAGATGCGCGGCGCTGTCAGAACGAGCACCAATTCCGACAATGATCTCGCACGGACTACCCCGCACGACTGCAAGACTGCGGCGTTGAGAGATGCAGACGAACGGCAGCGTTCACACCAAACCTCCACCTACATGCGCGCGGACAAGGCCCACCACCGCGACGTGAACCCTCCACCTAGACAACACCTAGGTGGAACGATCAACCTACGCCGTCAAAACCGCGCTCGCCCGCGTGATTTTGATTGCGCGAAGTTCCCCGAAACATCTCTGCAATCGTGCAGATTCCCGTACATCGGCGGGAGTTGTTTGCGCTTATAGGGTGTCAGTCTGACAAAGGACATCGGCGAAACTTCAGAGAAGCGAGGCTGCAACTCGGTCT
This sequence comes from Rhodococcus jostii NBRC 16295, assembly GCF_001894825.1. Classification (GTDB taxonomy): domain Bacteria; phylum Actinomycetota; class Actinomycetes; order Mycobacteriales; family Mycobacteriaceae; genus Rhodococcus_F; species Rhodococcus_F jostii. The sequence continues at coordinate 11,329 of NZ_BCWY01000146.1, read as the reverse complement.
CCTTTGCAGGCTCGGCGTAGGTGAAGGGATTTGCATAGGCCAGCGGTGACCCCTCACACGAGCTGGCCTATGCAAATCCTGATATACCGACACCGGACCACGAACCCAGTAGCCCTAGCGGTTGTCCACTGAACCCGCCGTAACTCAGCGAGCACCTGCCCATGCGAATTCGAAGCAGAAGAGAGAGGAGTTCAGCGCTGCAATGTCCCCTGTCGTCGCAGACTTGGGAACCCGTCCCCTTCACCTCGAACCCAGACGAGAATTCCGGTTGCAGTCAGTCTTCCCAGCATCGGCTCGGAAGTGCATCAATCGGGGGAGCCTCATCGACGCGATCGTGGTTGAAGTTCTTGGATTTCTCGTTGGCTGTGCCAGCAGGGAATACCCGTCGCCGCCCTAGTTGATCATCGACAGCGTGAGCGTGTGCGGCTCAGCCTCTTTGGTCGCGCCGCCGAACGTGACTGTCCTGAAGCTGGTCGATGGAGTCGACTCCTAACAGCTGCATCGTGTTCCGGAGCTCGACAGCCATCAGCTCCAGTGCTCGATCGACACCTCGCTCGCCTCCGGCCATGAGGCCGAACAGGTATGCCCGGCCGATGAGCACGAAGTCGGCCCCGAGACATAACGCCGCCGCCACGTCGGCTCCGGACCTGATCCCACCGTCAACCAAGACGTCGGCGTGATCCCCGATGGCCTTCGCGATCGCCGGCAGCCGCTCCATGGGGACCGGTGCGCGATCGAGCTGGCGGCCACCGTGGTTGCTCACCACGACCGCGTCGGCACCTGCATCAACGACGGCGCGCGCATCGGCAACGCCCTGGACGCCCTTGACGATTAACTTGCCGCCCCAGATCTCGCGCAGCCAGCCCAGGTCGGCCACCGTTGCAGCGGGGTCGAACATCGACCCCACGAGCTGTGCGATCGTCCCGTCCTTCGAGCTCATCGAGGCGAACTCGAGTGGCGGAGTGGAGAGCAGGTTGAACCACCACGACGGCTTGCGGCTGGCGTCCACGACGGTTCGAAGTGTCAGCGACGGGGGTATTGTCAGCCCATTGCGTACGTCGCGGAGACGGGGGCCGGCGACCGGGGTGTCGACGGTGAGGACGAGAGCCTCGTATCCTGCCTCGGCGGCTCGCCGCACGAGGTCTCGACTGGCCTCGCGGTCGCGCCACAGATAGAGCTGGAACCACTTTCGGCTCGCAGGGACGGCATCGCTGACGTCTTCGAGCGATGTGGTTCCCATGGTCGAGAGTGCGTACGGTACACCGGCTCTGGCGGCGGCTCTGGCCACCCCGATTTCGCCCTCGTGATGCATCATCCGGGTGAAGCCCGTGGGTCCCAGGCCGAAGGGAAGCGCCGATTCCGATCCCAGCACCGGGGTACGGGTATCGACCCGGGACACGTCTCGCAGCACGCGTGGGTGGAATTCGATGTCGCGGAAGAACTCCGCAGACCGTTCCATCGCGATCTCGTCTCCGGCGCCACCATCGGTGTAGTCGAAGACTGCACGTGGCACTCGCTGTCGTGCGATGGCGCGCAGTGCGCTGACTGATTCGGCGCGAGCTAGCCGTCGATCGGTTCTGTCGAGGATGAATGGTCGTGGTCTGAGCAACGGTGCCAGCTCGGATGATCGGGGAAACCGCCTTCGGGACCGCGGCCGGGGTCCCAAGGCGTCCGGGTGGGGGAAGCGTGGAGGCGCGGTGTCTGTCCGCTCGGCGTCAACAGTCATGTTCGGTCTTACCCTCCGTTGCCCATGTCGTGGCGGTGCCACATACTGGCCCATTTTCGAGTATCTTGCCGCGCCCCAAAAGAAGTGGGCGCTCCCCCGCGATTCCGTACAGGCCCTCGTGGTCGTGTTGGTATTGCGCGTTGGTCTCAGCTGGCCGGAGGGCCGTGACCAGCAGGAATAGGCGCTTCGATGGCGTCCAGACGCCGTCACGCCGAAGAGTCCATGGATGTCCTGCTTGCCGCGGCCTCTATCTCCGGACGGACCCGGGTAACATCGCCATCCCATTCAACGTTGCAATCCCTTCCGATACCTTTCGCGCCATCATCGAGGTAGTCAGTCATTGAACGTGCAGCGCGGCTGAGCTAGCGCGATGCACCCAGCGGCGCTGAGGCGTCCCGCTCCGTTGCAGCAATGTCTGCCTCGGCCATGAGCGCGTCGAGGATCGCTGTCAACTGGTCTAAGAGTTGCGGGTCTCTGAATGTGCCGTCATCCGAGAGCTGATCCTCCACCTCGGCGACGGCAAGCTCGAGGTCCACCACGCGAGCGCCGGCTGCTCCCAGAGAGCCGCGAAGCTGGTCCTGGGCCCAGGTCGCTCCGAAGCTGGACGTGCTGGCACCGATCACTGCGACTGCCAACCCACGTAGTGCTGCCGTTGTCACCGGGCGCGACGCCCAGTCAAACGCGTTCTTCAACTGGCCGGGGATCGACGCGTTGTACTCGGGCGTCGCAATGATCACGGCGTCTGCCCAATCGAGCAGACTGCGAAAGTGACTGACGGCAGCCGGCGGCGTCCCTTCATCGTCAGCATTGAACGGCGGGATGTCTCTGAGCGCCTCATAGCGCTGATACTCAATGCGGGCCGGCAGCCCATCGGCCGCGACTGCGAGCAGCTTGGTGTTGAACGAGTCGCGCCGGAGACTGCCCGAGATTCCCAGGACCCGAGTGATCGCCTGAGTCACGGCCTATACCTTCGCTTTCGGCAGCTCGAACTCGGCTGTAAGCGTAACCTCGTTCGACAGCGCATACCGTCCTCCGGGGAGTCGCTGGTTCCATGTCACGCCAAACCGCCTGCGGTCAATCACCGTTTCGAGGTCGATCCCGACACGCTCAGTGGCGTGGGAGTCGTCTGCCACGTACAACAGTCGGCCACGCAGCTCCACACGCTCGGTGTGACCCCGCGCCGTCAGATCGCCGATGACGACGAGTGTTTCGTCATCGGCGAGGGTCACGGACGTCGACCGGAACTGAACGGTCGGGTGGCGCAGGGCGTCGAAGAATTCTGGCGACTGCAGATGCGTGTACTGTTCGTCGTTCTTGACCTGGATGCTGGCGGCTCTAGCCGAGCCGTTCAGGGTCATCTCGCCGGAGTCGTCCACCTCAAGGGTGGCGTCGAACTCGGCGACTCCGCTCCGGAATCGGGAGATCTTGTGCATTGCCGAGATCCCCACGGTGGAGTGGATCGGGTCCAGCCGATAGGTGCCCGGCGTAGCTCGGGGGAAGGTGTCTTCGCTCATCGTTCGCCTCTCGTCGAGGTGGTCTGGTGGGTTGTTGCTCCGGACGTGTCCGTCAGCGGATAACCACGAGGATTCGCAGCGATCTGGCCTTGAGTTCCGGCCATTAGGTCAGATCGCTGATCTGACCTAATGGCCGGGCAGGGTTCCCTCGTGACGAGAGCCAACTCTCGAAGGATCGGCGGGATCTGGTTCACCTCGTAAAGGTGCGAGCGCTGCCGCCTGGGCGCCCTGTCCTGCCGAGAAGGATTCCCCTTCTTCACGTACTCCAGACGGTAGGAACTCCCAATGGCCCGCACCCGCTGGTCTCTGTGAATACTCGTAAAGTGTATACTTTTCGAGTTGTTTGGGTCAAGAGATATATCCAGAAATTGCAGGGCCGCACGAGAACCGCCGGTTTCTTCAAGTGCTTCCGCAAGACCTCTCTGCGAAGAGAAGTGATTCTGGGCGCATCCTCCCGGTTGCGTCGCTAGAGCGGTATCACGGATGGGTCAACGTATTAGATAAAGGGTGCGCACGACGATTGCCGTGCGCACCCGACATGCCGAACGTAATGGTTACCCGCGAACAGCGAGTGCCAGTGAGGCGACACCTGCCGCGCCGGCGAGCACATCTGCCAACGCCGCGACGAGGTCCTCGGGCGCACCAGACCCTTGCGAGCGCCACGCGACGTGCCCGTCGGGTCGAACCAGTGCTGCGCCCTCGTGCCCGAGGGTCAAAGGTCCAACCAGGTGCGGCAGCACCTTGACCAGGAGTGGCATCTTCCCCTCGCGCGCCAAATCCTCTCCGGCTGCTTTCCAGCCAGTCGCGTCGGGGCCGCAGACCAGGACGAACGCCGTGTCGAACCAGTCAATGGTCGACTCGGACTCGGCCGCATCCAGCCACATGTGTGGGAACCGGGCGCCCGGTCGATCGGTCGGCCAGTAATACCGTGAGTCGTGAGGCGGGACCGGTGAACCGTCGTCGACCACGGCGGCACTGTCGGCGTAGATGAGCCCCATCGCTTGCCCCTCGCAGTTGATCTGTCGGTCCTGATCGATCAGGAGTGCGCGCCAGGGCTCGGGATCATCGTGACGGTTGTGGAAGATCTCATCCATCTCCTCGATCCGGTCAAAGCCCTCGACCGACCAGTTCGTGTTCGACCACGCCACCGGATGACGCTCGGTCTCGTAAGTGTCGAGCAGCGCATCAGTGCCACTGCCGTCCAGCACCGCAGCGAGCTTCCAGGCGAGGTTGTGAACGTCCTGGATGCCGGAGTTCATCCCGATACCGCCCGCTGGCGGAAAACGGTGGGCGGCGTCGCCAGCGAGGAACGCCCGGTCGCGGCGGAACGACTTCGCGACCTGCGCGCTCATGTTCCACACCTGGACGTTGATCGGCTCGACCTTGAGGTCGGGGATCCCCCAGTACTCGCGTACGAGGTCGATGAGATGATCGGTGCTGTACGGCTCCTCTCCGTCGCCGAGCAGCTGAATGAAGCGCCACCGGTCCCCGTCCGGCCCGGTCCCGAGCACGTCGAGGGCTGGACGTCCTTTCGGGCGGCACAGGAATCCCACGACGCGCCTAACGTGAGGCAAGTGTCCCACCGGCGCACGGAAGTAGTGGGTTGCACGCACCTGCAGCGTCTCGGGCCCTTCCATCTCGATGCCGACTCGCTCGCGTACGAGGCTCGCAGCTCCGTCGCACCCGACGATGTAGCGAGATCGCACCTCGAACTCCTCGCCGGTGTCGACATGGCGGAGTAGTGCGGTCACCCCCTCGGAATCCTGCTGGAACGAGATGACCTGTGTCGAACGACGAAGGTCGACCCGGGGCCGGGTCGAGAGCGCGTGGTCGAGTGCCTCTTCGACGACATCTTGCGCGACGATCGATTTCGGGGACGGCGTGTTGTTGCTGGGTTCCGGATGAGTCAGCGCGACGATCGGGCCACTTAAGCTCTCGCACCAGCTGATCACGTCGGAGTTCGGCGGCAGCCCGCCGCCACGCACCTGGTCCTCGATGCCCCATACTCGAAAGTGCTCCATCGTGCGCGCGGTGCTGCCGTACGCCTTCGGGTGCACCGTGGTCGCCGGGCGGCGCTCTGCAACGAGACTCGAGATCCCGAAGCGGTCGAGCAACAACCCGAGGCTCATGCCGACAGGACCGGCACCGACCACGAGAACAGGCACCTCGATCATCGCGCTTCCTTTCGTGTGACAACGGATGTGGTTTGGGATTCCGTACGGGCCGGATAAATGCCCAACGAGTTCACGACGTCTCCAGCAGTTCTCGGGCGAGCGTCCCACCGGCGACAACACGCTCAAGTGCATCTCGGAGCTCGCCCGGGTCTCCGGGGCCTGTCGCCCGCCAGGCGACATAGCCGTCAGGCCGGACCAGCACCGCACCGTCGCGCTCAATCGTCAACGGACCAAGCAGCGCCGTCAGCTGCTTGATCTCGAGCGCCAGGTCGAGCTCGGTTGCCAGGGCTGTGCCGGCCCGCGCCCACCCCTGCGCCCCAGGACCGCAGACGAGGACGAACGACGTGTCGAACCAGTCGATCGTCGACTCCGTCTGATCCGCGTCGATCCATATGTGGGGAAACCGCGCGCCGGGTCGGTCCGTCGGCCAGTAGTACTGGGCCTCGTGCTCGGGCATCGGGGAACCATCGTCGATCAGAGCACCGTCGGCATAGATGTATCCGAGCGACTGGCCTTCGCAGTTGATCTGCTCGTCCATGTCGACCAACAGGTCGCGCCAGGTCCGGGGGTCCTCGCGGCGGTTCTGGAAGGCCACGTCCATTTCCTGCATTCTGCGGAAGTTTCCTACCGACCACTCGGTGTTGTCCTGCGCCACCGGACGGCGTTCGGCCTCGTACGTGTCGAGCAGCATCTCCTCGGCCTGTCCGTCGAGCACCATCGCGAGCTTCCACGCAAGGTTGTGTACATCTTGGATGCCCGAGTTCAGCCCCATGCCGCCCGTGACCGGGAAGCGGTGGGCTGCGTCGCCTGCCAGGAAGACGCGTCCTCTGCGAAACTCCTTGGCCACCTGGGCACTCATTCGCCAGGGCATGACGTTGATGAGTTCGACCTTCAGGTCCGGGATTTCCCAGTAGTCGCGGACGAGGGCGATGAGCTGCTGCTCGGTGAGCGGCTCCTGCCCCTCCTTCAGCTTCTCGAGAAAACGCCAGCGGTCCGCGTCCGGGCCGCTGGCCAGCACGTCGATGTGCGGCCGCGACGGGTCGGACGGCCGAACGAGGAACCCGATGGCACTGCGAACGTGCGGGAGACGGCTGAGATCAGCGCGGTAGTAGTGACTGGCCCAGAGCGCGATGGTCTCGGGACCGTCCATCTCCACGCCGAGCCGGTCGCGCACGACGCTGTCGGCTCCATCGCAGCCGACGAGATACTGAGCGCGTACCAGCACCTCCTCGGCAGTCTCTACGCTCCGCAAACGGGCACTGACCCCGTCGACGTCCTGCTCGAAGGACACCAGCTCGGTCGACCGGCGGATGTTCGCGGCCGGACTCGTGCCGAGGGCCGCGTCGAGGGCCTCTTCGACCGCATCCTGCGAGACGATCGACTTCGGGGCGGGCGTGTTGAGCGTCGCCTCTGGGTGCGTGTAGGCCACCAGTGGACCGCTGAGGCTCTCGCACCAGCAGACAACGTCGGCCGTGGCGGGCAGACCTGCCGCCCGGACCCGGTCCTCGATCCCCCAGACGCGGAAGTGCTCCATGGTCCGCGCCTGGCATCCGAAGGCCTTCGGATGCTTGGTAGTCGTCGGGCGTCGCTCGGCGAGCATGCTTCGTATCCCCAGGCGGTCGAGCTGGAGCGCGAGGCTCATGCCCGCAGGTCCGCCGCCGACGATCAGGACTGGAACATCGATCGTGGAAGTCATTTTCTTTTCTTTCCTTTGCTTCGGTCTCTCAGGACTGCAGTGCCGTGTTCGATGCCGCCCGTGGGCGGTGGTGTTCCAGGCGATGCCCTTGCGGCCCCGGATGCCCAACGCATCCGGGGCCGCAAGCAGGGCTCATGGCGTCGCGGTGAGGCCGGTCCGCTCGATCGAATCGGCCAATTCGTCGAAGCTCGCGAAGCTGTCGGCGTTCTCCCTGGTGACGACCTTGGCAGCGACCAAGATCGACTTGGGCAATGGGAGATTCTGGTCCGTCCGGACGTTGTAGAGGCCCGCCAGCGCCATCGCGCCGATACGGACCGCGTCGACCGATGTCGTCATGAGAAGCTTGCCGGCCTTGACACCACCGATTCCGTCGCTGCCACCGTTCGACCCAGCCGCGATCAGCTCTCGGCCGCTCGCTCGCGCCGCGGTCACGGCTCCGAGTGCGCTCGGATCGTTGTAGGCGATGATGGCGTCGAGGTCGGGATCCTTGCTGAGCATCGGACCGGATACCGCCGCTGCTCCGTTCGAGTCGTCGGTGGCGTTGGACCGCTCTCCCGCGAACTCCAGCCCAAACTTCGCGGCCCAGTACTTCGACCGCTCCATCTGGTACAGAGGCCCCGCGACCGGGAACGCGATGTTGAGGATCCCGAACTTGGCCCCCGCCTTCTCAGCGGCGATCGCCTTGGCCGTCTCGTATGCCTGGTGGTCCGCGCCCTTCATGATCTGACCGGTGAAGCCCTCGGGCAGCTCGCCGTTCTCGAGGGCGACATCGACCCCGATCAGCGGGATGCCCTTCTCCTGTGCCTGCTTGATGAGGGGAGACAGCGCCTTAGGGTCGAGCGGATTGACGAGGATCCCGTCCACCCCCTGGGCCAGCAGCTGCTGGAAGTTCGAGACCTCACGGTCGACCTTCAGCTGACTGTCGAGGACAATCGTCTTGGCCCCCAGGAACTTGGCTTCCGCCTCGAAGCCCTCGCCCAACGCGTTGGTCAGCTCGTTGCCGGACGTGTTGTTGAGATAGCCGAACGTCAGCGTCTTGCCCGGCTTCTTCGCCGGCAGGCCGTAGCTGGTGGGCAGATCAGATTCCGGGCCCGAATAGGGCGGAATGCTTGCCGCGTCCGCTCCCGGCGAGGACCCGTCGCCGGTCGAGGTGTCACTGGAGCTGCACGCGGTCATCATCAACAGGCAGGCGCTCGTAATGAACGCAGCGGCCGCGAGGACGCGCCCAGGTCGGTTTCTTGTGTGGATGGACATGTACATAATTCCTTCGATCTAGGTGAGCTGGTCGGATGTCGCGGCGGCCGATGGCGGCCCGCCTGTGATAACCGCGTCCGGGCCGTCTCCTCCCGACGCGCTACCGCGTGAGAGGCGGGCCGACCATCCGGTCTGGCGCAGGCGGTCAAGGCCGACCGCGGAGACGAGGATGGCGCCGGTGATGACCTGCTGCCAGTAGCCTGAGACCCCGGCGATGCCGAGGCCGTTCTGGAGGACGCCCACGAAGAGCACACCGACAACCGTCCCACCGATACCCCCGACGCCGCCGGTGAACGTAGTGCCACCAAGGAGCACCGCTGCGACCGCCGCGAGCGCGATATCGGTGCCGACGAGCGGGCTCGCAGCCCCCAGTCGGCCGGTCTGCACCACGGAAGCGAGCCCGGCGCACGCTCCGGCGATCGCGTACACGGACACCGTCGTCCAGGCCACGTTGATGCCCGTGAGACGTGCAGCTTCGACATTTCCGCCGATCGCACAGAGATCCCGACCGAAGTACGTCCTCTTATGGACATACGCGAACAGCGCGAAGCAGGCGCCCATGATCCAGACCGGGACGGGAAGCCCCAGGATGTTCGAGAATCCGACACTGTCGACGAACGACGACGTGACGTAGGTCGTCTTGCTCTCGGACCAGATGTTCACCACACCGGTGAGCACGGAGGCCACCCCGAGCGTTACGACAAAGAACGAGAGTCGCCACTTCCCGATCGGTATGCCGTTGAGCACTCCGCCCACGACAAAGCCGAAGACCACGGTCAGACAGGCAGCCACCGCTCCGGGGACACCAGCTTCGATGACCTTCGCCAGGAAGATCCCGGAGAGTGCCAGCGTGGCTCCGATCGAGAGATCAAGGCCCGCCGTGAGGATGATGAACGTCATCCCGCAGGCGCAGATCGAGACGACGGAGACGCTCGCGAGCAGGTTTTTGATGTTCTGGTCCGTTAGGAACTGGTCCTGCGTGATGCTGAGCACGAGAAACATGATCACGAGCAGAGCAAGCACCGCGCCGTAGCGACCGAAGCCATCGCTGGTCGGTCGCGGGAGTCGGCTGGCCCACGACGGGCGTTCGGGCGGCGGCTTGGAGATCGTGGAACTGTTGTTGATGCTCTTTGTTGACGTGCTGTCGATGGTGTTCACTCGTGACCTCCGGCGTAGTGGGCAATGGTGGATTCGGTGGCTTCCGCCCGTGACAGCACCGCACGGATCCGTCCACGGAACATCACGGCGATGCGGTCGCAGATGCTCAGCAGCTCGGGATTCTCCGACGAGCTAACGAGAATTCCCAGGCCGTCGTCGGCAGCGGCGATGAGCAGCCGGTGGATCTCGGTCTTGGCCCCTATGTCGACTCCGCGGGTTGGTTCGTCGAGGAGCAGGACCTGCGGCCTGATCGCAAGCCATTTGCCCATCACGACCTTCTGCTGGTTACCACCAGACAAAGTCTGGACAGTGGTGTTAGGTGACACGGCCTTGATCTGCATCGACACCATGGAGTCGGCCACTACGGGGCCTTCCTCCTTGGCGCGGTGCCTTCTCGCGCGGCGGGACCATGCAGTCGACGCCATGACGAGGTTCTCGCGGACACTCATGCCGAGGACCAGCCCCTGCTCCTTGCGGTTGGCCGGGACAAAACCCACGCCGGCCCCGATCGCGTCACGGGGCCCTTTCGGATGGAATGGCGCGCCGCCGACCTCGACGACCCCGGTCGCCGGTCGATGGAGTCCGAACACCGTCTCGAGCAGCTCACTGCGGCCGGCACCCACAAGTCCGGCGAGTCCGACGATCTCACCGGGAGCGACGTCAAGTGAGATCTCCTCGATCACCCCAGGGACTGTGACCTCACGGATGCGGAGGACGGGGTCTGCCGTCGGGCGCACACGATGGTTCTCTGCGAGCGTCTGGTGGCTGGCGCCGACCATCGCTTCGATCAAAGACGTTTCGTCGTAGTCGGCGATCGGCCCCTCGCTGACAAGGAGGCCGTCGCGCAGCACCGCGATCCGATCCGCGACGCGAAAGACCTCCTCGAGCCGATGAGACACGAAAATGGTCGACACCCCACCGTCTGCGAGGCCTCTGACACGGTCGAGCAACGCATCGACCTCATCGTCGGTCAGAGAGCTGGTGGGCTCGTCGAGGATGAGCACCCGAGCGTCGATCGACAGTGCACGCACGATCTCGACCAGCTGCTGCTGGTCCGGTCGCAACTGTCGCACCGGCGATGCCGGGTCGATGTCCATGCCGAATCGCGCAAGCAGCTCATGGGCGTCCCGCATGGTGCGCTTCCAGTCGATGCCGAATCGTGTGCGGGCCATCCGGTGGCCGAGGTAGATGTTCTCCGCGACGGTCAGCTCGGGTGCCAGCGTGGTTTCCTGTGTCACGGTCACGATGCCGTGGCGGATTGCCTCCTGCGGCCTGGAGAACGTGACGGGCTCGCCGTCGATGTCGATGCGTCCGGCGTCCGGTCGGACCTGTCCCGCCAACACCCGGAGCAAGGTTGACTTGCCGCACCCGTTCTCCCCGCACAGGCCGAGCACCGTGCCGGCGGTCGGGATCGTCAGATCAGCGCCACGAAGAGCCTGGACACCGCCATAGCTCTTACGAATCCCGGTGAGCCGCAGAGCGGGTACCCGATGAACCGTCGATGTGTCCTTCGTCACCATGCGCGAAACTGTATACTTTTCATCTCGTGAACGTCAACGACATGTATCCACTTTGTGCGAATTGATTGATGCAAGCGAAATCGATGACCTTCAGGCATTAGAAAAACGGGCCCGCCGCTTCATGGACCGTTAACAAGCGTCTAGCCGTAGTTCATCGAAAAGGCGGGAGGAGTCCCGCCCACACCGCACCGCGTTCGCAAACCGAACGGCACCAACGGCGGATCATCAGGCCTCGGTTCACCCACCGCTGGCGGCCACCCCGCTTCAGCTACCTGCACCTACCCCGA
>NZ_BCWY01000145.1 GCF_001894825.1 Rhodococcus jostii NBRC 16295 | reverse complement strand
ACCGTCGCACCCTCCAGCGCGGCACCCGGAATGCTGCCCACTCGGACGGGCGCCTGCCCCGCTCCGGGACACGTCGGCGCGGCGACCGCGGTCGGCGGGGCCGCGACGGAGACCGCCCCGGCGAGGAGTGCACCCGCTGCGGCCACCCGCAGTGCGCCTCGCAACGAACGACCGAACTGTGGAACGCGCATTCTCACAACCTTCCCGACAGGGTTCGTGGACAGCCCGTGCATCGTCTCCCATCGCGCCCGAACCCGCTTGGTTTCGAATCGATCACGCGCGGATAACGACCGGCTCGGAATGTGCGAGTAATGAGGCAGTAACCTTTACTGCCGTGAGCACACAGGGAGCATCAGCAGTAGGCATCGCCAACGTGACCGTCGGCGGCACGGTCCTCGACACCTGGTTCCCGGCGCCCGAGCTGGGAAACTTCGACAAGGCGGGCACCGAGCGGATCGAGGGTGGCGACATCCCCTCCGATCTGGCGCTTCTCGCCGGACCCGACGAGGCACGTGAGGTCGACCAGGTCGTGGTGCGCACCACCATCGCCGACCTGTCCGCGCCGCCAGCCGACGCCCACGACGCCTACCTGCGCCTTCACCTCCTCTCGCATCGCCTCGTGACGCCGCACGGCGTCAACCTCGACGGCCTGTTCGGCTTGCTGTCCAACGTGGTGTGGACCAACTTCGGCCCCTGCGCGGTCGAGGGCTTCGAGAAGGTCCGTTCGCGCCTGCGCATCCGCGGTGTGGTCACCGTGTTCGGTGTCGACAAGTTCCCGCGCATGGTCGACTACGTCGTCCCGTCCGGCGTCCGAATCGCCGACGCCGACCGCGTCCGCCTCGGCGCCCACCTGGCGAGCGGCACCACCGTGATGCACGAGGGCTTCGTCAACTTCAACGCCGGCACGCTCGGCAACTCCATGGTCGAAGGCCGTATCTCCGCCGGCGTCGTCGTCGACGACGGATCCGATGTGGGTGGCGGCGCCTCGATCATGGGCACCCTGTCCGGTGGCGGCAAGGAGACCATCTCCGTCGGCAAGCGCTGCCTGCTCGGCGCCAATGCCGGTCTCGGGATCTCGCTCGGCGACGACTGCGTGCTCGAGGCCGGTCTGTACGTGACCGCGGGCACCAAGGTCACCGGACCGGACGGCACCGTCGTGAAGGCCAAGGAGCTCAACGGCCAGTCCAACCTGCTCTTCCGTCGCAACTCCGTGTCCGGCGCCGTCGAGGTCGTGCCGTGGAAGGGCACCGGCGTGGAACTGAACGCCGCCCTGCACGCCAACGACTGACACTGTGAGCGGTTCGCGAACACCCGGCACCATGACCGATTCGACCAGCACCCTCGGCCGGGGCCTGAAGGTCCGTCACCTCACCATGATGGGCCTCGGTTCCGCGATCGGTGCCGGACTGTTCCTCGGTACCGGTGTCGGTATCGCGACGGCCGGCCCCGCCGTCCTCGTCTCCTATCTCCTCGCCGGCATCATCGTCGTCTTCGTGATGCGCATGCTCGGCGAGATGGGGGCGGCGATCCCCGCCAGCGGCTCCTTCTCGCACTACGCGCGGATCGGCATCGGCGACTGGGCCGGGTTCGTCATGGGCTGGCTCTACTGGTTCATGCTGATCATGGTGCTCGGCGCCGAGATCACCGGCGCCTCCGGCATCGTCAGCGGCTGGTTGCCCGGCGTGCCGCAGTGGGTCGTCGCACTCGTGTTCGTGATCTTCTTCGCGGCCGTCAACCTCGCGAAGGTCAGCAACTTCGGCGAGTTCGAGTTCTGGTTCGCCGCCATCAAGGTCACCGTCATCATCGCGTTCCTGGGGATCGGTGTGCTGCTCGTGTTCGGCCTCCTCCCGGACACCGAGCCGGTGGGCACCACCAATCTGTTCGGCCACGGCGGTTTCATGCCGGAAGGCTTCGCCGGTGTCGCCGCAGGACTGCTGGTGGTGGCGTTCGCGTTCGGCGGCATCGAGATCGTGACCATCGCGGCCGCCGAATCCGAGGACCCGGAACGCTCGATCGCCGTCGCGGTCCGGAGCGTCGTCTGGCGGATCAGCGTCTTCTACCTGGGCTCGATCTCGATCATGGTCCTCGTCCTCCCCTGGGACTCGTCGGACCTGAAGAGCGGACCGTTCGTGGCGGTCCTCAACCAGGCGCACATTCCGTACGTGGCCGGGTTCATGGAACTGGTGGTCGTGGTCGCATTGCTATCGGCGTTCAACGCCAACATCTACGGCACGTCGCGGATGGCGTACTCGCTGTCCCGGCGCGGTGACGGTCCCGCGTTCATGGCCCGGATTTCCAATTCGGGTGTGCCGCTGAACGCGGTGCTGCTGTCGGTGTTCTTCGGTTTCGTCAGCGTGCTGCTCAACTGGTGGCTGCCCGACGACCTTCTCGGACTTCTCCTCAACGCCGTCGGGTCGGCGCTCCTGGTCATCTGGATCTTCATCGTCGTCTCGCACCTGAGATTGCGCCCGCAGCTCGAACGCGAGGGCAAGCTGACCGTGCGGATGTGGCTGTTCCCGTGGCTCAGCTACGTCACGCTCGCGATGCTCGCCGGTTTCGTGGTGCTCATGCTCTTCGACTCCGACGCCCGCACCCAGCTGATCTCGACGTGCGTCCTGTTCCTCGTCATCGCGGCACTCGGTGTGCTCAACACCCGGCTGCGCCGGCGTTCCCAGACGGTGTGACTGCCGGCCGGTAACTCACCGGCCCGGGTCCGGATCCTGCCCCGCTGACGATCGCGCCGCGTGGGCGAGCACCTGCGGTCCGGTCACCAGCGCCTTCTTCCACGGTGCGACACCCTCGATCTCGATCTCGATGGACAGGCTCAGCACGGTGCGGATCAGCACGATCACACCCAGGACCGCCGCATCCGTCAGCGACGGTGTCGAGGTGACGGTCTTGACGATGTCCGCGGCGACGAGCAATTCCAGACCGAGCAGGATCGCTCCGCCGAGCGACTCCCGCAGCGTCTTGAACGCCTGAGCACCGTCACCCGACCTCTTCCAGGTGCGCACCGCGAGGACAAAGGCGAACACGAACCCGAGAACCATGGACGAGACACCGAGCACTTCGAACGATTCGGTCGCGATCTCGAAGAACCGGTGAGTGTCCATGATGTGAGTGTTCCTGTTCGGGAGGGTGTTCGCGGTGGAACCCCGTCCGATCGACGCGTGGTGAGCCGCCGCGTTCCGTGATCACCCGTCGGGTTGTCGTGTGTGCCGCCCCGGTTCGGCCAGTTCGTGGTCGATGATCCGCGCGATCTCGGCGACGGGACGCGGCTGGTCCATATCGGCATGCGTGCTGTGAACGTCGTGAGTCACGATGTCACCGGTGACGTAAGCGCGCCACCTGTCGGACGAGGCCTCGCTCGACATCGTTCCGTCCTCCGTCAATGTCGGACGGAGAAACACCACGTCACCGTGATAGATCTGCGGTACGTGGCCGGCAGACAGCCGAAGGTCGTTCCGGTAAATTGCATGTGCGGCATCCCAGATGGGCGCCGTGTCGGGCGAATCGACGATCTCGCCGTAGCGGCTCTGCGCCCATGCCCGGATCGACTGGTGAATGTCCTCATCCGTCGGCGCCGCCTCGCCGGAGAGGAGATCACCGGCACCGGGCACGCTGTCCATCATCGCGAGGAGTGCAACCTCGAGTCCTCTGCGTTCCATCGCGGTGGCGATCGCATGGGCGACAAGGCCACCGAACGACCATCCGAGCAGAAGGAACGGGCCGTCTTCCTGAACTGTGAGGATCTGCTCGAGATAGTCGGCGGCCATCGTCTCGATCGACGTCGGTAGCGGCGTCACTCCATCGAAGCCCCGTGCTTGCAGCCCATAAATGGGCCGGTCGGGGAGGTGGGCGCGAAGGCCCATGTAGCACCAGCTCAGTCCGCCGCCCGGATGGATGCACCACAGCGGCGGTCCGGACCCTTCACTTCGGATCGGCAAGATCACCGCGAACGGATCGAGCAGGCCGGGTTCGATGTCCTCACGCAGGCGAGGTGCGAGTTCGGCGATCGTCGGAGACTCGAAGATCACCCGGATCGGGACCTCCACCCCCGACACCGACCGAATCCGGCTCACCAACTGCGCCGCCGACAACGAATGCCCACCCAGGTCGAAGAAACTGTCATCGATCCCCACCCGGGAAACCCCGAGGACCTCGGCGTAGAGCGCCACCAGCGTCTCCTCCGCCGGTGACCGCGGCGCCCGGAACACCCCACCGGTGAACTCCGGTGCCGGCAACGCTCGCCGATCCAGTTTCCCGTTCACGGTCAACGGCAACCGGTCCAGCACCACCACCGCCGCCGGAACCATGTAGTCCGGCAGCATCCCGGTCACGAAACGACGGACCTCGACACCTGTGCCGGTGTCGGCGGTGTCGGAGACCACGTAACCGACCAATCCGGTGCCGGTGGTCGTGTCCCGGGCCACCACCACCGCCTGTGTCACGGCCGGATGTTCCAGGAGAACGGCCTCGATCTCCGCGGGTTCGACCCGGAATCCACGAATCTTGACCTGCGCGTCCGACCTGCCGCAGAACTCGAGCACCCCGCCGGCGGTCCAGCGCACCAGATCCCCGGATCGGTACATTCGCGCACCCGGCTCCCCGAACGGGCAGGCCACGAACCGCTCCGCCGTCAACACCGTCCGACCCAGATAGCCGCGGGCCAACTGCACCCCGGCGATGTACAGCTCCCCCACCGCACCCACCGGAACCGGTACCAGGCCCGCACCCAGCACGAACACCCGCGTGTTTCCCACCGGCGCCCCGATCGGCACACTCACCCGGTCGGCGAGTTCACCCGACTCCGGCAGCACGAAGGTTGCCGCGAAGACCGTCGTCTCGGTCGGCCCGTACCCGTTGACCAGAATCGGAGGATTCACGCGCTCGCCCCGATACCATCCCTGCAACCCGGCCGGATCCAGCACCTCACCGCCGAACACCACTATCCGCAGCGCCGAATCCGCACCCAGAGCGGGATCCTCACGCTCGACCTCGGCGAACTCGGAGAACGCCGACGGCGTCTGACCGAGAACAGTCACCCGCTCCCGGACCACCACCTCCCACAAGCCGACCGGCGAACGCACCACGTCCCACGGCACCACCACAACCCGGGCCCCGTGTACCAACGCTCCCCACAACTCCCACACCGAGAAATCGAACGCCACCGAATGACACCACCCCCACACGTCCTCGGCGTCGAAACCGGCCCACCCTGCAGTACCGGCGAACAGCGACACCACACTCCGATGGCTCACGGCGACACCCTTCGGAACACCCGTCGACCCGGAGGTGTACATCACGTACGCGGTGTTGTCCGGTCGTAGCGGTGTTGCGCGGTCGCTGTCATCGGGGTTTCTCCCCACCGAATGCCCGTCCTTGCCGGAGAGGGCATCGAGAAGCAACCGGGGGATGTCGTTGTCGGGCAACATCTTTTCGGTCACCGTGTCGGTGAGGATCAACAGCGGAGCGGCGTCGGCGAGGATGGTCCCGGTTCGTGCACCCGGGTACGTCGGATCGATGGGAAGGTATGCACCGCCGGCCTCGAGGACGGCCAGTAGCGCGACGATCAACTCGGGTGATCGCTCCACTGCGACCGCCACCAGCACTTCGGGTCCGACACCTGCACCGATCAGGCGGTGTGCAAGTCGGTGCGCTCGATTGCTCAGCTCCTGATAGGTCAAATTCCGGTCACCGAACGTGACCGCCACCGCTTCGGGAGTCGCGGCTACCCGGGCTTCGAACAAGCCGGGAATGGTCGAGTCCGGTATCGGCGTGCGCGTGTCGTTCCAGCTGTCCAGTACGAGTGTGCGTTCGTCGGGCTCGAGGATCTCGTACCCTTCTATCCGCTCCTGCGGATCTGCGACGATCAGTTCCAGCAAGCGCACGTACCGGGCCGCTATGCCCTCCACGGTGTCCCTGTCGAACAGATCGCACGCGTACTCGACGACCCCGGCCAGACCCTGCTGCTCGTCGAGGGTGAGACTGAACGACAAATCGAAACGCGACGTCCCGGTCGGCGCCCGCAACACCTCCCAGCCCAACCCCCGGAACCCGACTTCCGGAAAAGCGTTGTTCTGCAAAGCAAACGACACCTGGAACAACGGATGATACGCCGTCGAGCGGGTCGGATTCAGCAACTCCACCAACCGCTCGAACGGCGCATCCTGATTCTCGTACGCCGCCAAAGCCTTCCCACGGACCTGATCGAGCACCTGCCCGAACCGCGGATTCCCCGACAGATCCACCCTCAGCACCCACGTGTTGACGAAGAACCCCACCAACTCGGTCAGGGCGTCGTCGGTGCGACCCGCGATCGGCCCACCGATCGCAATATCGCTCCCTGCACCGAATCTGCGGAGCAGCACCGCCAGCGCCGCCTGGAGCACCATCGATGGTGTTGCCCCACTGCTGCGGGCCAGTTGGGTTACCTCCGAGCCCAGTTCCGGCGACGTTGTGAACTCCACCGTGCCGCCGCGGTAACTCGGTGCCGGCGGACGGCGCCGGTCCACGGGTAGCTCGATGCACTCCGGGAACCCCGCCAACTCGCTACGCCAATAGTGGACCTGCGCCGCCAGCACACTCTCCGGATCCGACTCCTCACCCAGGATCTCCCGCTGCCACAACGTGTAATCGGCGTACTGCACCGGTAGCGGAACCCATCCCGGCGCGCGGCCCTCCGCGCGGGCCGCATACGCGACCGCGATGTCACGGGCCAACGGTGCCAACGATTCGCCGTCCCCGGCGATGTGGTGCAGCACCAGTACCAGCACGTGCTCGAATTCGGAAATCCGGAAAACGCCGGCCCGCAGGGGAATTTCCCTCGACAGATCGAATCGACAGCCCGCCGCCTCCGCGACTGCATCCAGCACAGTGCTGTCCTCGGCATCGACGACCTGGGTCGTCAGTTCCGCCGCGACCTGCTCAGCGGGCAGGATCCGTTGGAACGGCACACCGTCTTCCTCACCGAACACAGTTCGCAGGCTTTCGTGCCGGGCGACGACGTCCGCGACAGCGGCTGCCACCGCCCCGGCGTCGAGGTCGCCGGTGAGTCGCACCGCCACGGGAAGGTTGTACGTAGCCGACGGTCCCTCGAACCTGTACAGGAACCACAACCTGGCCTGCGCGAACGACAACGGCACCCGCTCAGGTCGCACCCTCGCGGTCAGCGGCGTTCGGACCGGGCCTGCCCTGAGTCTGGGCGCCAACTCCGCGACCGTCGAGGACTCGAACACCGCCCGGATCGGAACCTCCACACCCAACTCCGACCGAATCCTGCTCACCAACCGCGTCGCCGACAACGAATGCCCGCCCAGGTCGAAGAAACTGTCGTCGATTCCCATCTGCGGGACGTCGAGCACGTCCTCGAACAACGACACCAGAGTCTCCTCGACCGGCGACCGCGGACCTCGGCGCGCGCCCCCGATGAACTCCGGTTCCGGCAGCGCTTTCCGGTTCAGCTTCCCGTGGGCCGTCAACGGCAACTGATCCACCACGATGATCACCGCCGGAACCATGAAGTCCGGCAACAACCCGGCCACGAAACGACGAACCTCGGCTGCCGGATCACGTGCCCCGTCGGCACCGTCGATGTCGAGAACGACGTATCCGATCAGCTCGGTACCACTGCCATTGCCGGTGGCGCGGGCCACCACCACTGCCTGCGCCACCGCGGGATGCGTCAACAGCGCCGTCTCGATCTCCGCCGGTTCGACTCGGAATCCCCGCACCTTCACCTGCTGGTCCGTGCGCCCAACGAACTCGAGCTCACCCTCGGCAGTCCACCGCACCAGATCCCCCGACCGATACATCCGCGCACCCGGCACCCCGAACGGACATGCCACGAACCGCTCCGCCGTCAACCCCGTCCGGCCCAGATAGCCGCGCGCCAACTGAATCCCGGCGATGTACAACTCCCCCACCACGCCCACCGGAACCGGCACCAACCCCGCATTCAGTACGAACAACTGTGAATTCCACACCGGTGCGCCGATCGGAGCGCTCGTGTCATCCGAAGGGCCGCACTGATGGTGGGTGACCTGAAGGGCCGTTTCGGTCGGTCCGTACAGGTTGTATACCGCTGTGCCGCTGTGCTCCATGAAGTGGTGTGCCGTCGACGACAACAGGTTTTCGCCGCCGCAGAAGACTCGGAGCAGGGAGTCGCAGTCAGCCGGCTCGAGTCTCTCCTGGACCATGGTGAGCATCGACGGAGAAAAGTCGCCGGTGGTGACCTTCTCCGATCTGATCATCTCCGCCAGATAGGTCGCATCGCGGTGTCCCTCGGCCTTGGCGATCACCAGCCGCGCCCCGACCTCCAGTGGCAGGAACATCTCCCACACGGACACATCGAATGTCGCGGGGGTCTTCTGCAACACCACCTCATCATGGTCGAAGCCGAAATGGTCTCGCATCCACAGCAATTGATTCACGATCGCCGCATGGCTGACAGCGACACCCTTCGGCCGGCCCGTCGACCCGGACGTGAAGATCACGTACGCCGTGTTACCCGTCCTCAACGGGGTGATGCGATCTTCGTTGCGGACGGGTGCGGAGTCGACATCAGGTTCTTGCCGGCCATCGACCTCCACCACGGGGACGCCACCCGGGATCTGTACGCGATCAGTCGATCGCGTCAACACACAGACCGGTGCCGCGGATTCCATCATGCGCCGGAGGTGTTCGCTGGGGTAGTCGGGGTCGATCGGCACATACGCTCCACCCGCCGTCACGACCGCATAGACACCCACCACGAGATCGATCGAACGGCGTACGGCGACACCGACCAGAGACTCCGGACCGACACCGTGCGCGATCAGTCTCCGAGCCAACCGGTTCGCTCGCTCGCCGACCTCTCGATACGTCAACTGCTCGTCGCCGGACGTCAGTGCCACCGCCTCCGGCGTGACAGCCGCCTGGCGTTCGAACAGGTCGGGAAGTGTCACGTCCGGCACGGGGACCGCAGTGTCATTCCACGTGTCCACCACCAACCGACGCTCGCCCGGTTCGACGATGTCGATACGATCCACGACGATCTGAGGGTCGTCCGCGACTGTCTGCAAGATGCGGGTGACCCGCCGGGCGATCGTTTCGACAGCTGCGGCGCCGAACAGGTTCGGCAGATACGCCACGGTCAACCGAAGTTGGGAGTCGACTCTGGCGATCAGAGTCATGGGATAGTGCGACGCGTCGATCGCACGGACACCGGTGACGGCCATTCCGTCGATGGGGATTGCGGCTGCAGACACGGCGCGATCGATCGGGTACGACTCGAACACGACGAGGGTGTCGAACAGGTCGCGCACCCCGGCGGCCTCGAGGATCTCCGTCAACCCGAGATAGTGGTGATCGAACAGGGTGGCCTGCTGCTCCTGCAACCGGGTCAGCAACTCCGCAGCGGTGTCGCCCGGCGTGGACTGCACCCGCACCGGCACGGTGTTGATGAACAGGCCCACCATCGACTCGACTCCGGGCAGTCCGGCCGGCCGGCCGGAGACCGTCGCGCCGAACACCACATCCCGCCGGGCGGACAACTGTCCGAGCAGAATTCCCCACGCTCCCTGAACGACGGTGTTCAGCGTGACACCCAGTTCGGCGGCCCGCACCGACAACCTCGCGGCGAGATCGGCAGGTAGGTCGACCGACACGTGCTCTTCCCCCGACGCGGTGTCCCCCTCCGGGTGCACGGGCGCCAGCAGGGTCGGCTCGTCCACCCCGCCCAGGGCCTGCGCCCAGATTCGAGAAGATTCGGCGCGGTCGCGCTCGGCCAGCCAGACCAGGAAATTCCGGTACCCGCTAGCCCTCGGTAGCGCGGCGGCGTCGCCTCCCGAAACGTACAGCGCGAGTAGTTCCTCGGCCAGCAGCGGCATCGACCACCCGTCGAGCAGTACGTGGTGATTGGTGATCACCAGCTCGAACCGATCCTGTCCGATCGTCACGAGCGTGAACCGGATCAGCGGCGGCGTCGCCGGGTCGAAGTGTGTGGCCTGATCCTCGACGAGAAGGCGTTCGAACTCGCCGTCCCGAGAGCCCTCCGGAAGGTTCCGCAGGTCGATCTCGCGCCAGGGCAACGCGACCGTGCCGAGGACGACCTGCACCGGCCCGGTGTCGGAATCGTCGGCGAACGCGGCCCGCAGGTTCGCGTGGCGATCCAGCAATGCTTGTCCCGCAGCGAGAATCCTTTCTGGATCGACCCTTCCACCGAGATGCAGAACCAGCTGGGTGGTGTACGCGTCGAACGACGAACCGGCAAGCATCGAGTGGAACAACAGGCCGGACTGCATCGCGGTCAACGGCCACACATCCACCACGCCCGCGTACCGGTCCTCCCACATCTCGATACCGCGTTGCGACAGCGACACCAACGGCACGTCGGACGGTGTCAGCCCGCCGGCCCCCGGCCCCTGCACGTGCCGAGCCAGTGCAGAGACCGCGTCGCACCACAGGTCGGCAAGTTCCTGAACGTCGTCACGGGAGAGCACCCCGGCGGGGAATCCGAACACGGCACCGAGTCGAGGACCGTCGGGACCGTCGGTCACCATCGCATTGATGTCCACTTCGGCCATCGCCGGCATGTCCGGATCCATCGTCGCGGAGAGTTCTGTCCCCTCGCTCGCGGGCATCCAACCGAGGTCACGCAATTCGTCGGGAACATCGGCGGCCGAGATCCGCCCCAGATAGTTGAAACTGATCTGTCCGCCCGGATACTTCTCGAGTTCCGGTGCGGTGTCCGCGTTCAGATACCGAAGCAGCCCGTACCCGATGCCGCGGTCGGGCAGCGCCAGCACCTGTTCCTTGACCGCCTTGATCACGACGCCGGCAGCGGGCCCGCCGGCGAACGCCTCGTCGAGATCGGCGCCGGCGATATCGAGACGAATCGGGAAGGCTGTCGTGAACCAGCCAACCGTGCGAGACAGATCTGCCCCGGGTACGATGCGCTCCTCGCGACCATGATTCTCCAGAGAGATCAACGACGACGGCTCGACCACCCCACGACGACGGCGCCAGCGGGTCAACGCCATCGCCAACCCCGCCAGCAGACCATCGTCGACGCCAGCGTGGAAGACCCTGGGAACCGTGGTGAGCAGAGACGCTGTCGCAGGTGCGGGCACGTGCATACGCACGTGGTGCACCGTGGACAGAACATCGAGGTCCGGGTCGCACCTGCGCGAACCCAACTTCGGGTCGGGACCCTCCAGAATCGATTGCCACAACGGCAACTCGGCCACTCGCCCGGGCCGCGACGCCTCGTCCACCAGTCCGTGTGCCCACCGCCTCATCGACGTCCCGCCCACCGGCAGTACCGGGTGCTCGCCGATACGCACCCGCGCCCACGCCGCCGCCAGGTCCGGGATCATGATTCGCCACGACACGCCGTCGATGACCAGGTGGTGGGCCACGACCAGCAGCCTGCCCGGACGATCCGACTCGTTGCCGGGACGGGGCGCGCTGTCCAGCCACACGAACTGCACCATCACGCCCGCCGCCGGATCCACACGCCCCAGGGCCGCATCCAACTCGGCCGACGCCAGCCGCAGCCACGCCGGACCGCCCGGTGCGTCATCACAGTGGACCTGTCGAATCAGGCGGTCCACGTCGACCGCTTCCGGCGGGTCGACCCGAAGTGTGTGCTCCCCAGCGTCATCGGTCACCAGACGCGACCGCAACATGCCGTGACGGGCCAGGGCGGCACCGATGGTGGCGACCAACGCGGCCCGATCGATGCCGTCGGGCAACTCCAACAGCATCGTCTGCGCGAATCGGCGGAACCCACCACCCCGCGCGAGGAGGAACCGCCCGATCGGCGTCAACGGCATCGATCCCACTCCGCCACCGGACAACTCCTCGAGCGCAACGTGATCCGAATCATGGTTCAGGACTGCAACCTCGGACAAGCTCCGCACCGTCCTGTGCTCGAACACATCTCGCGCCGTGAGTAGCACACCCCGCGCTTTCGCGCGCGACACCAACTGGATCGACCGGATGCTGTCGCCGCCCAGGTCGAAGAACCCGTCATCGATTCCCACCTTCTCCACTCCGAGTACCTCGGCGAACACGCGGGCGAGGGTCTTCTCGGTCTCGGTCTGCGGAGACCGGAACGCTCTGCTCGACGAGAACTCCGGCTCCGGCAACGCGCTGCGGTCGAGTTTGCCGGCCGGTGTGAGCGGCAGCGTCTCGAGCACCACGATCGCCGAGGGCACCAGGTACTCCGGCAGTCGGCCCGCCGCCACCGTCCGCACCTTCTCGGCGTCCACCTCGCCCCCGGGTGCGGGGACCACGTAGGACACCAGCACCGTCTGCCCGGATGGGGCCTTCCGATCGACCGTTACCACGAAGCCGATTCCGGGCTGCTCGGTGAGCGCAGCGTCGATCTCGCCCAACTCGATCCGTCGGCCCCGCACCGTGACCTGGAAATCACTGCGCCCCAGATACTCCAGCGCCAGACCGGATTCCCGCTCGATCCACCGCACGACATCCCCCGCGCGATACATCCGCTCGCCTGGTGAGCCGAACGGGTTCGCCACGAATCGCTCCGCCGTCAGTCCTGTCCGATCGTGATATCCCCGAGCCAGCGGGGGCCCGGCGACATACAACTCCCCCGCCACTCCCGTCGGCACCGGACGCAGCCACATGTCCAGCACCACCAGGGACGCACCCCGGACCGGACCGCCCAGAGTCACCGGACCGTGCGGTAATAACGGCGGCGAGGCCGCGACCACCACCGTCGCCTCGGTCGGCCCGTAGAGGTCGTGCATTCGCCGTCCCGCAGCGAACAATTCCACCACCGATACCGGAACCGCCTCCGCACCCGTGAGCAGGCATCGCACCGACAACATCCGCTCGACCGGTACCGTCGCCAACATCGTGGGGGTGAGGAACGCGTGCGTCACCGCCGCACTCTCGACAATCCGGCCCAGCTCCTCGCCACCGACCACACCCGCCGGAACCACCACCAACGACGCTGCCGAACCCGTCGCCAGCAGGTACTCCAGCACCGAGGCATCGAAACTCGGCGACGCCACCTGCAGCACGCGTGCGTCCACCGTGACGGCAAATCTCTCCGCCATCTCCGCCGCGAGACTGCCCAGTCCCCGATGCGGTACGACGACGCCCTTCGGCTCACCCGTCGTCCCCGACGTGTAGATCATGTACGCCGGATGATCGGCCCGCAGTGGAGTGATCCGGTCCGCATCGGTCACCGATTCAGCGGACCAGGTGGACCACTCGGCTCGCGTCCCCGGATCGTCGAGCACCCACCAGTCGAGTGTTCTCGGCAGGGTACCGACGCATTCGGCGACCGTGACTCCGAACACCGCGGCCGAATCGGTGATCAGGTACTCGAGCCGACTCGCCGGATACGACGGATCCACCGGAACGAAGGCCCCACCCGCCTTCGCCACCGCCCATACCGCCAGCACCGACTCCACCGACCGCGGCACGGCCACCGCGACCGTGGATTCCGGCCCGACCCCGCGTGACATCAACACCCGGGCGATGCGACTCGACTCGTCGTCCAACTCCCGGTAGGTGAGCGAGCGGTCGCCGCACACGACCGCCACCGCACCCGGATCGTGTGCGACTGCGGCAGAGAGGATCTCCGGCAGTGTCCGGGCCGTCTCCGCCGGCGCGCCGCGCACAGGAACAAGCAGGTTCCGTTCCTCCGGGGCGAGAAGGTCGATGTCTCCCGTCGCGGCCTCCGGCGCAGCCACCAGCGATTCCAAGATCCGGTGGAACCTGTCCGCGATCCGCTCCACCTCGTCGTCGTCGAACAAGGCTGGATCGTGCCACAGTGATACGGCTGTCCGCTCACCGGCGTCCACCGCGAGCGTCAACGAATAGTTGGTTCCCCCATGCGAATCCAGGGACGTGATCGCGAGGGAGCCGATCGACTCGAGCAAGGAGGCCAGGCTCCGCCGATCGTTCGGGTACGACTCGAACACCGTCAACGTGTCGAACAGCGCCCCCACGCCGGCGACCCGCTGGACCTCCGGCAACGGAACATGATGATGCTCGATCAACTTCGCCTGCTCCGCCTGAACCCGGACGATCAACCGGGCGAGGGATTCGTGAGGATCCAGCCGGACCCGCACCGGGAGCGTGTTGATGAACAGGCCGACCATCGACTCGATGGCGGGAATCTGCCCGGACCGACCCGATACCGTCGCGCCGAACACCACATCACAGCGGCCGGTATGCATGCCCAGCATGATCGCCCACGCGACCTGCACGAGCGTATTCACCGTCACCGACAATCGAGACGCCAGCTCCCGTAACTCCGACGACAGGTCCTCGTCGAGCTCACGCCGTAGCACGGACGATCCGCGTGCCGACTCCGCACGCCCCGTCGTGAGCATCGCGGGCTCCGCACCCTCGAGCGCTTCCTCCCACGCCTCCAGCGACCGCTGCCGATCCTGGGTTGCGAGCCATCCGAGATACCGGCGATACGAGATCACCGGTTCCAGCACGGCTCCGTCCCTGCCGGCACCGTAGACGGTCAGCATTTCCCGCATCAGCAACGGCATCGACCATCCGTCGAGCACTACGTGGTGATACGAGAAGACCAGCCGGAAATCTCCGTCGCCCATCGTGATCAACCCGAAGCGCAGGAGCGGTGGCTCCGACAGATCGAATCCGGCAGCCGCATCGTCCGCCAGAAGCCGTGCCAGCGCGTCGTCTCGCTCCCGGGCATCGACACCACTGACGTCGGCTTCCCACCACGGCACCACGAGGCCCTCGAGCACCACCTGCACCGGCTCGACCACCCCGTCGGTGAGGAACGCGACCCGCAGATTCGCGTAGCGATCGACTATGGCCTGTGCCGCGGCCTTCACACGGTCTGCATGCACCGGCCCGGACAGACCCAGCACCGCCTGCACTGCATACACATCGGGCGATTCCGACGCCAACGTCGCATGAAAGACCAAACCTGTTTGCAGCGGTGCGAGCGGCCACACCTCCACGGCCCGTGGATATCGCGCCTCGACGACAGCCCATTGTTCCGGAGTCGGACTCGGCAACGGCACTTCCTCGAAACTGACGGAGTCTTCATCCCTCACCGGATGCGCGACGGAGGCCAGCCCGGCGACGGTCCGCCGCTCGAACACGTCTCGAGCCGACACCAGCACTCCTCGAGCCCGTGCCCGCGACACCACCTGGGTCGACATGATGCTGTCCCCGCCGAGCCGGAAGAAGTCGTCGTCGAGACCCACCCGATCGACGCCCAGGACTTCGGCCAGCACCGCCGCCACTGTCTGCTCGGCAAGGGATCGTGGAGCCCGGTACGGAGTGTCGGATGCGAGATCGGGCTCGGGAAGTGCTCTGCGGTCGAGTTTGCCGACCGGTGTGAGAGGAATCCGGTCGACGACGATGATCGCCGACGGCACCATGTAGTCCGGTAGACGGCCCGCCGCCCACAGTCGCAACGCCTCGACGTCCACCTCGGCCCCGGGCGCCGGAACCACATAGGACACCAGCACCTTCTGCGCCGACGGACCTACCCGGTCCACCGTGACCACCGATCCCACCGCGGTGTGCGAGACCAGCACCGATTCGATCTCTCCGGGTTCGACCCGGATTCCGCGGATCTTCACCTGCTCGTCTGCGCGGCCCACGAAGTCCAGCACACCGTCGGTCGTCCACCGCACCAGATCACCCGAGCGGTACATCCGTGAGCCGGGTTCTCCGAACGGGCACGCCACGAACCGTTCCGCCGTCAACCCGGGCCTACCCACATATCCTCGGCCCACCCCGAATCCGGCGATGTACAACTCCCCCACCACACCCACCGGGACGGGCACCATCCCTGTTGCCAGCACCAGTGCGCGGGCATTACCGATCGGCACTCCGATCGGTACGCCGACCTGGTCGTCGAAGCCGTTCGAACCCGATATCGAGTACGCGGTGGCACACACGGTGGTTTCCGTCGGACCGTACGCGTTGACCACGGTGATCCGCGGATGGCGAGCGAGTACGCGTCGTACGGCGCTCGGCGACACCACGTCGCCCGCGGTGACCACCTGACGTAGCTGGTCGAGTGCTCCCCCCGCACGTTCCGGCGACTCGCTCAACAGGTGAAACAGCGGGGTCGTCAAGAACATCGACGTCACACCGACCGAGTCGACGACCCGCTCGAGCACTTCGATGTCCGGTGGCCCGGGCGGAGCGACAACCAACCGGCCTCCGCCGAGAAGCGTCGGCCACAACTCGTACGCCGATGCATCGAACGCCATCGACGAGTGCAGCAACACGCGCTCACCGGGTCCGTTCGGCCATCCGTGCAACGCCAG
>NZ_BCWY01000144.1 GCF_001894825.1 Rhodococcus jostii NBRC 16295 | reverse complement strand
CGAGCGCGGCGGCGAGACACACACCGCCGACCACGGCCGGAGCCAGACGCGATGCCGGTAGCGGCACGCCGCGGCGCATCGCGGACTGCACCGACCGCCATCGCAGCAGCGCACCGACCGCGACGAGGGCGGCCAGCAGGATGCAGACCGCGCCGAGCGCGTCGTGGAACGCGGACCCGCCGCGCGGCAGGGAGAACTGGCTGACCGCGACCCCGCCCGCCAGGAGTGCGAGTGCCGTGCGGATCCAGGCCAGGAAGGTCCGCTCGTTGGCGAGCGTGAACCGGAAGTCGGGCTCCGTCTCCGTGTCGGCGCTCACGGGAGCAGGAGGAATCGGGCGATGCCGTTCTTCTGGATCTCGGAGGACCCGGTGAGGATCCGGAACATCCGCAGCCGCTGGAACAGCGACTCCACCTCGCTGCCGCGGACGACGCC
Organism: Rhodococcus jostii NBRC 16295; assembly: GCF_001894825.1. Lineage (GTDB taxonomy): Bacteria > Actinomycetota > Actinomycetes > Mycobacteriales > Mycobacteriaceae > Rhodococcus_F > Rhodococcus_F jostii. The sequence continues at coordinate 16,043 of NZ_BCWY01000144.1, read as the reverse complement.
CGACTTGCCGTGGATCTGCACGGCGGCGTCGGCGATCGCGAAAGCCTTCTCCGCCACGAACAGCTTGCACATGAAGGCTTCGATCCGCGGCCGCTCGCCCCGGTCGAGCGCGGCGAGCGCGTCGTACGTCATCGACCGGGCCGCGTAGAAGTCGGTGGCCATGTCCGCGAGGCGGTGCTGGATGCTCTGCAGCATGCCGAGCGGCGCGCCCTGCACCTGCCTGGTGCGGGCGTAGTCGACGGACAACTCCAGGGCTCGGCGTGCCCCGCCCAGCGCCGTCGGGCAGTGTAGGAGCCGGTTGACCGTGACGCGTCCGAGCCCGATCTTCAGCCCCTGCCCCACTTCTCCGAGCAACTGTTCCGGTCCGACGTAGCAGTCGTCGAGAACGATGTCGGCCTCGATGTGCTGGCCCGACATCGGGGTCTCGCCCTGCTGCACCGTGCATCCCGGGGTGTCCAGGTCGACGAGAAACGCGGAGTAGCGCGGGCCGGTGTCGCCGTCGTCTGCCATCTTCGCGATGAGGATGGAGAAGTCCGCGAACGGCCCGGCGGTGGAGAACACTTTGTGTCCGGTCAGGCGCCACCCGTCGCCGTCCGGCGTGGCGGTGGTGAGCATGCCGCGCACGTCGGAGCCGGCGTCGTTCTCCGTGAGCGAGAAGCAGCACGCGCGCTCGCCGCGCGTGACGGGGATCAGGTACTTCTCGATCTGGTACTCGGTGGCGTACTGGAAGATGCTGCCCACCCGCAGCGGTCCGCCCATGTCACCGAGTACCGAGGTCGACAGCACCCGCGGTGAGGCGCCCACTTCTTCCTTGAGCGCGGCGAGTTCGGTGAACGACAGTCCGGCGCCGCCGAGGTCCGCGGGCAGGCTGACACCGTAGAAGCCGAGGTCGCGGCTGCGTCGCCACACCGGCTCGAGCGTCTCGCGGGTGTACACGCTCTCGGCGGTGAGGCCGAGTTCGCGTTCGTAGTCGGCGAGTTCGCCGTCCAGGTAGATCCGCAGCCGAGCGACGAGGTCGTGCAGGCGAGGGTTGTGGTCGTAGGTGGGGTTCAGGGGGAAGGTCATCGACGGCTCGGCTTTCAGTTGACGTGGCGGGCGGCCTGCGCCCAATAGCATTCGCGCACCGACTTGCGGTCGATCTTGCCGTTGCGGTTGACGGGGAGGCTGTCGACGAAGTCGATCGAGCGGGGCTTCTTCATCCGCGCGAGGCGTTCGGCGCAGTGCTCGATCAGCTCGTCCTCGGCGACCGGGGTCCGCGTGACCACGACCGCTTTGACTGCCTCGCCCCACTTCTCGTCGGGGACACCGACGACGCACGCGCCGGACACGGCCGGGTGCTCGTACAGCACGGCTTCCACCTCGCTGCAGTAGATGTTGAACCCGCCCGAGATGATCATGTCCTTCTTGCGGTCGACGATGAACAGGTATCCGTCGTGGCGGAAGTACCCGACATCCCCGGTGTGGACCCAGCCGTCGACGAACGTCTCCGCGCTCAGATCCGGTTCGTGCCAATACTCGCGCACACAGTCGGGGCCGCGCGCGACGATCTCGCCGATCCCGCCGGCCGGCAGCTCGTTGCCTGCGTCGTCCACCACGCGAACCTCGGTGTCGAATACCGGTCGCCCGCAGGACATCAGCAGTTCCGGATCGGATTCGACGCCTCGCGCGACGTCGTCGTAGGTGAGCACGGTGATACCACTCGTGGTTTCCCCGAGACCGTATCCCTGCATGATGACGGGGCCGAACATCGCGACGGCGTCGCGGAGCCGTTGCGGTGAGACCGGGGCGCCGCCCACGCCGACGCACCGCAGGCTCGACAGGTCGACGTCGTTCGCGGCGGGATGGTCCATCAGCATGTTGAGCATCGTCGGAACGACAAAGGTGGTGGTGATGCGTTCCTTCTCGATGGTGCGAAGGAACAACTCGGTGTCGAAGTCAGGCAGGATGACGACCGCGCCGCCGCGGGCGAGCACGCCGAGCATCATCATCCCGGAGGCGTGGGTGATCGGTCCCGGGGCCAGGTACCGATCCGTCTCGGTGGGCGCGCCCGTGGGGCTCATCAAGCGTTTGCGCATGTTAGCGAGTCGGTTGCCGTAGGTCTGCACGGCGGCCTTGAGTTTTCCGGTGGACCCGGAGGTGTAGTTGAGGACGGCGGGCGCGTCTTCGCTGAGGTCGGCGGCGACGGGATCGCCGAGTCCGTCGGCGAGGAGATCTGCGTAGCGGTCCGCGCCGGGTGCGCTGTTCCCGTAGTCGTAGACGGCGATGTCGAGGCCCAGATCCGCGACAACCTTCAACGCGACGTCGGCGTGCGCGGTGTCGACGAACAGCGTCTTGACGTTCGCGTCGCGCAGGACGTGACCGAGTTCGTCTGCTCCCAGGCGCGCGTTGACGGGCACGCGCACGAATCCGGCCTTGCACACGGCCATCTCGGTCACGACGAGTTCTCCGCAGTTGCCGGCAAAAGTGGCTACCGCGTCGCCGATTCCGAGGCCGGTGCGCATCAGCGCGGACGCGAGACGGTTGGTCGAGTCGTCGAGTTCCCGGTAGCTCAGGCGACGGTCGCCGCACACCACGGCCTCGCTGTCCGGCCGGAACTTCGCACTCCTGGTGAGGTAGGTACCGAGATTCATGCAGTCTCCATGATCGACGTGTTGATCGTTATTGGACATATTGTCCAGCATCGGTCGCAATGTCAAGGGTGCTCTATGCTGACGGGAGCGTCCGGCGCGAAACGAAACGGCCGGTGTGAGGCGAGAGGACGAAGCCACTGTGGCCACCGAAGACCGGCGTGTGCGCCGCACCAAGAGACTGCTGCGCGACGCACTCGTGTCTCTCGTGCTCGAACGGGGCTATTCCGGAGTCACCGTGGAGGACATCACCGAACGCGCCGATGTCGGTCGCGCGACGTTCTACACCCACTACACGGACAAGGACGAACTGCTCGCCCAGATCGTCTCCGACCTCGGCGAAGACTTGAAGGAGCGGTTGCAACCCCTCGTGTCCGACTCCTCGGTGGGGTTCACCGGCAAGCCGGTGCTCGAGATGTTCCGGCACGCCGCCGAGGAACGAGACGCCTACCGTGTCGTACTCCGAGGCGAAGGCGACGGACGCGCACTGCGCCGATTCCTCGACGAACGCACCGCCCTTGCCGCCCAGATCTTCTCGGCCCGATCCGCCGCGAACGGGGTCACACCCCGCATCGACATGGAAGTGCTGTCGCGAGCCTGGGTGGGCGAGCAAGTAGCCGTGCTGCAGTGGTGGCTCGAATCCGATCCGCCACCGCTCACACCCGAAGCAGTCACCGAAATGCTGTTGGAACTGTCGCTGCGCGGGCGCTACTGGGCATCCGGCTTCGACGGCTCACCCTCGTAAGGACGACGGCACCACCGGAGCGTCGCGCACCGCGGCACTGTCTCGCGCATACGGCCGGTACAGCAGACCCGAGCACAACCCGTTCACGACGGTGAGCACGACGGTCACCAGCAGGAGGGCGCCCTGCAAGCCGATCGCATCACCCACATAGCCGACCAGAAGCGCATATCCCGCGTACGCGAGCGCCTCCACCGTCGACAGCGACACCGCGAAGGCCAGCGCCCGCTGCTCCGGACGCACCACCGCCATGATCAACGGACGGTTGACCACCGGCACCTGCCCCTGCAGAAACCCGACCACCGCGAAGATCGCGACGAAGAATCCAATCGACGATGTCGGCATCTGAAGTTCGGCGAATGCGGCTGCCGCGAAGGCCAACTGACTGGCCTGCAGCATCATCACCCGTCCACTGGCGGGCCACCGGCGGTGCACGGCGTCGTTGAGGCGCCCGCCAACGACGGTTCCGAGCAGATACCCGATCGCGAACGGCGTTGCCACGATCGATGCGGTGGCCGTCGAAAATCCCCGCTCCTCCACCAGGAACACGACGCCGAAACTCATCATCACGTTCTGCCCCGAGAACAACCGCTGCACCAGGATGTAGCGGAACGATTTGATGCGCAGCAACTCCCGCACACCGGCGACGACGTTCTGCGCCTTCTCCTCCGCTTCCACCACCGCGTCGCCGGCACTGCGCTCACCCCCTCCCGGCCGTGTGTCGTCGAGAAACACGACGACGAGAACACCGATCAGAATGCACATACACCCGGAGAGGACGTAGCCGTACCGCCAGCCATCGTCGAAACCCGACAGCTGACCGAACAGCGGGGCACTCACGCCGGTGATGATCGCGACACCGCCGTACAGCATCCCCGTGGCCCGGCCCCGCCGCCGGTCGTCGTAGAGGTCGCCCATGATCTCGAGAGCGATGGGCCCGGCGCCTGCGAAGCCCGCGGCCGCGATGCCGTACAGGATCACGAACTGCGTGAAACTGCTCGACAAGCCGGCCAGAACGACCCACACGCCCCAGAATCCCGAGCACGTCGCAAGTACCGCACGCCGCGAGAATCTCTTGGCGAGGAACACCCACGGAACGGCGGCGAAGATTCCCACCGCTTTGGACACCGCCACGATGACGCCGAGCGCCGACGACGAGAGCCCCAACGCCTCGCGCATCAGCGGAAACAGCACCGTCGTGATGCTGTTCTCGGCGTTGTCCATCGCGGTGGAGGCCGTGAGCAGGCCCAGATTCTTTCCTCGGGTCCGCCGACCGGCCCTCGCCGCGCGTGGGGTGGAGACATCCAGTGTCATCTGCGTCCTCTCGACAAGTCATGCTGCGATTCACGTGGTCCACAACACGGAAGCCAGTAATGGTGACAATATCTATAACCAGACTCCGTGTCCATGATTGTTCGCATTCCGGCAGTCCTCGCGGCACGCGCGATCCCGGATCTGCTAAGTTCACCCCTAGCAGCTCTAGGGATAGGGGTTCTATGTATATCGAGAAGGACCTGGTGGCAGCTTCGGCGACACCGCTCGTGCTCGGAATTCTCGCGGACGGCGAATCCTACGGGTACGCCATCCTGAAGCGGGTCAACGATCTGTCCGGCGGACGGATTCAGTGGACCGACGGAATGCTGTACCCCCTTTTGCATCGCCTGGAGAGGCTGGGATACGTGTCGGCGTCGTGGGGATCCTCCGACAACGGTCGAAGGCGCAAGCACTACACGATCACCGATGCGGGCCGGGAGATGCTGGCAGAACGTCGCGCACAGTGGGACGTCGTCGCCGACGCCCTCAGCCAGGTGTGGCGCTCCGTCCAGCTGCCCCCGGCCTCCGCCGAAGGGTGGGCGTGATGAACACCGACGAGGAGCTGGAATCGCAGATCGGTCAATGGCGGGGCTACGTCGAGCGCCGTCGCGCGATCTCCGCCGCCGACACCGACGAGATGGAAGATCATCTGCGCGATCAGATTTCGGACCTGTCCGCCGCCGGGCTGAGGACGGACGAGGCATTCCTGGTTGCGGTCAAACGGATGGGCAACGTCGACGACATCTCCCGTGAGTTTGCGCGGGAGCATTCCGATCGCTTGTGGAAGCAACTCGTGCTGATGCCTGCCGCACCGGACGACGGTCGCACTCGACCCACCCGTGAGCTGTTCGTCGTACTCGCGCTCGCCGTTGGCGGAGCCGTCGCGTTCAAGGCCGGCGTGGCGGCGCTCGGCGAGCAGGTCTTCGCGCGCAATGTCAGCCTGTTCGTACTTCCGTTCCTCGCCGGATACTTCGCGTGGAAACGGCAGGTGACGCCCCGCGTCGCCGCGGCACTGCTGGTGCCGTTCGCCCTGGCCGCGGTCCTGCTGAACGTCTTCCCGTTCGCGTCGAACGGATCCACCGAGGTGATCGCGGCGATCCATGCACCGATTGCGTTGTGGTTCGCGGTCGGCTTCGCTTATGTCGGAGGCCAATGGCGGTCGGACCGGCGGCGTATGGACTTCATCCGATTCACCGGCGAATGGGTCGTCTACCTGACCCTCCTCGCCCTCGGCGGCGGTGTCCTCATGGGCCTCACGGTCGGTGCATTCAACGCGCTCGACATGGATGTCGAGTGGTTCATCGAGGACTGGGTGCTGCCGTTCGGTGCGGCCGGCGCGGTCATCGTCGCCGCCTGGCTCGTCGAGGCGAAACAGAATGTGGTGGAGAACATCGCCCCGGTCCTCACCCGTGTGTTCACACCACTGACGACTCTCATGCTGCTGGTGCTGCTCGTGGCATTCGCGACGACCGGCAGCATCGTCGACGTCGACCGAGACCTGCTGATCCTGATGGACCTCATCCTCGTCGTCGTCCTGGGACTGCTGCTGTACGCGATTTCCGCCCGTGACCCGTACCTGCCACCCGACCTGTTCGACCGCCTCCAACTCGTCCTCGTCGTCAGTGCGCTCGCCGTCGACCTACTCATGCTGTTCGCCATGCTCACTCGAATCGCAGAGTTCGGATTCACCCCGAACAAGGTGGCCGCACTCGGAATGAATCTGGTCCTCCTCGTCAACCTGAGCTGGTCGGCCCACCTCATCCTCGGGTTCCTCCGCGGCCGTCGCGGATTCAGCTCCACCGAACGCTGGCAGACCCGTTACCTCCCCGTCTTCGGCGTGTGGGCGGTGTTGATGGTCGGGGTTCTCCCCCCGATGTTCGGCTTCGTGTGACCGTGCCTCAACCAGGGCAGAGTTGGCCAATCTGTGTGTGAACGCGAGTACTGGTTGTTAATCTTTCGAGGTTGATCCCAGACTGCCTGGTTCGGAGGTTTCGCCATGCCGATCGACCGGATACGGACAGGCTTTGCCCGGCGGGCGGTGGCCGCGGGAGCCGTTGCGGTGTCGGTCGTGCTCGGGATGTCGATGAGCCCCGCCCTCGCCTCGGCCGAGACGTTCTTCTTCGACGACGTCGGTTCGACGGCTGTTCCGCGCGCGGACTGCGGTCCCGGTTCGCTGCCGGAAACCGGTATGCAGGGCGATGTTCCGGCCGAGGATCGCAACAACGGCCGCAGCACGCAGGGCTACCGATGCAACGTGTCGCTGATCGGGGCCCTGCAGGATCGCGGCGGTGGCCTGCTGTCGGTGACGCACGACCACTGCTCCTACACCAGCACCTTCTTTCCCGGAAACCTGCTCGATCCCACCACGCCCGGCGTCCAGGTACTCGACGTGTCGAACCCCGCGCAGCCAGTGCTGTCCACGACCCTGAACGAACCCGCGATGCTGGGCGGCACCTGGGAGAGCTTGAAAGTCAACAAGGCACGCAATTTGCTCGCAGCCACCGCGGTGCCGGTCGCGGCCGGCACCGGCTACTTCTCCGTCTACGACATCTCCGACTGCGCCCACCCCCGATTGCTCAACCGAGGTGCCGGCACCGACCTCACGATGCCGCTGCCGTTCATCTCCCACGAGGGCGGCTTCGCGCCGGACGGCAACACCTACTGGGTGTCCGGCCCCGCACCGGGCTTCCTCACTGCCATCGACATCAGAAACCCCGCCGATCCGCGGATCGTCTGGCAGGGACTGCACGGAGTCGGCGGCCACGGATTCGGAATCACCCCCGACGGAAACCGGATGTACCTGTCGAATCTCGGGGGGATCACCGTCCTCGACATCAGCGCCGTGCAACGAGGCGACCCGTATCCCACGGTGCCGCAGATCGCCACCTACCTGTGGACCGACGGCTTCTTCAATCAACACAGCATCCCGGTCACCTACGGCGGAAAGCCCTACATCTACACAGTCGACGAGACCGGCGGCGGTGGTATCAAGGTGTTCGACGTCGCCGACCCGGCGCACGCCGACATCGTGCAGAAGATCAAGCTCGAGATCCAACTTCCCGCCAATGCCGCCGCGAACATACGGTCGTCGCAAGGCGGGTCACTGTTCTCGTACGATCCGCACTACTGTGTGGTCGACCGCCCGGCAGACCCGACGGCGCTCGCGTGCTCTTGGGAGTCGTCCGGGATCCGCGTGTTCGACATCCGCAACCTGAACAGCATCCGGGAGATCGCCTACTACAACCCACCTGCTCAGACCGGCAGGAACCTCCAGCTCACCAACTCGCCGCACGCACTGTCGTCGCTGATCGGTGTGTCGCTCTTCAATTTCGTTCCGCTCGCCCGCGCCGTCTTCGAGGGTCAGACGGATCCCCGGGTCGCGTTCGGTCCACGCGCCGGAATGGTGGCGTTCGGCGACCTGTCCGCGGACTGGTGCTTCTCGCCGCCGGAATTCCACGGCAGCCAGATCTGGACGTCGTGCAGCGACAACGGCTTCATGGCACTGCAGTTGGACCACACGGTGTACCAGCCACCGGCGAATCAGGCGTCGACCTATGGGCAGTGACGCCCGGCGTTCGCGGTTTCGTCGACCTGTCCTCCTGTTGCTGTGCGCGGCGTTGATCGGCGTCGCTGGAATTGCGGCCGGAATGTGGCTGCAGTCGGCGCGCGACCCGAGCCCCGGCGGCGTCCAGTTGTCCGAATCGGATATCGGTTTCGCGCAGGACATGTCGGTGCACCACGAGCAGGCTGTGCTGATCGCCCAGACGCTGACCAGAGACGTCGATCCGCAGATCCGGGTCATCGCCGACCAGATCGTCGCCGCCCAGACCTCCGAGATCGCGACGATGCGCGGCTGGCTCAACCTCTTCGACGAACCGTTCAGCACACCCCATCCGATGCGGTGGATGCACGGTTCGGATCACGTCACCGGTGAGCACGGCGGCGCACCGATGCCGGGGATGGCGAGCACCGACGAACTCGCCCAGCTCGCCGGCCGGCGTGGAGCGGACGCCGAAACACTGTTTCTGCAGCTCATGATTCGCCACCACCAAGGGGGCGTCGACATGGCCGAGGCGGCAACCCACGCGGTTGCCTCGGAACCGATCCGCCGCATCGCGCTCGGGATGATCCGAGAGCAAAGCAACGAAATCGCGCTGATGACAGCAATACTCGACACCCGGAACGCGAAACCGCTCCCCCACCCCTAGGTCAATCCACTCGGCCGCCGCCGTCGGTGAGCGTAAGGACTGTCGCGTCGTCGACCCAATCGGCGCCAGCGCGAGCGAGGACTCGCGACGGGGAGGCGGGTGCAGCGCGAGGCCGTCTTGTCTCGAGGTCGATCTGTCGCCGTGCGCTGCCCCGGTCCGGCGCTGAGTGCACCCCTTGCCCGGTCGCGACGACTGTAGAAGCATTTCGTGAGAGGACGCCGACCGGCGACTGTCTATCCCGCCGATGCCGGAGCTGCGACGTGCCCTCCGACGAGAGCTCTGTTCGCGACCATCCAGGCAATCGGCGGCCGACGCTACCGATCGGAGAAATCATGACCAGCGAAACCACTCCCGTCGCCATCCAGCGCGAACCGGAACTGGCCGGACAAACCGTCGTCGTGATCGGCGGCAGCGCAGGCATCGGACTCGAAACGGCTCGCCGCGCCCGGGCCGAGGGTGCCGATGGCATCCTCACCGGCCGCAATCCCGACCGGCTCGAGCAAGCAGCGACCGAAGTCGGCACTCAGCGCACCGCGGCGTTCGATGCCAACGACACGGCCTCCCTGACGAAATTCTTCCAGGACCTGCCGACACCGATCGACCATGTGTTGGTCACGGCCGGGGGCCCGCGCTACGCGCCACTGCTCGAGATGGACTCCAACGAGGTGCGCGAGCAGCTCAGCGGACACGTGGTGCTGGGCCTCGAGGTCGCACGCAACGCGGCGAGCAAGATGCGGCCCGGGGGCACGCTGCTACTCATGGGCGGGACCGGCGGCCGCCGCATCGGTAACGGCCTGGGGATCGCCTCCGCCGCCACCGCCGCACTGCCCCCGTTCACGGCGGCCCTCGCGCTCGAGCTCGCGCCGGTTCGCGTCAACCTCATCGCCGCCGGCTTCGTCGACACCCCACTGTCGGCATCGCTGCTCGGAGATCGGCTGGACGAGCGCCGGAACGAGTTGCGGTCAACGCTGCCGATCGGCCGCGTCGTCAGCCCCGCCGACGTCGCCGCACTGGCCGTCCACATCATGAGCAACACCGCGCTCACCGGCGCGACTTACGACATCGACGGTGGTCAGCAGTTCGTCTCCTGACGACCACACGACGAAACGTGGGTGGCCCACAGAACCCACCCCGATCAATCCCCACACAACCAGAGAGGCAACTCATGAGCACGAACGAAGTTCACACCGACGAGGCCACCGGCAACACGCACGTCGCGCCAGTCGACATGAAGCTGGAGGTCATCGTCATCCCCGTCACGGATGTCGACCGCGCCACCGCGTTCTACACCAAGCTCGGCTGGAGACAAGACGTCACACCGCCCGGCTCCGGCGTCGTCCAATTCACCCCGCCCGGCGCCGCCGCCTCGATCCACTTCGGCGCCGACCTCACCACGGCCGCACCCGGCTCCGCCAAGGGATACCTCATAGTCTCCGACATCGAGGCTGCGCGTGACCAACTGGACGCCGCCGACATCGAGGTGACCGTATTCCACCTCGGCACGGACGGCCCGGGCGACGGGCTGGACCCGGACCGTCGCAGCTACTTCTCACTGGCGTCGTTCAGCGATCCCGACGGCAACGCCTGGGTGCTGCAAGAGATCACCACCAGACTCCCCGGGCGCATCGACACCGCCGTCACCTCGTTCGGCTCTGCACGCGACCTGGCGACCGCCATGCGGCGCGCGGCGGCTGCCCACGGCCGGCACGAAGAGCGCACCGGTGAAGAAGACCCGAATTGGCCCGACTGGTATGCCGAGTACATGGCCGCCGAACAGTCCGGGGCGGAGCTGCCCACCTGAGGAGTGTGTGAGACGCCCGAGCGGATCGGGCCATCCGGAGCGGGTCCCTCAGTTGACACCGCCTGGCAGATTGCGGTGCAACAATTCCGCTGCCGAACTCCAGTCCAGTTCCATTATCTCGACTGCGCGTTCGTCACCAACACACCCCCGGACTTTGGCTTCGACATCCGCGGCGGATGCAGGCCTGCACGGATGTCCCATAGGCAGTTCAACCACGGCCTCGAGATGTGATCCGTCGCGGAGTTCGACGACTACCGAGCACTCCCCATCGAGCACCCCTTCCCCCACGGGCTCAGCAACCATGCTGACTCTGTCGAGAATGCTCCGAACTTCCGGCCGCTGCACAGCAGCATCGGTGAAGCTTCTGATATCGGGGAACCCGTCCAACAGGGCGGCGGCGATACCGTAGTTCAGCGAGAACTTGCCTTCCAGACCCGAACTCGGATCGTTGTGGATCAACGGCAAGACTGCACTGTGTGGAGTGCGCACCTGTATGCGTGCGATGTCGTCAATCGGTAGCCGGCCGAGCGACCGGATCGCCGCGATAGGACGCTGGAGCGCGTAACAACACGGGTGAAGCTTCAACCCGAGTCCGTCCGGAATGATGGGACCGTCGAGTTGCGGGGACCTCCGCCCTCCGACGAGCCGGAACCATTCATCGACAGCACGAGGGTCTGCAGTCGCGCCGGCCGAGGCGAGCCTGGCCGCACGCACACCGACCTGGGCAGCGAATCCGACCTGCATCGATTTTCCTGCGGTGCCGAAGGCTTGGCGAACGCCCCCTGCGCCGGGGACGGCGTGCGCCATGGCAGTGGCAATACCGTCGGAATCGAGCCCGAGAGACAGCCCCGCCGCAACAGCAGCCGAGATGGCCCCGACCGTCGCGGTAGTGTGCCATCCCTGCACGTAGTGGTTCCAACCAAGCGCGGTACCAAGACGCGCCATCACACCCGCCGCCGCCAGGTACTCCCGCCCACCGCCGCCCGCTGCCAAAGTGGCGGGAACGCACACCACACTGATGTGCGTCGTGGACGGTATGTGAAGATCGTCGAAATCGAGCACGTGCCCCACCGCTGCCCAACGCAGCGCAGCCGGCAGACCATCCGTCCATGCAGCGACCGGATCATCCAGTGCAGCCAGGGTCACTGCAACGGTATCGACCAGAGCGCGTTGAGCGAGTTCGAGATCCGCGGACCCTGGCTCGATACCGGCCGCCCACCTTGCGAGATCGCGCGCGCTGGCACTGGTTGATTCGTGCGACGCAATCGTCATAACCCGCTCCTTTTCCCACCAGAACGCCCGTTGCGCCTAGCTAGGTCATTATCAGCACACCATACCGTTGAGCGGCACGGTCAACAAGAAGTGGAGTCCGGGTCACGGAAAGTTCGCTTCGCACTCACATGCATGCCCCACTGTTCGGCCGTCCACTCGGCCTATCAGCCGACACACTTCACTCCCGGTCGAACCCTGATGAACCGATCTTGACAGAGCGTGATCCGAGGCACGATACTTCTCTGCGACACAGCGTGCCGCTATGTAGCACACTTGATGCCTGCTCCACTTGCTGCGCTTCCGTGACGAACTCGCTCCACCTGCAGAGTGTCCCGATGCGATGTTCCTTCCCCTGAGGTACCACACCGAAACGGGAGCAATTGAACGATCAGCCCTGCACTCGTAGAGGTGCATCCCATGCATCGAAGTCCACGGGCCCGGGATGGACAGTGTCTCGAACTCGCCCACGAAAGGAGCCTCATCGAGCCATATGCAACCACGAGCCTCCTGGAACCACGAGCAACGTCCTTCGTAGAAAGTCACTGCGCAATGAAAATAGAAGCATCCGATAAAACCGCCATCGTGAACCCGAGGCGACAGTTGATCGCCGGCACCATCGGGCACTCGGTCGAGTTTTTCGATTTCCTCGCCTACTCGTATCTTGCGGTCTATTTCGCATCTTCCTTCTTCCCCTCCTCCGAGTCCTCGGGACTGGTACCGCTGTTGAGCGCATTCGGGGTATTTGCCGTCGGGTTCCTCGCACGTCCGCTGGCAGGACTCTTCGTCGGGCGGTTTGCAGATCGGTACGGCCGTCGGCGGGCCTTGAGCCTCACTATCAGCCTCATGGCCGGCGGCAGCCTGTTGGTCGCCGTCTGCCCCACGTACAGCCAGATCGGTGTCGCCGCGCCCATAATCCTCACTGTTGCCCGCATTTTGCAGGGATTGTCCGCTGGAGGCGAGTACACGACTGCGGGTGCCTTCATCGTCGAATCCGCCCCCACCGGCCGACGTGGTTTCTACTCGAGCTTCATGTTTGTTGCTTCGGGCATAGGGAAGTTGGTATGCCTGGCCTTCATCACCGTGTTCGTCGCGCTCATCGGTGAAGAGGCGATGCGGGATTACGGTTGGCGAATCCCCTTCGCCGTCGGCGCCTTGGCCGCGGTCGTCGCCTGGTACATTCGCCGCGGGACGCAAGAAACGCTCGAAACCACCGCCTCCGACGGCGGCACGACACCGGTCAACCGCAATCCACTCGATGCTCTTCAGCGCTACCCCAAGCAGTCGCTCATCGTGTTCGCAATCGCAACCGGAATGGGTGTTGGACAATACTTTTGGGCTACGTACTTGACAACGTACTTCCAGATCCAGAACGGCGCCTCCGCCACCACCGCAATGACGGTCGGAATTATCACACTCATTCTCTACACTGCGGCGCAGCCAGTGGCCGGGTTGATCTCCGATCGATATGGGCGGAAACCATGCATGTACGTATTCGGCATCGGCACCGTAATTGTGACACCTTTCCTGCTGTCGATCACAAGTTCACACATTGCGGTACTTATAGTCATCCAGCTCATCGGGCTACTGTTGTTGAGCTTCTGCACCTCGATCACGTCAGCTGTGATGGTAGAAAACTTCCCACCGCACGTGCGAGTGAGCGGCCTGGGCTTTCCCTACTCACTCTCGGTGGCAATCTTCGGTGGAACGGTCCCCCTCGTGGCCACGAGCCTGGCCAATGCCGGTTACTCCCAGTACTTCCCGTGGTACATCGTGGCCACTGCGATCATTACGCTTCTGGGAGCCATTTCGGTACCGGAAACGTTTCGCAGCGATATTTCGGGCGAAGAATCCTGATCGGGCATTCTCCTCTGCCCGCCTAGCCGAATACCAGGCATCCGGGCGCTGGGACGGGATTCACTCCTTCTCGGGCCCGCCCCACGGCCCGAGAAGGACCCGTTGTTCCGCGCCGAACCCGAGGTCGACGCTCATCTCGTCCGACCCTTTCCTGCTGTCGCGTGTTCAGCCCATGACATGCAAGTCAGCGACCGGGGCGAGTCGACCAGCCACCCGTCCTCAACTTCTGCCCATGGTGATTCGGTAGGTGTAGTGCTCGGGCAAGTAGTAGCTGACCGCCAGCTCCACTGCCCGGCTCTCCGAGTCGGCATACACACGATCGGCGCGCAGTAGCGGATGTCCGATGGGGCAGTCGAGGTGATGGGCGATCTCCTCGGCAGCTCGTGTCACCGTGATCGACTGCACGAGTTCGACAACGGGAAACTCCAGGTGGGGTTCCACAAGACCGATGATCGTGTGCACTCCGACCGCGCCTGGCTCCGTCCCCGCGGCGCCGCACAGGTGCTGCGCGTGAAGATCCGGCAGATGGACGGTCGTCATCGCGAACACGATCCCCGCGTGGCGGCGTACATACGCGATCGTGGAGACGAAGTCGCTGTCGAGGCGCAAACGGCTTGCGGCTTCGATGTCAACCCTACGTCGTATAGGCGCAACGATTTCCGTGGTGGTGCCGGCGGGGAGGTTGGTCAGTTCGTCAATCGCGCCGAGTCGCCGGAGGCGCATACTCCCCAGTTCGGAGACGAACGTGCCCCTCCCGGGAACTCGATACACAAGGCCATCCGCCACGAGATCGTAGAATGCTCGCCGCACCGTCTGCCGACTCAATGCGTACTTTTCGGCAAGTTCGAATTCAGTGGGAAGCCGGCGGCCACCGTGGAAATGGCCTGCAGCGATCTGCTCGCGCAGCGCGTGGGACAACCGCCGATGTGCCGGCGCTTGTCCGTTGTCACGGTCACCCATGAGACCACACCGATCCGTTCCTGCCGGCCTTCGGCATTCGTTGCCGCGACGCGCTGGTGGCCGTCGCATGCCGATCCATCGGGATCGCGCTCGCACCATAGTAGAACAAGAACGGCACGTCGTACCAATGGTCGGCACAGCTGTACAGTCTCGCAGAGCGAGCAATTCCCCACCGCTCGAACACGCAAGTTGAATGGCACAGCGTGAGGCTCGTGCCTCAGGAAGCGGATATCTCACCAATGAGCATCTCGAGATCCTGGCGATGACCAGCGAACCCGCTTCCGACGGGAACCTCGCCGGCACCGGAAAACCAGCTTCGTCAGTGCCGGCACGAGGCACTCGCCGGAGGGAGGGGTTGACCGATATGGCTTCGGTACGGCATTCTGGTCCATATCGGAACACTGTGCCGTCTAGAGGCACGGATGAAGGGTTGACACCGCATGACTGCTGTAGTGGACGACGTCGGGTCGTCAGGAGCCGGATATCTCACCGACGAGCGGCTCGCGATCCAGGCGATGGCGCGGGAGTTCGCCGCCAGGGAAGTGCTGCCCGTGGCGAACGAACTCGATCCGGTCAAGGGCGAGATCCCGATGGAACTACGCCGGAAGATGGCCGACCTCGGCTTCTTCGGTGTCCTGATTCCCGAGGAATACGGCGGGTTGGGGCTCGGGGTCTTCGAGTACGCCCTCATCGTCGAGGAACTGGCCCGCGCCTGGATGAGTGTGGCGAGCCTGATCGCTCGCGGCCAGCAATTCACCGCCGGCTTCACCGAGCAACAACGCCGAACGTACCTGCCGCGGATGGCCACGGGCGAGTTCCTCAGTGCCTTCGCCCTCTCCGAACCCGACGCCGGTTCCGATGTGGCAGCACTGTCCACCCGCGCACGCAAGGAAGCCGACGGGTGGCGGATCAGCGGCCAGAAGATGTGGTGCACCTTCGCCGACGGAGCCGACTACCTCCAGGTCTTCGCCCGCACCGCACCGATCGACCACGACCACCGCTCCCGCGGAATCAGCTGCTTCATCATGCCCAAACCCCGCGGAGAGCTGCCCCCCGGGGTGACGGGCACACCGGTACGCAAGATCGGATACCACGGCTGGAAGACCTGGGAGCTGTCCTTCGACAACGCCCACGCCGCGGACGACTCCCTGGTCGGCCCCGAAGGCGAGGGCTTCAAGGTCGCCATGGGCGACCTCGAGACCGCCCGAATCCACACCGCCGCACGCGCGATCGGCGTCGCCCGCGGAGCGCTCGAGGACTCGATA
>NZ_BCWY01000143.1 GCF_001894825.1 Rhodococcus jostii NBRC 16295 | reverse complement strand
GCGGGTCGCCGACGCCGACCCCGCCCGCGCCGCCGATGTGTGCTCCCGGGTCGCCGCGGCGTTCCCGTCGACCCGGGCCACACCGATTCCGATCGCCGCGATCCCCGACGACCTGCCGTCCTGTGACGGCGTCGTCAACGCCTCACCCGTCGGCATGGTCGGTCACCCGGGAACCCCGTTCGACACCGGCGCGCTGCACCCCGGCCTGTGGGTCGCGGACATCGTGTACCGCCCGCTGCACACCGAACTGCTCTCGGCCGCAACAGTCCTCGGCTGTCCGGTGCTCGACGGCGGACAGATGCTCGTCGCGCAGGCCGCCGACACGTTCGCCCTCGTCACCGGGGTCCGGCCCGATCCCGAACGCATGCGACGCCACCTCGGTGAACTCCTCGCCGAGCAGGGTGTCCCGACCCTTCTCGAGGAGTCCCGATGACCGCGCCACTGCCGTTCGCCGCACCACTCGACCTCGGCGGCCTGCGACTGCGCAACCGTTTCGTGTCGGCGCCGATGGAACGCAACTACTGCGACGTCGACGGCACGATGACCGACGACTACATCGCGTACCTCGAGCGACGCGCCGCGGGCGGGGCCGCTCTCGTGTTCACCGAGGCCAGTTACGTCCGCGCCGACGGCAAGGGCCGCATCCGGCAGATGGGCGTCGACGTCGACGAACGCATTCCCGGCATCGCGAAGATGGCCGCCGCGATTCATGCGCACGGTGCGCTCGTGGGCGTCGAACTCAACCACGGCGGCCGTACCGCGCAGGGCGCGGTGAACGGCTTCGTCCCCGTCGCACCGACACCCATCCCGTGCGCGGTGGTCGGCGGCGAGATGCCCGAGCAACTCGAGAGCGACGACATCGAGCACATCATCGAGAGCTTCGGTGAGGCGGCCGTGCGCTGCCAGAAGGCCGGGGTCGACGTGCTGTCCCTGCACGGCGGGCACGGCTACCTCATCCACCAGTTCCTCTCGCCCGCCTACAATCACCGCGACGACGAGTGGGCCGACCCGACACTGTTCGTCAACCGCATCATCGACACAGTCCGCACGATGGCCCCGGGTATCGCCCTGGGACTGCGGTTCTCGGCATTCGAAGGGATCGACGGCGGTCTCGACGCCGAGACCACCCGGGCGCGCATCGACGCGATCGACACCGGCCGACTCGACTTCCTCGACGTCTCGGCCGGCAACTACGAGTCCGGGCAATGGATCATCCAGCCGGGCGAGTGGCCGCGCGGCCTCCTGGCCCCCTACTCCGAGCAGTACACACGGGACTTCGATCTCCCGGTGGGTGTCGCCGGCCGGATCAATTCCCCGGAGGCGGCGGCGCAGATCATCGAATCCGGGCAGGCCGACTTCGTCAGCATGGCCCGCACGCTGCACGCCGACCCCGACTTCCCGAACCGTGCGCTGGACGGCGCCCGGTACCGCCCGTGCATCGCGTGCAACTACTGCATCGACAGCCTTGCCGCCGGGCCCGTTCCGTGTTCGGTCAACCCGTGGGTGGGCCGCGAACTCGCGCAGCCGTCGACGCCGGCGGACCTGCCCGTGCGTGTCGCGGTCGTCGGCGGCGGCCCCTCGGGGATGGCGGCCGCCCGCGACCTCGCCCTCGCGGGCCACCGCGTCGACCTCTACGACGAACGCGAGAGCCTCGGCGGTGATTTCGCGCTGGCATCGCGGCTGCACGAGTACCCGGAGTACGCGCGGATCGTCGACTGGTATCTCGCCGAACTCGCCGACCTCGACGTCGCCTGCCACACCGGCACCCGGGTCGACGCCACTTCACTGGCCGCCTCGGACTTCGACGCCATCGTGCTCGCGACCGGCGGGCGCGGACCCGAGGTCGACCTGCCCGGGGCCGAACTGCGACGGATCCGGGACATTCGTGACTTCCTCGCCTCCGAAGAGTCCGCGCCCGAATCGATCACGATCTTCGGCGCCGACCGCGAGGCTGCGGCCGTCGCCGACGACCTGCTGCTCCGCGGCACGACGGTGGTCATGATCGGACCGCAGGAGACCATCGCCCACGACGTCGGCCGACGCGGCAAGATCGTGCTGCTCCCGAGGCTCGCGGCGAGCGAGAACCTCACCACCCACCTGTCGTCGATCGTGACGCGGGTCCAGGAGGATCGGGTGGTGATCTCGACGGGCGGTGTGGAACGCACGGTCGACGCGCCCGGCGAGTTGCTGATCTCGCACGGCATCGAGCCGCGTTCCGATCTGCTCACCGAACTCCGATCGCTGGAACCGCGACTCGGCGTCCACACGGTCGGCGACGCCAGTGGCGACGGTGGCTCCCTCCACGCCGCGATCGTCACCGCCGCCGACGTCGCCGCGAAGATCACGGCCGCCGCCGCTGCCCGCGAGGCGGTGAGCGCATGATGGTGATCCCGCCCCTCGGTCTCGGCACCTGGCCGCTGACCGGCGCGGACGCCACCCGGGCCGTCCTCGCCGGCGTCGAGGCCGGCTACCGCCTGATCGACACCGCCGCGATCTACGAGAACGAGGACGCCGTCGGCGTCGCGATCGGGGAATGCGGAGTGCCGCGGGACGACCTGTTCGTCACCACGAAACTCCGGGGGAGCGATCACGTCTCGGGCGACATCCGCGGCGCACTCGAACGCAGCCTGGAGCGCCTGGGTCTCGAACGGCTCGACCTGTTCCTCATCCACTGGCCGCTCCCGCGTCTCGATCGGTACGTGGCGGCGTTCGAGGCGATGCTCGCCTGCCGGGACGCCGGGCTCATCCGGTACGTCGGTGTCTCCAACTTCCTGGAGAAGCATCTGCGCCGCATCGTCGACGAGACCGGAGAGGCACCGGCCGTCAACCAGATTCAGATGGACCCGACCCTCGCCCGGCTGCCTGTCCGGCGCGTCAACGACGAACTCGGGGTGTTCACCCAGTCGTGGAGCCCGCTGGGACGCGGCGAGGTCCTGGGCGCCCCGGTCGTCGTCGACACCGCACGGCGCCTCGACTGCACACCCGCGCAGGTGATCCTGGCGTGGCATCGCGCGCAGGGCGTGGTGCCGGTGGCCCGGTCCGCGAATCCGGCCCGCCAGGCCGAGAATCTGGCCGCCCTCGACGTGCGGCTCACCGCCGACGACGTGGCCGCCCTGAACCGTCTCGACCGCGGCGAGACCGCCGCCCGGGACGTCGACACCGAGGAGCACTTCTGATGGCACTACGAATCGGCATCGTCGGCTGCGGCAAGATCGCCGGCAACCACGCCCAGGCACTGCAGCAGGTGCCCGGCATCGAGGTGGTCGGGTGCTGCGACCCCGACCTGGAGCGGGCCCAGGAGTTCGCGGCGGCGCACGGCATCGCGCGGGCCGTCGGCTCGGTCGCGGAACTGCTCGCACTCGGTCTCGACGCGTGCACCGTCTGCACCCCGCATCCCGTCCACGAAGAGGTGGTCGTCGCGGCGGCCGAGGCCGGCATCCACGTGCTGTGCGAGAAGCCGATCGCCGTCGACGTCGCCGCGGCCGACCGGATGATCGAGGCCGCCGACCGCGCCGGCGTCACGTTCGGAGTGCTGTTCCAGCGTCGGTTCTGGCCCGCCGCCCGGCGGATCAAGACCGCGATCGACGACGGCCGTCTCGGGGTCCCGGTGCTCGGCGAGGCCTCGGTCATCCTGCACCGTCCGTCGACGTACTACTCCGCCGACGCGTGGCGCGGGCGGTGGGACACCGACGGCGGCGGCGTCCTCATGACCCAGGCCGTGCACCAGATCGACATGCTGCAGTGGTTCATGGGCGAGGCGGTCTCGGTGAGCGGCTTCATCCGCACCCACACGCACGGCGAGCACATCGAGACCGAGGACAGCGCCTCGGCCGTCGTCTCGTTCGCATCGGGCGGCACGGCCACCGTCACCGCGACCACCGGTGCCAACCACAATCTCGGCAACCGGGTCACCGTGATCGGGCAGACCGGCGCGATCGCCAGCGTCCTCGAGTTCCCGGAAGGCCGGGAGGGTGTCAACGAGATCTGGACCGTCCCCGGGGAACTGGAGTTCCGCGCCCCGTTCACGCCCGACGTCCACGCCAACCTCGATGTCGGTGACGTCAACGCCGGACTCGCCGATTTCCACACCCTCCAGGTGCAGGACTTCGCCGACGCCGTCCTCACCGGCCGAGAGCCCGCCGTCACCGGACGCGACGCCCGCGCCTCCCTCGCGATCGTCGCCGCCGTCTACGAATCGTCCCGCACCGGCCGGGTCGTGAACCTCGCGCCCGTCCCGGCCCTCGCCACCACCAAGGAGAACTGATGACCCCCGACACCACCACCTATGACGTCGTCGTCATCGGCTCCGGCGCGGGCGGTCTCTCCGCCGCGATCGCGGCGGCGCACGGCGGCGCGTCCGTCCTCGTCGCCGAGAAGGCGGAGACGTGCGGCGGCGCCACGGCGTGGTCCGGCGGCTGGATGTGGACGCCGCGGAACCTGTTCGCGCACGCGGACGGCGTGAACGAGGACCGCGCGCTGCCGCGCACCTACCTCGAGCACCGGCTCGGCGACAACTTCGACGCCGCCAAGGTGGACGCCCTTCTCGACGGCGCCCCCGAGATGGTGGAGTTCTTCGAGAGGCAGACGGCCCTGCAGTTCGTGCCCGGCGCGAAGATCGCCGACATCCACGGCGACACCCCCGGCGCCGGTACCGGTCACCGCTCCGTCGGCCCGAAGCCGGTGAGACTGCGCAAGCTCGGACCCGACGTCGCGGCTCTGCTGCGTCGCCAGCTCTACGAGACGTCGTTCCTCGGAATGGGCATCATGGCCGGCCCCGACCTGCAGGCGTTCCTGCACTCGACGCGCTCGGCGAAGGCGTTCGTGCACTGCGCCCGGCGGGTCTCCACGCACCTGCTCGACCTCGCGACCACGCGGCGCGGCCAGCACCTCGTCAACGGCACCGCGCTGGTCGGCCGGCTGCTGCGGTCGGCGCTGGACGCGGGTGTCGAGATCCGGGTCGGCACGGCGGCCACCGCGCTGACCACCGACTCCGACGGTCGCGTCACGGGTGTTCGGCTGGCGGGTCCCGACGGCGCGTACACCGTGCACGCCCGCCGCGGAGTCGTCCTCGCAACGGGCGGCTTCTCCCACGACCTGGACCGGCGCCGCGAACTCTTCCCCCGCACACCCACGGGGCGCGAGCACTGGACACTCACCCCGTCGACGACCACCGGCGACGGCATCACGCTCGGCGAATCCGCCGGCGGCCGGCTGGACCGCTCGCTCGCGTCACCCGTGGCATACTGCCCCGTGTCGATCATCCGGTACCGCAACGGCAAGGAAGGCGTGTTCCCGCACATCCTGGACCGCGGAAAGCCCGGCGCCATCGGCGTTCTCGCCGACGGACGCCGCTTCGTCAACGAGGGACTCGGGTACCACGACTACACCCTCGCGATGGTCGAGCAGGTGCCCGACGGCGAGGAGGTCTGCTCCTGGCTGATCGCGGACCAGCGGTACCTGCGGTACTTCCCGCTGGGGATGGCCAAGCCGCTCCCGATCCCCACGTGGCCGTATCTGAAGTCGGGGTACCTGACCCGCGGCCGCACGGTGCGCGAACTCGCCGAGAAGATCGGCGTCGACCCGGACGGCCTGGAGAAGACGGTCGCCGCATTCAACGAGGGGGCCCGCGACGGCGTCGACCCCGAGTTCGATCGTGGCACAACCCCGTTCACCGCCGGCTCCGGAGACCCCGACAACCCGTGGCCGAACCCAGCGCTCGCCCCGCTCGAACAGGGGCCGTTCTACGCGGTGAAGGTCGTGCCCGGCAGCTTCGGGACGTTCGCCGGGCTGGTGACCGACGCGGCATCGCGGGTGCTGAACGACGAAAACCAGCCCGTCGACGGCCTGTTCGCCGTCGGAGTCGACCAGTCCAGCGTGATGGGCGGCCACTACCCGTCCGGTGGCATCAACCTCGGACCGGCCATGACCTTCGGCTACCTCACCGGTCGCCGGCTCGCCTCGACGACAGGAGTTTCCCGATGACCGCCCGACTCGGCCTCGCCGCACTCACCGTCCTGGACACGGCTCCGCTCGGGCAGGTGGACCTTGCCGAGAAGCACGGGTTCGACACCATCGGCATCCGGTTGCTGCCCGCGGCGCCGGGCACCACCGCGTATCCGCTGCACGAGAACGACGCCGCGCTCGACACGCTCGTGCGGCGGCTCGACGACTCGCCGATCGAGGTTTTCGACCTCGAAATCATCCGTCTTGGTGCCGATTTCGACCCAAAGGCATATGTCCCCCTCCTGGAGGCCGGTGCGCGACTCGGCGCGAGAGCGGTTCTCGTCGGCGGCGACGACCGCGACCGCGCCCGGCTCACCGACTCCTATGCCCGGCTCGCGGAACTGTGCGCGACGTACGGCATCGTCGCGAGCCTCGAATTCATGCCGTGGACCGCCGTACCTGACGCGGCCGCGGCCGTCGAGATCGTGTCGCAGGCCGACGGTCCCGCGCGCAGTGTCCTCGTCGACGCGCTGCACACGGCCCGCTCGACGACCACCCGGGGCGACCTGGCGGCGATCCCACGCGAGTGGCTGCACTACGCGCAGATGTGCGACGGCTCCACTCCGGCGCCCACCGACGACGCCGAGTTGATCCGCCACGCGCGCGAGGAGCGACTGGTGCCGGGGACGGGGGGTATCGATCTCGCCGGTATCTGGTCCACGTTGCCCGCGGACCTGCCGGTGAGCATCGAACTGCCGAACGAACCACTTCGGCGGGCCGTCGGCACGGACGCGTGGCTCGCGCGACTCGTCGCCGCGACCCGGGACGTTCTCGCGCAGGTGCCGGCGGCCCGCTGACGCGTCAGCAGAACATCTCCCATTTCGCGATCACGCGGGACACACCGGGTTTCCCGGGAACGCCGGAACGCCGCTCCGGCAGCCGACGACGGTGACCGCTGTCAACCGCTCGACCGGTTCCCGGATCTCGAGCGCCGGCAGCAGTCCGTCGGTCAGGAGTGCGTTCTTGGTCGCAGGCGTCGTGGCGCGCGGATCGAGCGTGCCGCGCTCCCGCGCGAACGCGACGAGTTCGTCGTACACCATCGACAGCGCCGCCTCGGTCGTCCTGTCTTCCGGTGCGAGCCCGGCGAAATCCACACCCGTCTCGTACTCGTGTCGGACCGCGTGCGGACCCTGATCGCAGGTGGGCACGTTCAGATCGATCCGAAAGTCCTGGCTTTCCGGGCTGGGCGGCGTGACCGTTCCGGCATCGGTGCAGACGTGGTGCGAGATGCGATCACCCAGAGCATGAATGTAGATGCCCGTCCTCGCGTTCCAGGAATCGCTGCCGATCCAGGAGTCGAACTGAGACGACCGGACGGTGTCGGAGATGACCTGCTCCCCGGTGTCGTTGGTGAAGGGGATGGCGACCGGGGTCTCCACGCTGTACGTGCCGTTGATCTGAACGGGCTGCGGGCCGCCGTAACACGTTGCGCCCGTGGCATAGTCGCCCTCGGTGGAGGGGTTCGTGAAACCTCCTGTGCACAACGGGACGTCGCTTCCCGGCCCGGCCATGGCCCAGCGGCGCAGGTGCGTGAGCATGACCTCGTGTTGCGGATCGCCGATGTCCGGCCGCAACCCGTTGGGCAGGGGGTCCGACGGGGTGCGCACCGTGGGCAGGAAGTGGAAGAGGAACCCGCCGGTGGCGAAGTGTGTGCGCACCAGACCGCTGATGTCCTTGGTGGTCAGTGCGTCGGCGTCGGGGACGAGTCGGCCGTTGATGTCTCGCGGCGCGAACGTGCCGAGGTCGGTCGCTTCGTCGTACGCCGCGATCCAATACGCGTCCCGCTCCGAGAATCCGACGGTGCGGGCGATGATGTACGTCGAATCCGAGTGCACGAGACTCCGTCCGCCGAGCGGGCGGCGCAACGTGAACCCGTATCGTGCGAACGCCTCGACGCCGCAGATCGGCCCGTTGGGGTCGTTCAGCGGGCATTCGGTGGGCAGGGGAGCGCAGTTGTGCGGTGGCGCTCCGTCTTCGGTGTAACAGATGTCCTCGGCGAAACCATGGACCAGCGGCGGTGAGACGACCAGAGCGGCGGCAGTGAGCGTCAGCGTCACGATGGCCGAACTCATTCTTCGAGTGAATCTACTCATCGACGTGCGCCTTTCGCAGCGAACTGCGTCAACATTAACACCGGAGCAGGGGCCGGGACTTCGGTTCTCTCGAGCCCGTCCGCGCTACCGTTCTTCCATGCCCCGCTCCGACAACGTCCCCGCGTACACCATGCGCCAACTGGCGGCGTTCGTCGCCGTCGCGGAGACGGGCACGATCAGCGGCGCGGCTGAGCGGATGCACCTGTCGCAGTCGGCGTTGTCCGCGGCGGTGACAGACCTCGAGAAGGCGCTGAAGGCACAACTGTGCGTGCGCCGACGCGCCCGCGGAGTGCAACTGACACCCACGGGAGAGGCGGTGCTGTCGCGGGCGCGGGCCCTGCTGCAGCAGGCGGGGGAGTTGCAGGCCGACGCGTCGGGGGAGGGCGGCGTCGTCGCCGGACCGATCGCCGTCGGCTGCTATCCGGCGCTCGGTCCTACGATTCTGCCGTCGATGCTGTACGCGTTCACCACCGAGTACCCGCGGGCGTCGGTCGAGTTCCGGGAAGACACCCAGAACCGGTTGCGGACGGAACTCGAGGGCGGCGAACTGGATGTCGCCATCGTCTACGAACTCGACCTGTCCCCGGACTGGCAGACGGTGCCGTTGATGACCCGCGAGCCGATGGTGGTGCTCGGGGCGGAGCATCCGCTGGCGGGAGGCGATGGGCCGGTGCGACTCGCCGATCTGGCCGAGCACCCGATGGTGCTGCTCGATGCGCCGCCGAGCACCAACCACGCGATGGACGTCTGCCGGGAGGCCGGTTTCGCGCCGCGGGTGGCGTACCGGACGGCGAACTTCGAGACGGCCCGGGCGTTCGTCGGGCGCGGTCTCGGATGGACCCTGCTGCTTCAGCGCCCCCGGGTGGATGTCACCTACGAGGGTCTGCCCGTCGTGGTGAAACCGATCGCCGACCCGAAGCCGGCATCGGTGGCGGTGGTCGTCGCGTGGCATCAGGAGGCCACGCTGAGCAGAGTCGCGCGGGCCTTCATCCGATTCGTGTCGGCCTGAACAGCACAATCGCTCCTTCCACGGATTTTCTGCAATTGATGGGGGGATAGTCCCGCTTTTCAAAGCTTGTGAGCGCGGTCATTGTTTTCTCGTAGCGCGAGAAGTGTGCGCAGCAGAACCGGGAAGGCAGACGATGACGGCAATCACCGAGGCGACACCGACGGTGTCCCCCAAGGAAGCGCGCAGGGCAGTCCTGTCGAGCTTCGTCGGCACCGCGATCGAGTGGTACGACTTCTTCATCTACGGCACCGCCGCGGCCCTGGTGATCGGACCACAATTCTTCCCCGGCGCGTCCACGTTCGCCGGAACCCTGGCCGCGTTCGCCACCTTCGCGGTCGGCTTCATCGCCCGCCCCATCGGCGGCGTCGTCATGGGCCACTTCGGTGACCGCATCGGACGCAAGTCGATGCTGGTGCTGTCGTTGACGATGATGGGTGCCGCGACCGTCGGCATCGGCCTGCTCCCGAATTTCGAGGCGATCGGGGTGGCCGCACCCATCCTGCTGGTGACGTTGCGGTTCGTCCAGGGCATCGGCGTCGGCGGCGAGTGGGGTGGCGCCGTTCTCATGGCCACCGAACATGCACCCGAAGGCAAGCGCGGACTGTACGGCGCCGCCCCGCAGATGGGTGTCCCGGCCGGTGTGATCATGGCGAACGTCGTGTTCCTCGGCGTCACGCAGTTGCTGTCCGACGACGCGTTCCAGACCTGGGGCTGGCGTGTGCCGTTCCTCATGAGCGCCGTGCTCGTCGGCGTCGCGATGTGGATTCGCCTCGGCGTCTTCGAATCCCCGGCCTTCGCCGAGGCCAAGGAGACCGACACGATCGTGAAGATGCCGATCGTCGAGGTACTCACGAAGAACTGGCGGACCGTGCTGCTCGCCGCGGGCACGTTCATCGCGACCAACGGCATCGCCTACGTCTTCATGGTCTACGTGCTGACCTACGGCACGACGGAACTCGGCTTCAGCAGGGCCACGATGCTCACCCTGCTGATCGTCGCATGCCCGGTGTGGATGGCGGGCATGGCGGTCTCGGCCTGGAAGTCGGACGTGCTGGGCCGGCGCCGCGTGTACACGTGGAGTTCGATCGCGCTGGTGATCGTCGCTGCGGCGTTCTTCCCGCTGATCGACACGGCGTCGCTCCCGGTCATGCTCCTCGCGATGGTCGTGATGGCCGCGGTGCTCGGCACCACCGCCGGACCGCAGTCCGCGCTGTTCGCGGAGCTCTTCCCCGCCCACATCCGGTACAGCGGAGCGTCTCTCGGATACCAGATCGGCGCCATCCTCGGCGGCGGGCTGGCACCGTTCATGGCGACGTGGCTGTTCGGGGCCTTCGGGAGTTCCGTGGCGATCAGCGCCTACTTCGTAGTGATCGCCGTGGTCAGTCTCGTCGCGATCCTGCTGCTGCCGGAAACGAACAAGACCGCACAGAAAGCGGAGGCCGCCTGATGTCCACCTACTTCCAGCCGCAGAAGTACCCGGCGACGGATTTCGCGTCGACCGGTGCAACGGACGACGCCCTGCCCGTCGTCGTCGTTGGCGCCGGACCGGTCGGGATGGGGGTCGCGCTCGGTCTCGCCCAGCGCGGCATCCCGGTGACCGTGCTCGAGGCCGCCGACCAGGTGTCGTTCGGCAGCCGCGCCATCTGTATCTCCCGGCACAGCCTGGAGGTCGCGGCACGGCTCGGCTTCGGACCGAAACTCGACGAGATCGTGCTCCCCTGGGTGGGCGGCCGCAGCTTCTACCGCGACGAGCAGGTGCTGCACTTCGAGATGGCGCACGGCGAGCACGACGTCCGTGGTCCCATGGTCAACGTGTCGCAGTCCGAGATCGAGCAGATCATGACCGACACGCTGCTCGAGCACCCGCTGATCACGTTCCACTGGTCGTCGAGCGTCGCCGGGATCCTGCGGTCGGATGACGACGTGACACTCGACATCGACACCGCCTTCGGTGCTCGCCGGCTCCGTGCGCGATGGGTGGTCGCGGCCGACGGCGGCCGCAGCCGCATGCGTGAACTCGCGGGAATTCGGTTGCAGGGAAACAGCTATCAGGGCAACTACGTCATCGCCGACATCCACTGGGAATCGACGCTGCCCGCCGAGCGGATGGTGTGGTTCGACCCGCCGAGCAACCCCGGCTCGACGATCATCATGCATCAGCAGCCCCGCGACATCTGGCGCATCGACTACCAGCTCGACAGCTCCGACGACGCCGAACTCGAGACGCAGGAAGACCGCATCCGCGACCGGATCACCCGGCACCTCGACTGGCTCGAGAACGACGTCCCGTGGACGCTCGAGTGGCACGGCTTCTACCGAGCGCACGCACTCGCGCTGGACGATTTCGCGCACGGTCGCATCCTGTTCGCCGGCGACGCAGCCCACCTGGTGCCGATCTTCGGTGTCCGCGGGCTGAACTCCGGAATGGAGGACGCCGAGACCCTCGCCTGGACCCTGGCCGCCGTCGTCCACGGCACCGCGGACGAGGCCCTGCTGCAGGCGTATTCGGCGGAGCGTCGCGGCGCCTGGCAGCAGAACGTCGACAACGCGGGCAAGTCGACCCTCGTCATGTCGCCCGGCAGCCACGGCTACCGCACCACCCGCGACGCGGTGCTGGCACTGGCCACCACCCGCCCGGAATTCGGTCACCTGATCAATCCGCGGCAGTCCAGTGCGACGCACGCGCATCTGTCCCCGCTGACGTGGCCGGTGGCAGAGGGCACGACCGGGGTGCTGCCCGGGGACCCGCTGGAGGATCGGCGCGTGCGCGTCGTCACCGCCGAGGGGTCGGTGGAGTCTTCGCTGAACCGCGTCCGGGGAACAGGTTTCGCGGTGCTGGGTGTCGGAGTCGACCCGGCCGGTGCTCGGATGCTCGCCGCGCACGCGTCCGCGCTCGCGATGGCGCTGTCACCCGAGTCGGTGCGGGCGGTCGTCGTCCCCGCTCCGGGCGCGGCGGTGGACGCGGCGGCCGACCTGACGGTCCTCGACGACCCCGACGCTGCGGTCGCGGCGGCTCTCGGCGCGCGTCCCCGGGCGAGTGCTTCGTCATCCGGCCCGACGGGCTCGTCCTGTGCCGGGTCCGCGACCTGTGCCTGCTCGGCGACGTGCACGCGCACCTGAAGTCGGCGACCGCCCCCGCGGCGGGCGTCGTCCCCGCGCACACGGAGACGACGGCGAGCCCGGAGGAGTTGCTGCGTGAGAACGTGTGGATGGGACTGTCGGAGGCGCTCGACCAGACGGGCGAATCGGACCGGGAAGGGTTCCTGACCCGGCTGGCGCTGCTGCTCGGATCGCGGTCGGGGCAACGGGAGTTCGAGGAAGCGCTCGCTGCCGCCGCCCACGTGAGTGACAATGTGTGTTCCGGCACGCCGCGGCACTCACATGCGGGGGCTTAGCCTGGGGGCATGGCGCACCCACAGTTCCTGAACTCGCCCAAGTCCTTCGTCGTCGACGCGCTCCGCGGGGCCGTCGCCACCACCGACGACCTCGAGTGGCATCCGGAACCGGGTTATCTGACGCGGCGGGAACCGTTGCCGTCCGGGCAGGTCGCGTTGCTGTCGGGCGGTGGGTCCGGGCACGAACCGCTGCACGCCGGGTTCGTCGGCCGCGGCATGCTCACCGGAGCCTGCCCCGGCCTGATCTTCAGCTCACCCAACGCGCTGCAGGTGCGGGCCGCCACCCGGGCCGTGGACGCGGGCGGCGGCGTCGTACACATCGTGAAGAACTACACCGGCGACGTCCTCAACTTCCGCATCGCCGGCGACCTGGCGGCGGAGGACGGCATCACGGTCGAGCACATCCTCGTCGACGACGACGTGGCCTCCGAACGGGAAGACGGTCCGGGACGCCGCGGCACCGCGGCCACGATCGCCGTCGAGAAGGTCTGCGGCGCTTCGGCCGAACGCGGTGACGACCTCGCCGCCGTCGCGGAGTTCGGGCGTCGTACCGCCCGGAACGCCCGCAGCATGGCGGTCGCCCTGCGGGCGTGCACAGTGCCGGGGGCGAACTCCCCGTCGTTCGACCTCCCGGACGGGCAGATCGAACTGGGGATCGGCATTCACGGTGAACGCGGAACCGAACGGGTCGAGGCGATGCCCGCGGCGGAACTGGTCCGCCGGCTCACCGACCCCGTCCTCGCCTCACTCGGCGTGCAGCGCGGGGATCCGGTGATCGCGATCGTCAACGGGCTCGGCGCGGCCCACCCGCTCGAACTGCAACTGCTGTTCGGTCAGCTCGCCGATTACCTCGCCGACCGGGGAGTGGTGATTCGCCGCTCGCTGGTCGGCAGTTTCGTCACCGCCCTCGACATGGACGGCGCGTCCATCACACTGGTGCGCTGCGACGACGAACTCCTCGACCTGTGGGACGCACCGACCTCGGCGCCGGGGTGGCCCAACGCCCCGGCCGGCGAGTTCCGTGGCGTTCCAGACGAATCCGGGATGCAGTTCCGATCGAAGGTCGCATCACGCGAGGACGAGGCGGATGTTCCGGGCACCGCCGACGCGCTCGGCCGGGCGGCGGTGGGCAGGTGGATCGGCGCGTTCGTGGAGAAGGTCCTCGCCGAGGAGCCGAACCTCACCGACCTCGACCGCCGCGCCGGCGACGGCGACTTCGGCACCAACATGGTGGCCGCACTCGACCACGTCGACGTCTCGAAGATTCGCGGCACCTACGCCCCGGCGACCGTGTTCGAGTCGCTGTCCGACGCCTACCTCGGCCACGCCGGCGGCACGTCGGGAGCGCTGTTCGGCGTCTGGTTCCGGCAGTTCTTCCGGGTGGCCGCCGACGCGCCGCACGGTCTGGACCTGAAGGCGATCGCCGCCGCGGCACGCGCCGGCCTCGACGCGATCCAGGAACTCGGCGGGGCGCAACCCGGAGACAAGACGATGATCGACGCCATCGCCCCCGCCGTCGCCGCCCTCGAATCGGCCGTCGCCGCCGGGAGAAGCCTGGCCGGCGGTCTGGCCGAGGCTACGGACGCGTCCGCCCGCGGGTCCGAGGCCACCGCCGACCTCACCGCGAGGCGCGGCCGGGCCAGCTACATCGGCGAGGCGGCGCGCGGTGTCGTGGACCCCGGTGCGCTGGTGCTGTCGTGGCTGTTCGCCGAAGCCGCGGAAGCAGCCCGCCCGGTCGGGTAGCACCGCTCGCCGGGCACTGCACGTATGGTGAGGAGAAGAACGCCGAGTCGTGCTGCGCAAACCCGTCGCCGCACCTCTCTCCACCTGCGTACGGGACGCAGAATCACGGACGGACACGTACACAGTGGAAGACACCGCCAGCCGGGGAATCCAGGCCTTCATCGCCGATGTCGTGGAACGGGGCGGCAAAGCAGTCCGGCTCACCCACTCACGTCGCAACCCGGTCCAGGTCTGGGGCGACGACGGCAAGAGTTGCGTCGTGCGGGTGCGCTCCAAGCTGAGCGGCGACTGGCAGGCCCGCAAACAGGACGAATCGCTCGACGACGACGACACCGGCTCACAGTTCTGGGTGTTCGTGGACCTCGCGAGCACCCCGGAGGAGTTCTTCGTCGTGCCCTCCGCCGAGGTCGCGGACGACATCCGCGCCGAGGTGGACCTGTGGATGATGGACACACCCGGCCGGACGCGAACCGGGCATCACGCGATTCCGCTGAGCCGGGTCGCGCACGGCCGCGGACGCTGGGACCTGCTCGGGCTGGCGGGGGAGAAGGACCCCAGCCGCTACAGCGACGCCCAGCGTGCCACCACCGCGGCGACGTTGCGCGCGGACGCGCTCGCCGACGCATCCGCCCGGAAGAAGCCGGCGAAAGCTGCCGCGGTGTCGGACGAACTGATCGATACCCGACTCGAAGTGGTCGCCGACTTCGAGGGGTACCGCCTGGTCGGGCGGTTCGACCCCGGCACGCATTCGCTGGAGATCATGCGCGGCCCGATGCAGGGCCGGCGGTTCCCCGACCCGACGACGGCTGCGGGTGCCGTTGCCAGTCATATCAGCGGCGACGTGGAGACCCACGACGGGTGGGAGTTCTGGCGCACCGAACAGGGTGAGCGAATTCCCTTGGGGCAGAACAGTGTCTGAGTTTCTCTGAGAGTTCCCTGAAATCTGTTCCGGCGTGAGGCGGTTGAGAATACCCTGAGGTGGGTACCGCAGTCGTGACGCCGCCGGTGTCGGCGGCGGTTGTGGCCACGGCCGATGGGAGCTCATCATGCGAATCGTCGACGGCGCTGTGCACGCCGTGACAGGTGCTGCACAAGCGACGACGAGTGCGGTCGGGGCGGTCGGAGGCGCCGCGGTCGGCGGGGTGGTCGGCGGCGTGCGCGGGGCGGCGGGCGGCGTCCGTTCCGGAATGGAGAGCGGGAGTAGTTCGACGCCGGTCGCCGTGCTGACGTTGGCGGCCGTCGGTGCGGCGGGGCTGGTCGAGTGGCCCGTGTTGGTGACCGTCGGAGGGGCCGCGCTCGTCCTGCGGCAGTTCCGAGGGCGTTCCACGACCCCACGCGACACGGCACTTGTGCCCGCCACCAGATCGGTGCCTGCCACGAAAACCGCGACCGCCAGGAAAACTGCGCCCGCCAAGAAATCGGCGCCCGGAAAGACTGCGCCCGCCAAGAAATCCGCGGCGTCCACCGCGAAGAAATCTTCCTCGCGACGTTCCACGCGCGCGCAGTAGGTGCCGTGGGACTACGTCGATACCTCCTCACCGCCGCGTCTCTGCCGGTGCGCGGTGCCGGGGTCGGACTCGGAGTCGCGGCCTACGGGGGCGCCGTCGCCGCCGATCTGGTGACCACCACCGCCCGGACCGCGACGCAGATCGCGAGCGAGGTGGTGGGGGGAACCCCGGCCAGGCGCACGAGTTCCGGACACGGACGCGCCTGGATCGAGGTCCGCGGACTCGACGGGGCACGCGGGGACGAGGTGGCGGCGGGAGTTCTGGGCGCCGTCCGCGGACTCGACGGCGTGGACCGGGCCGAACTCAACCACGCGTTGTCGCGGCTGGTCGTGACCGTCGGCGAGAACGGACCCTCGGTGGCCGAGCTGTGCGCAGTGATCACGGGCGCCGAGGATCTCGCCCGGCCGCTGGTCCCGGGCGCCGGCCGCGACCGGCCGAGGGAACTGCCCGGCGACGACGTGACACTCGCCGAACGGTCTCTCGCGCTGGCCGCCGTGACGACCGGGTTCGTCGCGGCCGTCGCCGGTCGCCTGGTCCCGATGCCCAGCCTGCCCAGGTCGGTGCCCGCTGCGGCGGTCACGTTCGTCAACTATCAGCCGCGCCTGCGCGGGATGGTCGAGGACCGGCTCGGACCGGACGCGGCCGAATTGCTGCTCGCCGCCGCGCAGGCCGTCGGCGACGTGATGCGGCAGGCGCCCGCGTCGCTCGGCGTCGACGTGGTTCTGCGGTCGGCGCTCACGGCGGAGGCCTGGTCCGGT
>NZ_BCWY01000142.1 GCF_001894825.1 Rhodococcus jostii NBRC 16295 | reverse complement strand
AAGAGTCTCTGGACTCGTCACGCGCGCACGGACGGCGGAGCCGCCTCGAACCGGTCCGGGCTGTCGACGACGCCTGCGCTGCAGGCGGTCAGGCGGGGCTCGGCGCGGGTCGTGCGGACCCGGACCCGGTCGGTGCCCAGCGGGTGCCGGACCAGGACGTCGGTGTCGCCGTCCGGCCGTGGGCTCGCCGACAGCGGGATCACCTCGTCGAGTCCGAGCAGCGACCGCTCGACCCGGACGGTGTGCTCGGCGAACTGCGACACCGGGTCGTCGGTGCACCGGCCGCGGTAGTGCTCGAGCACCACCCGTCCGCGATCATGCTCGGCGACAATGTGTTCCGCGACGTCCGCGGTGACGCGGCCGTAATAGATCCCCGACGGCAGGCACACCATGGTGGCGGCGAACCGGTCGCCGCCGACGTGGGTGGATTCCCAGACCCGTCCGTCGCGATGCCCGAGGCCGGTGACCACGGGACGTCCGAACGATGCACAGCAGGCGTCCTTCTTCCCGTGGGTGCAGACGAGGAACAGTGATTCGGTGGGGTCCAGGCGCTCCCCGCGGCCCGGCGGAAGGTCCAGGTCCAGGTCCAGGTCGAGCAGTTCCCGGTCCTCGCGGATCAGCAGTCGCTCGGCCCAGCCGTCGGCGCGTCCCGGTCGGGCGAGGTAGACGTGGCGTCCGGCGGCGAGGTCGCGGCGCTCCCGGGTGCGGATCAGCACCGGACGCACGCCCGCGTCGGCGCATCGGGCGGCGAGCGCGTCGCCGAGGACGGGGTCGAGGCGGCTCTGCCGGAGACGGTCCCGGCCCCAGGGTCCGGGTTGTTCGATCAGCAGCCACCCGCGTACACGGGGCGCGGTGCCGCACAACGGCTCCTGCAGTGACTGGGAGAGCGCCGCGCAGGCCGGTGGCGTCCACTCCTCGGGCGACGTCGTCGTCTGCACGCTCACGCACCAGACTGTATAAGGTTAGGTTCGCCTATCTTCTACCCCCTTCGAGATCGAGGTCCAGGATGCGTTCTGCTACGTGCCCCCCGAATGTCACCGACGTCCAATGGCAGGAGATCGTCGACGCGCTGACGCGTCGGGAATTCGGGGCCGGGCTGGGAGCAGCCGCGCTGGCCGCACTCACCGCCGCGTGCGCGCGACCCGACGCTGCGGCCGGCAGCGACGAGGGCGCGCAGCGCACCGTCACCCATGCCATGGGGACGACGACCGTGAGCACCCGTCCCAGTCGCATCGTCGCCCTGGACAGCCTGCCCATCGACACCGTCGTCACGCTGGGGAAGGCACCGGTCGGTGCGGCTCAGGCGGGTTCCGCCGACGCGCTGCCCGCGTACCTCGGCGGCGGACTGGACGGCACCACCGTCGTCGGGTCGATCGCCGAACCCAATCTCGAGGCGATCGCCGCGCTGCAGCCCGACCTCATCATCAGCAGCAAGCAGCGCCACGGCGACCTGTACGACGCGCTGTCCGCGATCGCACCCACCGTCTTCTCTGTGTCGCCGGCGGTCGACTGGCAGGGGACGGTGCGGTTGTTCGCCGAGGCCATGGGCGAGACGAAGACGGCCGAGGAGAAACTGGCGGCGTTCCACGCCCGCGCCGCCGCACTCAGCGAAACCACCCGGGGACGCACCGCGCACGTCATCCGCGTCATGGACGACGGTCTGCGCCTGCACGGACCCGGCACGTTCTCCGGTTCCGTGCTGACCGCGGCCGGTTACACCATCACCGGGCAGCCGTGGGACGCGAAGAACGACATGTCCGAGATCTCGCTCGAGAACGTCGCGCAGATCGACTCCGACGTCGCGTTCGTCGCCAACACCGCCGCATCGGGTGACCTCGGGATCGACCCCGTACTCGTCGGGCAGATGGGCCCGTCACGACGCGACGGCGTCCACCAGACCAACTACCGGGTCTGGATCACCGGCATCGGGCTCACCGGCGCCAACCTGATCCTCGACGACCTCGAGCGGCTGTAGGCGCTTCGCGCCCGTGCGCGGTTGAGGAGTGTCTGGACTCGTCAACCACGCACGGGCGTAGCCTGCCTGGGTGAGTTCCGACAAGATGCTGACCCGCATCGGCGGGCTCCTCCGTCAGGCGGAGTCCACCGATAATCCGCACGAGGGTGAGGCCTTCATGGCCGCCGCCCAGCGCCTCGCCACTGCCGCCTCGATCGACCTCGCGGTGGCGCGCGCACACGCGGCGGGTCGGGAGAAGCGGGCCACTCCCACCCAGCGGCTGATCACGATCGGTGAACCGGGCAAGAAGGGGCTGCGGACGTACGCGCAGCTGTTCCTGGTGATCGCCGCCGCCAACGACGTCCAGTGCGACATCGCCCAGACGTCGGCCGTCATCTACGCCTACGGGTTCGCCGGCGACATCGACGTCTGCGAGGCCCTGTACGCGAGCCTGCTGATCCAGATGGTCCGGGCGTCCGACGCGTACCTCAAGTCGGGTGACTACCGGAACGAGACGACGGTGCGCACCCAGGTCGAGAAGCGTGGCCGCCGCCGGGTCGCGACCCGGGTGCGACGCCCCGTCGCCGGCGTCACCGCCCGGTTGAACTTCCAGCTCGCGTACGCTGCGCGGATCGGGCAGCGCCTCGCCGACGCCAAGAAGGAGGCCGAGGATCACGCGGTGTCCGTTCCGGAGTCGTCGGCGGAAACGGCACTGGTCCTGCGCGACAAGCAGCTCGAGCTGAAGGACTACTACTCGGAGAACTCCCAGGCCCGCGGGACGTGGCGGGCCGGCCGGGCGTCCGCCGGACATTCGTCGAGTGCACAGCGGGCGGGAGACCGCGCCGCCCGGACCGCCCGGTTGAGCAACTCGCCGGAATTGTCGGCCGCGCACAAACAGATCCCGTCGTGAAGCGTCCTCGCGACACTCAGCGAACCGCCGTATACGACGCGGAAGCCCTGGTGCGCACCATGTTCGACCGCGCGGACGAGCGCGGGCTGCGGGTGGTCGACGTTCTGGGTTCGCAGGTGACGCTGCCGGTGGAACGCAAATTCGCATCCCTCGAATCGGTGCAGGACTACGTCGATCGCGTTCTCGCCCTGAACTGGGTGCGCTCCACGTGGACGCGGGCGGCCACCCCGATCCACGTCCGCGCGAGGTCGGGCAACAAGGCCGCGCACTACGAAAACGACTGCGCCACAATCGCGGTACCCCAGCATCGGAACGGCACCGCCTGGGCATTCCGCGAACTCGTGGTTCTCCACGAGATCGCCCACCACCTCGACCCGTCCGACCCCGAGTACCCGACGGTGGCCCCGCACGGACCGGAGTACGTGGACCGCTACCTCACCCTCGTCGGGGAGATCATCGGCCCCGAGGCCGCCTTCGTCCTGCGGACCATGCTCCTCGCGGGCGGGGTGCGTCTGAACTGAGGTCCCTCAGTTGCGGGGCCGGAGCCGGACGAAACTGATCTCACGGCCCGCAGCCCTGAAGTCGGAGGCGCTGCCGTCGACGTCGAAACCCATGACTCGGGCGAGCCGTGTTCCGAGTTTCGGATGCTCCGACCCGTAGTGCGCCATGAACTCCGCGCCGGTCTCTGGATCGAGGAATTCGGCTGTCACGGAGAGCCGCCGGCGGCCCACCTGAATGTTCGCGTTCGGCTGCGCCCGCAGGTTCCGGTACCAATCCGACTTCGGACCGAAACCGGCGGCCAGCACGTACCCGCCGTCGACGGCGTCGTGGTTGACCACCTCGAGCACAACCTGTCGCCGAGCGCCGGACTTGCGCCCGACATGTTCGAGGAGCAGGAATCGGCCGCCGAGCAGAAACCCGAGATGGCAGCGGTACAGGTAGATCGGCGCACGAAAGAAAGCCCGCCGGATGCCGGTGGGCGGGTCAGGTCTCTGCGTGACCTTCACGCACCCAGTCTTCCACGTCCGCCGCGTGAGGGGTCGACAGCCGGGTCAATGTACCTTTCGGCGCATCTGACGCGACGGAAGGTACATTCGCCCGCTCGGGTAGTCCGCTCGGCGGGTTCGTTGTGCGCCCGGTCGTCTCGCGAGCACTATGGATCGAGAAGGCCCACCGTCTACTCCGAGGAGCCACGAATGACTCGTCCAGTTCGCATCGGCGTCCAACTTCAGCCGCAGCACGCGCCCGAGTACGGACTGATCCGCGACGCGGTGCTGCGGGCCGAGGACGCCGGCGTCGACATCGTCTTCAACTGGGATCACTTCTATCCGCTGTACGGCGACCCGGCCGGCGCCCACTTCGAGTGCTGGACCATGCTCGGGGCGTTCGCCGAACAGACGGAGCGGGTGGAGATCGGCGCGCTCGTCACGTGCGCCGGCTACCGCAACCCGGACCTCCTGGCCGACATGGCCCGCACCGTCGACCACATCAGCGGCGGACGCCTGATCCTGGGCATCGGCTCCGGCTGGTTCGAGCGTGACTACGACGAGTACGGCTACGAGTTCGGCACCGCCGGTTCGCGGCTGAACCTGCTCGCCGAGTACCTCCCGCGGATCACCGCCCGGTTCGGCAAGCTGGAACCCGCACCCACCCGGCACATTCCGATCCTCATCGGTGGCGGCGGCGAGAAGAAGACGCTGCCGCTGGTTGGCCGGTACGGCGACATCTGGCACAGCTTCAGCGACATGGACACCTACAAGCGCAAGTCGGGGATCCTTGCCGACCACGCCCGCAGCGCCGGACGCAGCCCCGACAGCATCCAGCACTCGACGTCGTGGCCTGGTGTCGACGACGCGGCAGCCCACGTCGACGCCGGCGTCACCCTCTTCACGGTGGGTGTCGGCGGACCCGACTACGACCTCGGCACCCTGAAGGAGGCCATCGCCTGGCGGGACGAGAACACCCCGCCGCCGCTGTCGGGCCTGGCGTAGGCGCTTCGCGCCCGTGAGTGGTTGACGAGTCTCTGGACTCGCGGACCACGCACGGGCGGCGGAGCCGCCTACAGCCGCTCGAGGACCATCGCCATGCCCTGTCCGCCTCCGACGCACATGGTTTCGAGGCCGAACTGCTTGTCGTGGGTGGTCAGGTTGTTGAGCAGCGTCGCGGTGATGCGGGCGCCGGTCATACCGAACGGGTGGCCGAGGGCGATGGCGCCGCCGGAGACGTTGAGCTTGTCCTCGTCGATGTTCAGCTCCCGCGCCGACCCGATCACCTGCACGGCGAACGCCTCGTTGATCTCGACGAGGTCGATGTCGGAGATACCCAGCCCGGCGATGGCCAGGGCCCGCTTGGACGCCTCGATCGGCCCGAGTCCCATGATCTCGGGCGAGAGCCCGGACACCCCGGTGGACACGATGCGGGCGAGCGGGGTCAGGCCGAGTTCCTTGGCCTTGGTGTCGGACATGATCACCAGGGCGGCGGCGCCGTCGTTGAGGGGGCACGCGTTGCCGGCGGTGACGGTGCCGTCCGGGCGGAAGACGGGCTCGAGCTTGCTGACGGCCTCGTAGGTGGTGCCGGCGCGGGGGCCGTCGTCGGTGGACACGACGGTGCCGTCGGGCAGGGTGACCGGGGTGATCTCGCGTGCGAAGAAGCCGTTGTCGATGGCCTCCTCGGCGCGGTTCTGGGAGCGCACCGCCCAGCGGTCCTGCTCCTCGCGGGTGATGCCGGTGATCTGGGCGACGTTCTCGGCGGTCTGGCCCATCGCGATGTACGTGTCGGGGACCAGGCCCTCCTCGCGGGGGTCGACCCACGGCTGCCCGCCCTGGGCGAGCTTCTCGGTGCGGGTCTGCGCGTCGGCGTAGAGCGGGTTCTGGGTGTCGGGCAGCGAGTCGGAGTTGCCCTTGACGAACCGGGACACGGTTTCGACGCCGGCGGAGATGAACACGTCGCCCTCACCGGCCTTGATGGCGTGCAGTGCCATGCGGGTGGTCTGCAGCGACGAAGAACAGTAGCGGGTGATGGTGGTGCCGGGGATGAAGTCGTAGCCGAGCTGGACGGCGACGTTGCGGCCCATGTTGAACCCCTGCTCACCGCCGGGCAGACCGCAGCCCAGGATCAGGTCGTTGATGTCGGTGGGGTCGAGCGCGGGCACCTTGTCGAGGGCCGCCTGGACCATCTGCGCGGCCAGGTCGTCGGGGCGCATGCCGACCAGCGACCCCTTCATGGCGCGACCGATCGGGGAACGGGCGATGGAAACGATGACGGCCTCGGGCATGGCTAACTCCTACCGATTGACGTGGTGGACGGCAGTCGGTGCGGACCTGCAGCCCCTCAGTTCTAAGCATATGCTTATTTTCTAAGCGTTTGCATATATTGTCCGCGGCGGCGGCGTGGTGTCAACCCCCGGACGCCCGCGGTGGTGCTCGACGGGGCCGGATGTCATCCAGAGACCACCGCATCGACGAAGATGTCGATCGCGAGGGGCGGAGTACCTCCGTAGCTTGTGAAATCGATGACGCCGGCTTCGGCGAGAACCTCGACGTCGAGAAGGGTTCGGCCGTTGTCGGTGCCGGCGGGACGGCTGAGGAGTTCGATTGCCGCGTCGGCCATGATTTCCGGGGACCGCGCGTGCTGCAGACTCGCGTCACCGCCGAGCAGGTTGCCCACGGCCGCTGTCGCGATCGTCGTCTGCGGCCACAGACAGTTGCTGGAGAGAGGTACCTGCGCGTACTCGGCGGCGATCCCCAGCGCCGCCAGCGTCATCCCGTACTTTGCGAGCATGTATCCGGGGTGGGCGCCCAGCCA
This sequence comes from Rhodococcus jostii NBRC 16295, assembly GCF_001894825.1. GTDB lineage: Bacteria > Actinomycetota > Actinomycetes > Mycobacteriales > Mycobacteriaceae > Rhodococcus_F > Rhodococcus_F jostii. The sequence continues at coordinate 9,889 of NZ_BCWY01000142.1, read as the reverse complement.
CTGCGGTGACATGTTGAGCGGAGGGGAGAGGGTCAGTACGTGAGGGCTCGCCGACTTCTGCAGGTAGGGCAGGCAGGCGCGGGTCAGCGCGAAGGTGCCGCGCACATTCACCTGCTGCATCAGATCGAACCTCTCGAGCGTGAGGTCCTCGGTCTTCGAGATGTCGAGCACGCTCGCGTTGTTGACCACGATGTCGACGCCACCGAAGTTGTCGCGGGCGGTGTCGACGGCCCGGGCGATGTCGCTGTCGTTGCGGACGTCACCGACCACCGGCAGGGCATGTCCACCCAGTTCGTTCAGTTCACTGACGGCGGTGTGAATGGTTCCGGGCAGCCGCGGGTCGGGAGTGTCGGTCTTGGCGAGCAGGACAACGTTCCCCCCTCGACTGGCGAGGGCGCGCGCGATCGCGAGGCCGATGCCACGACTTCCGCCGGACATGACAGCGGTTCGGCCATGGAAACTGTTGTCGTTCATCGCATTCCTTCGTTCTTCTGGTGAGGAGGAAACCCGCTCATGCCCCGTGGGCAGGGGGACGCACCCGGCTCTCGTCGAGAGTCTCGTGGCGTCGAACGAGCGCTCCTCACGGTAGAAGAGCCCGTCCGGCCTTGACCACGTCTCCGAAGCACCAATGATCGGCCGCCTTTTGTCCTGCCCGGACAAGAGCCCCCTCGGCCTGCTGGACTCATGCGCGACAGTTCGCTGGTAGGAGAGATTTCCGGTGAACGGGTACCTGCGGTGCCGACACCCTCTATTGTCCTCACCATGGCTTCACACGACGAGCGCGTCGCGCTCCTGGTCGGACGCATCGCAGCTTCACTCAACCAGCGGCTGGTGCCACTGACCGGCGACATCACCGAAGTGCTCTATGCGGAGATCCCGGATCTGCGCGCTGATCGACAGTTGTTCGATCTCCTCGGTGCAAGTGTGGAGAGCAATCTCGACACCATCTTCCACACGCTTCAGCACGATATCGACCCGGAGATCCTGGATGCGCCGGCAGCCGCCATGGAGTACGCGAGACGGCTTGCCCAGCACGGGGTTCCCGTCAATGCTCTGGTGCGCGCCTATCGGCTGGGGCAGACCAACCTGCTCGGACTGGTGTTCGACGAGCTGGGCGGAGCTGCGGTCCCATCCGAGCTCGGTGTGCCGGTACTCCAACGCATCATCACCGTCATGTCGGTGTACATCGACAGGGTCTCGCAGCAGGTCGTCGAAGTCTACGAGCGTGAACGTGAGCGTTGGCTGGCGCACCAGAGCGGTGTCCGGGCTGTTCGCGTGCAGGAGATACTGGCAGGCAACGACGATCCGGACGCCGGTGCCGCCCTCAATTATGTTCTGCTTCAACGTCACCTCGCCGCGATCATCTGGGTATCCGACTCCGATGCGGGTGACATGCTGGCGAGGATCGAGGCTGCGGCACACGACGTCGCCGGCTTCATCGGGGGCGTGACCGACCCGTTGTTCGTGGCCGCGGACCGGGTCACCGGTTGGGTGTGGATCCCACTGGGTGCACGGAAAGCTGCGCGACGCGGGTACAGCGAACTGGGCGACTTTCTCACCGGGCGGTATCCGGGTCTCGCGATGTCCGTGGGCGGGGTAGCGCACGGCCCGAGCGGGTTTCGCCACTCCCACGGTGGCGCGCAACGCGCCCGGACGCTTGCCCTCGCCGCGGGCCGCAACGCCCCCGTTGTCACCGCCTACGACGAACCGGGGGTGTCCACGCTCTCCCTGCTGATCGACGATCTGGCCGGGACCCGCGCCTGGGTACGCACCGTCCTGCGTGGGCTGGCAGCCGACAGCGACAACGCCGCCCGCCTGCGTGACACCGTGCAGGTCTACCTCGCGAACAATCTCAGCAACGTCACGGCGGCGAAAGAGCTGGGCCTGCACTACAACTCCGTGAAGTACCGGGTCAAACGTGCAGCCGAGGAACGCGGTGAGGATTTCACCCGTGATCGGCTCGCAGTCGAACTTGCACTACTCGCGTGTCAATGGCTGGGGCCGGCCGTTCTGACACCCGGCTGATTCCCCTCGCCGAAAGTGCCGTGCCCCGGCGCCGCGCCGACGCGTCACCGCCGCGGCGATCCCCTCCGGCGCCCGCGGTGTGACTGCCAGTGCCCGCGCCAACCGCCACGCTTCGTGCGGATGCACGATCCGATCGATGATCCCGCAACGCAGCGCCCTTTCCGGTTCGAGGACGTCCGCCGTGAGCACCGAGTCCCGTGCCTGCCGTGGCCGCAGCGTGGCATCGGAGCTGACGATGGCGGCGTCACACCCGAGGTTGAGGTCGATTCCTCCGTCCGATGCCAGCCCGTTCACGGCGGCGATCAGCGGTTTACCGACCTGACGACGAACGAAGTCGGCGAACCCCCGGTACGCGTTCGTCCGCCCGGCGGTCAGCGCCGAGATGTCCGCAACGGCGCACAACGTGTCTCCTGTACCGGTGACGATGCCCACCCGAAGGCCTTGATCACCCGCCAACGTGTCCATCGCCGCACAGAACGCGGCGGACATCTCGGCGTCCGCGACGTTCCCGTCTCCGGGACGGTCCAGAGTGATCACGGCAATCGAACCGTGCCGGTCGACGACTGCGTTCACAGGACGTCGCCTCCGCGCCGCCGCAGGTAGCGCAGCGCGGACTGGGCGGCGTTGTACCCGCTCATCCCGTGCGCGCCTGCCCCCGGCGGCGTCGATGCGGAGCACAGGTAGGTGCCCGGCACTCCGGTGCTGTAGGGGTCGAGGGCGATCCGTGGTCGCAGTACCACCTGGGTCTCGGTGTTGGCGCCGCCGATGATGTCGCCGCCGACGTAGTTCGGGTTCGACGCCGCCAGCCGGACCGGCCCGCTGCTCACGGTGGCCACGACACGGTCGCGGAACCCCGGGGCGAACCGTTCGATCTGCGCGACCACCGCCTCGGTGGCGTCGCCCGAATAGCCGTGCGGAACATGGGCGTACGCGTACAGGGGGTGCAGGTCGCCCTTCGACCGGCCGGGGTCGGCGAGGTACTGCTGGCCGACGAGCACGAAGGGACGCTCCGGCATCCGGCCCGTCGCGACGTCACGTTCGGCGTCGGCGATCTCCGCAAAAGTGCCACCCAGGTGGACGGTCCCGGCCAGGCCGCAGTCGGGGTTCGTCCACGGAACGCCGCCTTCGACGGCGAAGTCGACCTTGAACGCCGCCGGGCCGTGCCGGAAGCGGCGGTAGGCCTTCGCGACCCGGGACGGCATCCGGTCGCCAAGGATGTCGACGGCGGCGGACGGGGCGACGTCGAGCAGAACGACGTCCGCGGGCGGGAGGTCGCCGCTGCTGCGGACCCGGGTGCCCGTGGTGATCTTGCCGCCCCAATCTGTGAGCATCGCGGCGAGCGCGGTGGTGATGGACTGCGATCCGCCCTCGGCGACCGGCCAGCCGTAACGGTGTCCGGCGGCGACGATCATCAACCCGACCGCGGACGTGGCGGGACGGTCGAGGCGGTAGTAGGCGTGGGCGGCGACCCCGCCGAACAGGGCTCGGCCCTTCTCGGTGCGCCACCACCGGGCGGTGGCGGTCGCGGGCAGTAATGCCCGGGGCCCGAAGCTCGCGAGCTTCAGGGGGTGTCGCGGGACGTTCGCGATCGGTCGCATGAGGTCGGCGGCGAGGTCGTCGAAGCCGTCGGCGAGCCCGCCGAACATCCGCTGCCAGCGGGTTCCGTCGGCGCCGAGGCCGGCGGCGGTCGCGTGGACGGAGCGGTGCAGGAGTCCGGCCTCGCCGGTGTCGAGGGGGTGGGCGCAGTCGATGTCGGCCCACTTCCACGTCAGGCCGTAGCGTTCGAGGTCGAGGGTCTGCAGGTACGGCGACCCGGCGCCCATGGGGTGGAAGGCGGAGCACTCGTCGTGCAGGAGTCCGGGGACGGTGAGTTCCGCGGACCGGGTGCCGCCGCCGATGGTGTCGGCCGCCTCGAGGACCTGTACCTCGACACCGTGGCGGGCGAGGTGGACCGCGGCAGCGAGCCCGTTGGGCCCGCTGCCGACCACGACTGCGGTGGTCACGGCCGCGCCGCCGCGCTGTTGTCCGGCACCGTCGCCTCCTGCGTACTCGACCTGGCAATGTCTCCCTCCAGCCTTCTCGCTTTCGGGACGTCTCCCTCCAGTGTCCACTGCACGTCGAACGGGATGGGACCGTTCGGCAGCCACGGTTGCTCGGCGATGGCGTCGGCGACCTTGTAGGTGCCGCGCTCGATCACGCCGAGGGCGGCGTCGATCACCTTGTATTCCTGGACGCCCTTGTGGATCGGTTGCGACTCGATCCAGGCGATGAGGAACTCGCCGGGGGCGAAGTTGCAGCGGCGCTGGAGCGCGGCGATCAGGTGTTCGTTGTGCAGATGTCCGTCGCCGAAGTTGAACGCCACCAGTGAGTTACAGCTGAATTCGGCCTCACGCAGCGAGTAGGTGTCGATGTTGTCGCCGAGTTGCCGGCTCATCAGTGACAGCAAGGCGCGGCCCTGACTGTGCATCGACCGCCAGCCGAGCAGCTGGTGCATCACGACGTCGGCCACCTCGGGCGGGTAGGTCGCCAGCAACTGGGTACGGGTGTTCTGGCTGGGCCGCTTGACGAACTGGTCGAGCTTGTCCTCCGCGCCCGGCGCGAAGGCCCAGGTCGCCGACGCCCAGTTGCCCGCGTACTGGCGCATCGAGGGCAGGAACGAGACGAGGTCGGGGCGCAGGTTCCCGAGGATGGGGAAGAACACCAGTGCCGCGATGATCACGGCGAGCAGCAGCGGGGACGAGAAGTCTCCCAATCCGAAGCCGTCGGCGTTCGGGAAGCCGAGGAACAGGAACACCGACGCGTAGGCGAACAGCAGGTTCCACTCGAGCGGCACCGCGAGCGGGAACGTCGACAGGATGAACAGGTGGAACGCGACCATCAGCGCGACCGCGAGCAGGGTGATGGTGCCGTTCGTGGTGAACAGCAACACCAGTGGCGTGACCACCTCGACGACGGTGCCGAGGACGTGGGCGACCCCGCCGGCTACGACCGACGGCCGCAGGTCGTTCGGGAAGCTGCGGTAGTGGGCGCGCTTGATCGACTTGAACGGCAACCAGGGGGTGTTGGACAGCATCGGGGGCACGACCATCGAGAAGTGGTGGCCCAGCTTCGAGATGCCGGCGCCGACCCACACCGACACGATGAGCAGCTTCAGCGCGACGATCATGTCCACGAACGGAAGGACACCGAAGAAGACGACGGCCGGGAAGTACTGCTCGCCGCGCGCTGCGATGAAGACGACCTTGTCGCGCAGCCCGATCACGACGAGCAGGGCGATCAGCGGTAACAGAAGCGTGGGATTCACCAGGCCGTGGTTGCCGGGCAGCACTGCGTCGATGGACGGTGTGTGCACGCCGGCGAACCCGAGCGCCAGGGCCAGGTTGACGAGGATCGCGAGATAGACGAGAACGTCGAAGGCGGTGCGGGTGTCACCGGATGTCAGCGGCACCTTTCCCGGCCAGGGTGGCAGCCGGATGGTGCCAGGCCGCAACCAGAACAGTGCGCCGCCCATCATGGGCTTGAAGTGCCCGGCGAGCGGGCCCCAGGAACCACCCAGTCCGAGGATCTCGACCAGCATCGTCCACAGGATCAGCTTCTGGTACACGACCGGGGCGTTCCACCAAGCACCGACGTCGAGGACGTTGTACCCGGAGGTGAAGGTCGCGATGGACAGGCCCACACCGAGGTAGAGCACAAGCAGTTTCAGAATGTAGATGGTGTGCACCATCTTCGGGGTCCCGAAGCCGTAGTCGACCCAGTGCGTCGACATGGCGCGGATGCGGTCGAAGAACGGGCGATCGAGGAAGGTGGCGGGGTCGACGTCGGGAAAGTTCCCGGTTTTGAATCCCATGGGAGGCTCCTGGGCGTGAAGTGGGTAGGGGTCATCGCCTCGGGTGGGTCCCGAGGTGTGGGGCGTACTGGATCAGCTGACGGCGGCGGGCCGGTGGCGGCTGCGCAGGCCGGGCTTGTCGATCTTGCCGACGGGGTTGCGCGGCAGGGCGTCGACGACGTGAATAGCTACGGGCAGTTTGACTTTCGTGAGACGTCCTCGGAGGTGGTCGGTGAGCTGGTCGTCGGTGACGGGGCTGTCGGGGTAGGTGACGACGTACGCGACGGGCACCTCGCCGTACACCTCGTGCGGTGCGCCGATCACCGCTGCCTCGAGCACGCCGTCGTGGGTGGCGAGGGCGTTCTCGATCTCCTTGGGGTAGATGTTCTCTCCGCCGCGAATGATCATGTCCTTGATCCGGTCGACGAGGGTGAGGTAGCCGTCCTCGTCGAGGCGGCCGACGTCCCCGGTGTGCAGCCAACCGTCGACGACGGTCCGTGCGGTCTCCTCGGGGCGTCCCCGGTAGCCGTGCATGACGCTGGCACCTGCGACGATCACCTCTCCGGTGGTGCCGACGGGCAGGTGCTCGCCGTCGGGTCCGGCGATGGCGATCCGCTGTCCGGGCAGCGCCGGGCCCACGGTGCCGAGCTTGCGGACACCGCCGGGCGGGTTGCACGCCGACGCGCACGTGCCCTCGGTGAGCCCGTACCCCTCGACGATGACGAGTCCGAAACGCTGCTCTGCGCGGTCGAGGAGTTCCTTGGAGATCGGTGCCGCCCCGCAGACCGCGAACCGCAGCGACGAGGTGTCGCCGACGGTGTCCTGGGAGACCAGGAGGGCGTAGATGGTCGGGACCGCGGAGAAGTACGTCGGCCGCAGCCTGGCGACGTCGTCGAAGAACCGGGCCGGTGAGAAACGTCCGGTGACGCTCAGCTGCCCCCCGGCCAGCATCGGCGCGAGGAAGCTCACGCAGATCGCGTTGACGTGAAACAGCGGCAGGACGAGCAGGCAGTGGTCGGCGGCCGTGAGCGAGAAGTGCTCGACCATCGACGAACTCATGAACTGCAGGTTGTCGTGGGTGAGCATGACCCCCTTGGGGCGTCCCGTCGAACCGGACGTGTAGATGAGGAGTGCGATGTCGTCGCCGGACGGGCCGCTGTCGGGGGTCCAGTTCGGGTGCGGGGTCGTCGCCATGTCGGCCACGGCGATCGTCGGGCGGCCGCCGGAGGGTGCGCCCGGTCCCTCGTTGACGACGAGGACGGCATCGGCGTCCGCGAACTGGTATTCCGCCTCGACGGCGGTGAACGTGGGGTTGACCGGGGTCGCGGTCGCGCCGATCCGCCACGCGGCCATCAGGGCGACGAGAAGTTCCACCCTGTTGGGCAGCATCACGGCGACGACGTCCCCGCTCCGGACGCCGTTGTCTGTCAATTGCGCCGCGAACGCATCCACGCGGTCGGCGAACTGCCGGTAGGTGAGGTCGAGGTGGTCGTCGCGCAGGCACGGTGCGTCACCACGTGCCGTCGCGAGGTCCCAAGCGAAATAGCCGATGTCCGACACGGTTTCGATCCCCTTCAGTGGTGGTGTGATCCACGACACTATGCGGGGGGAGTGAGATGCGGAATATTCCGTGGGGCTCGAGTTTGCACAGGGATTTGTCCGCCGGAGACAAGCGGCTTCAGGTGTTGCGGGCCAGTTGTTCGCCGATCACGCGCGCACCTTCGGGGAAGGCGCCGGGGTTCGTGCCGGAGTAGTTGAGTCGGATGTACGGCCCGGCGGGTTCGGCGGGGAACCACTCGCCGCCGGGGGCGATGAGCACTCCTGCGGCTTCGCAGTCGCGGACGAGTTGCCGGAGATCGGTTGCGTCGGGCAGGCGCACCCAGAGGTTGAGTCCGCCTTTGGGCACAGCGGTGAGGTGTGCTCCGGGGACGTGCTCGCGCAGGCTGGTGACGAGCAGGTCGCGGCGTGCTCGGAGTTGTTGCCGGAGATTGCGCAGGTGGGTCTGCCATCCGGGCTGGGTGACGACGTCGAGTGCTGCGGCCTGGAGTAGTCCGCTGACATACATCGAGGCGGCCCCGCGGTCGGCGAGGATGCGTTCCCGGGCCGGACCGCGGGCGACGACTGCGGCGATGCGTATGGACGGTGACACGCTCTTGGTCAGCGAGCGGAGGTAGACCACATGGCCGGCGTCGTCGTGCGCGGCGACAGGGTCGGGGGTGGTGTCGATCCCGAAATCGTGGGCCCAGTCGTCTTCGACGAGGAAGGCCCCGTGTGTCCGGACAACCTCTAACACTGCCTCGGATAACGTGTTCGACCATTGTGCGCCGGTGGGGTTGGCGTAGTTCGGTTGAGCGTAGAACACACGCGCGCCGGTCTCCTCGAAGGCTCGGGCCAGGTCGTCCGGATCGAGGCCGTCGGGTCCGCTGGGGACGGGGACGACGTGCACTCCGGCCTGGGCCGCGGCCAGGATCGCACCCCAATACGTGGGCGACTCCATCAGCAACGGCTGCCCGGTGGGAACCAGGGCCCGGAAGACGGAGCTGAGCCCGCTCTGGCTCCCCGGCAAGACGATGACGTCACTCGCCGTGGGTGGCGTGACGCCGACGGGTGTCGAGCTGCCCAGTTCGTGGGCGAACCACGATTGCAGCTCCGGCAGACCCGCAGCGGGAGAGGGCGACAGCGCCGCGTCGCTGCGTGCCGCTCGGGTCAGCGCGGATCGAATCAGGCGCTCCGGTAACAGTTCCCGATCCGGATAGCCGGCGTGCAACGCGATTGCGTCGTTGGGGGCCCGGCGCATCGGCGTCGACAGGGTAGGCAGGCGGCTCGACGGGGATCGCAGGGCCGCAGTCTGCCATCCGTAGTCGAGCGGCCGCGCGGTCCGAACGGCGCGAACGAACGTGCCGACGCCGGGCCTGCTCTCGATCAGCCCCTGCGCGGTGAGGGTACGCAGGGCCTTCTGCACGGTTACCGGACTTGCCGCGTACTCCGCGACCAGCGACCGGGTCGATGGGAGCCGCGCCCCGGGTGGCGCCTGGGCGATCCATTCACCCAGTGCAGCGACGATGCGCGTACTGCTATCGTTGACCATGACGGTAGATAGTAGCGCTACTCACATTCGCGCAACAGTGTTATCGCCTTCTCGCGCCGGTCTCTGGTGGGGCCTGCTCGGGGTGGCGGCGTTCTCGTTCACGGTGCCGTTCACTCGGGTGGCGGTGGGCGGGTTGTCGCCGCTGTTCATCGGCTCGGGCCGAGCGGTCGTCGCCGCGGTGCTCGCGGCGCTGGCTCTGACGCTGACCCGGCAGCGTGTGCCGAGGGGTGCGCAGTGGGGGCGTCTCGCCGTGGTGGCGGGTGGAGTCGTCGTCGGCTTCCCGCTCCTCACGTCCTTCGCCCTGACGACCGCGTCTGCCGGTCACGGTGCCGTCGTCATCGCGCTACTTCCGGCGGCGACGGCGGTCACGACCGTGGTCCGGGGCAACGAGCGTCCGCCGCTGTCGTTCTGGATCATGGCGGCGGTGGGTGCCCTGGCATCTGTCGTGTTCGCATCCATGCAGGGCGGCGGGATTGGTCGGTTGCACTGGTCGGACCTGCTGCTGTTCGGTGCAGTCGCGGCCGCCGCGGTCGGGTACGCCGAGGGCGGTCTCCTCGCCCGCGAGCTCGGCGCATGGCAGACGGTGTCCTGGGCGCTGATGGTCGCCGCGCCGCTGATGATCGCCCTGACGGTCATTTCGGCGATCCGGCAGCCGCCGACCGGCTCACCGATCGAGTGGGCGGCGTTCGCGTACCTGGGCGTGGTGAGCATGTTCCTCGGCTTCTTCGCCTGGTATCGCGGGCTTGCGATCGGGCCGATGGCGCAGGTCAGCCAGGTCCAATTGGTCCAACCCGTGTTGACCATCTCCTGGGCGGCCCTGCTGCTGCGTGAACAGCTCACCTGGGCCACCGTCCTCGGCGGCGTGGCCGTGGTCGTCTGCGCGGGGACCGCCGTCCGAGCCCGCGGGCGCTTCGCGCCCGTGCGTGGTTGACGAGTCTCTGGACTCC
>NZ_BCWY01000141.1 GCF_001894825.1 Rhodococcus jostii NBRC 16295 | reverse complement strand
GGGGTTAGCCGAGGGACACCCCGCACCGCGTCGCCGCGACAATGGATGTTCGACGCTCAGCAGCGGTCTGATCCTAGGTGGTCGAATTACTCTGCACTGCAGTATGTTCGATGGTCTTCACACTTCCCGGGAGAGTGCGGTCGGTAGTGTGCCCGTTCGGCGGATGAAACGGGGCTGCACACAACGCTCGCTCGCCCCCTTGGACGACAGCCGGGCGGTCATTCACGGTCGGGTGGTTGCGCCGGCTCAGTTTGCCGATTTGCTTCGGGTCCGACGTGTCGGACTGGCCGACTCTTCATAGTCAGTGGTACCCGGGCGGGATCGTGCTGTGTGCGCCGCCGACGGCCCCCGCCGGAGAAACGTGGTGGCGGGGGCCGTCGGGTCAGATATGCCGAGTCGTTAGTGCGTCGCGGTGCGTACCAGTGTGTCGATCTTCTGGGCATCGCGGCGAGGGTCGACGAGCACGATGGCCGCCGAGGCCCCGATCAGCGCCAGTATCCCGATCAGTTGGAACGCCAAGGCGTAGCCATCCGCCGGGTTAACGGCGGCGTCGACGATTCGGCCTGCCACGTAGGGGCCGATCAGGCCGCCCGCGGTCATGAATGCCAGGAAGATGCCCAGGGTTCCGGCGAGTTTGTCCCGGGGGCATATCTCTGAGATCGCCGCATTGAAGAGCGGGAAGACGATTGTGCCGAGGCCGTAGCCGAGGGAAACCAGGGCGACCACCATCGCGGGTGAGCCGATGTAGGGGAGCGAGACCATGGCGATGCCGCAAGCCAACAGACCGAAACCGGGCACCAGACCGCGGTGGATGCGCGAACTCACGCCGCGAGCCATGAGCCGGTCACCGAGGAACGAGGTTCCGAACATCGCGACGAGCGCCACCATGCTGGGGATGCCGAACATCGTGTTCGCTTCCAGCCGGGAGTATCCGAGGCCCTTTTCGAAGTAGGACGGCAACCATGTCAGGATCACCGACGTGAGTGTGTAGAAGCTGAAGACCGCGAGGGCAGCACCGATGAACGTCGGGGTCTTGATCAGTGCGATCCAGCGGATCGGGCTTGCTGTCGACGTACCGTCGGGGTCAGTCACGGAAGCGTCGTGTTCGGCACCGTAGGGGCCGGGTGACCAACTGGTCAGCCAGATCGCGCACCACAGGACGCTGGTCAGACTCATCACGACGAAGGCCGCGCGCCAGCCGTGGTGGACGATGACCCACCCCAATGCGGGGGCGACCAGAATCTTGGATATCGATGCCGCCGAGGTGATGAATGCCCCAGGTAGTGCTCGCTTTGCCACCGGGTGCCAGGAGTAGGTTGCCGTGTGAATCAGGGCGCTGGAGGGCCCCTCGAACAACCCCAGCAGGAATCGACTGACGATGAGCACCGCCAAGCTGGCGGCGAAGATCATCGGGAGCATGCACAACGCCCATGCAATCGCGAGGGCGGCGAGAATCCACTTCAGTGACCCCCACCTCGAGACCACGCCGGTGAGCAGTCCGCTCATGGTCAAGGCAAGGAAGAAGATGCTGCCGGCGAGTCCGATTTGCGATGCGGTGAAGCCGAATTCTTCTCGCAGCGGCTGCGCGGCGAGTCCCAACACCACCTTGTCCCCATAGTTGACGGTGTAGAGCGCAACGAGGATCGCAGTCAATCCCCATGCCTTGGAACGCGAATCGGTCGGGACATCGCGCGGCTTCCTCGCCACGGATTCGTGGCTGGCGAGATCTGACATGCAGAACAACTCCTTGAGGTGAAAAGGCTGAGGATCGGCGGGCGGTTCGAGCCGCAGCGCGACGAGGGCAGCATCCGGTGAGGTCCTTCACAGCGACAGCACTTGAGTGGTGATTGTCACATGACAAATACTTACACTCCTCCGCCGCCGTTGTCACTACCCGAGCGAAAATCCCCCGCTGGAGCCAGCCGGTTCACAGAACCAGCACTGGACTTGCGAAAGGCGTCCAATCGACAAGAACCCCTCACCACTCACGTCTGCCCCGGCCCCGAACCGCACACTTCGTACGGCCCACAACGCGGCGACTCATCCTCGATCCCGCTTTCGCCCGGACGCCTCGAGTCGATGAAGTTCTTCGGTTCGGTGGTGACAATCGATCACTTTCGTGCCTATAGTGAACACATTGTCATATGACATAAATTCAGTGGCGTTGCGCTCTTCGGCACCTCCGCCACTCGTCCGTGTGGGCGCTCAGGGATCCCTGCCCACTTACGAAGCCCCTGCGAATTGAGGTTCGACCATGTTCTCCGGACTGTCCGCCTTCCCCCTCACCCCCGTGAACGAGACAGAAATCGACGAGTCCGCGTTCTCCGGACTTGTCTCGCGCTTGTCCGAGGCGGGAGTCGATTCCATCGGCGCACTCGGATCCACCGGTAGTTACGCCTACCTGACCAGAGAAGAACGCAAGCGAGTCGCCCAGCTCACCGTGGCCGCCGCGGGAACCACACCGGTCATGATCGGTATCGGGTCGCTGCGCACCGCGCACGTTCTCGCCCTCGCCGAAGACGCACAGAATGCCGGCGCCGCGGCGGTGCTGCTGGCACCGGTGTCCTACCAACAACTGACGGCAGAGGAAGTGTTCAGCCTCTACGAAGCGGTGACGCGGGAGCTGTCCGTGCCGCTGTGCGTCTACGACAATCCCGGCACCACCCACTTCACCTTCACCGATGAACTGCACAGCCGCATCGCCGAACTTCCGAAGATCGGATCGATCAAGATTCCCGGCGTCCCGGTCGACCCTGCCGACGCAACCGCTCGCGTGAAGTCGCTCCGATCTCAAACCCCTTCGATGGTCACGATCGGTGTCAGCGGAGACGCCTTCGCCGCGACCGGCCTCAACGCCGGATGCGACGTTTGGTACAGCGTCCTCGCCGGAGTGCTCCCGAAACCCTGCCTGGCCATCACCCGAGCATCCCAGAACGGTGACCAGGACACCGCCGCCGAGCTGTCGAATCGGCTCGAACCCCTCTGGGACCTGTTCCGGGCCCACGGAAGCCTGCGCGTGGTCTCCGCCATCGCCCAACACCTGGGCCTCGTCGAATCGCCCAATCTCCCACTCCCGGTACGCGGACTCGACCCGGCCGCGCGTACACGAGTCACCGCCGCTCTCGAACAGGTTAGTGATCTCGTCTGATCCACGAAGTGGCTCGGCCAGGCCCACCCAGCCTGGCCGAGCCACTCCAGCCATGCCGTATCCGACACACCTACGTCCGTGCATCCGAACCTCGGTTTCTCATGGACCGGCCTCGGGGCGCACGTGTGGTACCGAGCAGCCGAACCGAATTCGACCGGGCCGTCGCCCGTGACAGCAACCGCTTCACACCTGTAACGGACTTCGCGCATCAGTTCTTGCGAGAAGGGACATGTCCTCTTCGCAGTTCAGCAGCCTACATCCGGACATTATCCGTGGGCCGCCGATCCCGGATCCACCCAACCGGGCGTTCCCGCCCGCTACCGTTTCCGGGTATGGGGACCACGTTCCACGGGCCGAGTCCGTGGCCGCACATCACCCGCGCGATCCGCACGCGCGGAACCCGGCATGCTGCGATCGCGCACCTCGGCCAGGACGCGCCCACCCTGCTGCCGCTGCGTGCCGGGGATGTTCTTGTCGTCAACGCCTCCCGCGCCGCGGTGCGCGCCCACGCGACCTCCCCGGTCGCGCTCGCCTACTACGTGGACGCCGGGGTGCGGGTGCTGTCGTCACCGAACCTGCACGCCAATGTCATCGCCACCGACCGGCGGGCGGTCATCGGCTCCGCCAACGCCTCCCACAGCTCCACCCTCGCCGAGGAGGCCGCGGTCATCACCGATGACCCGGAGGTCGTGACCGCCGTCCGGGCGTTCATCGACGACATCGAGGAGATCACCGAGGTCGACCAGGCGTTCCTCGACAACGCCACTGCCAAAGCGCACAGGTTCGTGCGAACGTGTGCACGGTGACGCCTGAAATCTCACAGGTCCGCGAGCAGGGTGGGATCGACGCGGTCGGCGAAGTAGGCCAGGACGCCCTCGGCGCTCATGCCGTAGGTGGTGGCAATCAGATTGGGATCGTGGCTGTTGGCCAAGGCCAGCAGTCGGGAGGTGCGCAGCGTGGAGATCGTGGTGTCGGCAGGGTCGAGGAGGTGGCTGAGGTAGGGCCGGGACGCCCGGTGTCCGCCCGGATCGGGTTCGGATGGTGACGATGACGTGGGGATTGGGGGTGCCGGATGTGCGGTGCTCGAGGCATTGGGTCAGTGCGGCCCAGGTCGCCGGGTCCAGCGGGATCGGTTGTGGGCGGCGGCCGAGCCGAACCGTGCGGTGCTGGGGATCGATGTCGGCGAGCTGCAGGTGACGCAGTTCGTGCTGTGAGGCACCGTGGATCAACGCCATCAGGCCGACGAGGGCCTCGTTCGGCGCCACCTCGGTTGATGTGCACCAGCGCGTGAACAGTTCGCGCTGTCGCGAGCGCGGCAGGGTCCGTCCATGGAATCCGCGGGGCGTGCGCACGCGCAGCTCGGCGGTGGGATCGATCAGGATGAGCTTGCTGCGGCGAGCGAAGCGGAAGAAGTGGCGAAGTCCGTCCAGGGGGCGGCCGGCCGGCGACACCTCGGCGAGGTAGTCCTCGATCACGGCCTTATCGACCTGCGCCCAGTCCTCGATCCCGCGTCCGACGAGATGACATGACAGGTCACGGATCTGGGCCAATCGCTTGTCGATGGTGGTGTCGGCGCGGGGCCGGGTCCCGGCGCGGCGGGCGCGGCCTCGTTCGTCGAGCATTGCGCGTTCGAACGCGGCGACGGCGGGCCGCAACGGTTCGGGCACGGCCTGCACGCGTCGCTCCCGGCGACCGGCCGCGAGCCGCTGCGACTGGTCGGTGGGCAGGGCAAGGCCGCGGGCGGTGAAGAAGTCCTCGAGCACCTTCGCGAGCGACCCGATCGAGCGGCCGGGGATGCGGGCCCGGTCGAGTAAGGTCTGCGGCAATGCCCGCGGCTCGGTGCGCAGCAGCGCCCCGAGCTGACTCACCAGACGTGTCGCCAGCGCCGGACAATACCGAGTCGACACATGGATAGCGAAGTCCCACAGCCAATTCGGCGGATCATCGAGTTCGGCGAGGAGGTGCTCGGCGCGGGTGTAGGGGCGTTGGGGGCGGCGTTGCCGGCAGCGGTTGCACAGCCTCGCCCCGCCGCCGCGGATCACGCGCCCGCATTCGGTGCATGCGGCGGCCGGCTTCGGCGCCGGCCCCGGTTGTGAGCACGGTCCGCACCAACCGGTGTGTTCGCGTAAGTAGCCGTCGCGGCCGCAACGCGGACAGCGTCGGCGGGCGGCGGCGAGGTCACGGCGGCGGCGGCACCGCCGGCACCGGCTCTCGTCCTTGCCGCGCACGGCGGCACCGCAGTCGTGGCAGGTGCGCGAACACGACCGGCATCGCCCGGTGTCCGGACTCAAGACCCGCTCGATCCCGCAGCCCGGACACGGCGACTTCGCCGCAGCGGCGACCGCGTTGCGCCAGCACCGGCAGCACAAATCGCGGCCCAGTCGGCCCCGCGGCCGACCGCAGCGGGTGCAGTCCCCGACCTTCTTCGTCACACCGGCGGCATCGACCGGCCGCCGACTCGCCGCGCCGCGGGCTCCGACGCTGTCGGCGCCGAGGGCTCGGCGGGGACCCGATCGGGCGTGGTGTCGAGGTCGAACAGGTCGTTCGGGGTGCAGTCGAGCGCAGTGCACAACGCCAGCAGCGTGCTGAGCTTGATCTGCGAGGGTTCCTTGGTGAACAACGCCGACACCGACGCCGACGACAGCTCGAGTCCGCCGCGTTCGGCGAGCAGACGGCGCAGCTGGGTGCCGGTCCATACTTCCCGTTGCGCCGCGGCCATCCGCAGTTTCCATCTAATGTGCATCGTCATCTCCCTGCAGGAACGCGACGGTGTCGGACACCGCGCTGCGGTAGGCGTCCTCGATGAACGTCTCCGACGGACGGACGTACCGCATCGTCGATCCCACCGTCCAGTGCCCTAACATCTGTTGTATCGCAACGAGATCGACTCCTCGTTCGTAGTTGTGGGTGGCGCAGGCCCGGCGCAGCGCGTGCGGGCTGAACCGGTCCGCCGGCGAGCAGTGCTCGAGATCCTGCAGATACCGCAGACGGTTGCGGATCGTGCCTCGGGCCATCGCACCACCACTCTGATCGCAGAACAACACCGCCGATTCCGGCAACTTCGGTCGTACATCCTCGAGATACCACCGCACCACCAGATCGAGGTGGTCGAGCATCGGAACCCACCGCGGCCGCGGCCCGGAGGTGCGGGCACCCTTGCCGAACCGCACATGCAACTTTCCGAACGGGCCCTGCCCGAGGTAGACGTCCGCGATCGCGAGTTTGGACGCCTCATCGGAGCGCAACCCGGCGTGATACAAGGTCCGGAACAGCGCATAATCCCGGGCCGCTGGCGCGTACTTGCGAGCCGAGCCGATCCGTACCTTGAGGAAGTCGAAGAAGACGGCCACCCGACTCACGCTCGGAGGTGGAAGCAGCCTCGGTGAATCGTCACCGACATGACGGCTCGCATTGAACTCGTCGATCGGGTTCGTCAACCGCACCCCGAACAACGCCTCGATCTCCCCGGCGCGGCGGGTGATCAGGAACCGGTGAAAACTGCTCAGCGCCTGCACATATCTGCGTCGAGTCGACGCCAGCAAGCCGTCCGCGGCCATCGCTCCGACCACTCGATCGACATCGTCGGCGGTGGCCTCCCACACCGGTTTGCCCAACGCCGCCAGCATCCGCTCGAGCTCACCTGTCTCGTTCTCGATGGTTACCGCACTGAAGCCTCGGACCACCCGCGAGGTCACGAACGCCTCGACGCATTCGAGTTGAAAGGTCAGCGGATCGGTCGACGCGTGGGCGACCTCGACCGTCCTGCCCTGCACCACACGAAATGTGTGACTCATACCACACAGGTTAAGGCCACCTTGCTCGTCAAGGTGGTACCGACACGAACGGAATCCCACCTCGACAACAGTGGACTCCCCAAACCGGGCTGAATGACCAGCTCGCAGGGAATTTCCGAGAGAACGAACGTATGCCACTTCCAATCGAATGGCAGATCGGTCGGGCCGTACCACTGCCCGGGGTCACCAGCCGCGGGCGCGCCGACCCCGGGTTCCTGCCCGCGAAGATCCCCCGGATGTTCCTGCAACACACCATCGATTACACACCCGGCCCTACCGAACAACACATGTGGGCAACGCAGGCGCACCACCGCCGCGGCCCTGCCGGGCCAGCAGCGACGTACCACCTCGAATGGTTCCACCACGACGACAACCGCCTCGAGCGTGGGGACGTCCTGATCTTCGTCACCGCCGACAACGAGTGGATTTACCCGCCGGCGGTCGTGGATTCCGAGGCGATCGCGATCCTCCACGCCCACGGCGCCGTCGGGCATCTCCTGCGCAGCCGAGCTGACCTCTCCCCGATCCCGGTGCCGGACGCGGAGCAAACACTTGCCGACCTCGGGCACCCCAATCCCCGGCTCCGGGCCGACCACCGGATCGCCTCCCCCAGCCTGCGGACGGCGTTGCTCCAACTCTGGAACCTCTGAACCACCAGGAAAAATATGCTCTGCGACCAGCGGGAACGACATGTCCCCACGTAATCGGCGCACCGCCGTCGCCGCGGACTTCCTCCGATCACCAGCGCCCAAGGACCTTCCCGAACTCGTGCACCCGGACGCCGAGATGCGGGATCTGCTCGCCCGCTACCTGGAGGCACGTTCACGGGGTCTTGGCCCTGGCGTGAGCACACCCCGCGAGCCGGAGCTGACGCGAGCCACCAGGGCTGGGCAGGCGACACCCCCGGCCGGGGCAAAAGACTGCGCCGACCCTCCGCTCCCCCGTGCCAGGTCCGGGCCTATCGGCACCTATGGCGACCTATGGTTATTTATGGAACAGATACCATAAACGTCTATAGTTGCCGATATGGATCCCGCCCTGAACCCCTTCAAACCCGGCTCCGGTCTTCGCCCCCCGGCCCTGGAAGGCCGGGACCGGGAGCGCCAGGAATTCGATCTGCTCGTCGCCCGCAGCAAGCAACGCAACTACGACCGCGGCATGGTGCTCTCCGGACTTCGCGGTGTCGGGAAAACCACCCTGCTCAACAACCTGGCCGAGCACGCCGAGCGGCACGGATGGTTGGCGATCAGCATCGAGGCCCGGCCGAACGAGGCCGGAATCGCCGCGGTCCGCGCCCGACTCGGCTACGAACTCGCGGTCGGCCTGCGCCGCTTCAGCCGCAAACATCAACTGCACAAGGTCATCGACGACCTCGTCTCCCTCGCGCGGGGCTTCACCCTCGGCGTCGGGCTGGGCCCGGCGAAGATCGAAGTCACCCTCGGCGGGCGGGCCGCCAGCGGCGACATCGACCTCGACCTCGAGGAGTTGGTCGAAGCGATCAGCGACGTCATGCGCAAGCGGGGCACCGCGTTCGGACTGTTCATCGACGAAATGCAGGACCTCGACACCGATCTGCTCGGCGCCCTGCTCGCGGTGCAACACCGCGCCAGCCAACGCGAATGGCCGTTCTTCGTCATCGGCGCCGGCCTGCCGAGCCTTCCCGCGGTGCTCGCCGACAGCCGCTCCTACGCCGAACGGCAATTCTCCTACCGGACGATCGGGCCGCTCTCCCCTGCCGATGCCGCCGACGCCCTCCGGGTGCCGGTCGAGGCGCACGGGGGTGCGTTCACCCCGGACGCGCTCGAGATCGTCGTCGAAGCGAGCGGCGGCTACCCGTATTTCCTGCAAGAGTTCGGCAAGGCGATCTGGCACACCGCCCCCATCTCCCCCTTCGATACCGAGGACGCCCATGCCGCGGTCGAGGAGGGTCGCCGAGCCTTGGACGACGGGTTCTTCCCGTCCCGGTGGACCCGCGCCACCGACCGGGAGCGTCGGTATCTGCGCGCCATCGCCGCGACCGGTGAGCCCACTCCCCGGTCCGGGAACGTCGCCGCGGCCATGGGGGTGACGACGACCGCGGTCAGCGATGTCCGTGACTCCGCCATCAAGAAGGGCCTCGTCTGGTCCCCCGAACACGGCCGCATCGCGTTCACCGTCCCGGGAATGGCCGAGTTCATCCGGCGCCAGCCCACCGCCTGACATCACGGGCACCCGCACCTAGGACGGCATCGACCGCATACCGCGGATGTTCGGCATGCAACCCCGGTCCCGGGCGCACTCGCCCCGCCGACCCCGCGGAGATCCTGCGACCGAACGGTCATCGCCCCACGGACCCGCACCCAACGACATCCGCGGGGAGCACGCTGAACCCCCTCGTACGGCATCGGTGGGAACCGTGGCCGGCAATGGGCAACCGGCCGGTGGCCGTGCGAGTTCCGCAGCACCGATGGCTCGGTCACTCCCGTCGAAGCGGCGGGCACGCCTCGAGAGTAGGTGCGGAAATCGCAAGCTGCCCTGTGTATCTCATACCTTTTAGCGTGGGCCGGATCGTGGGGCGGCGTCTATATCCAGTCGATGTGGACGGAGTCGATGTGGTCGAAGTGGAAGCCGAATTGGTCGCTGTATTTGTCGAAGCCCTTGTTTTCGGGGTAGTCGAGGGTGGCGTGCCGCTCGAGGAGTGCAACGACGCGGGCGTGATCATCGTTGGCCAGTGCGGCGGCGAGTTCGCGGGACTCCTCACTGGTGAACGGGGTGTCGGAGTTCGCGAAGTCCAGGGTGCGGACCCGGTAGTCGTAGCCCTCGTCGGCGCCGTTGCGGACCATGACGCCGCCCTTGACGCGGATGACCGCCGTCTTCGGTGTTCCGTCCGGACGCAGCACGCCGGCGCGTTTCATGATGTCCTCGGCCTTGACGTTCTTGAGTTTCTTGCTGGCGTCGGCACGCAACTCGTTCGTTTCCCCGGACCGGTACCGGGAGACGGCAGAGCGGGACCGGCCGATCTTGGCGGCCACGGCATCGACGCCGCCGAGGCGTTCGATCGCCGCACGCCGCTGCGCACGCTCGAGAACATCCGCATGCGGGATCCGGCCTTGCTGCGCCCACCGGCGCAACGTGCGCGCGGATGGGGGTGTGCGGCCGGCATCGATCGCGGCCTGACGCAGGCCCTCGTTGCCGAGCTCCTTCCGCAGCTGCTTGACCGAGACCTTGCTGGTCAGTCCGGCCAGTCCCCCACTTTTGACCTGTTTTGATTTTTCGACACCGCTGGTCGCGGCGTTGGCGACGGAGACTTTGAGGCCGTCGAGGCCGACCGCCTGCTGTGCCGGATTTTTGGTGCGCGGTTTCGGGAGATGCAGGGCCATCAGAGTGCCCCCTCCCCTTCGTCGTCGGCGGCGTCCTCGTTGTCGGCGAAGGCCGCCTTGATCGCGAGGTTCACCTCGTGCACGTCCTGGGCCGATGTGAAGGCGGACAGGAGTGTGTCGGTGAGGATCACGTCCTTCTCGACCGCCATCTTCCCCAACGCCTCACTCGGATCCGCGATGTCCTCACCGCCTGAGAGGAGGTATACCCAGGAGTCGGTGACGGTGCGGACCGGCCAACGATTGTGTTCGCGGGCGATCCGCATCGCCACGCGGCGGCCGCGCCACCGGCAGTGCGCGATGATCGACGCCCGCCACAAAGGCTGGTGGTGATGTTGCATCTGCTTCGCAGTCCACATGTCCGGGTTGACCATCCGCCCGATGTAGCCCTTGTAACACGTGCCGAGGAACCGTTTCGTCGCCGCGTCGTCGGTGTCCACCGCGGCCTTGCGGGCCTCGCGCAGGATCTTCGCCCACTTGTCCAGCGTCCGGCCCTGCTGTGGGTAGACCCACGCCTCGGCGATGTCGAGGTCGTCGAGATCGGCGCCGATCCCTCCGTCTGCCACCGGGGAGCACAGCCCGTCGAGGCTGACCGTCGTCACCCAGGTCTGTACCGGCTGGTCCGCGAGCATATGCGGATGCGGCAACGGGAGTTTCTCGGGCAGCGACAAAGTTTGCCCGGGCGGCAGGGTGATCCGCCACAGCCCGAACGGTGCACCCTTCTCCCCCACCGCCGCAGCCGCAGCAGTGTCACCAGTCAGGTGCTGGGGTTGCCCGTAGCCGAATTCGAGCATGCCCGCGGAGGCGAGGTAGGCCGCGCGTTGGTCGATCGACACCAACCGGCTCGCCCCGTCCAAATCCTGCGCGTCCGGGACACGGGTCCAGCCGACAGCGGGTTCGAGATCTCCCCGCGGCGCGCCGTCCAGCGGTGGGACCGAGCCGGGTGTGGTGACGACGATGCCTTTGCCGCTGCGGGTGCGTTCCCGCTTGATCTTGTCGACGAGGGCGGCGCCGGTCCGGGCCGGTGTCGGTCCCGGGAGCACCCCCAGGTGCTTGGCGCACCAGGCCAACCGGCGACCGAGCTCCCGTGCTGCCGGGAGGTCGTCGTCCGGGAGATACGTTCCGGCCGTCGGTGATCCGAGGATGCCCATCTCGCCGACCCGGTTGTTCCAGCCGAAGTCCTTGTTCCAGTAGGTCCACACGTATGGCTCGATTACTACGTCGACCATCGAGGTGAATTTGCCGATGCTGCGGGACAGGTGCACCACGTGCCCCGGATCGCCGCGCAGCTCCCATCCTGCGTTGAGCATCGGGGTGAGGGTGGCCTGAAGGACGGCGGTCAGGTCGGACGCGGCGCGGGTGCGCAGCGCTTCCATGTCGTCGAAGTCGTCTTCGCTGCCCGGATCGATCACCCACCCCAATGCCTCGCACGCGCCGTGGTTGACGATCCACACCTGCGGAGGGGCACCCAGCGGCGTGAGAGATGCCCAGCGAATCAGTTTGTCGAGTTTCTCGACCGAATCGACCGGCCCGGTGAGCTCTCGCCCGGACGGCATGTAGGTTCGGTCGGCGGTCACGATCAGCGCGTGGCCATCTGCCTCGTCTCCAGCGGGAAGCGTCTCCCATACCGGCGTGATAGTCGTGTCACGGTCAGCCTCGGGAGGTTGCGTGGTGGAGACTTCTTCGGCGACGTCCGGCTGTTCGTCGGATTCGGTTTCGGAGGGAACACCGTCCTCGTCCACTTCTACAGTGGCATCGTCGAATTCGAACAGCGCGTATTGGTCCTCACCTGCCATCGACCGCCCTCCCCCGTCTAGTCGGCGAGCTCGGGGCCACCGGCACGGGCGACTATCTCACGGAGTGTGTCGACGTCGGGAACGCCCTTGCGCGCGAGGAACTCCTGCAGCGCGACATCAACGACGTTGGTCACCGTGTACCCGTGTTCTTTGGTGAACCACTCCAGTCTCTGGGACGTGCTCACTAGCACGCGAGTATTCAATGGCTCTTTTTCGGGTCTCGTCTTGGGCTCCAGCGCGGAGACACCAGGAGGTGTCGCCGCCTCCCCGCCGGGGAGCGAGTCTTCGGTGGATGTAGGCGACAGTACTTGGGGTTCATATGCACCCGCGGGCTTCCGGGCTGGCACGGATCGGTTTCCTAGTCCACGGGGGTTGGGCATCGGAGAGTGTCCTTTCCGCGTTGAAGGTGCTGACCGCGTTGTACCGCTGTCGGCGACCCAATTGCCGTGGTCGGTGACAACTGCCTGCGGGAGAGAACATACGTGCTTGCGTCTCTGCTTGCAAGCACGCCTGCAAGCACGCCTGCAAGCATACGTGCAACCTTGCACGCAAGACACCGCTCCGGCACGTGGTCAGACGAGAACCAAAGGTATAGGTCCTGGACCCGCTTGGCGGAGCCGCGACGCTATCGACATACCTCCCCCGCCTGAAATCTCGCCTCGAGCGGCGTTTTCGAGTGACGACGCTGCGGAACCCTCAGTTGCCGCAGCGGCCCGAATAATTGCGACGGCTGCCGACTGGTCGCTACCGCCGATCGTGCGGGTCCCGGTGGCGCAGGCGAGCGCTGAACGACGCCGGGCACGGAAGAGCCCTGCCAGACCCGACTATCCGCACACAATTTTCAGCCCAACACGGATCGACTTTCGTGGCAGATCGTCAAGCTGGTTGACATACTTGAATTGATGACGATCCCGACGACGTGACGGTTTTCGGAAGGATGCGATCTCGATGCGCGCTAACCGGTCCGCAGGCTCGCCTTTGCAGCTCTACGCCGCGTTTCGACACCGACACCCCCGCACCGCGATCCCCGCCGACTTCGTCACCGAATGCGGTTTCCGACTGGGACGTTGGCAGGACCGCCAGCGTGTCGCCCGTATGCTCGGCACCCTGCCTCCCGATCGCATCGAGCTACTCGATTGCGGTCGGGTTCGTGTGGAGCGACGACGACGTCCCACTTCCGGCCGTGCCACGGTCCGACAGCAAGCGCCGACGGATGCTCACCGAGATCGCTGCTTACCGCGAAGAGCACGGCAACGCGCTGGTGCCCGCGAACTATGTCACCGCCGACGGTGACCAGGTAGGTCAGTGGCTCTACCGGGCGGTCAAGGAGTGGCGTGCCGACGCGTTGCCCGACGAGGAGCGTCGCCCGCTCGCCGCGCTCGGGGTCTCCCCCGGTCCACGGCCGCGGGGTCCGCGAACATCGGCACAGGACACCGGATCGGCAGACCACCGCCACACCCGGTGACAACGGATGGAAGCGGGAAACATGACCGCAAATCCCACTGGCGGCAATGCTGTTCCCGCACCTGGATGAGCGTCCCCGTACGCCGAGGGCTGCGGGCTGCGGTGGTGGCCACCGCTGCCCTCGCGAACCGACCCCGAACGGGTGGTCAGCAGGAGTGCAGTACCTGGCTCATCGCGTCCTTCTCCGCCTGGGTCACCCACAGGTTGTAGAGCGCTTTGACGTCGATCTGCCGGGAGACGTAGGTGCACCGGTAGCCGTTATTCGGTGGCAGCCAGGATGCGGCGTCGGAATCGGACTTCTGCGAATTGGTGGGACCGTCGACGGCCTGGAGGTTGCGCGGATCGTTCGCCAGGTCACGGCGTTGCTCCGGGCGCAGGTGCTGGGCGCCTTTCTGCCAGGCGTCGGACAGGGCGACGACGTGATCGATCTGCACCGCGGTGGAGGTGTCCTGGCCCCGGACGAACGAAATGGTTGTGCCGGTGTAGGTGTCATGGAGGGTGCCGGTCGCCACGACGCAGTCCTTTGTGCTGGTTTTGTAGGTCAGATCTTCGAGGTCGCGTCGGAGTATGTCGTTGCGGGTGTCGCACCCGTTGTGGCCGCCCTCGACGCCGCTGTCGTCGGACCACGATGGGCCGAACTGCTCGCGGGTGTAGCCGGTCTTCGGGGCGCGGCCCTTCAGGGCGAGTGTCTCGAGCTTCGCCAGCGCCGGCGCGGGATCGAACCCCGGCGCGGGGGCAGCTGGGGCGCCCCCGAGCGAGCCGGTTCCCGGATCGGCATCGGCGATGGCCGAGCACCCGGACAGACCGAGCACGGTGACCGCACCGAGAGCGAGGAACGCGGTTCGGGGGCGAGGGCGCATGTGTGTTCTCCTGTTTCCTGTGTGACTGGTGTGATTGAAGTATTGCGGTCGCCTCCGACAACCGCGTAAGTGCCACTGACTGGGCCCGGACCACAGCGTTCGCTTGACCTGGTTGACTTGACCTGCTTGACCAAGGATGATGAGGGCATGAGCACACCACTGCGGGACATCGTGGCCGCCGAGCTCGCCGCCAGCGGGCTCGACCAGACGGAGCTGAACCCGGGCGACGCCGCGTACGTCGAGAACGGGATCCGCGGTGTGCTCTCCGGCCTGAAGGCGCGCCGCGCCTGGGAGAACCACATCGGGGCGATCCTCACCCACAAGCAGGTGCTCGAGGTGACCGGCTGGACGAAGCAGGCCCTGAGCCAGGCGGTGCGTGAGCACCGGGTCCTACGCCTCGAAGCGGAGGACGGCTCCGCCGGATACTCCGTCGCCGGGTTCGACGGGGCCACTCCCGCCCGTCCCATCCTCGGGATCAAGGACATCCTGCGGCTGTGGGCCGAATTTGACGGGACGCGGTGGATGGCCGCGTCCTGGTTGATGACCGAACAACCCGAACTCGGCGGCCGGACGCCGCGACAGGCTCTGCTCGACGGGGACGGACCCTCGGCGGTCGATCTTGCTCGTACGGCCACCGGGCGGCTCACCGCGTGAGTTCACCCCGCACCGCTCTGCACCTGCTCGCACCCCCACCCCCCGGAACACTTGCGTGATCGATTTCCGTCCCGGCGCTGCCCGGCCGGGACGGAGGCTTTCCGGTGTCACGGCGCCGAACACGGACCCTGGTGGTTCGCCAACGCCGAGTACGGCCGCTTCGACCTCGCCGACACCCACGGCACCTGCTACACCGCCGAGTCGGAGCAGATCACCCTGCTCGAAACGTGGGGTGGCATGCGGGTGATACCTGGTACAGAACTCGCCGCCCGCGCGGTCTCGCGCATGCCAATCACTACGGACCGGGTGCTGGCAGACCTGACCTCGAACACCGCCGCCCAGTTCGGGGTCACCGCCGAAATCTTCACCACCGGGAACTACCAACTGACCCAGATGTGGGCATCGGCCCTGCGTGCAGCCGGGTTCGACGGCATCCGGTAGGGGCGCGGCACGACCTTGCCCACACCCACGCGCGCCTCGCCTTGTTCGGCGACGCCGGCGCCCGACCCACAGATGGGACAGCGGCCGCCAAACTCCTCGGTCATCGCGACCAGCACCCTCACCGAGCGCGGCGACCTGATTCAGGAACTTCAACAGGATACCGGGATCACCGTGCTTTCCATCCCACATTCACTGTGACACAACACTATTGGACTGCCGAGGCGAGACGCCGCTCCCGCGCGGAGGCGAGTGACGCAGAGGATCAGAATTTGGTCAGCACGCTGCTAGCCAGATCGATACACGGTGAAACACACTTGGTGGCACGCGCGTCCACCCGAATGTGACGATGCACCCCGATGACCCGAGCCTCGACGACTTCGTCCGATGGGAACTCGAGCTCCACCGACAGCGAAACACCGAACGGCGAGGGGTGGCCCTGCCGCCCGAACCACGGGAATCCACACCCCATCCGGTAGCTGATCCCGGCCCGGTGTTCGCCTGAATCGGCATCACGTCAATGCCAGTTGCCACCACGGGTCCACATCGCGGTGAGAGGAGGCTCGCGTCGAGCGCCCACAGATTTACTGCGTGTCCACGTCGGTTGGTGGCCGTCCTAGGTTTCAGCAGGCGGGCAGGGGCGGTGTTCCGCGAGAAGGGTCGTCGTTGCCGTCGAACCGGACGAGGGATGTTAGTGAGCGTCGTGAAAGGCTTGCTCGATCTCGGTGGGGATGCGTCCGCGGGAGGAGAGTTCGTAGCCCTGCTCGATCGCCCAGGCGCGGATCTTCTTCGTCTCACCCGGTTGGCGCTTCGCGACCTCCGGGTTGACTGCCCGGTCGGAGCGGTGTTTACGGCCGCCGACGCGAGTGGAGTGGTCGATGTAGTACTCGAGCGTCTCGCGGAACTCCTTGGCGTGCTCGTCTTTCAGGTCGATCTGGTATTCGACTCCATCGAATGCGTAGCCGATGCTCTCACCGTCGCTCCCGAACTCGGTCCCGTCGATGTCGTCGACCAGCTCCACCACGACCTTGCGTGCCACAGGTTCCACTCCTCAGTTTCCCGGTACAGACCAGATAACAGTACTCGTCGTACCACGTACCCGCCGCTAGCTCGGCTGTGACGACGCCGCTCCCATAAAAGCTGGGCCTGGCCCGGCGGGCCGCCGCGTAGTGGATACGACCTCGGTCGATGCGTCGGGAAGGCGTGTTCGAAGCCTTTGCGAGAAGGGGAACTCGGCGTCCTCGGCTGTACCCGATCCTCACATCGGGGAATGTATCGCGTACCCCGGACAACGTGACGTTGTTCCGTACG